>CAZZER010000001.1:0-1622 GCA_964653365.1 uncultured Candidatus Thioglobus sp.
CGCCAGAATTTAGCGAGAATTGCATCATTATTGTTGACCCGGGGATGAAAATACACCCCCAAGCTTATGCGGTGATTGATTACGAAGGCGAGCTTTACTTTCGTCAGTTTATCAGGGATGGCAATAAAGCTCTTATGCGATGTTTAAATAGTAACTACGAAGATATCAAGCTAGATGGAGAGTACACGGTTAGGGGGTGTGTAGTGCAGCAAAAACAAAGAAAACAAACCGCGCTACATTACTATCATTTGGATGCCAACAGCAACACAATGGTATTTAGCGAAAACGGCAAACCAAAAAACTAAGGACTACTGCGTCATCCAAATCAAGTGCGCCATCCTGCCTGATTTTTCGCCATCTCGACGGTAAGAATAATAGCGCTGTTTTTGTGAAAAGGTACATACGTCACCACCGGTAATAGAACTTACACCGCAAGCTTGCAGGACGATACGCCCCGCTTCGTATAAATCGAGCCGATATTTATTATTGCTGGGTGCAAATGCCTTGGCAAATTCTAAGTTTTTTTCTACAAAAGCTTCAAACACTTCAGCGCCCACTTTAAAAGCAGCTTGGGAAATCGCCGGCCCAAAATGTGCAAGTAGTTCTTGGTCAGCCGTTGCTATCTTTTCAACACTAGACTCTATGACGCCTGCAATTAAGCCCCGCCATCCCGCATGGACAACGGCCACAGCACTGCCGTCTTTTCTAGTGAGAAAAATCGGCAAACAATCTGCCGTCATGACAGCACATACAATGCCAGGTGTTTCGCTAAAACTTGCATCAGCTCTAATTGGATATTCAGAATCAACATTGACGCAAATATTAGAATGATATTGATCAAGCCATTTTGGCTCAGTAGGCAGATTGTAATGATTAATCAATAATTGTCGGTTAGCGATGACAGCGCTTGGCTTATCGCCAACATGGTTGGCTAAATTGAAATTGTCGTAAGGGTTTTTACTCTCTCCGCCGGCAATCCATCTTGGTGTAGAGAGAAATTTAACGTTTGGCGGAAACATGATTTGTTGAATTGCGCTATTCGGCGTCAAACTCAGCCAAAACGTCAAGCAAAGCCAGCATATCCGCTGGCAAGGGTACCTTCCAAGACATAGTTTCACCACAAATAGGGTGGATTAAGGTTAATTTCTTGGCGTGAAGCGCTTGCCGGTCAAAGCCTTTTAAAGCGCTTTTTAATATTTCATTAGCTTTTTTTGGAAAGCGTATTTTGCCGCCATACATCGGATCACCAATGAGTGGATAGCCAAGGTGCGATAGGTGAACACGGATTTGATGAGTGCGTCCGGTTTCCAAAATGGCCTTGACGTGAGTGTGGTGGGCAAATCGATCGATAACTCGGTAATGCGTTATTGCATCCTTACCGGCTTCGGTCACGGCTTGCTTGACTCGGTCTTTGCTATCACGGCCGATTGGTTCATCAATTGTGCCACCTGCAATCATATGACCATAAACGATGGCGGAATATTCCCGCGAAACGGTATGCGTTTGTAACTGCTCTACAAGCAGTTTTTGCGCTTTTTCGCTACGAGCCACCACCATTAAACCAGAAGTATTTTTATCTAAACGATGCACAATGCCTGCCCTATCTAATTTAGCAAGATTTG
>CAZZER010000001.1:1722-27033 GCA_964653365.1 uncultured Candidatus Thioglobus sp.
GCTTTTCGTTTAAAGTGGCTGGAGCCGGTAAATATTGCCACTATCGGTTGAGAAATATATCCAACCTTCGGGGCTTTGCACAAGTGCTCTGATGCGTTCATTTAAACCTTCTAATAATCGCTCTTCTGCGACTGCCACCCCCTTGTCATTAAGCTCTATGCGATTAATATGATGAAGCTTAAGAGCGCCAGCAAATAGATTCCCCTGCCACTGCGGAAACGCTTCACCCGTGTAAAACAACAAGCTGCTTGGAGCAATGGAAGGTGTATAAACCTTAATCGGTTGTTCCATGCCCTCCTTATGAGTACCCTTCCCAACAGCTAGCGGCAACCAATACTCCTTACCATAAGAGATAATAGGCCAGCCATAGTTCTTGGATGGCTCGATTAAGTTAATTTCGTCGCCACCTCTGGGTCCGTGCTCAATAGACCATAAACGTTGTTTTTCATCATCCCAAACCAAGCCCTGGGGGTTGCGATGACCAAAACTCCAGATTTCATTAAGCGCCTCAAGGTTGTTAATAAATGGATTGTCTTTTGGTGTACTTCCATCAAGATTTAGCCTTAGAATCGCGCCAGCATGAGTATTCAAATCCTGCGCATTGGGTCGATAGCCACGGTCACCAACGGAAAAATAAATATGAATCTTATCAAAGGCAATGCGACTGCCAAAATGTCTATCGGTGCCATTAGCGCTGTTTGTTATGAATAAATCTTGCCAATCAGTGACAGTATTTTCGCTAATACGGGCCCTTGCTAATGTGGTTTCGCCACCATTATTAAGGGGCTTAACATAGGTGAAATAAAGCCAATTGCCAGCTTTACCCTGGGCAGGTTTGGCAACATCCATTAAGCCACCTTGCCCCTTTGCAAGAATATCGGGCAACCCCGACAAATAATTAATGTCACCCGTATTAAGGCTAACTATGCCAAGCCTACCCTGACGCTCAGTAAAGGCTATTTCATTATCCGAGTAAAACACCATTGCCCAAGGAATCCCCAAGCCTGACGCAACCTGAGTGATTTGATAGGTATTGGCCAATACAAACATTGGCATACATAAGAAGAAAAGCACAAAAAGTTGTTGAATCACGCGGCTTAATAATGGCATGCCACCCCCACAAATTAAATTGTATTTAAAGTATTTTTCTACTATACTGCAACTCTAGTCATTGGGGGTGGATATGCGATTTGATTTTGTGCCGTTTTTTAATCCAGGGGACAATTTACCTTGGAATCGTGTGGTGCAAATGATGCGAGAGCAAACTCGACTTGCGGATGCTGCCGACTTCACGACCGTATGGTTAACAGAGCACCACTTTGCTCATAACGGCTATCTCAATGCCCCTCCTAATCCGATTATGATGTCGTGTGATCTGGCTGCACATTCTGACAAAATTCGCGTTGGCCAAGCGCCAATTGTCTTGCCAGACTGGCACCCGCTTAGAGTTGCTGAAGATATTGCACTACTTGACAATATGACCGAAGGTCGTGTTGATTTTGGTGTTGCGAAAGGCATTAATGAGCGCTGCACCCTGCAATTTAATCTTGATGCTGATCGTAGAGATAACGAAAAAAGCTATCGACTATTTATAGAATCGCTAGAAATTATTTTAAAAGCATGGACACAAACCGCCTTTACTCATAAGGGTGAGTTTTACCAATTTCCCGTTCCGGGCTGGAAAGAAACCAATCGATTTCTTATGCCACTGGAAGAAGAATACCACTTTGAAGATGGCGAGTATAAGGCAATGTATGTTCACCCTCGCCCCTACCAAGATCCGCATCCGCCAGTTTGGCTCATGTCTAATGCACCACATACCTATAAAATGGCTGCTGAGCGCGGCTTTAATGTGATTGGCATGTCTAGCCCAGCGAGTAAATTGCTGAGCTGCTGGGACGCTTATTGTAGTGCCGATGCCAAAGATGGTGCGAAGCACCAGCGTGGTGATAACACCGGTGTTTGCGTAGTGATTTATGTTGCCGAAACTATGGAAGAAGCAGACAAAACGATTCGTCCAGCTATCAATGGTTACTATGAATATTTGGGTGGATCGCGCCCTGCAGGTGAATGGGGTAGGCGTGCTTATCTAGACGATGATGCTAACCCCACAGACGAAGACTTGAACGGCGAGTGGTTTGATTTTTTGATGAAATACGAGTTGATTTGGGTGGGTACAGCTGATTATGTATCTGAAAAAATTGCTAAATATCAAGAACAAATAGGCTTAAAGCATATTATGTTATTGCAACAATTTCCAGGCATTGATTACCAAAAAATACTGAAAAGTATGACACTGTTCTCAGAAAAAGTGATGCCAAAATTTGGCGCTGATGGGGTCAATCAATAATAACGCAGAGAATACTATGCTAGAAATTTGGGGAAGAAAAAACGGTAATCAGGTAATCCAAGTGCTGTGGACCCTAGGGGAGCTTGGCCTTGATTATAAAAGATATACTATTGGTGGTAGTTTTGGCGGACTTGAGAGTGATGAGTATAAGGCACTCAACCCAAACTCTAAGATACCTACGATTCGTGACAATGGTTTTGTGTTATGGGAATCCCATGCCATTATTCGCTATCTAGCAAGCACCTATGGCCAAGGCACTTTGTGGCCTAATGACCCTCAAAAAGTAGCTCTATCAGATCAATGGATGACGTGGTCAACCGATGGTTTTATGGGTACTTTTTTTCCGGTTTTCTGGCAACTTGTTCGCACCGAAGAATCTGAGAGAAACTATGACCAAATTAGCGAAATGGCTAAAAAAAGCTCGGCTATTTTGCAAATACTTGAGGGTCATTTGATTAACCATAACTATGTTGCCGGCGATGAACTAACGTTTGGCGATATTCCCTTGGGTGTGCTGCTTCACAAGTACTTTGTATTGGATATTGAACGCCCTTCACTGCCGGGCATTGAGGCTTGGTATGCTCGATTGTGTGAGCGCGATGCCTATAAAAAACATGCCATGTTGCCTTTTGGAAATTCTCCCGATGAGTGGCTTGCACTAGAAAAAGCAGGCGAGAATGACTAAGCCTATAAACGAGACATTTGTTATTGACCCAGAGCTAGAAAAGGGCTACAACATTCGTCTTTTGCATAAGGATTTTGAAGGGCTTATTCAGTCATGGGAAGAGAGAAGTGGAGCTTTTAGAGACACTGCTAATTGTGACCTTAACTTGGCTTACGATGTGGGTGAAAAAGACAAATTGGATGTTTATCGGTGTGGCCGTTTAAACGCACCACTGTTCGTTTTTGTCCATGGCGGTTATTGGCAGCGTGGAGATAAATCTATCTATAGCTTTATTGCCAAGCCCTTTGTGGATGCGGGCATCGATGTGGCACTGATTGGCTATCAACTTTGCCCTGATGCCAGTATGACTAACATTGTCGAAAAAACACGCAAAGCCTTGATTTGGTTGTGGAAAAACGGCGACTCTCATGGTATTTGTCGCGATAGAATTAATTTTTCTGGACATTCTGCAGGCGGGCATATCACAGCAATGATGCTGGCGACGAATTGGCCAGAGCTTGATCAGTCACTGCCCTCAGATTTAATCAAAACAGGGATACCACTGAGTGGTCTTTATCAGCTAGATCCCCTCAGAAGCACCACTATAGGCAAAGCGCTTGGCTTGGATGACACTGAAAGCACCGCTCTTAGCCCACAGTTTTTGCGCCCTACAACCAATGCACCCATCTTGGTTGCGCTTGGTGGCGGTGAAACCGAATCATTTCATTGGCAAAGCGATGAATTTGTTGAGCGTTGGCGGGAATTCCAGCCACAGCTGGAATATTTTGCCGAACCTGAGGCAGATCATATGGGGCTGATTGATAGAATTGCAGACCCTCACTCTGAAATCTTTAAAAAAATAAGCGCTTGGCTTGAATAAAAAGATAGAGGAAGATGGCGTCCCGTAGGAGATTCGAACTACCTGTTTTCAGGATGAAATCCTGATGTCCTGGGCCGCTAGACGAACGGGACAAAAAGCGGATTTTAGCGCCAAGGCTTACAATTTAAGAGTAAACCTTGGTACTGAATTTGGCATCCGGTAGGGGAGTCGAACCCCTCTTGCCAGGATGAAAACCTGGAGTCCTAACCAATAGACGAACCGGACAAAACTTTTTTTTTGCTGGTGGAGCTAAGCGGGATCGAACCGCTGACCTCTACACTGCCAGTGTAGCGCTCTCCCAGCTGAGCTATAGCCCCATAAACTGGGTTATTCAGCAAAAACGTAAATTATAGTCTGTATCTTAATTCAGTCAAGTCAAAATTGGTAAAATAATTCGCATTGTTTGACAAATTCTACAATTATGGAAAGAACATTTGACGCTGGGCGATACTCTATTGAAGTGATGTACCATATTGGTGCTTATGAAAACTCGATTCACTTTGTTGTTGATAAAAAAACCAAACAATGTGCGATTGTTGATCCTGCTTGGGAAGCAGACTCATTTATCCAAAAAATTAAAGACAAGGGTTACAATTTAACCGATATTTGGATTACTCACTGGCACGGTGACCATACCAATGCAGTTGACGAAATGGCGGATAAAACTGGCGCCAAAATCAGTGCTGGTGTCAATGAATTGCCGTACCTTGATCTCACTAATACCGTACATACTCTGAGCGATGGCGATGTGCTGAAACTGGGCGAGACTGAAATCAAAATCATTGAAACACCCGGACACACAGCTGGAGGTGTGTGCTATTTACTTGACGATCACCTTATTGCCGGTGATACCTTATTTGTTTACGGCGTTGGCATTTGTTGTCTTGCAGGTTCTGATCCAGTTAAATTATTTCACTCACTGAACAAACTAAAAAGCCAAGTACCCGACGATACCACTCTTCTTTGTGGCCATGACTATGGCAGTGAAATTAGCACAACATTGGGTGAGCAAAAAAGAGCCAACCCTTTTTTATTGCTGCTTGATGACTTAGACACTTTTGTACGTTATCGGATGGAGGTGCATGACGTTACCCGCACTTACCCGATGTCTCCAATGACACTTGCCGAGGTAAACGCCCTTTTATGATAGGCATTTACGGCGGTTCGTTTGACCCGATTCATTTGGGTCATTTATCTACTGCCACCTTTGTAAAAAATGAGCTCAATCTTAAGAAGTGCCTGCTTATGCCGTGTGCGATTCCTGTGCACAAAGAAAGCCTACATTATTCGAGCAGTCAACGGCTGGATATGCTTACACTTGCCATTAAGGACGCCAATGAGCTAGAAATTGATAAGCGAGAAATACACAGGGGTGGTGGCTCTTATACTATTGACACATTAAAGGAGTTAAAGAACGAACAGCCTGACGAAATATTTTGCCTTATTATTGGCATGGACAGTTTTATGCAATTCAAAAGCTGGAAACAATGGGATGAGTTTTTCAATTACACGCATTTGATCGTCCTTGGTAGGGAGGGCTTTAATACAGACAACCTTGCGCTTGATTCATTTAAGAACACTCAAAAAAAACACCTTCTCCCCGAGCATGATGGTGGCTTACTTTACTTTTCTGAGTGCCCTATGATAAATATCTCCTCAAGCGAGATTCGCTGTAAAATTGCCGCCAATCAAAATCTAGGGAATTTTCTCCCCAAAACCATCATTAATTACTTACAAGAAAATGACCGTTGACGAAGAAATAAAGGCCGTCGTTGAAGTTATCGACGATATGAAAGGTGAGAACATTCTCACTTTTGACGTTTTAAAGAAAAGCGCAGATATGGAAGCTATCATTGTTGCCACAGGTCGATCAATCCAGCATGTGCGCGGTATAGCCAATAATATTAAAATTGAGGCCAAACGACTTAATATGAGCTATCTAGGCATGGAGGGTGCCGAGGTTGGTGAGTGGGCATTGGTTGATTTAGGATCAGTGGTTGCCCACATCATGACTGAAAAAACTCGTGAATACTACAACTTAGAGAAGCTTTGGTCGTTCGAGGACGATGAGGATTAACCTAATCACCATTGGCAAGAAAATGCCGACATGGATAAACACCGGCATTGAGCACTACAAAAAACAACTACCCGGTACTTATAACTTCTGTATCACATCCTTAGAAGCACAAAATCGAAAATCGAAAAATATCGATCAGATTAAAAGTCTTGAAAGCAAGATGCTACTCGATGCCGCAAAAGACGCTTCGATTATCATTGCACTTGACGAAACAGGCAAACAGCAATCCTCGCAAACAATTGCCGACTCAATGAAAACCTGGCAACTGGATGGCGAGAGCGTCGCCCTTCTGATTGGCGGTGCAGACGGCCTGTCTCAAGAGTGCAAGGCCAAATGCAACCAACTTTGGGGGTTGTCCAAACTAACCTTGACTCACTCAATGGCAAGGTTGATAGCGGTCGAGCAAATCTATCGAGGCCACAGCCTTCTCAGCAACCACCCCTACCACAGAGAGTAACGCCTTAAAGGATTGTGAGGACGTTCTCTGGTGGACGACCTATGACTGTGCCTTGTTCGGTTTTTACAATCGGTCTTTCAATCAAGATAGGTGTATTCACCATTGCCTGGATTAGCTCTGTTTCAGACAGTGAAGCGTCGGCAAGGTTTTGCTCTTTGTAAGGTGCCTCGCCTTTTCTCATTAACTGACGAGCAGTTATTCCTAGATCAGTTATCAAATCAGCTAGCTCGGCTTCAGAAGGCGGTGTTTCAAGGTAATTAACAACTTCAAACTCGGCGTTGTTTTGCTCTAAAATGGCCAATGTTGCTCTTGATTTTGAGCAACGCGCATTGTGATAAATCTTAGTTGTCATCTGTTAATCCATGAAAAAAACCCTTATTATACTACCTCTATTAATAGTTATTCAAAGTGCCAATGCCTCGTTATGGGATGACACTATTGATTGGCTTAATTCTCTTTGGGTAATAAACGAAGTAGAAGTGGTTGATGCGATTGATAACTCATCAGAATTCACTTTTGAATTGGTTGATATGGACGGTGTTGTTCACAGCCAAAACGAAACCAAAGGAAAGTATTTAATTATCAATTTTTGGGCAACTTGGTGCCCGCCATGCCTGAAAGAAATTCCAGCTTTTGTAGAGTTTTATAGCAAGCATTCAGAAATGGTGAAAATCCTAGGGCTTAACTACGAAGATATGGATTATGAAGCAGTTAACGCCTTTAAAGAGCGCTTTAATGTGAACTATCCCATTGTGCTTTTTGCTGGTAGTAATGAGGCTGAATACGCAAAATTTGGTGAACTTCTGGGTATGCCAACAACCCTAATCTATAACCCTGATGGTGAGTTGATACATACTTTTATCGGTGAGATAGGAATATCTGAGTTATCGCAGTTTATACCGCTCAATACTTAGATTCCCCCACATCTCAAATTAATTTTGCACAATTAAGGAGTCAGTGAAAATAGACACTGACTATAATCTATTCACAAGTGGATATTTAGCGATAAACGGATTACACCTAAAGCTTTTTTAGTCCATCTTTTAAGTGCTAAATTAATCAGTATTTTATTTATATGAATTCATCACTAGGTCTTGATGGCCTCAATCAACAACAACGCATTTCAGTTACCCTAGAAGAGGATATGAATGCGCTTATTTTGGCTGGCGCCGGCAGCGGCAAAACACGCGTTCTGACACATAGAATTCAATATCTTGTTGCTGAAAAAAATTGCTACCTTGATTCTATTCTTGCGGTGACTTTTACCAACAAAGCTGCCAATGAAATGCGAGAAAGACTTTCTGATTTATTGTTAAGACCGATTGGGCGAATGTGGGTGGGCACTTTTCACTCATTGGCTCATAGGTTGTTGCGCACCCACGCCATTGAAGCCAATTTATCGCCCACTTTTCAGATTCTTGACCAGCAAGACCAATACCGTATTATCAAACGTTTAATGAAAGAAAACGGCATTGATGAGGCCAAATTTCCAATCCGCAAAGTACAGTGGTTTATCAACCAACAAAAAGATGAAGGTATTCAGCCAAATGAGATTGATGCGGGATACAATTTCTTTGTCAAGCAGAGTACTAAAGTATTTACCTTGTACGAAGCACACTGCCAAGCCAATGACTTGGTAGATTTTGCAGGCCTGCTGGTAAAAAGCTACGAACTGTTAAAAACCAATAGTTCATTGTGTAAGCACTACCAAAAGCAGTTCAAGCACATTTTGGTTGATGAGTTTCAGGACACCAACAGTGTTCAATATAAATGGATTAAGCTACTTCATACAGATAGTAATCACATTTTTTGTGTTGGAGATGACGATCAATCAATCTACGGCTGGCGTGGCGCAAAAATTGAAAATATTCAAAAAATTGAGAAAGATTTTCAACCGATTAAAGTCATCAAACTGGAGCAAAATTATCGCTCCACAGGCAATATTTTGAGCGCATCCAATGCGCTGATTGCTAACAACCATGGTCGCATGACCAAATCTTTGTGGACGAAGTCAGGCGACGGCGACCTTATTGACGTGTACAACGCGCGCACTGAAACTGAAGAAGCCCAACACGTTGTGGGAGTGATTAATGATGCTTTTAATCAGGGTCAAAATCTGGGCGAAAATGCTATTTTGTATCGCTCCAATGCCCAATCTAGAGTGTTTGAGGAAGCGCTCATCAATCGCGGCATTGATTATCGAATCTATGGTGGCCTACGCTTTTTTGAACGTGCCGAAATCAAAGATGCAATGGGCTATGTTCGCCTAGTTGAAAACCGAAACGACAACATTGCTTTTGAGCGAATTGTTAACTTCCCTGCTCGAGGCATTGGGCTCGCCACTGTCGAAAAAATTCGCGCTCACGCTGCACAGAGCCACTACAGTTTGTTTCAATCGGCACAAATGACTGTCGATACATTGCCAACGCGTGCGGCTAATTCATTAAGATTGTTTGTTGAAATGATCGAGGCAATAACCGATGACACCAAGCATCTCAGCCTCAGTGAAAAAGTCGACTCGATTTTAATTAAGTCCTCACTAATGGAACACTACGCAAATGATAAAACAGATAAGGCGGGCAGCAAAAAAGAAAATCTAGACGAGCTCGTTAGTGCTGCCGAACAATACAGCCACGATGAAGAGAGTGATATGAGTGAAACACAGAGCTTTATCGCACTAGCAACACTCGATACCAGTGGTGAATCCAATCAACAAGACCGGGATTGTGTGCAATTAATGACAATCCACTCGGCAAAAGGCCTGGAATTTCCTC
Organism: uncultured Candidatus Thioglobus sp.; assembly: GCA_964653365.1. Classification (GTDB taxonomy): domain Bacteria; phylum Pseudomonadota; class Gammaproteobacteria; order PS1; family Pseudothioglobaceae; genus Pseudothioglobus. The sequence continues at coordinate 10,925 of CAZZER010000001.1, forward strand.
AGGTGTTTCTAGTGGGCATGGAAGAGGATTTATTCCCCTCTAGGCAATCCAAAGATGAACCCCATTTAATGGATGAAGAGCGTCGCCTTTGTTATGTGGGAATGACAAGAGCAATGAAGAAACTCAATATGTCTTATGCAGATAGGCGTTTTCTGCATGGCCAGTCGTTTTACTCAATGCCATCTCGTTTTCTTGAAGAAACCCCCAATGCCTTTCTTAACCATATAAAAAGCCCACACAAGGATTACAGTTATGCCGAGTCACATAGCTCAATCGGAAAACCTCAAAAACCAATCACAAACTCAACTTCACCCTACTCTATTGGCAGCATGGTTAAACATGCAAAATTTGGCACCGGCACAGTTTTGAATTGTGAAGGCAGCGGAGATGCTACTAGAGTGCAAGTAAATTTTCAATCAGTGGGTACTAAATGGCTGATTACATCTTATGCCAAACTAGAGATTGTTTAACAGCCCAACTAACCTTGCGACCAAGGCATGCCATCATGGCGCCAGCCGTTTAAATTACCACGCTGATCAAACTCATCAAGATCACCCTCAAAACCGCTGGCTACGTGCGAAACGTGAGTAAAGCCACTAGCCTCTAGACACTTTAGCGCATCGTTCGAGCGGAAACCACTGCGGCACATTAAAATAATTTCTGTGTCCAAGGCGTTGTCACGATCCTTTAATTTATTCATAACAGCATCGGCAAAGCTCTCTGGATTTGGTTGCCAATTGGGCTCATCCGTCCACGGAATTAAAACAGAATCATGGGCAAAACCCACAAATTTATATTCCGCTGAGGAGCGCACATCAATGAATAAGGCTTCAGGATTATTTTGAAGATTTTCAAAGGCTTGTTTTGGCAATAAATTACGTTTGTAAGGCATGTTAACTCCGTATGATATGACTTAAGTACAACACCAATATTATCATAATTCAAAGAAAATGTATGGTGCTTGAGCTAAGTAATTATGATTTTTTGACAAATAATGCAATCGATTCAACGTGAGCTGTCTGCGGAAACATATCCATCACGCCTGCCTGTTCTAAAGAGTAACCCAATTCAATTAATTTGGCCGTATCTCTTGCTAGTGTTGCCGGATTGCACGAAACATAAACCAACCTTTCAACGCCTAATTTTGGCAACAATTCAACAATTTCTATCGCACCGGTTCGCGCTGGATCAACAAGCGCTTTATTGTAAGTCTGCCCCCTAAACCATTCAAAGCCCTGCACCTCTTGAAAAAGATCCGCTTTGTAAAAGGCCGCGTTCTCGATACCATTTCGCTTAGCGTTTTCCTTGGCTCGTTCAATCAAACCTCCGTCACCTTCTACACCAACAACGTGTTTGGCATAACGCGCGATAGGCAGAGTAAAGTTACCCAATCCACAAAAAAGATCAATAACCCTGTCGGAGTTATTCAACTCTAATAAAGATAGAGCTAAATCCATCATTTTTCGGTTGAGCTCAAAATTAACTTGGGTGAAATCGGTTGGCAAAAAAGCCATATCAATATTGTGCTGAGGCAGTGTGTAATTCAGGCCTACACACTCATCGAGGGGTTTTACTGTATCCATTCCACCACTTTGTGTATACCAAGTGATTGAAAGTCGCACACCATAGTCTTTAAGGATCAGCTCATCTGCAGTGGTTAATGGTTGAAGATGGCGGAGAATAAGAATTGTGTCCTTTTCCGCAATGGCAACCTCAATTTGTGGCACTTGGGATTTAACACTCAGCTGCTCGATACATTCTGCCAATACAGTTAGATTATCACCAAGAGTTGGGTGCAGTACTTCACACCTATTCATCACAGTTATAAAAGAGGATTTTCGCTCTCTAAAGCCCACCAATACTTTTTCTTTCTTCTCAACATAACGCACACCCAGCCTTGCCTTGCGTCGATAACCCCAAGACACCACTTGCAAAGGATCCAGCCACGTCTTAGGCTCTGCTTTCGCCTGGCCCATAAAGGCACTTTGCAGCCATTTTTGTTTGGCTATAATTTGATTTTCGCTAGATAAGTGCTGAAATGAGCAGCCACCACAAACTCCGTAAACCTCACATTTTGGCCCAATCCTATCCGGGGAAGGTTCTAGTATTTCAGCAATGTCTGCTTCTTCGTATTTGGCTCTAGAAAGTGTACGATCCGCAATCACTTTTTCACCAGGCAGTGCGCCACGTGTAAAAATAATCTTATCGTCAAAATGAGAAATACCCCTGCCCTCATGAGACAAGGTTTCGATTTCTAGCTCATATCTTTTGGCTTTTACTTTGCGCCTTCTACCCATCTAATAACTCCACCCAATGCTTAACAGGTATTTTGGTGCCCTTTTGCAAATGCATCAAACAGCCGATATTACTGGTAACTATCACTTCGGGGCTTGATTTAGTTAAATGTTGAATCTTGTTATTCCTTAGCTTTTTAGCCAACGTTGGTTGAAATATTGAATAAGTACCAGCGGAGCCACAACATAAGTGGCTGTCCTTTACTGGTATTGATGTATAACCAAATTGACTCAACAAAGATTCAACAACACCCCCTAGCCCTTGACCGTGTTGCATTGTACATGGTTCATGGTAGCTGATGTTTTTCTCAGTTAAATTCAATTGCGAGAGATCTTCAGTTAATAAAAATTCGGCAATATCTTGGGTTTTAGAAGCGATAGCCAAAGCCTTTATGTGGTATTCATCATCCCTATCAAAGAGTTGCGGGTAGTCTTTTACCATTAAGCCACAACCACTTGCACTAGACAGTATTGCCTCAACACCACTATCTAGTTGCATTTGCCATAAATCAATATTGCGCTTAACTTTGCGTATCGCCTCTTTAGAGGCGGATAAATGCTGATCAATAGCGCCGCAACATTGGTTTTGTGGGCTTTCGATTGTCGTAATATTAAGTTTCGAAAAGATATTGGCAATACTGTGATTAATATTTGGCGCAAGAGTTGGCTGAACGCAACCACCCAACAACAAAACTTTACGCACATTATGGCGAGTTTTAAGTCGCACGCCCGCTCTTTTAGAATGTCGAAAAAAATAACCAATCGGCTTAAACAACAAAGGCGTAGTAAGAAGTTTCCGGATGAATAAGCGATAACCTTTTTGCCTAATTGATCGTTTACTTTCAAGAAAACCTCTACCAATGTCTAGAAGTTGAGAATATTCAACCCCAGATGGACAGGTTGTTTCACACGAGCGACAAGTTAAACAACTATCTAAATGTTTTAAAGTATCAAAGCTTGCTTGCTTATCTTCAAGCGCTGATTGCATCAGATAAATACGCCCTCTTGGCGAGTCTAACTCATCACCAAGCAATTGATAGGTAGGACAAGTTGCTAAACAAAAACCACAATGCACACAGGCGCCAACGACTTTGTTTGCTTTTTTGTTGGCAAAGTCAGTCAGCGAAGATTGTTGAACAGCTGAAAACATTAAACAAAGACCCCGTATGGATCAAATAATTGTTTTAACTTCCCAGTTATGGTTTTATGCAAAAGAGAAATGGACTGCTTTGTCTTTGGTTTTATTTGAAATCTCCGAGCAGCGTCTTTCGGTAATATTTTAAAGCTGATTTGGGTAATCAATGCCAATTGCCCTCTCGAACCAACCAACAATCTAGAGACATCATAGCCAGCGACATTTTTCATTACTTGACCACCAAAATTCATCAACTCGCCTTTGCCATTAATGATTTGCACACCCAGCACGCTGTCGGCTAATTCGGCGCCAGAGGTAGCATACAAAGCACCTATACTTTGATCTGGGTCGCTCGAATAAAAAGAGAAATCCTGATTGTTCTCGGCAAGAATCTCCTTGGCTTCAGCCATTGAAGTGCCTGCCTTAAGAGAAATCACCAATTCTTCTGGATAATATTCAACAACACCGGTGTATGCGCTCATGTCAATAGTTGCACTCGACTCTGAACCCACCCCACCAATCTGAAGTTTATCCGCTTCTTTTATCAACTGTTGAAATTCTGCAACCGATTTCATTCTAAAACCCCTAAAAGCGATCCAATTCTGGATGCGGCAATTCACCATGATGAATATGCATATTGCCGAGCTCAGCACAGCGGTGCAGTTCAGGAACCGCCTTGCCGGGGTTGAGTAACGACTGCGGATCAAATATCGTTTTAATTTGATGAAACACCTCGAGCTCTGCTGCACTGTATTGCACACACATAGCATCCAGTTTTTCAATACCAACACCATGCTCTCCAGTAATAGAGCCACCCACGGAAACGCAGTGTTTAAGAATATCCATGCCAAAAGCCTCGGTTTTTTGCAACTCACCCGGAACGCCGGCATCGTAGAGAATTAGAGGGTGTAGATTACCATCGCCTGCGTGAAAAACATTGGCGACTCGAAGCTCATAGTGCTTTGATAATTCACTAATTTTTTGCAAAACATTAGCCAAATGACGCTTTGGGATAGTGCCATCCATACAATAATAGTCTGGTGAAAGACGCCCAACTGCAGGAAAAGACGACTTACGCCCTTGCCATAACAACAAGCGTTCTGCTTCATTCTCAGAAACCCTAATGGTAGACGCACTTGAGAGTACTTCCAAAGCTGCCTCAAGTTCAGACTCTACCGGGCCCTCATCGCCATCCAGTTCGCACAATAATAACGCTTCTGCATCTAGAGGGTATCCTGCGTTAGCAAAAGCTTCAGAAGCCTCAATAGCAAACTTATCCATCATCTCCAAACCCGCGGGTACGATACCTGCCTTGATAATATCTGCTACCGCATTAGCACACTCTCTAACGGTGCTAAAGCCCGCCATAATCAATTTAGCAAGTACGGGTTTCTTGGTAAGCTTTACGGTGATTTCGGTAATTATGCCAAGCAAGCCCTCGGAGCCATTCATTAGCGCTAAGAGCCCTATCCCTTCATCTTCCCTGCTTAATGTCAGTTCTTCGCCGTCTATAGTAAGCATCTTGATAGCTTCAACATTATTTACCGTTAAGCCATACTTTAGACAATGTACACCACCCGAGTTTTCAGCAACATTACCACCAATGGTACAAGCTATTTGTGAAGATGGATCTGGCGCATAATACAAACCGTGCTCAGCCACTGCCTCACTAATCGCCAAATTTCTAACGCCTGGCTCCACAACAGCCAGTTGTTTTTCTACATCAATAGATAAGACTTTGGTCATTTTCGAGAGGCCAAGCACCACACAACCTTCAAGTGGTGTCGCACCCCCAGAGAGGCCCGTTCCAGCACCACGAGTTACCACGGGTGTTTTGTTTTTAAGACAAACCCTAAGCACCTCTTTAACTTGCTCAATATTTTCGGGCAAGGCGACTGCCAAAGGTTTTTGCTTATAGACGCTCAAACCATCGCACTCAAACACCCGAGTGCTTTCTTTTCCTAAAATAAAACTGCCTTTTGGTAAGGCATGGGATAATTGAGATACAAGCGACATATCAAACATTATCCAGTGATTTGAATTCATGCAGTTATGAATTTTTTTACAATCGCCTGCTGTGTAATTCTAAGATAATACTCCTGTAAATTGAACACCTCCTTTTTTAATTATTACCAAAAAACATATTATGCAATCATTTAATCCTCCTGTAAGAACGCTCATGGGCCCAGGCCCTTCGAATGTGCACCCTAGAATTCTTAGCGCAATGGCTCGACCAACTATTGGTCACCTAGATCCTGCTTTTGTTGGCATGATGGATGAAGTCAAAGAAATGCTAAAAATTGCATTTAAAACTGAAAATGAATTAACAATGCCAGTTTCCGCCCCAGGTTCAGCAGGCATGGAAGCGTGTTTTGCTAACTTGGTAGAGCCAGGCGATAAAGTCATTGTTTGTGCAAATGGTGTATTTGGTGGCCGCATGAAGGAAAACGTAATTCGCTTTGGTGGCGAAGCGGTAATGGTAGAAGACGAATGGGGTACTGCTGTTAGTGCTGACAAACTCGAGCAAGCCTTAAGCGAAAACAAAGATGCAAAAATCGTTGCCTTTGTTCACGCCGAAACCTCAACAGGTGCAAGATCCGACGCTAAAAAACTTTGTGCGATTGCACACAAATATAATTGTTTAACCATCGTTGACGCAGTAACATCTCTTGCCGGCTCTGAGCTACGAGTTGACGAATGGGGAATCGATGCTATTTACTCAGGCTCGCAAAAGTGTCTTTCAGCGATGCCGGGCGTTTCACCAATAAGTTGCGGTGAAAGAGCAATTCATAAAATTACAAACAGAACAACACCGGTTGCTAGCTGGTTCCTTGACCTTAACTTGGTGATGGGCTATTGGGGCAAAGGTGCAAAACGTGCTTACCACCACACAGCACCCGTGAACACCTTGTACGGTATGCATGAGTCTCTAGTAATGATGTGTGAGGAAGGCATTGAAAATGCTTGGGCCAGACACCAATCTAGCCATGAAATGCTAAGAGACGGCCTAGAAGAGTTAGGCATCAGTTACCTTGTTAAAGAAGAAGACAGACTGCCTCAACTTAACAGTGTTATGGTTCCTGAAGGTGTCGATGAAGCTGCCGTGAGAACAACACTTCTAAATGATTTTAATCTTGAAATTGGTGCCGGTCTTGGCGCTCTTGCAGGCAAAGTTTGGCGTATCGGCCTTATGGGACATACTGCTCAAAAAGAGAATATTGCTCTTTGTCTTGCCGCACTAAGATCAACTATCTAGTCAGCGTTAATTAGACACAAAAAAGGCGACCAATTGGTCGCCTTTTTTATTGTTAAATTATTTATTAATCAATAATTTTCGCCAATAATTCTTCTTCGGTCTCTACACGATCAGGATCCGGTAAACAGCAGTCCACAGGACAAACTTCTACACATTGTGGCGTATCGAAGTGACCAACACACTCTGTACATTTGTCGCCATCGATTTCATATATTTCATCGCCCATGTAAATTGCTTCATTTGGGCATTCTGGCTCGCACACATCACAATTGATGCACTCGTCGGTAATTAATAATGACATATTTTTTTCAACCTAAAACAAATCTAATAGAAACAGCGATAAGCACTGTGATCTCCTCGCTACTGAGGGTGTATATTTTAACTTATCGTGTTTAATATATCTATGATTTTGGGTATCATTGATGGTTTTTATTTCTAGTCTTATTCATGAGATTTCTTCTACTAACTTTTTCACTTTTATTATCTTCACTCTCTTTTGCGGACCCAGATGAAGGAGTATTTGCTCACATTCAAACCAACAAAGGCGAAATTGTTGTTCAGCTGGCCTACGAAAAAGCACCGCTTACCGTTATTAACTTTGTCTCGCTTGCAGAAGGCAGCAAAGTAAGCAATAAGGAGCTTGGTGTGCCTTTTTATGATGGGGTCTCTTTTCACAGAGTTATCGCGGATTTTATGATTCAAGGCGGCGATCCAGAGGGGAGTGGCATGGGCGGCCCTGGGTATTTATTTGTGGATGAGTTTAGCGACTTAAAACACGACAAACCAGGTATTTTGTCGATGGCAAATTCTGGCCCGGGCACGAATGGCTCGCAATTTTTTATTACCCATATTGCCACACCTTGGCTAGATGGAAAACACAGTGTATTTGGCGCTGTTACGGAAGGCATGGATGTTGTAAATTCCATTGAGCAAGGAGATACAATTGAACATATAACTATCGCAAGAGTAGGTGACAATGCCAATAACTTTGCCACCGGAGAAGATGCTTTTAAAGCCGAATTAGCTATCAAATCTGAGGCATTAAAGTTAGCTCAAGAAAAACAACTACAAGCATTTGAAGACTTAATCTTGTCAGCATACCCTGAGGCTCAAAAAAATGACTCAGGCTATTTTTCCGTTATTATTGCTGAAGGCTCAGGCGAGACGGCTGCCAGTGGTGACAAAATCACACTTACAATAACTATTGAACTTATTGATGGCACAGTTCTGCAAGCCACCGACAAACCTGTACCCTTTCGATTAGGTGGCGGTGAAATATTAGAAATTATCGATACAGCCGCCCTTAATATGATGATGGACGAGCAAAAGCTTGCTATTGCCCCATTCCAAAGAGTGTTTGGCAACAGAGACATGGGCATTCCAATGGATTCAATCCTAGTTTTTAAATTAAAACGGATTGCAAACGGAGAATAACTCGATATGTTTCTCGAATTAATCAGTTTTTTAGCCTCGCTAGATACTGGCTTTAATGTCCTAAGCTACTTGACTGTTCGGGCTGTTTTCTCGATGATGAGCGCCCTTTTAATCAGTCTGTTCTTGGGCAAGGCTATTATTGCCAAGCTTCAACACTACCAAATTGGTCAAGTCATCAGAAGCGATGGCCCTGATAGTCACCACGTTAAAGCTGGCACACCCACTATGGGTGGCGTTTTAATCCTATCCTCATTTATGGTTAGTATGATTATCTGGGGAGACTGGCGTAATATTTATTTGTGGATAGTGCTTTTCACTGCACTCTCTTTTGGCGGTATTGGTTTTATCGATGATTACTTAAAATTGAAGCACCAATCATCAGATGGTCTTAGTAGTAGGAAGAAAATTTTATTACAATCTATCTCAGCAATTTTCATTGCCAGTATGTTGATCTACAACGCCAACCCTATTGATACACAACTGTTGATTCCATTTTTTAAAAACGCAGGAATCGAACTGGGTGTTTTGGGCTTTTTTATTCTTAGCTACTTTGTTATCGTCGGTAGCTCTAATGCTGTCAACCTGACCGACGGCTTAGATGGACTGGCCGTTATGCCAGTCATACTGATTAGTGGCGCCCTAGCAATCTTTGCCTACATTGGCGGAAACTACAATTTTTCCAACTATCTCAACATGCCATTTATGCCAGGCACGGGTGAGTTGTTTGTGGTTTGTGCTGCACTCATAGGTGCGGGCTTCGGGTTTTTGTGGTTTAACACCTATCCTGCTGAAATTTTTATGGGCGACGTCGGCTCACTTTCTTTGGGTGCAATTCTCGCTGTTGTGGCAATCATTGTTCGTCAAGAAATTTTGTTTTTTCTCATGGGCGGTGTTTTTGTGGCCGAAACTCTGTCGGTCATTCTCCAAGTGAGTTATTACAAACGTACACAAAAACGCTTATTTTTAATGGCACCACTGCATCATCATTTCGAGAAGATGGGCTTATCCGAACCAAAGATTATTGTACGTTTTTGGATGGTGACATTAATCCTTATTCTTATTAGCTTGGCAAGTATTAAGATTCGCTAATAATCATAGTAAAATGCTCGACTTATGACAACATTAGATAAATGGGATAATCGCTATCTGGCGCTTGCCAAAGAGGTGGCAACTTGGTCAAAAGACCCATCAACACAGGTTGGTGCGGTGACGGTTGGTGCTAAAAAAGAGGTGCTTTCACAAGGCTTTAATGGCTTCCCAAGGGGCATCAAAGATTCTGCTGAACGTTACAATCACAGAGAAACCAAATATCGATTTGTTGTGCATGCAGAAATGAATGCTATCTATAACGCCACCTATTCTGGCACCTCGCTTGATGGTGCGACACTCTATATTTATGGCCTGCCTATTTGTTCTGAATGCGCCAAGGGCATTATCCAAGTTGGTATAAAAAAAGTCGTCATTGAAAAATCCAAAGAACTCGACAACTGGAACGAAAGCTTACAGCTCTCTCAAGAAATGTTTTCTGAGGCTGGCATAGAGCTGATTATTAAAGGCGAGCAATAGGCGATGAGTGAAGTCTCTAAACGTCGCACCTTTGCGATTATTTCCCACCCTGATGCCGGAAAAACAACAGTTACTGAAAAACTCCTACTCTACGCTGGTGCGATTAAATCAGCTGGTAGTGTGAAAGCGAGAAAAGCCAGCGCTCATGCCACATCTGACTGGATGGAAATGGAAAAAGAGAGGGGTATCTCAATTACCTCATCCATTATGCAGTTCTCCTACGATTACCACATGATTAATCTATTGGATACGCCCGGTCATGAGGACTTCTCTGAAGACACTTACCGTACGCTTACAGCTGTTGATTCAGCACTAATGGTAATCGATGTGGCAAAAGGCGTAGAGCAGCGCACAATCAAACTGATGGAAGTTTGTCGACTGCGTGACACGCCCATTTTGACATTTATCAACAAACTGGATCGTGAAGGCAAAGAGCCAATTGATTTACTCGACGAGGTAGAATCGGTACTAGATATTGAGTGTGCGCCTATCACTTGGCCAATCGGCATGGGTAAGCGCTTTAAAGGTGTTGTTCACTTGTTGGAAGACAAAATCTACCTTTATGAAGCGGGTAAGAATTCAGAAATCGGTGAAAACACCATTATCGAGGGTATAAACAACCCTGAGCTTGATACAATTCTAGGCATTGAATTGGCCGAAGAAGTTCGAGAAGAAATAGAATTGATTCAAGGCACAAGTACGCCCTTTGACCTAAATGACTTTTTAGCCGGAAAACAAACCCCAGTATTTTTCGGCTCAGCCATTAGCAACTTTGGCATCCAAAACTTGCTCGATGGATTTATTGAATACGCCCCCACTCCGCAGGGTCGAGAAAGTGAGAGCAGAATGGTTGCGTCAAACGAGGAAAAACTCACAGGCTTTGTCTTTAAAATTCAAGCAAATATGGATCCAAAACACCACGATAGACTTGCCTTTATGCGCATCGTTAGTGGTGAATACACAAAAGGCATGAAAGTGTTGCAAGTCTCAACAGGTAAACAAATAAAAATCGCTAATGCAGTTACGTTCATGTCACGTGAAAGGAGCTCGGCAGACACGGCTTTCGCCGGTGATGTGATTGGCATTCACAACCATGGCGGCATTAGTATTGGTGACACATTTACCCAAGGTGAAAAACTAAACTTTCAAGGTATTCCCAATTTTGCCCCAGAACTTTTTCGTCGCGCCCAATTAAAAGACCCATTAAAAGCAAAAGCTTTGCAAAAAGGCCTCGACCAACTCTCCGAAGAAGGTGCAACCCAAGTGTTCCGACCAATTATCAATAGCTCACAAATATTAGGCGCTGTCGGTGTTTTACAATTTGATGTGGTTGCTCACAGGCTAAAACATGAATACGGTGTGGATTGCCAATTTGAAGCTATCAGCATTGCCACCGCCCGCTGGGTAACTGGCAGCGATAAAGATATCGAACAACTCAAGGCTAAGGCTGGTAATAATGTCGCCATCGACAGTGCTGGTATGCTGTCTTATCTTGCGCCAAGCATGGTTAATCTACAGTTGACTATTGAGCGCCATCCTAACTTAAGCTTTAGTGCAACCCGCGAGCATTGAGCGCGGTTTTTCATAATTAAGGCTTGTTATAAAAAACCCTTTAGTAATCTCTCACCAAAGGGTCTAGTTTAATTGCTATTAATAAAGCTATTTAAGAGTATTGGGTATCAGCATCCGCGTGGGCCGGCCTAACAATCTCTGCAATATCTAACTTATTAAGATAGCCAACTTCAATTCCGCTGGAATCTTTAACAATAGCACAATCTGCATGAGTTCGCAAAACCTCACCTAAAACGATATCAATCGTATCGGTGGCTTTTACTGCAATCTTTTTGTCAGCTTCAGCAGGCTTAACATCTGTCATAACCGACTCGGCATGAAGCACATGCGAGCGATTCACCTTTTTAACAAAGTCGGTCACGTATTGGTCAGCTGGATGCATCAAGATTTCTTGAGGCGTACCATGTTGAACCAACAACCCACCATTAAGAATGGCTATTTGATCACCAATCTTAAGTGCCTCATCCAAATCATGGGTAATAAAGACAATTGTCTTGTGTAGCTCTTCTTGTAGCTCCAAAAGTAGGTCTTGCATATCACTTCTAATCAATGGGTCAAGCGCACTAAATGCCTCATCCATCATCAGAATTTCGGTATCGCAAGTCAATGCTCTAGCCAAGCCAACTCGCTGTTGCATGCCGCCTGAAAGTTGTGTTGGGTATCGGTCTTCATAACCTGTCAAGCCTACACGGTCAATCCATTTCTGGGCGCGTTGATGCGCCTCAGAATCTGCAACACCCTGCAAGTGGATACCGTAGCAAACATTGTCCAAAACTGTTTTGTGCGGAAGCAAGGCAAAGCTTTGGAAAACCATCGCAGTTTTTTGCTGCCTAAATATACGCAATTGCTCGGGAGGCATCTTGATCACATCTTCGCCACCAATCATAATCGATCCCGCAGTTGGCTCAATTAAACGATTAATATGGCGAATCAAAGTTGACTTACCTGAGCCTGAGAGCCCCATAATCACTTCAATATTTTTGTTTTTAAGATCAAGGTTAATATTGCTCAATCCCAACACATGTTTGTGTTGTTTTAGCAAATCGTCCTTGCTCATGCCATTATCAACATGCTTTAGCACAGATTTTGAATTAGGCCCAAAAATCTTTGTTAAGTTTGAGATTTTAATTTTTACATCTTGTGTCATAGTACGTCTCCACTACGGTGTTTTTGTATGCGTGTGCCGAAGGCTTGAGAAACTCTGTCAAAGACAATAGCCAAGACTACAATCGCAAGACCATTGAGCATGCCAGATGATAAGTACTGGTTTTGAACCGCTTGCAATACAGGCTGTCCAAGACCGGCAACACCAATCATTGATGCAATTACTACCATAGCAAGTGCCATCATAATTGTTTGGTTTACACCAGCGAAAATGTTAGGCAAGGCCAATGGTATCTGTACGGTAAATAGGCGTTGTCTATAGGTAGCACCAAAGGCATCTGCAGCCTCCATTGCCTCCTTATCAACCAGACGAATACCTAGATTAGTCAATCGCACAATCGGTGGCATTGCGTAGATACACACCGCAATCATTCCAGGAACTTTACCAATGCCAAGCAACATTACTACAGGTATCAAATATACAAAGGATGGGATAGTCTGCATAATATCAAGCACTGGTGTAATCATGGACTGCACCCTTTCCGACCGGGACATCCATATGCCTAATGGTATGCCAACCACAAGACAGAGCAGGGTTGCTGCTGTCACCAGTGAAACGGTTGAAATCATTGGCTCCCACATATCAAAATAGCCAACTAGAAATAGTGCCAACATAGAGCCTATGGTAACACTTTTACTATGAGAACCTGCAAAAGCCAAGGCGCCAACAATTAGCAAGAATGCTGGCCACGGTAGCCACAAGAGTGCATCTTCAAATGAATCAAGAAAAGTCAATAGCCAATCAAAAGACCACTCAATTGTATCTCCGTATTCACGAGTGAAGTCTTTAAATGCAGTATCTACGCACTTTCTAGAGTTCATCATCACATCACTTGGGATAGATAATATATTGCTTGCAAAAAGAGAGATGTCTGAAGTCTCCATTGTGCTCTGTAATTGACTAGGGAATGTAGCCACATGTTCGGTTAGTGTTGCAGGATCAGTTGATAAGGCATCTTCATACTTATCTTCCACCTGCGACATATAGCCGTCAAGACGATCAGACAATGAATAGTCAACACCTACTGGGTTAATGTTTACCTGAAGTTGGGATTTGTATAACACCTCGAGCCGACCGATAACGACATCCATCATCCTCACTTTTCTCTCACTCAAATCCGCGAGATTATCGCTAGCGAATTGTGTTGCCAGTTGTTGAACTTTTGCCACAAGTTGCTGGCCATCATTAACCAAAGGCATTAACTGTTCTTCAACAACACTTACATTTGTTCTATACGAAGCTTCTTTTACGGCATGCGCTAAGGTTTCTGGGTTATCTACTAAAGCTTCTAAATTTGAAACTTGCTTATAACCATCAATAATGTCCACAGCCTTTTCATAGCTCAAAATACTGGTTTCATTGATATTTTGAATCAACTCTTTTGATTCATCAATGGTGTTGAATTCAGATGCTTTAGTCTTAATGACTTGCCCCAGTGATTCAAGCGCTTGAAAGTGAGACATAACTTGCTCAGCAGAGGACAGTTGATCGATGTTTTGAGCAAGTGAATCAACTTCGGCATTTAAGGTTTCTATTTGGGCGCTAACACTACTTTCAAAAGCACCGCTAAGGGATTCAGCTTTACTTTCGAAGGACTCAACCAATTGATTCATTTGCTCAATTAATCCTTCACTCCCTGTTTGATCCTTAATAAGTCTAAGGTCGCCACCTTCTATAAGGTTTTTTAAAATAGCATGAATATCGCCAAACGCGTTTAATAAGTCAGGGTATGAGTCGCTCGAATTAACAGCTTGTTGGAGTTTTTCAACTTGGTTGGATAAATCAGCAAAAGCGGCATCTGATGTAGCTTGATAATCTGAACTGAATTCAGCCACTTTACTTGTCAATACGTTTGATAGGTTTTCGATTTTTGCTAACAACTCCTCTGAGTTATTAATTTCCGTCATCGGGTTTCTACCATCGGTGAAGTCCTTAATGGTTTCTGCTCGTCCTGAGACACCCTTTAATAAGACGTCCATGTTGTTACTAATTCCAACCAAGTCATTGTAATTTGATGCCTCAACAGTTTGCGCAGTTAAATCGTCTGTTCGATTAAGCTGTCTCTGGATAAAGTCAAGGTCTTTGTTGTCAATGCGTAAATTGGCGACATCGATTGCGCCATCACTTTTGCTTGTTACCGTTTGATCGGTGATGCATTCGTAAGCATCAATCTTCGGTATTGCTCTCGTTGCCATTTATATTTCTCCGAGTAAAAAAAATTGCCCGCAACCACACGGTTACGGGCAATAGGTATATCTTCGTAAAAAGTGCCTTATGTTATAGGGCAGCCTTTACAGCAGCAGCGACATCTGCACTTACCCAAGACTCCCAAACATCACTGTTTGCAAGGAAATGGGCAGCAGCATCTGCACCAGTAGCACTGTTATCTTCCATCCAGACTAACTCAGCGTTAAGATCACTACCTGAGATAACACGCTTAGCGAAGTAATCAAGTGCTTCCTGACCACCGTATCTGTACATTTTCTCACTAACTGCAGTGACAACACGTGAAGTGGTCCAAGCAGAAGGTTGAGGATCAGAACATTCACCAGTACCTAGAGAAACACAACCATTCCAGTTGTCATCACCCGCATACGGAACGCCCCAGTCTAACATTCTCATGTCGTATTTACCTACGAGAGATGTTGGATTCCAGTAGTAGCCGAACCAATGCTCACCTTGCTCTGAAGCTTTAGCAACAGAACCATCAAGACCAGCAGCAGAACCAGGATCAACTAACTCCCAACCTTTGCCGGCCAAGTCAAAGGCCTTAAACAAACCTTGGTTTGAAAGTTGACAACCCCAACCTGCAGGACAACCAATAAATTTACCACCAAAAATGTCTGGACGCTCAATGACGTCTAGAACTGTTTTAAGTTCGGGATATGCATCAGCGGTGTGTGGAAGGATAAACCAACCTTCGCCTAACCCTGTAATTGGACCTTCAGTACCAATCTTCATTCTACCAGCACCTACTGCTGAATCTAGTAGGTCAGACACAGCATTCGCCCATAGCTCTGGCGCTACGTCTGGTGTGCCTTTTTCGTTCATTGAGGTGAATGTTGGCATTGTCGCACCAGCAACTAGCTCAACTTCACAGCCCATTCCCTCAAGAATGGCTGCATCGACATTTGCCATAAATGAAGCAGATGCCCAGTTCATTTCAGAAACAAGCATCTTGCCGCAAGCAGCATTTGCACCTGCACTTAGCACCATTGCACCCGCAACTGCTGCTAATTTTGTTGTAAATCGTACGTTCATACGTTTTCTCTCCTTTTGTTTAAAATAAAATCACTCAGTGCATCTATACTCAAAAAACCGCACACCGAGCACTGATTATAGCAACTCATATAGCTGTGTTTGGTTTTTTTTCTTTGATTAATTCAATGACTGAGTAATTTTCGCGTTAACCTGCTTGTTGCCTTCTTGTTAATAAGTTATTATTTGATCATCCCAGATTAGAAATGTCAATCTAGAAACAACGGTTAACCCTGTGGTTGTCAGGTTTACAGGCATATGCCTTACAATTGACTGAAAATAAGGCAAACCACTAGCGAACTTATAAATCGATATATCTGATGAGTACAATCAAAATATTTCGTGAGCTCATGGTCAAACAGCCCTAATACCATAGCTCTTATGCGAACGTAAATACTGGAGTGGAAAATTACTTGATTGCTATTTAGG
>CAZZER010000001.1:27133-81846 GCA_964653365.1 uncultured Candidatus Thioglobus sp.
AGCTCTTATGC
The DNA here is from genome assembly GCA_964653365.1 of uncultured Candidatus Thioglobus sp. GTDB lineage: Bacteria > Pseudomonadota > Gammaproteobacteria > PS1 > Pseudothioglobaceae > Pseudothioglobus. Next base: position 27,145 of record CAZZER010000001.1, read on the forward strand.
GAACGTAAATACTGGAGTGGAAAATTACTTGATTGCTATTTAGGTCTCAACTTCAGAATTTTCATCCGAATCATCTTCCGACTCTGCAATTTTTGCAATGGAAACTAATTGCTCTCCTTCGGCGATGTTAATCAGAGTAACGCCTTGGGTATTGCGGCCAATTATGGACACATCTAACGCTCTTGCTCGCACCAAGGTTCCCTTATTGGAAATAAGCATCATTTCGTCCTCGTCAGTTACTTGGATAGCACCAATGACTTTACCATTACGATCGGAGGTTTTAATAGATATGACACCAGAGCCGCCTCGTGCTTGGGCACGATACTCATCTAGCTCTGTTCTTTTGCCATAGCCCTTTTCTGTAGCTGTTAGAATAGGACTCATCTGATCAGCTACAATGAGTGACACCACTTCATCGCCAGCAGCCAATTTGATGCCACGTACACCGATAGCTGTGCGTCCAACCGCGCGAACATCGGATTCTTTAAAGCGAATAGATTTACCATTTGCTGAGAAAAGCATAATATCGTGCTCACCTGAGGTGATTTCGACACCCACCAACTTATCATCATCACGAAGTTCGATAGCAATAATGCCACCTTTTCTTGGGCGTGAGAAATTACTCAGCGAAGTTTTCTTGCAGGTGCCAGAACTGGTCACCATAAAGACAAATTGCTCGTCACTGAATTCTTTAACCGGCAAAATGGCGTTAATCACCTCATCTTTCTCAAGTGGCAATAGATTGACAATCGGCTTACCTCTTGCGGTGCGGGAAGCCATAGGCAATTCATACACTTTCAGCCAATGCACCTTGCCCGTTGACGAAAAACAAAGCACTGTATCGTGTGAATTAGCAACAAATAAATGATCAACAAAGTCCTCGTCTTTCATTTTGGTTGCTGCCTTACCTTTACCGCCTCGTCTTTGTGCATGGTAGTCGCTTAATGATTGCGCCTTGACATAGCCACCATGAGAAAGGGTGACAACTCGCTCTTCCTGGGCAATTAGGTCTTCAAGGGTAAGATCGATCTTGTGTTCAATGATTTCGGTCATTCTTGCCGAGCCAAAATTCTCGCGAACTTCAATAAGCTCATCACGGATAACCTGCATTAATAAATCAGGATTTTGCAAGATATCCAAAAGCGCTTTAATTTGCTCTAATAACTCATTAAATTCATTAAAAATTTTGTCTTTTTCAAGACCGGTTAATCGATGAAGTTTTAAATCAAGAATGGCTTGGGCTTGCTTTTCAGAGAGTTGATAATCGCCATTTTTTTGTAAGCCTAATTCTGCCGCCAAATCTTGTGGCTTGAACTGGGCCATATCACGATCACCAATTAACTCTTGAATGACTGAGCCATTCCATTTCCTAGATACTAAACTGACACGTGCCTCAGTTGGATTCGGTGCTGCTTTAATCAGCGCAATTATTTCGTCAATATTATGCAGTGCAACCGAGAGACCTTCTAATAAGTGCGCCCGATCTTTGGCCTTGTTAAGGTCATAGATTGATCGACGGGTAACCACTTCACGACGATGAGCAATAAACGCATTTAGAACCGACTTGAGATTCATTAATTTTGGCATACCACCATCAATTGCCACCATATTGATGCCAAACACGGTTTGCATTTCTGTCAGCTTGTAAAGATTATTGAGCATCACCTCCGGCACTTCTCCACGACGCAACTCAATGACCATGCGCATGCCGTCCTTATCTGACTCATCTCTAAGGCCAGTAATACCATCAATCTTCTTATCTTTAACAAGCTCTGCAATCTTGCCAATCAGTCTAGCTTTATTAACCTGATATGGCAGTTCGGTCACTACAATACTTTGCTTATCTTCCCCTTCAATATGAGAGAGAGAACGCATATAAATCTTGCCCTTACCTGTCTCATAAGCCTCGCGAATTCCTGCAGCACCGTTAATAATGCCGGCAGTCGGAAAATCAGGCCCCGGCATTACCTCTAATAGCTCATCTACGCCAATATCGTTATTATCAATCACTCGTAAACAAGCTTCGATTACCTCGGCAAGATTATGTGGTGGTATATTGGTTGCCATACCGACAGCAATACCAGAAGAGCCATTGACTAAGAGATTCGGAACACGGGTAGGCAAAACAGATGGTTCACTTTCTGAGCCATCGTAATTTTCAATATAGTCGACTGTTTCTTTATCTAGGTCTCTGAGTAGCTCGTGAGAAAGCTTAGCCATACGAATTTCTGTGTATCGCATAGCAGCTGCACTATCACCATCGACCGAGCCGAAATTTCCCTGTCCGTCCACAAGCGTATTGCGCATTGAAAAGGGTTGCGCCATGCGCACAATTGTGTCGTAAACGGCGGTATCACCGTGGGGATGATATTTACCAATTACATCGCCCACAATACGAGCAGATTTTTTGTAAGCTTTGTTGTAATCATTGCCGAGCACGTCCATGGCATAAAGCACTCGCCTGTGAACGGGCTTTAAGCCATCCCTCACATCGGGTAAGGCGCGCCCTACAATAACACTCATTGCGTACTCCAAGTAGGAGTCTCGCATTTCATCTTCAATAGTTACAATAGGGAATTTTGGCTCGAAATACTCAGGAGAATCGACGTTATCAGACATGCAATAAAACCGTAAAAAAAACTAGATTTTATTGTACCCTAGATGGGCGAAAAATACAGCAAAAAGTTGCCTGATTTGATCAGACTAGCACATCAATCAATTCAGATTTTCTAAGTGTTTAAAACCAAGAAAAGAACGACTTACTTATTGCGTTTATTTACCGATTTTGCCAAAGAGCGAAGCAAGGCCTCGGTATCCGCCCAGCCTATACAACTGTCAGTGATACTTACACCATATTCTAGAGAAGATAACGGACCAACTTTCTGATTGCCCTCGTTAAGATGTGATTCAATCATGACACCAAATATACTTTGAGAGCCAGCTTCTATTTGCTGGGCAATATTAGCACCGACTTTAATTTGATTTTTGAATTTCTTTTCAGAGTTGGCATGAGAGAAATCCACCATTACTTTGTCCAACAAATTCTTAGCCCTTAGTGCTTCACAAGTGTTTTCAACATGAGTCTCGGAGTAATTAGGGCCGTCGTGTCCACCTCTAAGAATGATATGGGCCGTTTCATTACCTGAAGTAGTAAAGTGGCTAATACCGCCTTTTTTGTTGACTGAGAGCAAATGATGGGGACTGTTAGCAGAAGTAATAGCGTCAATCGCAACAGAGAGCGAACCGCCAGTGCCATTCTTAAACCCAATAGGACAAGATAGCGCTGAAGCCAATTCACGATGAGACTGACTTTCGGTTGTTCTAGCGCCAATTGCACCCCAAGAAATCAAGTCAGACAAATATTGTGGTGTCAAAACATCCAAATATTCGACGCCTGCAGGCATGTTCATTTCTGCTAAATCAGACAGCAAATGTCTTGCGCGAGAAAGACCTTGGTCGATGTCGAAACTTTCATCTAAATAAGGGTCGTTTATCAAGCCTTTCCAGCCAACAGTGGTGCGAGGTTTTTCAAAATAAACCCGCATCACAATAAATAAATCTTCTTCCAACTCCTCCCTCAAAACTAAAAGCCTTTCAGCGTACTCCCGAGCAGCCTTAGTATCATGAATCGAACAAGGGCCGACCAATACCATGAGGCGCTTATCGCTACCAAAAAGAATGTCTTTAATGGTTTGTCTTGCTTGAAATACACCTTGAGAAGCTTGCTCCGACAAAGGATATTCATTAATCAGAGTATTTGGCGCTACCATAGGGGCGCTTGACGTAATACGAACGTTATCAGTTAAGTACTTCATAGGGATTATTTTTGGTTCTTTATTAAAGCGTATGCAGAATGATTGTGAATCGATTCAAAGTTTTCAGACTCTAAGCAGTAGAAATTTATTTTTTCATTGTTGTTAAGCTCAAGCGCAATGTCTCTGACTAGGTCTTCCACAAATGCTGGATTATCATAGGCTCTTTCCGTGACTATTTTCTCATCTTCTCGCTTAAGAATAGCATACAACTCACAAGAGGCCTTTTGCTCAGCCAAATCAATTAAATCTTCTAAGGATAACTCAGCACCTTTTGTTGCTCTTGCCTCAATCGTAATGTGAGATCTTTGGTTATGGGCGCCATATTTTGAAATACTTTTAGAGCAAGGACAAAGGCTTGTCACCGGCACTACAACTTTCATTGAAACATCTGCCCGGCCTTCGCTTAAAGTACCATTGATTGTTATTTGGTAATCCATCAAGCTTTCCACGCCCGATGAAGGTGCTGATTTTTTTCTAAAAAATGGAAACTCAACACTGATATGGGCACTATCTGAATTCAACCTTTCTGCCACTCTTGTTACTAAATCAACAAAACTTTGTGCAGTAAATAAGCACTCCTGTTCATTCAAGACTTCTACAAAACGTGACATATGCGTGCCTTTAACATTAGCCGGCAAGCTAACAGTCATAGTGAAATTCCCTACAGAAGGACAATGCTCGCCTTCGCGATTGACAAAAGTGATAGGATGTGAGATATCCTTAATCCCAACTTCGTTAATAACGATATTACGAATATCTGCAATATTTTGTGTATCGGGTAAGTTATGGCTTTTCATAATGGTTTTATTTTGAATAAGTGACTGCGGATCTGGCTGTTTCCCAAACGGTGACTTCCTTGACTTTAATATCTTTTGTGTTGATTAAAATAGCAACCTCATCAAAGATATATTTTGCAATATTTTCAGCGGTTGGATTAAGAACATCAAAAGGTGGAATATCATTTAAAAATTGATGGTCAAGTCTTTTAGCAACAGACTTGGTCTGGTTTTTTATCTCCCGAAAATCAATAGCAATCCCCATGTCATTCAAGACCTCTGAACACACTGACACTTCAACACCCCAATTGTGGCCATGGAGCCTTGAACAGTCACCGGGATAGTTGCGCAACGAATGTGCAGATGCAAAATCTGTGACAATTTTTAGGACGAACATTTTCGGAAAAATTGTTAAAAGAAGGGATTATACCCGCTTGGATTAAGAAATTACACCCAGAATAATTGCCAGATTAATCTTCTGCACAAATATCTGTTATATTGGTTACATACCCTGGTCTAAGTTCTTTTCCCCGCCTTGCACGGTGGCTAACAAAATGGATCCATTCTTCGGGCTTGTAGACAGGTTTTCTCTTTCCATAAAATACTCTCAATTTTTGAGTTTCATTAAGAGTGCATAAGCCTGTAATTTGCTCTCTTTTTTCTTTTAAATCAGTAGCAGGGATCTGAATGAGCTTGTTGCCTTTTCCTTTAGAAAGTTGCGGTAATTCTGCTACTGGAAATATCAGCAATCGTCCGCGATTTGTTGCAACGCAAACAAATTGAGATTCTAAGTTATCAACAAATACGATACTCATCACCGAAGACTGGTTTGGCAAGGTTATGGCGTTTTTTCCTGATTTGGTTTTTGAACTTAGATCTCCAAGGGTAGAGATAAAGCCATAACCTGCATCCGAGGCAAGCAAAATCAATTGCGACTCTTCACCCATAACCACATCTCTAAACTCCGCACCCAAAGGTGGCGACAATCTGCCGGTTAATGGTTCGCCTTGTCCTCTAGCGCTGGGCAAGCTGTTGGCTGAGAGCGCATAAGCGCGTCCCGTTGAATCCATAAAAAATGCTGATTTATTACTTTTCCCTTTGGCGCTTGTTAAATAGGCATCGCCCGATTTATAGTTAAGGGTTGCGGGATCAATATCATGCCCTTTGGCAGCCCTTACCCAGCCCTTTTCACTGAGCACAACCGTCACATTTTCTGCAGGCGTCAAGTCATCCTCACTAATAGCCTGCGCCATGGTTACGTCTTGAATAATTTGACAGCGTCGCTGATCTCCAAACTCATCAACAATTGCTTTGAGTTCTTTTTTAATAAAGGTTTTTAAGCGAGTATCACTTGATAAAACCAACTCAAGGGCCTTTCTTTCTTTTTCAAGCTCTTTTTGCTCTCCCTTTATTTTGACTTCTTCAAGTTTTGCCAAATGCCGCAACTTCAACTCAAGGATGGCTTCGGCTTGAATATCACTCAACTTAAAGCGCTTCATTAATACGGGCTTAGGTTTATCTTCACCACGAATAATGGCTATCACTTCATCAATATTGAGATACGCGGTTAACAAGCCCTCAAGGATGTGCAATCGATCTAATATCTTATTAAGTCGGTGTTGTAATCGATTTACAACTACTTGGGTCCTAAATTGCAACCACTCCTTAAGTGCTGGAATTAGTGGCTTAACTTGCGGCCTACCATCAAGTCCAATCACGTTCATGTTTACGCGATAATTTTTCTCAAGATCTGTTGTGGCGAATAAATGCAACATCAGCTGCTCAATATCCACTCTATTTGAACGCGGTACAATGATAATACGTGTGGGGTTATCGTGATCAGATTCATCCCGAATATCGTCAACCAGAGGTAGTTTTTTCTCGCGCATTTGGGCAGCAATCTGTGCAATCACTTTGGCACCAGAAGTTTGATAAGGCAAAGCCTCAATCACTATTTCCCCATCCTCTTTGATATAGTTAGCACGCATTTTTACTGAACCATTGCCTGTTTCATACATTGAACGTAAATCTTTGGCAGAACTAACAATGTAAGCGTTCGTCGGATAATCAGGCCCTGGAAGAATATCAAGCAGAGTGTCTAGATCAGTTGAGGGTTTTTCGAGTAATTTAATGCAGGCCAGCATAACCTCGGTCAGATTATGTGGCGGCACATCAGTAGCCATACCAACGGCAATCCCCGAGGTGCCATTTAAAAATAGATTGGGCACTTGAGCAGGAAGCTGCTCTGGCTCTTTCAGCGAGCCATCAAAGTTATCCGCCCAACTAACCGTACCTTGGTTAATTTCACTCAGTAATAAATCGGCATAAGGCGATAGTTTGGATTCGGTATATCGCATTGCTGCAAATGATTTCGGATCATCTGGTGCTCCCCAGTTGCCCTGTCCGTCAATAAACGGGTAGCGATAGGAAAAAGGCTGGGCCATCAAAACCATCGCTTCATAACAAGCGCTGTCACCATGGGGATGAAATTTACCTAGTACGTCACCAACGGTTCTTGCCGACTTTTTGAATTTTGCTGTGGATTTTAAACCAAGCTCACTCATCGCATAAATAATGCGACGCTGAACTGGCTTAAGGCCGTCACCTATAAACGGTAGTGCGCGGTCGAGGATAACATACATCGAATAGTCGAGATAAGCACGCTCGCTAAACTCTCCAACACTTTGCTGCTCAAGACCACTTTGGCTCATTTTTTCCTTTATTTACTTATTGATTTTGCACAGGATAATGCGCAAGTTTTTGCTATTTTAATTCAACTCAAGAAGTGCGTATGATTTTTTATTAACCAGGCGGCCAAGTCAGTTGACGACCACCCAAACAATGAAGGTGAATATGAAAAACACTTTGGCAACCATCGCCATTACAATTCATTACAAGTCGGTAGCCATTCTCAGCAAAACCTCTTTCTTTAGCAATCTTTGTCGCTGTTAAGCTCAACTTACCCATAAGTTCTGCACTGTCCGCATCGTTAGGGGTTGAGATATGCTTTTTTGGTATTACCAGAAAATGTTCGGGCGCCTGTGCATTGATGTCTTTGAAGGCAAGGACACTTTCATCTTCATAAAGTTTTTCTGCGGGAATATCTCCTGCAATTATTTTGCAAAATAAACAATCTGTCATGATTTATTCTTTTATTATTCTTAGTTAGGATTCTACCAGTACTTTGGGTAGCTTCTATCAGAACTTATATTGTTGTAAAAAAGAGCTACTAGAACTAATAGGACGGCCCCTAGTACCGTCGGCATCCATAAAAAATCCCACGCAGGTGTGCTTAAAAATACAATGAAAGGGTTTGAGCCAGCTGGCGGGTGAGAGACCCTAAATAACTGCATTAAAGATACCGCTGTGGCTAAAGCTAGCGCCATACTCCACCAGTCGGGTCCAAAAAAATATAAGAAAAAAAGGCCCGCAAAAGTGCCAATAAAATGCCCACCAATAACATTTCTAGGTTGTGCAAATGGTGTATCAGGCAGCACAAAAAGTACAAAAATAGAAGCACCAAATGAACCCAATATTAATGGATTTCCCGTGAAATCGGCAAGGAAACCAATAATGCCCGAACAGATTAACGCCCCAAACCATATAAAGAAAACCTGCTTAAAAGGAGGTGCAGGCGGGACAATGGCAGACAAACCTTTAAGTTTAGAAAGATATGACATTTTTACAATGTGGATGAAAAAAAATGAAGTTATTATATCTCCATTATGCTAACAAGCGTTATTCATTAAACTCTGGGATAGAGTGTTTCTGTATGACCATCCACCGCAACTATTTGACCAGAAATGTGCCTCCCATAATCACAGGAAAGAAAACAGATAGTATCCGCAATTTCTTCTGGATCGACATAACATTGCATTGAAGTTCCCATCGCATAAAGCTTTCTCACTGCCTCAGGCTCAATGTTATCTGTTTGTGCGTGTGCACTAATTACTCTTTCCATTCTATCTCCATTAACATTGCCAGGCGCAATCCCATTAACCCGAATATTATGAGGGCCAAGCTCCATTGCCAGTGTTTTGGTAAAGCCAGTCACGGCCCACTTGGCTGCTGCATAAGGTGCTCTATTTGGAAAGCCCAAAATCCCTGCACCAGAAACCAAATTAATAATCACACCGCTTTGTTGTTTTTTAAAGATTGGCACCACCCTTCTTGTGCAATAAAACTGTGCATCGATACAAACCGACATACAATTATCCCACTCATCGTTTGTTACCTCTTCAACCGGTTTAGTGGGGCCTGCTACGCCAGCATTATTGACAAGAATATCGATGCCGCCAGGCAAAATCTCGTCAAAAATCTTATCCAGTTCCGATGATTTAGAGACGTCGCAAACAAAGGTTTGAATCCCTTCTGGTAACGTTTTCAGGCTTTCTTCATTGATGTCACAGGTGAAAACAGTTGCACCAATATTATGCATGGCTATTGCAGTTGCTCTGCCCATGCCATCACCGCCTGCGGTGATAAAGACCCGCTTACCCTTTAATGAAATATTCACTCAAGCCTCCAAGTATTAAATAAACAAAAGATACATTTGGACACAAAGCATTGGTAGATAAAAAGCGAATACTGTTATAGAAAAAACCGATATCTAATAATCCTTTAATAATCTAAGTGCATCATAAATTGCCGCATGGACATTGCGCTGCGCCCAGGCATCGCCAATTCGATAAAGAAAAAACTTGCCATTATTATTTAGATTAAGCAATTGGGGCTTATTGATTTTCAAGCCCTCAAAATCCACCTCACCCAAATTATTGCTTTGCTGAGTAAGCTCTTGATAAAGCTCATCGTTTGCCATAGTGCCATTCTCAACAATTACTTGATCAACCGTACGAAGTGTTTCTGTACCGCTGTACTCATTCCAAAGTGTTACCTGCAAACCATCAGAGACCTTTTGCACTCGTTTTAATTCCCAATCAGGTGTGAAACGAACATCGTGTTGATAAAGACCTCTCAAATAATGAGGGAAATTAACATCACCCACCTCTCGCCCTATGACACGATGAGGGCTAACAATCTCAAGGGATTTGGCGCCGTTTTCAAGTAAGTATTCACCACTACTCATTGCCTGATGGCCGCCATTATCGTCATACAATAAAACGTTGTTACCCGGTGATACAAACCCTGAAAGCACATCCCAAAGCCCTGTTAACAGCTCTGAACCCTGATCTAACTCTAAGAGTAGTGGCAATCCACCAGTGGCAATGATGACCATATCAGGATTGCGCTGCTCAATATCGCTTGGTTCGGCGAAGCACTGATAAATGAACTCAACACCAAGGTGGTCACACTCTCCCTTTAACCAGCCGATTATTGATAAAAGTTCTTTTCTGCGCTCGATTTTAGCTGCCAATAGCAATTGACCACCTACTTCATTGCCCGCCTCTAACACGGTAACTCTATTACCTCGAGTGGCGCAAACTCGCGCCGCCTCAAGACCAGCAGGGCCCGCGCCGACAACGACCACACGCTTGCCCGTTTTTGGCAATAATTCAATTTTTTGGGGTAAGTTACCCTCTCTGCCCGTTGCTGGATTGTGTAAACATAGAGCCTCACCCTTAGCGTGTAGCCTATCCAAACAATAGCCTGCACCTACACAAGGGCGAATTCGATCTTCTTCGCCAGCTTCAATTTTCTTAACAATATAAGGATCGGCCATATGACCCCTAGTCATACCGATCAAATCAACCAAACCAGTAGAAAGTGCGTAACGCGCTGTTGCTGCATCGGTAATTCTTGTGGCATGCATCACTGGCAGTTTGACGGCTTGTTTTATTTTTCCAGCAAGATTGAGAAATGGCGCAGAAGGATTGCCCATGGGGGGGATACAATCTGCCAGCCCCATATCGGTGGTTAAGTGACCTCCAACAATATTGATAAAGTCAAGATGTCCTGTTAACTCTAAACGTTTGGCTATCTTCAAACATTCATGCTCATCAAGTCCATCAATACCCAAATGTTTTGATAGCTGATCATCGCCAGTCATACGAATACCAACAATAAAATTATCTCGCTCACCTAAGCGGGTTTTAATTTCCTTAAGCACTTTCAATACAAACGCTAGACGGTTATCTAAATCACCACCAAAAGCATCTTCTCTTTGGTTAAAAGCGGGCGTCCAAAATTGATCAATCAAATGACCGTAGGCCATTAATTCCACCCCATCCAATCCAGCTTCAGCACAGCGTAGAGCGGCATCACCGTAGTCTTTCACTATCCTATCAATATCTGTCAAAGATATTTTTGCAGGGGTTGTCCCATGGGGTCGTTCACGCACAGGACTTGGCGCCACAGGTGGCAGCCAATGCTCTACATCGTAAGCTGTTCGACGCCCCAAATGGGTTATTTGACACATAATTCGCGCACCCTCGTTGTGTACACTCTGTGCCAACTGTTGAATCCATGGTAAAGCTTCGTCTGTACTTAAATCAATTTGCCCAAAGGCTGAAGGCGAATCTGCAGAAACGGTGCACGAACCACCAAACATAGTTAACCCAATACCGCCCTTAGCCTTCTCTAGATGGTACAAGCGATACCGCTCTTTTGGTAATCGATCTTCAATATAGCCCGGTGCATGCGAGGTACTCATCATGCGATTACGAAACTCAACGCCTTTGATTTTGAAAGATTGTAATATTGGGTCTTGCTGGTTCATTGAAGCGTTGATTTATGAATATGAGTTAAGGTTATTTGTCCGATTGAATACTTTGACTAAAGTGTTTTTGTAATAGTAGGCCAGATATGATGAGGATAATACCAATCACGGTTGAAGGAAGTATATTTTCTCCAAGAATAAGATACACAAACAATAACGCCAAGAACGGCGTTATAAAAGCCAAACTACTCACTCTAGCAACAGTTGATGAAAGTTTTAGGGCAGATTGCCATAACACAAAAGTAAACCCCATCTCAAAAAAGCCAATATAGGCAGCACCGATTAAGCCAGGGATGGTTGGAATAATAAAACTCGATTGCCAAAAAAGAGCAAGTGAAATAAAAGGCAAGCTAAAGAGAAAAATTAACAATAAGCTAACAACAACATCTTTATCTTTTTTGGTATTTAAAAGCCAAAAAGTGGCCCAAATCACCGTTGTTAACAGGGCATAAAGGACACCCTTTCCATTCGAAAAATCAAGTGACAAGGGTGAACCCTTTGTAGCAATTAGGATAACACCAAAATAACTGATAAGTATTGCCAGCATAACCTTGATACTGACCGACTGTTTAAGAATCGGGATTGACAATACTACCATCATCACTACCCAGCTATAATTAATTGCCATTGCCTCTTGAGCGGGCAATAAATCATAAGCCTTTAATAGAATAATATAATAAAGGCAAGGATTAAGGAAAGCCAGCAAACCACACCGTAGAATATCAGCCTTAGAAAACTGCCCAATCAAGCTCAACCTTCCTTGCCAGACTATGATTAAAAATAACGCTAAAGTAGAAAACAAAGTGGCAAAAAATACCAGCTGTACAGGGTCCAAATGTTGTAGGGACAACTTAAAAGCTGAAGCAACAGTTGACCAAAAGAAAATTGCTATGCCTGCAAATAGATAGGCTTTTTTTTGATTGTGCAATGATTCTGACATAGTGCCCAACAACCCTAGCTACAAGTTATTTGATTAGGAAGTAACTTGATATAAGCATAACTGACAACCAACCCCTTCTTTAAGGTTGTAATCGGTAAAACTTTGGGAAATTCTCTGCCATTTATTTGATGCAATTAGTTCATTAATCGTATCTTCATAAGGTGCCGCCACCCACTCTTGTTCGCGAACTGTAAAGCTAATATAGCCTCCTGGCTTGGTAACGCGCACTAATTCGTTCAATGCATTCGGGCCAACGTGACCACAGGTAAATGTGCCTGCACAAATAGCTGCGTCATAAGTATTGCTCGAATAGGGTAGAACTTGATTCAGGTCTATTAATTCAAGAGATTGATAAATATTTTTCTGCGCCGCCTCATCGAGCATAGGTTGGGAATAATCTATGCCAACAATATTCTCAAACCCCCTACTGCAAAGCTCTTCGCCAACTAAACCTGTACCGCAACCCGCATCAAAAATTAATGAATTTTTATCTTTAAGGTATTGCAAAAGTAGATTCGTGGCAATACTGTGGCCTTGATAGCCGATTAAATCCACTACATCTTTATCGTAATCACTGGCCCAATCCTCATAAAGCGAATTCAGTTCTTCTTGGCTTGTAGAGTGCAAAGTGCCAAATACCCTTGGATGCATACTTTTAGTGTTCTTCATACCCTTCAAGCTTTAGTTTTTATTGGGAGTGAAATACTATCATATACCTATATTGCTTTATCCGTTTTTTCTCTAATAACTCACTAAAGTGAAGCGACTCAATTGCTATTTAATTAATTGAATCAGAAGATAAATATTGCAATTAAAGGGCTAAACAGGTTTTCTCGTCAAAGAGTAGCAATAAAGCACCAAGCCAAGCCAAATACCAATAAAACCAATTAATTGATGAACATTGAAAGGTTCGCTGAAGTAATAATAACCCACCAAAAATTGTAAAGTCGGGTTAACAAACGAAATAATGCCGTTTGTTGTCATGGATATTAATCGTATCCCCGCTGTAAACAACACCAACGGCACAACGGTAACCAAGCCAGCCAAAATCAACAAAATGTCTGTCGAACGATCGATCGTCAAAAAAGCCATTTGTGTACTGGATATCATCCAAGTAACGAAAAGTATTGTCAGCGGCAACAATAAGACAGTTTCCAATAGTAGGCCTGGCACTGCAGAAGTTTTCATGCCTTTTCTCATTAAACCATAAGAGGCAAAACTAAGAGCTAAAATCAAAGCCAACCATGGAAATACGTCTACACTGATTACATAATAAAGAGAACCAACTGTTGCAAAGCCAATCGAATACTTTTGCAGGATTGAAACGCGCTCTTTAAAAAAGAAAAAACCACCAATTATGTTAAAGATGGGTGACAAAAAATATCCCATAGAGCCTTCAATTACCCTATCCAAACTTACAGCCAAGATATAAGTACCCCAATTAATACAAATTAAGATGCCCGTAAAAAATAACAGTAATAACTCGCCCTTATCACCAAGTACCAAGCGGACATTATTGCGCCAACTTGATTTAAACCCAACAAGCAACAATAAGACTGGAATAGACCAAAGGATTCTATGCGCAAGTGTTTCAAGTGGCTCTACATGATTAAGTAGTGACCAATAAATTGGGAAAGAACCCCAAATAATATAGCCAGAGAGGGCAAGGAGTAAGCCTCTGTTCATGGAAAAGCAGACTGCAGTTCTCTTTTAGTTAGCCACCTGTGGTGGAATGGAGTGCAATTTTATTACCTTCCGAGTCTTTAATAACTGCTCGTTTTCCAAATTCACCAATTTGATGGATGTCCTGAACAACTTCGCCGCCCATTTTTTTACATTCTGCAACAGCCTCTTCAAGCCGCCCGTCAACGCTGAAATAAACTAATGGTCCGCTTTCACTGGGCACGTGATCACTATCTGGGTACAAACAACCACCGCTACCATTGCTGTGTTCTATAGTTGCAAATGTGAATTCATCTTCTTTATCGAGTGCTGCAAATTCGGTAATATCAATTTCTCTGTCGAGTACTGCGTTGTAAAAATCAGCAGCACGAAGCAAATCAACAACGGGAATATCTACCCAAACAACTGCATTATTATTGTGGTTGTTACTCATGACCTTCACCTTCTGTGGATTTCTCAACATCAATATCCCTAGATTTTTCACTGGGTTGCTCAATGTCACCAGTTGAGTTTACATCTGCGGACACTGAGGAAAAACCCTTCTCTCTATCATTAATTTCATTTAAGTTTTTATTGATACGAAAAATCACAATCATCAATTCACAGACAATTCGCCCGCCAATTGAAATGCTTGCCATAATAAATAGGCCTCGGAAAACATCGCCGTCGAAAATAGCGCCCAATCCACTACCAAGCGCTAAGAACAATAACAACCAATACAGAATAGTAATTAATTTAGGCGAAATCATTTCGTCCAGAGAGAAGATTTCGTTGATATCAATTTTCTCAAAAAACGGCTTAATCGAGTTTAGAAGGTTGGCACTTGTTTTATTATCACTCATAGTTCGCTCTGTTAATGGTGTAGGAAGTATATTATAGCGCCACGCTTCGTATATAACTAGAAATCATTTACTGTGATTATTTTTCCTAAGTACATTTGTATTTGCAAAAAAAAAGCCCACCATTAAGGTGGGCTTTTGTTCTTTTATGAACGGGTTTTATTGATGTGTCTTAACCGGCGTCCAAGTTGTACCCACAACATCGTACTCTAGGTACGAACCTTTAACTTCACCAACTGCGTTAAATTCAACACCCGTTGCACCCACGTAGTTGATTTGCGCACCGCCGCGAACCCAGTCTAAGGCTTCGCCTAACTGGCCAGCATATACAGGCATACCTGGAGCATTACCTACATCCATAATAGCCGCCTGAATATCAGCCCTATCAGTTGAGTTAGCCGATTGTGAGGCAAGGATAATCAATGCCATGGCATCGTATGCTTCACCTGCGTATGGCCCTGGTGTGTTGCCTGCTGCTGCTGCAACCTCTGCCCATTTCTCAGCCGCGTCACTACCGCCAGGCGCTGTACCCCAAGAACCTTCAAGACCCTCAAGACCTCCCAACACTTCACCTGCGCCAATCATGCCATCAGCAAAGATGTAGCTGTCAAAGGCACCTGTGTCCAATCCAGCAGTAACAATGGATAGACCACCGCCACTTGCGTAACCAAATACTGCTAATACTGATGAACCACCTGCAGATAGTGAGGCAACATCAGCACCGTAGTCAGCTTTTGATTCTTCGTGACCAGAGTTAACACTTACTGAACCGCCAAGCGCTTCATATGCACTAACAAATGCATCAGCTAGACCTTTACCGTAGTCGTTGTTAGTGTAAGTTACCGCAACATCAGTAATGCCTTTGCCCATTGCAATAGAAGCAATCACCTCGCCTTGTCTTGCATCCGAAGGTGCTGTTCTAAAGAAGAAACCATTGTCTTCAATAGTTGACAAAGCTGGAGATGTTGCCGATGGTGAAATATTAACAACACCTTGAGGTGCAGTCACATTATTAATCACTGCCGTGGTAACACCCGAACAGTTTGGTCCTACAATAGCGATAACGTTTTCGTCGTTAATAAGACGCTCAGCTTCTGAGATAGCCGCATCAGCATCCACACACTTAGAGTCACCTTGCGGAACATTGATGGTGCCAAACGCATAGTTGCCCGAAGCGTTTGCTTCGTCCGATGCTAAAACAGTTCCGTCATGAATGTCGCCAATTAGAGATTCAAGTGGACCGGTATACCCTTGCAAACTACCAATATTGACATCTGCAATTGAAGAAGCCGCTACACCCATTGACAGGACAATACCAGCTGTTGATTTAAAATATTTTTTCATTTTCTCTCCTAAGATAATAAAAGTATAAAAAACAGTTTCCTCTCTTCAAGTACAACGAATCAGAAGAAACACAGTGCAATGATAGCCTAAATTTAAGTTTAATAAAATATTTTCTTTCTATAATTCTTTAAAAACCTAATTTTGACAATCCAGGAACTATAGTTTTTTGTTTTTCTCTGGCAAAAGCCCACCAGGATAATATCGCATAACTAACAACAAAATAGCGCCCATAAATACCAGTCGCAAATGATGCACTCGATCTTCAATAAAATGTGTGATTGAACTGTCTTCACCCGCAAAATTACTGACTATTTCAGCAAGCCAAAGCCCAAATGGTCCTGCCTGAATCCACAAGAACCAAACAATAAACGCGCCCACAACCGAGCCTAAGTTATTGCCCGAGCCACCAGCAATAACCATAACCCAAATTAAAAAGGTAAACCGAAGTGGCTGATAAGAGGTTGGATTAAGAAGCCCATTATAAGTAACCAACATAGCACCCGCCAAACCAACAATAGCCGACCCAATAACAAAGATTTGCAAGTGTTGACGCATAATATTCTTACCCATTGCTGCGGCAGACACCTCGTTATCTCTAATCGCTCGGACTTTTCTACCCCAGGGGGAATCTAAAGCTAGATTGGCAAGCACAATCAAAACAGCCAGAACTGAGACAAATATGCCTGCGTAACAGAGCTTTACAAAAACTGTTGACGACTCTCTTACGAGTTGCGCTAATTGAAAAACTCTATCAGATTCAGTTAGAGCAGATAAGCTTGAACTGTGTAACCAAGCTACCATCTCTTGAAACCACGGAGTATGTTGTAAATCAAGCTCATAAGGCAATGGACGAGGCAAGCCTGTAACATTTTTTACCCCCCGAGTTAACCAGTCTTCGTTCTTAAGCACGTAAATGATAATTTCGGAAATTCCTAATGTTGCGATGGCCAGATAATCTGCGCGAAGCTTGAGTGTTATTTTGCCGATACACCAAGCAGCACCAGCGGCAGCAAAACCGCCAACAACCCATGAGAACATAACGGGCAAGCCAAGTCCGCCAAGGTATCCCGTTTTTGCAGGGTTAACATCCTCAATTGCATTGGCCGCATCGCCAAAAAAATATCGCATAGCAACAAAGCCAGCCACCAAAGCTAGTCCGGTTAACCATTTATTTGCCTTGAGTTTATGTATATAGATACTACCAATAACTGTAACAACACCTAAAACAAGCGCAATAAGCATATCAAAACCACCGGCATCTACCGCCTCTGTGACGGGGTCTTGAGAAATAAGGACAACACTTAATCCACCGAGAGCAGCAAAACCCATCATGCCCACGTTAAAGAGTCCGGCATAACCCCACTGGATATTCACCCCCAAAGCCATAATTGCCGAAATGATACAAAGATTAAAGATGCCAAGCACCAATACCCACGATTGGTTAAATCCGACAAACAATAAAATAAGCGCCATCACAAAAAAACAAATTTGGGCTCGGTACAATTCCCAATATTTTTCGAAACTATTCATCAGTGTAACACCTCGCCTTTAAATATGCCTGTTGGCCTGATTAAAAGGACCAATACCAATATCACAAAAGAAATAGCGTACTTATATTCAGTCCCTATGAGTTGCACAAGTGAATCGGGCAAATAACCAGGTAGAACAAAAATTAAGAATTTCTTATAAGCGTACGTCAACAAGGATTCGGAAAATGAGACCACAAAGGCGCCAACAATTGCGCCAACTGGTGAGCCTATACCACCCACAATAACGGAGGCGAATATTGGCAATAAAAGCTGGTGATACTGGAATGCTAAAAAGCCTTTATCTAGGCCATAAAGTGTTCCAGCTATAACTGAAAGAATTGCCACCAAAAACCAAGTTACTCGAACAACTTTATCCGGATCAATACCTGATAATAATGCCAACTCTTTGTTATTTGAATAAGCCCGCATAGCTTTGCCAGTTTTCGTTTTTCTCAAAAAATAAAACAAAAAGATAACCAGTGCAACAGCAACCATAACTGTAAGAAACTGTGAAGTTTTAACCGCGACACCTTGCGCAAGCCCCGTGGCCTCTTTAAAGTCTCGCACTGTAAATAAAAATCTTGCACCATCAGAAAAATTCATTCGTTCAGTGCCATTTATCAGTCTCACAAGTCCGCCTGTAGTAAACATAACACCCATGGATGCCATGCACATATAGATTGGTTTTGCATTTATTCTACGATAATGCTGATAGACCAATTTATCCATGACGTGAAAATAACCCATTGTCAGCACTATCGCAAAAGGCAAAGCAAAGAGAGCGGTAGGGACACCACTAAGAGCAGCATAAGGCGGCAAAATAGCACCAAAATTGGTATTTGCCCAATCACTTTGGAAAAAACTCAGTGTAAGGATAACCATAACCGTCCCAAAAGCCATACCATCGCCTTGATTAAAATTTGACATCCTTAGGATGGAATAGATTAATGTTACCGCCAAAGCGCCCAAAGCCAACTGTGAGGCATAAGCTATAGCAGGCACAAAAACAAAATTTGCCATCAAAGCTAGTCCATTAAGAATTTCTGCAGATTCTGATACCACCCTAGCCTCCTAAAAATTTCTTTCTAACTTCTGGATCAGCAATTAGCTCTTTTCCTGTACCCGTGTGTTCGTTTCTGCCAGAAACCAATACAAAGCCCTTATCAGCAATATTGAGTGCTTGTTGCGCATTTTGCTCAACCATAAGTACTGCTCTGCCGGTGTTTTTCAAATCCAAGATATTGGAAAAAATCTCATCCATAACAATTGGAGATACCCCTGCCGTTGGCTCGTCTAAAAGCAACACAGTCGGTTGAGTCATCATGGCACGACCAAAGGCCACCTGCTGTCTCTGGCCTCCTGACAATTCTCCCGCAGTTTGCCTTCGCTTTTCATATAGTATTGGGAAAAGCTCGTAGACTTCTTGGATTGTTTGTGAAATATCATCTTCTCTAAGAAAACCGCCCATTTCAAGGTTTTCTTGCACCGTCATCGAAGTAAAAACATTATTTGTTTGAGGTACAAAAGCCAAACCAAGCTTGATTCGTTCTTGCGGTGAGAGGTGGTTAATTTCTTGG
Organism: uncultured Candidatus Thioglobus sp.; assembly: GCA_964653365.1. GTDB lineage: Bacteria > Pseudomonadota > Gammaproteobacteria > PS1 > Pseudothioglobaceae > Pseudothioglobus. Next base: position 46,324 of record CAZZER010000001.1, read on the forward strand.
CCATCAAATACAACGGAGCCTTCTTTGGCCTCCAACATTCCCAACAACACTTTCATTGCTGTTGATTTTCCAGCACCGTTGGGCCCAACAATAACAGCCAACTCACCCTTTTCAACACTAACAGAGCATTCATGCAATATTGGTACAGGGCCGTAGGCTGCTACAAGATTATTACCCTCCAAATAGGCCATTATGCGGGCTCCTTTGTTTTGATCCCCTGACCAAGATAAGCATCGATAACAGCATGGGAGTTTTTGATTTCGTCTGGCGTGCCAGTGGTTAATATTTGACCTTCTGCCAACACAACAACAGGGTTACACATGCGAGAAATAAAGTCCATATCGTGCTCAATCATGCAAAAAGTGTAGCCTCTCTCTTTATTTAGACGAACAATGGCATCACCAATTTGCCTAAGCAAGGTGCGGTTAACGCCTGCGCCCACCTCGTCAAGCAGGACAACTTTAGCATCAACCATCATTGTTCTTGCTAACTCTAATAATTTTTTCTGGCCACCAGACAGATTACCTGCGCGCTCATTTTTCAAGTGGCTAATACTTAGAAAATCAATCACCTCTTCTGCTTTCTTTTGCAGGACTAACTCTTCTTCTTGAATTTCTTTGCGCTTTAGCCAGGTGTTTAGGAGAGACTCTCCCAGCTGATTAGCCGGCACCATCATCAAATTCTCCATCACGCTAAGTGTTGGAAACTCCTGAGCAATTTGAAATGTTCTAAGGACGCCTTTGTGGAATAACTGGTGGGACAATAAATCTGTTATATCTTCGCCGTCCAAATAAATTTCACCGGAAGTTGGCTGATATAAGCCAGCAATTAAGTTGAAAAGTGTTGTTTTTCCAGCCCCATTGGGTCCAACCAAACCAGTAATAGATCCTTTCTCAATATGCAAATCAACGCCATCAACCGCTCTAATGCCACCAAAATGTTTTGATAAGTTTTTTACTGTAATCATATATTATGGAAAGAGGCCTTCTTTTTCACTTACTTTGAAAAGGGAGAATTATGCCGTAATTTAACAAGCAATCTATAATATTTACAATTATTTAATTAAATTTTCAGGAAATACTGTAATAAATTACAGTATTTTCCAGTTTATTTTTAACTAATATTTTCTATACAAGTAATTAGTAGCATCTATGCATATTGTCCTGCCGCCCATCCAGAAGACCAAGCCCATTGAAAATTGTACCCACCCAGCCAGCCTGTTACATCAACGGTCTCACCAATAAAATACAAGCCCTTCTGTTTTCTTGCCTCCATCGTTTTTGATGACAAGCCATTCACATCAACGCCACCCGAACATACTTCTGCAGTTCGCATACCCTCAGTGCCACTCGGTTGTAGTGGCCAATGGTTAAGCAATGTTGCAAATTGTTTTAATTTACTTTGGGTAACTTCCCCTAGGGTTAACTCAGATAATTCTTCACCCAACAAGGTATCTGCCAACCTCTCAGAAAGCCTTTTAGGTAGTAATTCTGACAATACAGTTTTAAGCTGTGCCTTTCCACGGTTTTGCTGCGCCTCAAGGAGTAATTTAACTGCATCTATATCCGGCAATAAATTAATAAGGATTTCGTCGCCTTTATGCCAATAGGACGATGCTTGTAATGCAACAGGTCCACTAATGCCTCGGTGGGTAATCAGCATACTTTCACGAAAGCTAACGTTATTGCAGCTTACAATAGCATCAAGCGACAATCCAGAAAGCGCTTTAAAGTATCGATCAATGTCGTTTTGATGAAAGGTAAAGGGCACCAAGGCTGGTTTGAATGAATTACATTTGATAGCAAACTGTTTTGCCACTTGCAAGCCAAAATCTGTAGCGCCCATTTTAGGAATAGATGGACCACCTGTAGCAATCACGAGAGACTCAGCACTGAAGTTATTAACATGGGTTTTGATTTTATATTTTTCTTGAAATTCTATTTTCTCCACAGTGCTTTCAACTATAACGTCAACCCCGGCCTCTCTACATTCATCGAGAAGCATATCAACAACAGCGCCAGATTTTTGATTGCAAAACAATTGCCCCAAGGTTTTCTCATTCCACTCTAAATTATGCTTTTCCATTAAGGCGATAAAATCCCATTGCGTATATCTCGATAAAGCAGATTTGTGAAAATGAGTATTGGGCGTTATATAAGCCCCAGGCTCAGTATATAGATTGGTGAAATTGCAGCGACCCCCGCCCGAAATGAGAATTTTCTTGCCGACTTTTTTTGCTTTCTCGAGCAGTACAACCTTGCGACCACGCTTGCCGGCTTCGATTGCGCACATCAATCCCGCTGCGCCACCGCCGAGAATCACAACGTCAACGTTCATTAGGGTGAACTAAGGTAGAACTTTTTTATAAGGCTTGACAACAACACTTTGATAAACGCCTGCCGCAATATAGGGGTCTTCATCCGCCCACGCTTGCGCTGCCGCTAGATTGTCAAATTCTGCAATAATAATCGAACCGGTAAAGCCCGCCTCGCCAGGCTCGTTGGTATCAATTGCTGGATTCGGTCCGGCTAATATCAACCGCCCTTCATCTTTGAGTTGAATGAGGCGCTCAACATGCGCAGGCCTCGCAGCCATGCGCTTCTCAAGTGAATTCTCAATATCTTGTCCAACGATGCTGTAAAACATAACTCCCTCTCCTACAAATCAAGCACGTCCTGCATAGAATATAGGCCACTGGGCTGGCCACTTAACCAAGCTGCCGCTCTAACGGCTCCATTGGCAAAAGTCATTCTTGAAGAGGCCTTGTGTGTTATCTCAACACGCTCACCTTCCATAAAGAAACTTACCGTGTGATCACCAACTACGTCACCACCTCTTACCGTTGAAAAGCCAATAGTTTGTCTATCACGTGGCTCTTCAATGCCCTCACGACCATACAATGCACAAGTGCTCAAATCTCTGCCTAGGGCATTGGCCACCACTTCACCCATCTTAAGCGCAGTGCCAGATGGTGCATCCACCTTATGCCGGTGGTGGGCTTCCACAATCTCAATATCAGCATCGTCGCCAATAACTTTAGCAGCCATTTCTAATAACTTTAATGATAGATTGACTCCAACACTCATATTTGGTGCAAAAACTATCGGAATCTCTTTGGCAGCTTGACTGATTGCTAGGAGCCCATCATTACTGAAGCCTGTGGTTCCAATCACCATACCTTTGCCAGCTTTGCGACAAATACTCAAATACTCAAGCGTTGCCTCAGGACGAGTGAAATCAACAAGCACATCAAAGGCATCAAGCATATCACCAAGATTATCACCTTGGTCAAGGGTTAAGCCAAATTCAGTGTTTGCGTTTAACTTTTCTGCCTCAACAAGCGTTTGACCCATACGCCCGCTAGCACCTGAAATTGCAATTCTTGTCATTTTCTCATTCTCCAATTGGTAGACAATTGATACTGTTTGAAATCAGTATTTTCAAATATTTTAAACCTAAGTTAATCAAATTGAGTTTAGTGGTCATGCTTAGGATTATTTAAAAACTATCTTCTAAAAATCCATTCTGCTTTGTTGCCCGATCTAAATCTTGCAATACCTTTAACAAATCAGCTATTTTATCAAGAGGCATAGAGTTCGGCCCATCACTTTTTGCATTTGCAGGATCTGGGTGGGTTTCCATAAATATCCCGGCAACACCCACAGCTATCGCCCCTCTTGCCAAAACGGGCACCATTTCTCTTTGCCCCCCTGAAGTGGCACCTTGACCGCCAGGCTGTTGCACTGAATGGGTGGCATCAAACACTACTGGGCAGCCTGTTGAGCGCATGCTTGCCAATCCACGCATGTCTGAAACAAGGGTATTGTATCCAAAAGAGGTGCCGCGATCACACACCATGATTTGCTGATTACCCGTTGCTTTGGCTTTTTCAACAACGTTGTTCATATCCCAAGGCGCTTGAAACTGGCCTTTTTTAATATTCACTGGCAAGCCTTGCTTACAGACGTTTTGAATAAAATTAGTTTGGCGTACCAAAAAGGCAGGGGTTTGTAGTACATCTACAACAGATGCCACTTCGTCAAGCGGTGTGTCTTCGTGGACGTCGGTTAGCACACCTACGCCTATCTCACTTTTTACTTTGTCCAATATTCTTAAACCTTCGGCCAAGCCCAAGCCACGAAAACTATCTGCGCTGGTTCTATTAGCTTTGTCAAAAGAAGATTTATAAATAAAGTTAATACCTAAGTCATCAGTCAGTTTCGCCAAGTACGAGGCTGTTTCCATTGCCAAGGACTCAGATTCGATAACACAGGGGCCAGCTATTAAGAAAAATGGTTGATCGACAGCGGCTTGAAAGTTAAGTAGGTTCACTTTTAATCAGAACATTAATACAAAACCAAATTATACCCATTACTACATGGCTCGTAACAACTGAGCTTATGCGCCCATAAATTCTATCTAGATTCGTTTAAAATAGCCTTTGGTATTTACTCATTAGTGTCATGACAACAGAAACACCCGACATACTCAAGAAAATCATCAAGCGGAAACACGAAGAAATCGAAGAGTCGATTAATCGTGTGCCCTTGGAGCGAATGGTGGAACTTGCAAAATTTGGTGATAAGCCAAGAGGATTTTATCAAGCGCTATCTGCAAAAGCCAATAAGGGCGAAAATGCAGTTATTGCAGAGATTAAAAAGGCTTCGCCGAGCAAGGGTGTTTTAAGAGAAGATTTTGATCCTGTAGAAATTGCCAAAAGTTACGAAGAAGGTGGCGCCTCTTGTCTTTCAATTCTGACTGATAGAGATTTTTTCCAGGGTGATCCGCAATACTTAATCAAAGCTAGAGCCGCTGTATCGCTGCCAGTGATTCGTAAGGATTTTATCGTCGACCCATACCAAGTTTATGAGGCGAGAGCGATGAGTGCAGATTGTATTTTACTCATTGTTTCCTGCCTAACTGACGGCCAGCTCACCACACTCAACGATTTGGCAAAATCACTAGGCATGGACGTTCTTGTTGAAGTGCATGACTTGGTAGAATTAAAACGCGCTTTAAAACTGGATCTTCCAATGGTAGGTATTAATAACCGAAATCTACGCACGTTTGAAGTATCTCTGCAAACCACCATTGATTTACTTACTGAAATTAATGACGATACACTAGTAGTTACAGAATCTGGCATCTTGTCTAGGGAAGATGTTCAACTAATGCACGAGAACAATGTTTATGGGTTTTTAGTGGGTGAAGCGTTTATGCGCCACAATAATCCAGGGCAACAATTACAGGAGTTTTTTCTATGAATGTTAAAGTGAGATGGATTGACGACATGATGATGGTTGGTGAGTCAGGAAGTGGGCACGCTGTAGTCATGGACGGCCCGCCAGATGCGGGTGGTAAAAACATGGGTGTTAGGCCTATGGAAATGTTGCTGATTGGTATGGCTGGCTGCGCAACAGTTGATGTTGTCAGCACACTAAAAAAAATGCGAGAAAATATCGAAGATTGCTATGCTGAAGTCAGCGCCGAACGCGCTGAAGACCACCCTAAAGTTTTTACCAAAATTCACATCCACTTCGTTGTAAAGGGTACAAATATCAATCCAACTAAAATTGAAAAAGCAATTAACCTTTCTACTGGAAAATACTGTTCAGCATCAATTATGCTGGCAAAGACAGCACAACTGACTCACGACTTCGAGATAGTTGCATAATGTATGGCTGGATAGGCACCATCACCGGGGTCACCGGTGGCATTACAATCGCTCTCAATATAACGTACTCGAAGTACGCTTTTTTGGTTTTTTTGATCTCATCGGGCTGTTGGCTAATACAAGGAGCAATCAACAAAGACAAAGCTTTGGTTGTTCTCAACGCCGTCTTTATGACTATCGACCTAATCGGTATTTATCGCTGGATTCTGCCAGACCTGATGGCTTAATGGCTGTTGCAATTTTTCCTCTATGTTGCAAATAACTTATACAGTATAATACGTTTTCTTTGGAGAGATGGCCGAGTGGCTGAAGGCGCGCCCCTGCTAAGGGTGTATAGGATTTATCTCCTATCGAGGGTTCGAATCCCTCTCTCTCCGCCATAAATTAATAACCCAGCGAAAGCTGGGTTTTTCATTTATGCTGATGGATTTGAATCCTCGATTCGAGGGTTTGGTTAGCATTGCTAGTAATGCGAACAACGTCTGCGAGAATCGATGACGGCTCGTAGCGCGAGCGTAAGTGAGTAGCCCCTCTCCTTCCTTCACCAAATAACAACCGAGCACTCATAAACTTTATTACATTGTAAAGATTTAGACTGGATTTACAAACAGTATTCGGCGTTCATGGTATCTTATTACACCATGAAAAAAGACACTCCATTTGTCGTTGCTGGACGCACTTTTAACTCACGTTTATTGGTGGGTTCGGGTAAGTACAAAGACCTTAAAGAAACCCGTTTGGCAACAGAAGCATCTGGCGCTGAGATTATTACCGTCGCTATAAGGCGCACCAATATTGGTCAAAATGCCAATGAGGAAAATCTATTGGATGTTGTTCCACCAGAAAAGTACACCATTCTCCCCAATACAGCGGGTTGCTACAATGCCAAAGATGCCGTTCGCACATGCATGTTAGCAAGAGAACTATTGGATGGCCACAATCTTGTTAAGCTTGAAGTATTGGGTGATGAAAAAACCCTTTACCCAAATATCGTTGAAACACTTGATGCGGCCAAAACACTCATCAAAGAAGGTTTTGATGTGATGGTCTATACTTCTGACGACCCAATCGTTGCCAAAGAACTGGAAGAAATCGGCTGTTGCGCAGTGATGCCTCTAGCTTCTTTAATCGGCTCAGGCCAAGGCATTTCCAACCCTTACAATATTAAGCTGATCAAAGAACAAGCCAATGTTCCGGTTTTGGTTGATGCGGGTATCGGTTGTGCAAGCGATGCGGCAAAAGCAATGGAGCTTGGCTGCGACGGTGTACTTATGAATTCAGCCATTGCTAATGCACAAAACCCTTTGCTGATGGCAAGTGCGATGAAACACGCTGTTCAGGCTGGACGTGAGTCTTTTCTTGCGGGGAGAATGATGAAAAAAGCCTTTGCGAGTGCTTCTTCACCAATGGAGAATTTGATTTAATCTTTGTTAAGCACTTTCAGCAAAAGCCTTAAACTGCTGCATATATTTAAGCGAATCTTTTTTAAATATACTAGGCGCTAGCAAAGCCATAATTCTTAATACACCACCACACTTAAAGTCGCTATACATTGTCCACTTGGTTGTGTCGTCATCAATGGTTTCAAAACTATTTTCCACCAAATTCCAAACACCTTTAGCTTCATAAGTGTTCGATTGATATCACACATTATCACTAATTTTTTACCAATAGGAAAATGGCAGAGATTATCATTGCACAGCCAGCCATCTTATAAAGAGATTTTTCAATGAAAGGATTTTTCAAAAGTAACTGAGATTTACTCCCAATGAGCGCATAAAACACTTTGACACCGCCAACAGCAACAATAACAATACCAATAATCAGCATCAAACCTGCATAAGAAATTTGTGATAAATCAATAAAAGTAGGGAAAAACCCTAAATAGAAAAGAATCGCCTTTTGGTCGGCTAGAGTTAAAAACAATCCGCCAAAAAAACTGTTGGCAAATGAATCACTCTTAGCATATTTTTTGGAAGAATCAGTACTTTCTTTTTTGTACAACCTATAACCAAACCAACAAAGATAAAAAATGGCCAAATAGCGAACAAACAAAAACGACTCACCCAAAGCTTCTTCTAATAACGCAAGCCCCAACAAGGCTACTATGATAAAGATTATATCGCCAGCAACAATGCCTAGTGAAGCGCCCACCCCATGAACAAAGCCCGAAGAAACAGAGCGCGAAACTACCATCAAAACACTGGTGCTCGGTATTGCTGATAACAATATCAGCGAAACAAACAACAATAAAGCTGAATGGTAATCCATTGCTTTTTCATCTCCCTAAAATGTGTTTCTGGGTTGTATACATTTTTTGCTCATTACTCTTCTGGTATAAAAGGTCGAATACACTGGCGAACATAGTCATTTGGCAGATTTGCGCTTTTGATGCCGGCATTAATTCTGGCGATATATTCTAATTGAGGCATACCTTTACATTGGTCAGTGGCAATATAAACAAGACAATCTAGAGAGCCCTCTTCTGTTTGAATGCTATGAGTTTCTTTTGTATACATGCCCTCTTCAACGCTCTCATAGACATCTAAGAACTTAATATCTTGCTCGCTTAAGCGAAAAATCTCGCCAAGCACAAAGTCATCTTTTGATGGCTCTACACTTGCATAACCTCTAGTGTTAATCAGCCAAGCATGATTGGCAAGTTCTCCAGGCATCAAGTATTCGGATTCTGGGCAACGAATAGCCATTTGTTCTTTGGATAAGTTAGAACCATAGGCAAAGTAGTAACTTGAGTTATTCATACTTGCTCATCAATAATATAATTGTGTCACCATTATAACTCTGCAGAAAAGTTCTTTAAAATAGAGTTTATGAATTTCAGCAAGCAGATTGGCATACTCGAAAAAAAGCATTTATTGCGCTCACGCAAAATAAGTGAAAATGCACAAGGCGTGGAGATGATTATCGATGGAAAAAAAATCATCAACTTTTGCTCGAACGATTACCTTTCTCTTGCCGATAATGACGAAGTTAAACAAGCTTTAATTGAGGGCGTTAAGCAATATGGTGTTGGCTCGGGCGCCTCGCACCTTGTTTGTGGCCATTCTGATGCCCATCACGAGCTTGAAGAAAATTTGGCAAATTTAACGGGGCAAGATCGTGCCCTTTTATTTTCATCGGGCTATAGCGCAAATTTGGGCGTTTTTTCAGCCCTTAGAGATGAAGTTGACTGGGTATTACAAGATAAGCTCAATCACGCTTCATTAATCGATGCAAATCAACTTATTGGGCTGCCAATTCAGCGTTATTTGCACAATAATACCGACTCTCTTGCGAAAAAAGCAGACAAACAAAGTGGGCAAGGCCTTATTGTGACCGACAATGTCTTTAGCATGGATGGCGATAGCGCAAAAATCGATGAAATCGAAAAAATCGCAAATTTTTCCAAAGCTTTATTAATGCAAGATGATGCCCACGGTTTTGGCATTTTTGAGCCAAATATTCCGAAAAACTCAATCTATATGGCTACTTTGGGTAAAGCGGCGGGCACGATGGGCGCTTTTGTCGCTGGAAATACCGATTTTATCGAGTTTTTAGTGCAAAAATCACGCCCTTATGTCTACACAACAGCAATTTCGCCCAGTTTGTGTGCTGCAACTTTAAAAAGCCTAGAACTCATTAAGCTCGGTGAGCAAAAAGCCAAATTATTGGCCAATATCGATTTTTTCCGCTCTGTTGCAAACAGTCTCAATTTTGCACAGTCATTAGGGCTTGATTTCGAGACTTCTGTAAGTGCGATTCAACCCTTAATGATTGGAGATAGTGAAAAAGCACTGGATTTAAGTAAGAAGCTTTTTGATTCTGGTTATTACGTCAGTGCGATTCGCCCTCCAACCGTGCCGCCAAATACCGCCAGACTTCGCTTTACCCTATGCGCAAACCATAGCTTTGAACAGATTGAAGCGCTTCTCACCAAGGTGAAAAATGTTATGGCATAAAACCATTGGTTCTGGGCCTGATATAGTGTTGCTTCATGGTTGGGGCTTTAGCAGTGCTATATTTGAATCTCTGGTAGAAAAATATCAAAATGAATATCGTCTTACTTTAGTCGATCTTCCCGGGCACGGGCGCAGTGATGATGTGGACGGCGGTATTGATGATTGGAGTCGCGCAATCATTGAGGTGTTACCCGATAATGTTAGTATTCTTGGCTCTTCACTTGGGGGCCTACTAGGGATAAACATTGCAAGCATGCATCCTATTAATAATCTTGTGATTGTGGGCGCCTCCCCAAGTCTTGCCAATCACGAGCAATGGCAATTTGGCATGAAGAAGGAAACATTTTTGCAATTTGCAAACGATCTAGAACAGAATTACGCCAAAACACTACGGCGCTTTGTAAGCCTACAAACAAAAGATAAAACATTAATGCGAAGAATTTTTGAAGTGATAGATCAATACCCTCCTTCAAGAAATGCACTCAATCAAGGGCTAGATATATTGCTAGGATCTGATCTTCAAACCCTATTTAAAGAGCTGACGATTCCAAAATACGTGATTTTGGGGGCACTTGATATGCTTGTGCCCCGATCAATCGAAACCTGGTATCAAGCCAATAATGCACAAACTACCTTGTTACGTTCAGGCCACCTACCATTTCTTGAAGCAGATTTCTCATTACCTAAGATTGTCTAAAGGATAACAATCTCAGAGCATTGAGTGCAATCATTGTTTTGGTATAATTTGACAATCATTCCTTTGAGGGTATTCAATGAGCGCATTAGTTGGTGTCATTATGGGGTCAAAATCTGATTGGCCGACAATGAAAAATTCGGTTGATATGCTAGAAGCATTCGGCGTCCCCTACGAGGTCAAAGTAGTTTCTGCCCACCGCACCCCTGACTTAATGTTCGAATACGCTGAAAGTGCTGAAGAACGTGGCCTAGAAGTGATTATTGCTGGCGCTGGAGGTTCGGCGCATTTACCTGGGATGGTAGCTGCGAAGACCATCGTACCCGTACTCGGCGTACCCGTACAATCCCGTGCACTCAGTGGCAAAGATTCCCTACTTTCTATTGTGCAAATGCCTGGCGGAATCCCCGTTGGCACGTTAGCAATAGGAGAAGCGGGCGCAAAAAATGCCGGCATCTTAGCAGCGCAAATTGTTGGTAATCATAATGCCGAAATTAGGGAGAAAGTATCTAAATTTCGCTCAGAACAAACCCAAAATGTTCTCAATAACCCCAACCCGAAAGACTAATGTAGTCCAACCTGGATAAGTATATGAAAATTGGTGTTTTAGGCGCTGGCCAACTTGGAAGAATGCTTGCTATTGCAGCCTATCCACTGGGCCATCAAATGGCTTTTACGGCAAATTCTGAAGATGAACCTTCTGCCCTACTAGGAAAAACATTTGTTACTAATGACAAGCAAAACGCAATTGCTGAGCTTACTAAAAACTCTGATGTAATTACTTATGAGAGTGAAAACACAGATGTTGAAAGTGTTAAAGAAATTAGTCAAAAAACGCCAGTCTACCCGGGCGCAAAATCTTTGTACACAACGCAGCATCGAGGCCGAGAAAAAGCAATTTTTGATAAGCTAAACATCCCTTGTGCACCTTACCAAATGGTTAATTCACTTGATGATTTGAAACTGGCTGTTGAAAGTATTGGCTTGCCAGCCATTCTTAAAACCGCAACCGAAGGGTATGACGGCAAAGGTCAATTTGTTATACGCGACAAAAACCAACTAGATAGTGCCTGGCAAAGTATGAATGGCGTTGAGGCAATTCTTGAGGGTTTTGTCAATTTCAAACGAGAACTGTCTTTAATTGCCGTTCGCGGTATTGATAATAGTCATAAATACTACCCACTGGTTGAAAATACTCACCACAATGGCATTTTGCGATTAACAATTGCGCCTGCCGACAGCATCAGCAGCGAAGTACAGCAACAAGCCGAACACTACATGCAAACACTTTTGGACGAGATGAGTCATGTCGGGGTTTTAACTATCGAGCTTTTTGAAACTAGCAATGGGTTGGTTGTTAACGAAATGGCGCCCAGAGTGCACAATTCTGGACACTGGAGCATAGAAGGCGCACAAACTTCTCAGTTTGAAAACCATATTAGAGCCATTACCGGCTCACCACTGGGTGAAACTAGGTGTCTTTATCAGTACTGCGCTATGATCAACATCATTGGTGAACACGGGCCAGTTGAAGAAGTCCTAAAACTAAGCAACGCGAAACTTCACTTGTACGGAAAAACTGAACGCAGTGGGCGTAAACTTGGGCATATAACCATAAGCTCCAACTCCATTAAAGAATTCAACGACACACTGGCTTCACTCGAAGCATTTATGCCGGAGTAGAAATGCTTTCTTCAAATCTATCTGCAAGGTCGACTTCTTTTTCATAAGCCACCACTTCACTCACTTCTACACCTGCTAAAAACTGGCAAACATGAATCATTTCATGACAAAAAGTGATGATAAATTGACGCTCAGTTAAGCTCGACTCAATTTCGATAAAGAACTTGCTATCACCTTCATAGTCGGTCCACGCCATTGCGCCTTCAACCGAGTGAATACTCAGATCAATAATAGGTTTTGTTCTGTTTGGGAATAAATCCTCACAGCAAAAATTGAACAATTGCTGTGAGAGAGATTTTTGATTGTTATTGCCGCCTTGTATGTAGAGCATGGCAAAAATAAATCAATACTGCGATCTTTTGAGAAACCATATTGATCATTATATAATCCAATACGGTTTTAGGGTGTAGCTTAGTTAGGCGAAGCGCTTTTCCAGATACTTGATAATATCGCCAGATTCATACAGCCAGCTTACATCTTCTTCGTCTTCGTCTTCGATTCTTAAGCAGGGCACCTTAATCTTACCACCCATTAAGTGAAGCTCTTCTCTGTGTTCACCGGATTGTGCATTGCGCGTCTCAATCTGTAGATTGAGTCGTTTCATGGCACGACGTGTTTTAACGCAAAATGGGCAAGCATAAAACTGATAGAGCTTTAGCGTTGCTGTCTGTTGATCAACCTCAGCTTGGATATCACTAGTGCGCTTTTGTCTAGAAGGGCTGAAAACCCAATCAAACAAAATGATTAATCGACCCAGCCCCTCACGTAGTGCTTTAAGCAAGAGTCTCATAATTTTGCTTTGTAGGCTGTTAATGTGTTTTCCAACAAGGTCGCAATAGTCATTGGGCCAACGCCACCAGGCACAGGTGTAATACCAGCAGCTTTATCTTTAATCGCGTCATAATCAACGTCGCCACACAAGGTGCCGTCTTCAAGACGGTTAATACCAACATCAATAACAACAGCGCCATCTTTAACCCAGTCACCTTTAACAAATTTAGGAATACCAACACCTGCTACAACAATATCGGCTTGTCTAACCTTGCCTGCAACGTCTTGTGTTTTAGAGTTGCAAATGGTAACCGTACCACGTGCATTTAATAATTCCATTGCCATTGGTCGGCCAACAATATTTGACGCGCCAATCACCACACAATTCTTGCCAATCACTTCAACGCCAGCTGAAGCCAACATTGTCATTACACCTTGTGGTGTACAAGGGCGAAGATAAGATTTGTTTTGCATTAATTTGCCGATATTCTCAGAGCAGAAGCCATCAACATCTTTCAATGGAGAAATACGCTCTAGAACTTTGTTTGAATCAATGTGAGAAGGTAGTGGTAATTGCACCAAAATACCATCAATATTTGGATTGTCATTGAGGCGATCTACCTCGTGCAACAATTCTTCTTCTGTAATATTTTCAGATTTCTTAATCTTATCTGAATAAAATCCAGCCTCAATACATGCTAACTCTTTGTTACGAACATAAACACGCGAGGCAGGATCCTCACCAACTAGGATAACGGCAAGGCCAGGTGGACGATCAAGTGTTTTTACTTCTGCAGCAATTTTGTCTCTTAAGTCTTTGGCAATTTGTTTACCATCAATAATGTTATCCATTTTTTAGTTCCTTTATAACTTTATCTAAATCTTGTTTTGTGTCAACGCCTAAGCCTGTTGGGCCGCAAGCTGGGGCAACGTGAATGTCGAAACCCTCGTTTAATATTGTCAGTTGTTCTAGTTTTTCAGCATTTTCAAGACGCGAACTAGGCAACTGTGCATACCGGCGTAAAAATCCAGCCCGATAAGCATAGATCCCAATGTGCCTATAACAAAGCTCTAAATCCAAATCCTGTGCATCTCGAAAAGCTGGAATTGGCGATCTTGAGAAGTACATCGCTTTGCCGCGAACATTATATACAACTTTGACAGAATTTGGATCAAAGTAGAGGTCTTCTGACTCTATTTGTTCACACAATGTGGCCATATCCATTTTGCTTTCATGAAGATTAATTGCCACTTGATCAATAACTTTTGGACTGAGCATGGGCTCATCGCCCTGAACATTGACAATAATCTCATCTTCCTCAATACCTAAAATCTCAACGGCCTCTGCAATTCTTGACGTTCCTGAAGTATGGGTTGCACTTGTTAAACAAACTTCTGCACCAATAGCGCTAGCCACATCGCTAATTCTTTTGTCATCGGTGGCAATAATAATACGCCTTGCCCCACTCAGTGTGGCATTAGCATAAGTGCGCTCAATCAGTGTTTTTCCATGGATATTTTTAAGCAGTTTTCCAGGCAAGCGGCTTGAGGCAAATCTTGCAGGAATGATGACGCTAAAGTCCATTAGGCCTTAGATTGTAATTCCCGAGCTTCTTCAATAAGAAGAACAGGAATATCGTCTTGTATTGGGTAGGCCAACTGATTTTGTTCGCAAATAAGCTCTTCACCCTCTTGCCTTAGAGGGCCTTTGCATTTTGGGCAAACTAACATTTTTAATAGAGATTCTTGTATCATAATTTTGATTCTAATTGCTGATAAAAGCCATCGCTTAGCTCGGCGTTAACCGCCAAGTACCACATCTGGCTGCTTGCAAAAGACTTACATTTTACACAATCCTTGAAAGTCATTAAGATTGGATAATTTTGCTCAAAAGTTAAATCCTTTTCAGAATACGGATGGTGATCGGAAAAAGGTTTTTTTACAACATCGATTTTTAAGCTTTTTAGCATGGTGTAAAAGCGCTCAGGTTTGGCAATACCAGCAACCCCATAACAGCGAGTATCTTTAAAGCTATCTACAGCTTTTACTTCACCCGTGAGAAGGTTGACGAACTGCTTAGGAAGTAAATGGCTAGAGACCTTAGAGTCGCTTTCTTCACTGTTTTCAATGACAATATCAACAGATTTTAATCGCGAAGGCAACTCTCTAAGCGGCCCGGCTGGAAGTAACAGGCCATTTCCAATACTATCGACAACAGCTATTTCAACTTTTCTACCCATTGCATAATGCTGCATGCCATCATCACTAATAATAATATCGGCGAGATTGTGTTCGGCTAAATGTTGTACAGCCAATGGGCGATTCTTTGCAACAACGACAGTTGCTGAAGTTTCGTGAGCAATGAGCGCTGGCTCATCGCCACATTCGAGTGCTGGAGTTGTATCATTGACTACAAGAATACCTTGCTTATATTCTCCCCCGTAACCTCTAGAAACTACCCCCACTCGCCTGCCTTGTTTTTCAAAGTAGCGACAGATAGCAATCACAATTGGGGTTTTGCCACTACCACCAACGGTAATGTTGCCAACTACAATAACTGGGATTGTCGAATGATAAACCTTCAGTATGCCTAATTTATAGCAATAAAGTCTCAGTTGACTAACAACGTAAAAGACAAGAGACAAAGGCAATAAAAGAATATTTACTACTTGCACTTTATTCAAATCAATCATCTTTGCTAGGCTGGACATATTCCAATCTTTAATCACCAATTAAAGATGAATTATGACAAAATATTGCCACCATGAGTGTTGAATTTCAAATTTCCAACCAATATTTACGATCTAAGCGAAAAAAAGGTTTTGTTTCCTTTATTTCAGGGGTCTCAATGACTGGACTTATTTTGGCAGTGATGGCATTGATAACGGTTTTATCAGTCATGAACGGATTTCATAGTGAGCTTAAAAACCGGGTATTAGACACCATATCTCATGGTTATATTACCGGTAATAATTACGAACTCTCTGACTGGCAACAAATACACGCATCTATCAACGAGCAACCCCAAGTAGTTGCCTCATCACCCTATATTGAAGACTTTGCTTTAATGACCTCAGCAGGTGCCTCTCAAGGTGTCAGTGTTAGAGGAATTATCAGTGAATTAGAACCCAGAACCTCAAAGCTTTTAAATACCATTGAATACGGGAAATTAACACTCTCAGCAGACAGTAGATCAGTACTAATTGGAGTTGGCTTGGCAAACTCACTAGGAGCTGGCATTGGCAGTATAATCAGCCTAATTGCACCAAGCAAAGACGGTGGTCCGCTAATTCCCATATTTGAGCAATTTGAAGTTATTGGTATATTTAACGCTGGCCTCAATGAATACAATAACTCATTGGCTTTTATCCACCTAAACCACGCTCAAGAGCTGTTTAGTTTGGATGAAAATATTTCAGGCATACGCCTTAAAGTAGAGGATATTTTTCAGGCTGACAATGTCATCGCAAATGCCGCGGCAGCGCTCGGTAAAGATAAATATATCGCCATCGATTGGATGCAGCAAAAACGCAACTTTATCCGTGCTCTAAATCTTGAGAAGCAAATGATAGCGATTGTACTGTCTCTCATTATTGCTGTTGCTGCATTTAATATTGTGTCAATGATGGTGATGGTGGTAACCGATAAAAAAACCGATATTGCCATCCTTAGAACTATTGGAATGACTCCTAGACGCATTGTTAAAGTCTTTTTTTATCAAGCGCTTAGCATTGGGCTCATTGGTATATTCACAGGTATTGTATTAGGCTTGTTGCTGGCAAGTAATATTGAGGCAGTTATTTCAGCGATTGAATCAATTTTGGGTTTTCAGTTTTTCCCGACCGATGTTTTTTATATTAACCGTTTCCCTTCTGTAATCCAAGTCAGTGATGTTGTCAACGTAGCCTTCGGCTCTTTTATTCTTATTCTACTCGCAGCAATCTACCCCGCAAGGCGTGCAGGAAAAATACAAATCTCTGAAGTTCTGCGTTATGAATAAACTCATTGAATGCAAGAATCTTGGTTTTTCTTATGGCAATGGCGCCAATAAAACTTCTGTGCTTAATAATATCGACCTGGAAATAGAATCTGGCGAATCGGTTGCAATCTTAGGAAAATCTGGCTGTGGTAAATCCACCCTACTCAACTTGATAGCTGGCCTTGATACACCAAGTTCAGGTGAGGTATTGATCAGTGGCGAGGAGCTTAATTCACTTAATGAAAATGCCAAAACCATTCTTCGAGCCAAAACCTTTGGCTTTGTTTACCAATTTCACCACCTATTAAAGGATTTTAGTGCACTAGATAATGTCGCCCTGCCCTTGCTCATTCTCGGTGAGTCTAGGAAAAATGCCCTGAAGGAGTCGAAGCACCTGCTTTCTGATATTGGTTTAGCTGATAGACTAGCTAACAGACCTAGTGAACTTTCAGGAGGTGAGCGCCAAAGAGTAGCTATTGCTAGAGCAATGATTACAAAACCTGCTTGTATTATTGCTGACGAACCCACGGGCAATTTAGATGCCGAAACTGCTACTGAATCTTTATCTTTATTGTTAGAATTAAGAAAACAGCAGCAGTCCTCCCTGCTGATTGTGACTCATGACCAATCGATAGCAAATAAAATGGACAGAACTCTAACACTGAGCAATCACACTTTGAAATAAGCATGCAACTCAACCAATTAGAACTTAGTTACACACCAGAACAAGATCGACTAATTTTACGAATTGGCACAACAACAGATGAAACCGTTCAGTTGTTTTTTACTAGGCGCTTTATTATTGTTTTTTGGCCTGTATTGCAACAAGCAATCGAGTCAATATCAAGTAACCACATTGCCGAGGCTACAAATGAGGAAGTTTCAATTAAACCGGCCGGTACAGGCTCACTAAGCCATAGTGATGAAGACTATGCTCCTAGTAAAGAGTTACTAGCTGGCGGCGAGGCGGTATTAGTGACAAGCTTTGGTCTTAATTATAAATCCAAAGATATTACTGAATTTAGCTTTACAGGCATTGATGGTCTTGTTGTTACGCTTAACTTAAACCAAGGCCTGATTGACAGTTTATCTGAGCTGATAGAGCAGATTTTGCCAAAAATTGAATGGGATATTGATCTTGACTCGTTAGAAATTCAAACGCCACAAGAAGAGACTCGCGTCATACACTAGAGAGGTTGGCGACAGGCGCCTTTACGGCGCCTGTATTGAATTTAGCCTAAGAACTGAATCATAATACCAGCAGCAATGGCAGAGCCAATAACGCCGGCAACATTTGGACCCATTGCATGCATCAATAAGAAGTTTTGCGGGTTGGACTCAAGACCCACTCTATTTGATACACGTGCCGCCATTGGAACAGCAGAGACACCAGCAGAGCCAATCAGTGGGTTAATCTTTGTTTTGCTGAATACATTCATCGCCTTTGCCATCAATAAACCGCACATTGTGCCGATAGCAAATGCAACCATACCCAGAGATAAAATACCCAAAGTTTCAAGTTTTAAAAACTCACCAGCAATCAACTTGGATCCCACGGCCAAGCCTAGGAATATTGTAACGATATTGATTAGTGCATTTTGTGTTGTGTCGCTGAGACGATCTACTACACCACACTCTTTCATCAGATTACCGAAAGCAAACATTCCAAGAAGTGGCGCCGCATCAGGTAATAACAATCCGACCAGTAACAACAGCAAGACTGGGAAAACAATTTTTTCAGTTTTTGACACTTCACGCAACTGCACCATTTGAATTTGACGCTCTTTTTCTGTTGTAAAGAGCTTCATAATTGGTGGCTGGATGAGTGGCACTAGCGCCATATAAGAGTAAGAAGCAACAGCAATAGCACCAAGCAGTTCAGGGGCTAATTTTGAGGCAACATAAATCGAAGTAGGGCCATCTGCGCCACCAATAATACCAATCGCAGCTGCTTGTTCTAAACTAAAGTCAAAGATGCCCAACGTTGTTAGAGCAATCGCACCCAAAAGCGTTGCGAAAATACCAAATTGTGCCGCAGCACCTAGGAGCAAAGTCTTTGGATTTGCCAATAGTGGGCCAAAATCTGTCATCGCACCCACACCCATGAAAATAATCAATGGGGCTGCTCCACTTGCAATTGCAATGTTATAAAAGTTGTAAAGCATGCCATTCTTATAGCCCAAATCATTAACAGTTTGTACTGCTAAAGTATGCTCTGCACTAGCACTTTCCTTGAAGGCATAATAAATATCAGAACCCGTTTCCCAACTTGCCAAATTAAGACTATTGGCCAGAGCACTTAAAACTTCTGGATCTGCTGCGTAAATCGCACTACCAACAGCTGATAAAGCCAATCCAGCGCCAGGAATGTTACTTAAAATTGCCCCGAATCCGATCGGTAGCAAAAGTAGAGGCTCAAACTTTTTGACAATCGCAAGATATAACAAAAGCAGGCCGACTAATAACATTACGCCTGAACCAAAATCTAGCTGATAAAGGCCAGAATTTTCCCACAATGTAAGTAAATTTTCCATAATCGATTAAGCTAAAGAAATTAATGCCTGTCCAACCGCAACCTGATCACCCTCTTTAACGTTGACAGCGACAACTGTGCCAGCGCGAGCGGCTTTAATTTCGGTTTCCATTTTCATCGCCTCAAGAACGACAAGTGTATCACCCTCATTAACCTGCTGGTTTGGCGAAACCAAAACTTTCCAGATATTGCCCGCGAGTGGCGCACCAACATCTTCAGCATCACCAACAGGGGCAGCCTGAGGAGCTGCGGCTGCTTGAGGTGCCGCCGCTTGTCCAGCAACTTGGATTGATGAAACATCGCCACCAGCTTTTACTTCCACAACGTAATCTTGACCGTTGTGTGTTACTGTATAAACACCATCCTCTTTAGGGCCTTCGCTTGGCGCCTGTGGCACTGGCTCAAAGAAATCAGGATTATTACGATTTTCTAAGAACTGCACGCCCACTTGTGGGAACAATATGTAAGTTAGTAAATCGTCAATTTTTTCATTTTCTAACTTAATGCCCTTTTCTGCAACAATAGCATCGAATTCCGCTTCCAAGGTGTCCATTTCAGGATCGATATTGTCCGCAGGACGACAGGTGATTGCCTCACCACCGTCAAGAACGCGCGCCTGAAGCTCTGCGTTCACAGGTGCTGGTGAAGCGCCGTATTCACCCTTAAGCACACCGGCAGACTCTTTTGCGATTGACTTGTAACGCTCACCAAGCAATACGTTCATTACCGCTTGTGTTCCAACAATTTGAGACGTTGGTGTCACAAGTGGAATAAAGCCAAGGTCTTCACGTACGCGTGGGATTTCTTTCAATACTTCATCAAGTTTATCCAATGCATTGTTTTCTCTTAACTGGCTCTCCATGTTAGTTAACATGCCACCAGGTACTTGAGCCAACAAAATACGAGGATCAATACCTTTTAATGAGCCTTCAAACTTAGCATACTTTGGACGTACAAGTCTAAAGTGAGCATCAATCTCTTCAAGTTGCTCCATATCAAGGCCCGTTTTGCGAGGGCTGTGATCCAAAATAGAAACTACTGCGTTTGTGGCAGAATGGCCATACGTCATACTCATTGAGGCAATAGACGTGTCTACACGATCAATGCCAGCCTCGATTGATTTAAGTATCGTGGCGGTTGAAAGACCTGTTGTTGCATGGGCATGTAATTGAATTGGAATGTCAATCGCTGCCTTTAATTTTGTCACCAAATCATAGGCGACATAAGGCTGCAATAAACCCGCCATATCCTTGATACACAATGAGTGGGCGCCCATATCTTCAATTTGTTTAGCCAAATCAATCCAAAGTTCTGTTGTGTGCACTGGGCTCACTGTGTAAGAAATCGTACCCTGCGCGTGCTGACCAACTTTCACTGTTTGATCAACCGCTGTTTGTAGGTTACGCATATCGTTCATTGCATCAAAAATACGCAAAACACCTACACCATTTTCAGCACAACGATCAACAAATTTACGTACCACATCGTCACCATAATGACGATAGCCTAATAAATTTTGGCCTCTAAGCAACATTTGCTGAGGCGTATTAGGCATCACTTTTTTAATCTCTCTGATTCTATCCCAAGGATCTTCACCCAAATAACGGATGCAAGAATCAAAAGTAGCACCACCCCAAGACTCCATTGACCAATAGCCAACTTTATCTAGCTTTTCTGCAATTGGCAGCATATCGTCGATTCTCATTCTAGTCGCAAAAAGCGACTGATGACCATCTCTTAAAACAAGTTCAGTAATTCCTACAGGTTGTGTATTGACAGCGTTTGACATAAATTAAACTCCAGTATGCATTTTGATAGCCTTCTTGATGATTGACTTTGTGTCCTCATCTATCAAGTTAGCAGATTGAATAGGTGCAGCAGATGCGCCGGCTACAGAGGGTTGGATTTTTTGTACTACTGCTGACATAGCGCCTGTCAAAAAAACCATAAGGGTTAAAAAAACGAATACAAAGCCCATACCAAATAAGGTTAGGGTTATTGCTTCAGATAAAAGGTTTTCCATTCTTGCTTCTCCTTTTTTTATATCTTGGTACCGCTGGACGGACTTGAACCGTCACTCCCGAAAGAATCGGATTTTGAATCCGACGTGTCTACCAATTCCACCACAGCGGCATAGGCCAATCTATTTGTGTCTAAATGTAATTCTTCCTTTAGTTAAGTCATACGGTGTCATTTCGACGGTCACCTTATCGCCTGGTAGAATACGAATATAGTGTTTGCGAATTTTTCCAGAGATATGGGCCAACACATTGTGGCCATTTTCCAATTCAACCGTAAAAGTTGTGTTGGGCAGCTTCTCCTTTACTACGCCCTCTAACTCAATATAATCGCTCTTCGACATTCGTTGTTATAACTCATTATTTGAAAAAAATCAGAGGCAATTATACCTGACTAGTCATTTCTCATCATAATTAGTTAATTCACCATTTGAAAACCGAACACAGTAAATTGCTCGGCGTTTTATTCAAGCGTTTTCAAACAAATATCCATATAAATTATATTTAGGTCAAACAAATAATAACCTTGTTATTTTTCAGGGATTCCTTCAAGATTGCTATGTGTTTAAGAGTCTTACTGCGTTCTTGCGGCTTGTTCGATAAACGCACTTATATAGTCCACTGCTTGATCATTCTCACGAATTCCAAGAAAGATACTTTTACTAATACCTTTTTTTCCTAATCGCACAGAGCGTATTGGTAACTTATTCGCATACTCATTAACCAGCCAATGAGGTAAGGCCGAAACACCACGTCCAGCTGCAACTATTTGCAACATAATATCGGTGGCCTCAATACTTTTGTGTTTTTTGGGCTTGCAATGCGCAGGATTTAAAAAGTAATTGTAAATATCTAGTCTATCAATCTCAACCGGATAAGAGAGTAGCACTTCATTAACAAGATCTTGAGGTTTTACTTGATTCTTAATAGCCAAGGGGTGGTCGTTAGCCACCGCAAGCACTTGTTCAAAATCAAATACAGACCGAAAAACCACCCCTTGCTGCTGCACTGGATCAGGAGTAACCAATACATCAATATCATAATTAAGCAATGCATCCAATCCACCAAACTGAAATTGCTGCTTTACATCAATATCTACTTCGCTATATTGTTCAATATAGGGCGCTACTACTTTCAATAACCATTGGTAGCATGGGTGGCACTCCATGCCAATGCGTATCTCACCCTTCTCCCCTTTGGCAAATCTGTCAATCACTTGATCTGCATATTCAAGCTGTGGTAATAAACGATTAGCCACAGATAAAAGATACTCTCCAGCTTGAGTTAAACGTATAACTCTCCCCTCTTTTTGCCACAATTTGACACCGACACGCTGTTCTAGTTTTTTGATGGCGTGTGTTAATGCTGATTGTGTCAGATAAAGACTTTGGGCAGCAGCAGTTAGAGATCCCTTACATTCGATTTCATGCAATATTCTAAGATGAGCGCGCTCTATCATGGCTATAAGATATGAATAAAATTAATTAATCAATGAAATAATACCATTATTATTCATTAATTGTAAGCTTTATAATGGGCGCCTATTTAACAATAATAGCGAGGACAACGCTTTGTCACTTAAGTTAAGCGTTCAATTAAATGAATATTAGTTACGAATTTTTTCCTGCGAGAACAGAGCATGGAAAACAAAACTTACTATCAACCCTCAAAAATCTGGATGCAACCAATCCAGATTTTTACTCAGTAACTTTTGGCGCACTCGGTAGCGCCACAGATGCAACTTACGACACTATCTCTTTGCTCAGCAGCTTAACTCCAAGCTCTATAGCACCCCACCTAACCTGCATCGGATCTACCAAGGTAGAAACCAAAAAATTACTTCAACAATACATTCGTTTAGGGGTTGAACGAATCGTTGTGCTTCGAGGTGATGTGCCACCCGCTATTAGAGATATTGGCGAATTCCATTATGCAAGCGAATTAGTCGAATTCATCAAAAAACATTTCGGCAATCAGTTCATCATTGATGTTGCAGCCTACCCAGAAAAACACCCGCAATCCAAAACGGTTACAAGCGATATCCAATATTTTGCCAATAAAGTTAAATCTGGCGCTGATAGCGCAATCACCCAATATTTTTATAATATTGATGCCTATTTTCGTTTTATCGAAGAGGCTCAACAGCTTGGGGTAAACGCTACTATTGTGCCAGGAATTATGCCAATCACTAATTTTGAACAACTAGCACGATTCTCAAAAATTTGTAATGCCGATATACCCACATGGATTCTTAATCGACTTGAAATGTACAAAGACGATGCTGCTAGTTTAAAAGCTTTCGGCACTGAGGTTGTTAGTGAAATGTGCTCAAAAATGAAAAGCAGAGGGGTTAACGATTTTCATTTTTATACAATGAATAGAAGTGAGCCAACCCTATCTATTTTGGATAATGTAGCTTAAGATTTTTTCCTTAGGATCTTCTCTTTTTGCTTGGCGCGCATTTGTTCTGTTGCTTGTTGTGTGCCATCGTGGAAAGAATTAAACCAAACATCACAAGGGAGCTCTATAGAACCATAGTTGCACTCAAAATAACGATGGTGTAACTGATGATGAAAATGGCCCAACGCCACTCTATTTTTATTTCTTATCTTAAAGCCATCAAAACCCGTATGACCGACCATTGCACCAATGGTTAGCGCAAGCATATGGAACAACACATGAATTGGATGGGTAGGCACAATAAAATGAATTAGAACCGAGCTAAAATATAGCACATGCTCTATCGGATGCATCGAGATACCAGTCCAAGAAATGGTATTAACGTTTCGATGATGAAGCGCATGCACATATTGATATAGGATTGGATGGTGCAATAATCGGTGCACCAAGTAAAAGTGCAAGGATTCCCACATAAATATTAGACCAAACAATAAGCAAAACCATAGCTCATTACCGCTCCAGACCAAGGTTGAAGCGTACCCGTTAGCAAAACCCCAAAAAAGAACTACTTCATAAGTTGTCCAAATAGTGACACCACTAGCTAGCGTCCAAAACATATTATCTAGCAATTGAGAGTGAAAAGTAAATCGCTCTTGATTACCAATCGGTGTAACGTCATATTGATAATCTTGACCTTGTTTTTTTAAGACATTAAAAAACAGATGCAAGCCGCCAGCAACAATAAAGGTTATAACGAGATTTCGCAGTAGCATTGCACCGAAAACTGAGAAACTTGGTGATTGAAATTTTGCTAGGGCGGGGATAAGGTAGAACCACGAAACAAGTGCCACAATCAACATTAGTGTGGTCTCGGAAAACTTTAGCCACATTGCGCTGTACCAATTCATAACTCTACCAAATCGAAGTGGCCACTCGAATAGGGGGTTATTATCTAATGGTGTTTTTGGATGCCAATGCCAATCCTGATTATTCATAAGTCATTACAGCGTTGCAAAGCTAGCAAAAGTTTACTACTAGCGATAAGGCCGTAGTATGAAATAACTGATTAACAGTTATCGAAAAAATCAAAGCAAAAAAAAATCCGCTAAAAAGCGGATTTAGAAACTTGCTTAAAAGTACGGTCTAATGAAGAACGCGTTTTGAATGCACCCAGCCTTGTAGTTTTTGCAAATCTTGTTGCTTTTCGGGTTGTACCGCCTGTTCTAATTCTGCCAAACGCTCATTCAATTCATTAAAAAATTTTGCATAATGTTGGTTTTTTTGCGTCTCATGATAAAGCTTGGATTTTAAAGAAGCTATAACTGATACAAAGTCTTCATCGTTACTGGCAGTCAATTGCTGACCTTCTTCGTCAAGTCTAGCCTGAGAGCTTTGCATGCGATTTAAATGATAGGCGGGCTCGGGGTTGTGATTCTTAAGAGCCAAATTGGTAGGATTAGATGGTATAACGCGGGCTGGAATGTTAAGGGCTTGCAACGAACCACTACTGGCACGCTGTTGAATAGTAAAGCCACTCACGCCAAGAAGGCGAGCTACCCATGAAATACCAAATCTAATCATTTTAACTACCTCTCCTTGGGGGGGACACGATACCCAATAAATAAGCTGATGTCAAACAATAAACGCGACATTTACGCAATTTTTCTATTTAATAGTTCATCAAGAACATCTTTATCGCTAAGCCCTGGTGCGATGTGCACTTTATTAAACCCTACAGATTGTGCAAAATCTTTTATTCGCTTACTAATAACTATCAATGGGTATTGTTTGAAACTAGCAACAAAATCTGGATTAATTGAGGTCACAAGAGTCAGTGCATTTTGCAAAGTTTGATTACTATTAATCAAAACTACGCCTTTCTCATCTTTCATAAATCGCTCGATTGATTGCTGATGCAGTTTACTAACATCCAACAGCTTGCGCTCATACACCTCTAGATAATGCACTTGGTTTGAAGGCTCTAATGAATTCTTCAATGTTTCTGCACCTCCCTGACCTCTAATGATCAAGATGCGTTGATTAACAATTGATTGACATTCTGGCAAACCCAACAAAGCTTCACTTGAAGCGTTTTCTTTAGGGTAAGCATCCACCCTAACACCAATATCTGTCAATTTTTTAGCTGTTGCCGGCCCTACGGCAAATATTTTTTGATCTTTTGTTAGCAATTGAGGTAAGTACTCTTGCGCATAAATAACCGCATTGACACTAATAAAAATAATGGCATCAAAAGATTCTGTTGGTGCTTTTGGCATTAGTTTTTTTACTTCAAAAGCAGGAAAAAGTGCATAATCTAGCCCTTTATCTCTAAGTAGGATTTGCAATTTTTCGACTTGGGCTAAAGGCCGGGTAACTAGAATCATTCGATATTGAGTATTGCCGAGAGGCTTTGCATGTGATTTAAACTGTCCCCCACCTCGCTGGCGCAAATAACAGTTGCTCTAGGTAATGCCCCCATTGTCGAGTTGATTGAATTCGCAATTGACTCCAGCTCAGCCAAGTCAGTGAGTAACGCTACCGCTGTGTCAGAAAAGTATAAGGTTTGACCTAAAGCCTCGCACTGATTATAGGTGGTTTTAAGCTTAATGTCAGATTGTAAACAAACCTTATTGTGCTCGATTAATTTCAAACATTTTTGCTTTGGCTGGCTTGAAACTTGAGACCACAAAGTAAAATTTTCTTGATATTTCTGCAAGCTTGCAAGTAATTGTTTAAGCTGCACTTCATCATTAAGTTCGGATTCTTCCAGAATCAAAACCAGTTCAAAATAATCGCCAAGGTCGTTGTGAATTGTCTCAAAAATATGATCTAGATCTTCATCAGTGTGCACTGAAAGTGCAAGTGCCTTAAACAGGCTTGAATAGTGATCAAAGCACCAATCTTGTGGCAAGTCTTCAGGATAAAAATCGTCGTCAAATTCAAGACCTACCCGACCAATAAAAAATGCTGTTTTAGTCATTAAATGTTGTATACCTTTATAATATGCTTCATTACAATTCACCCTGGCGTTAAACACCCAAAATGTTCGAGTCGATTATATCCCTTGTTTTAGGTTTTATACTACTTATTTGGAGTGCTGACGAATTCACCAATAATGGCGCTAAAATTGCCAATATTTTTAAAGTTTCACCGCTGATTATTGGCCTTTTAATTTTTGGTTTTGGCACGTCCGCTCCGGAAATGCTGGTTTCAGGTTTGGCCGCCTACGAGGGCCATCCGCAGATGAGTATTGGCAACGCCTTTGGCTCTAATATTTTCAATATCGCCTTGGTGCTAGGCATCACTGCGATAATCTTACCAATAAGCGTTAAGCAAAATATTCTAAAAAAAGAATGGCTATACCTAATGCTATGCACACTTATCGCTGGCATACTGATTTGGGATGGACATTTAGGTACTATTGATGGCTTAATCCTGCTTGGTTTACTTTCCTTATTTTTGACTTACACCTTTGTTGAGTCCAAAAAAAGTGAGCACAGTGAGTTTGACGATCTCGCCATAGAGATTACTCAAGCGCAAAAAAGCAAAACCTGGTTGATGCTCTTGGTCTCATTTATCGTGCTCCTTGTCAGTGCAAAAATGGTCGTTTGGGGTGGCTCAAATCTTGCGACTTCATTTGGCGTTTCAGACTTATTGATTGGCTTAACAGTTTTAGCGCTTGGAACAAGTCTGCCAGAATTAGCAGTTTCAATTAGTAGTGCACTCAAAAAACAACACGAAATGGTCGTTGGTAATATTATTGGCTCCAACCTGTTTAATACAGTTGGTGTTCTAGCGATTCCGAGCCTCATTGTGCCCTTTAAGGTTCCAATAGAAGCTATCAATAGAGACTATCCATTTATGATTGCGCTCACTATTCTATTATTTGTTTTTTCTTATCGATTTAAAAAAGAAGGAGTTATTAGTCGCCTAGAAGGGCTATTGTTATTAGTTGTCCTTACCCTTTATCTTTATTTATTATTTTGGAACTAATTGCAAAAAACTTAAGCGAAACACATCTTTTGGCTACCAACCTAGCCAAATGTTGCTCATCTATAAATAAAGCTTTTGTTATTTACCTAATTGGCGATCTCGGCACAGGAAAAACCACCCTTGCACAAAGCTTTATTCAATACTTTGGTTTTGATCGGGTAAAAAGCCCCACCTACTCTTTGGTCGAAAGCTATCAAAACGAATTAGCAAATATTCATCACTTCGATTGCTACCGACTCAGTGACCCAGAAGAATTGGATTATATTGGCATCCGCGAATACCTTAGCCCAGGAAGTTTACAACTCATCGAGTGGCCAGAACTTGGTAGCGGTGCAATTGCATTGCCCGATATCTCTATTAGCCTTAAGGGTGATCACGATGAAAGACAAATCAACATTGAAAGTCACAGCGACACAGGCAAGAGAGTAGTGCAATGCGCGCTCTCATAGGGTTTGTTATTACGCTTGTCGTAAGCCCAATATTCGCCGATGAAAAAACAACTCTTTATGATTTTCGTTATTGGACCGCCCCTAGCCATACTCGCATTGTGATTGACACCGAGGTTGACACTGATTTTAAGGTCGACGTAAAGGATAACTATGTCTTATTAAATATTGAAAATGCAGAAGTGCTTTCAGAAACATTTTCTCACTTGTTTTTTGAGGACGAGCGCATTAAGAAAACCCAAATAAAGCGAAGTGGTGATGACATCAGATTGATTTTTTTTACCAATAATGCCTTTGCTGTCAAATCTTTCACGCTTAACCCCAACAATAAATACAAACACCATCGTCTAGTCATTGATTTGATTGATGTAGAACAAAAAACACCACTTAAAGCAATAGAGCTAGAGCCAGAAACTAAAGTTGTGATAGTTGACGCTGGTCACGGTGGCGAAGATCCCGGCGCATTGGGTAGAAATGGCTTGCGCGAAAAAGATATCAACCTAGCTATAGCCAAAAAACTGGTTGAGATTATTAACCAAAGTAACGATATAAAGGCCATACTCACCAGAAGTGGGGATTACTACATTCCTCTTGCCGAGCGCATTACCATTGGCTTAAACGCCAAAGCAACCATGTTTATCTCAATTCACGCGGATGCGGCTGACAGTACAAGTGCTCAGGGCTCGTCCATTTACAGTCTGTCTGAAAAAGGTGGTGAAAGTAAACTGGCTAAACAACTCGAGCGCTCGGAAAACTCTGCCGACCAATTCGGCGGCGTAGAAACCCTTATTGATAACGATAAATTCTTAAAAACGATGTTGGGTGATTTCTCAAGAAAAGACCGTGACATCCAATCACAACAACTGGCTGCTTCCATCTTAAAGCAAATGAGCGCAATTGGGCCTGTGCATAAAAAAACACCTCAACAAGCCAATTTCGTTGTTTTAAAATCCCCTGCCATTCCCTCTGTGCTAGTAGAAACCGCCTTCATTTCCAACCCTATCCAAGAGGCGCGACTCAAAAACTCAAAAGAACAGCAAAAGATTGCCGAGGCTATATTTCAAGGGATCAAGAATTATTACTCAGCATTAGAAGATTCCCCATAAAGTTCGGACTCTACTTCTTCACCTTTGGCATTCAGTTCTAGAGATTCACTGATAAGCTGGTGTACGCTCACCACCATAAAAGGGTCAAAATCGTAATGCGGCAGGACTTTCGAAAATTGTGATTTACAAATTGCACAAAGTGCGGCCAAGGTATTAACCCCGCTCTTTTCTTCACTTTGTTTGAGTGCCTTCATTCTTGGCAATGCACCCTTCACGCGTAACTCAAGCAAGTCATCGGTCAGCAACCCACCGCCACCGCCACAGCAAAAAGTGCTAGCTTTAATCGTTCCTTCTGACATATCAACAAAATGATTACAGGCTGCTTTAATTACTTCTCTTGGCAAGATAAATTGGCCGTTTTCAATGCCACCCATATTACTACCTCTGGCTACATTACAAGAATCATGAAAAGTAACCGTGCGATGATCGTTCTTTGATTTATCAAAAGTCAAACGACCTTTCTGAATTAAATCGTAGGTATATTCGATAATGTGCTGAGGTTGTGGATAGCTTTGATCTAGCTGGTTTTGAAGACGCAAAGCATATTCATCACTTGCACCACCGCCAATGCCGGTCAGCGTATTCCAGAAACTGTAAGCAACTCGCCAAGCATGGCCACACTCGCCAACAATGATGCGCTTCACGCCTAAATCAAGCGCTGCTTTTCTAATTCGCAACGCACCCTCGCGCATGACATCGTAATTACCGATAAACATACCAAAATTCGCACCTTCTGAAGCATAAGAACTCAGTGTCCACGACTCGCCCGACTGATGAAAAACCTTGGCATAGCCAATCAGACCATCAATATGGGGCTCGGCAAAAAAATCAGCTGATGGTGTTATAAGTAATATTTCAGCCCCGTCCTTGTCTAGTGGAAGCTTCACCGCTACACCCGTATCGTCTTCTATCTCTTCTTCAAGATCAAGCAAAGTATCTCTCAACGCTGGCTCTGGCATGCCAAGATTATTACCAATTTTTTTAACCTTACCCAATATTTGATTACAATATTTTTGCCCAACACCAATAACATTCATAACTTCGCGTGCAGCCATCGAAATCTCGGCAGTATCGATACCATAAGGGCAATACACCGAGCAGCGCCGACACTGAGAACACTGGTGAAAGTAGTTGTACCAATCATCGAGCATTTCATCATCGAGCTCTTTAGCACCAACCAGCTTGGGGAAATACTTGCCAGCAAAAGTGAAATGTCGACGGTAGACACTGCGAAATAAATCTTGCCGAGCCACTGGCATATTTTTTGGGTCCGAGGTGCCTATGAAATAATGGCATTTATCGGTACAAGCACCACACTTGACACATGCATCCAAAAAAACCGGCAAAGAACGATATTTGCTAATCGTCTCACCCATTTTTTCAATCGCAACTTGCTGCCAATTCTCAACCTTTTCACCAGGAAAACCAAGGGCATCCTGCACATCAACATTCGCCTTAAAAGGCCCATATCCAGCCATCGAATCAGGCTTAATCGAGGGCGTTTGTCGATAGGTCGCTAGTTTTTGGATTTCAAACTCAGCCATTGCTACTCACCATCATTTTGATTGGGTTGATTTGCCTCTTTTTCAAATGCCCATTTTGAAATATGGCGTTTTTTTCTAGCGTCATCTACCTGATTAAGTGTGGGTGAAAAAAACACCCCTGGCGCGTGTAACATTTTTGAAATTGGAAAAATCAAAATCAATACAAAAGCCATGAAAATATGGATAAGGAAAATACCCTCATTAGGTAATTCGGACCAATTAAAAGTTATAAGACCTTCCGCAAAGCTATATACCTTGCCCATATCAGGATAAAAATGGAAAAAAGTCATCAAAATCCCGCTCAAGGCAACCAGGATTAACAAGACTAATAGCAAATAGTCCGAAGGGGATGAGATATAGCGCACTCGATCTACAAAAAAACGCCTTGCCAATAAGCCAGATAGGCCAAAAATTAGCGGAAAAGCGGCGTATTTAAAGATATCGGTTTTAAGTAGCAAATCAGGTGTGTCACCAGGCCAAAAGTAGGCCAAATGACGGAAAAACAACAACAACAATGCCCAGTGAAAAAGCCAACCAAAAACCCAAGTCCATTTGCTCGCTTTAAACAGGCTAGAAAACAAAAAAACTTCCCGCATCATTCTTAAGATAACACCAAATCGTGTTAACGGCATAGGGGCCGTGGGGATTTTCAGTGGCGCTGGTGTGGTTGTGTATTGGATAATTTTCGCACTCAGCCCCACTAAGCAAACCAATAGCGCGAGATAGAAAAAAACAATAAATAAAACACTAGTTAACGACATAAGGCTCAATCTAGGACAGCGTGCAACCTCACGCCATTTGTCAAATTAACGAACCAGAGTTATTAAACGCAGCCTGTTGGCTTTGGTAAGCCTGCAAATCGACAGCCCTGTTTCGCGGGACCATACGGAAAAAGAGAATACAAATAACGAGAATTACCTTTATCATTGCCCAATTTCTTTGCAATAGCCTTGGTTAACACACGAACAGCTGGGGCAAATTCGTACTCTATAAAATAATCCTTGAGAAAGTTTATGACTTCCCAATGCTCTGGCGTAAGCTCGATATCATCCTCAGCCGCCATGGCAAAGGCTATTTCTTCGCTCCAGTCCTCTATATTTAATAGATAGCCTTCCTCATCAACTTCAGCACCAAGTATCGCAGCCATTGTCTTTTCGTTCTTCTCTTTTTTAAAAAATTAGTATGGTTTTAGGGCGGCAAAGCAAGCCACCTTTTTAAGGATTAATTTTACTGCTCTGCGAAGAGTGCGGGAGTAAATTTTCCCACAACAAAACCGGAAAAAACTTAAGATGCTAGATAGTTATCAACACTTTTTGCAACACCACGGCCTTCGTTAATCGCCCAAACAACAAGCGATTGGCCTCTACGGCAGTCACCCGCAGTAAAAATGCCCTCTTCTGATGATTGGTACACGCCGTGTTCGGCCTTATAGTTACCACGCTCATCCAGCTCAATTGCCGCCTCATCACTAATATAATGCTCGGGAGAAACAAATCCCATAGACAACAAAACCAATTGCGCGTCCCACGTTTTTTCACTACCGGCTATCTCATTTAACTTGCCGTTATCAAAAGTAACATTAACGGTATTGATGCCACTGACATTGCCATTGCTATCTTTGACAAATGATTTTGTCAAAAGTTGATAGTGCCTAGGGTCAGCACCAAAAACAGAGGTGGCCTCTTCATGACCATAATCCACCCGGTATATCGTTGGCCATTCTGGCCAAGGGTTGTTATCAGCTCTTTCAACAGGTGGTTGCGCCATTAATTCGAAGTTAATAATCGACTTTGCCTCTTGGCGCAAGGCCGTACCAATACAGTCTGTACCCGTATCGCCACCACCAATGACTATTACATCCTTGCCTGTCGCACAAAAATCACCTTTGTCACTGTGGCCATGATCGAGCAAGCTCTTGGTGTTGGCTGTTAGATAATCCATCGCCGGATAGATGCCTTTAGCATCACGGTTATCTACCGGTAAATCGCGCGCTTTAGTAGCGCCCGTTGTTAAGACAGTGGCATCAAATTGTTTTTTCAACTCAGACATACTGATGTCTTTTCCAATATCTGTAGAAGTGACAAATTCAATGCCTTCAGATCTCAATAAGTCAACCCGACGATCAACAACATCTTTACCCAATTTCATGTTGGGGATGCCATACATTAACAAGCCACCAATGCGATCACTGCGCTCATAAACCGTTACCGAATGACCCATCTGGTTTAGCTCATCGGCCGCTGCAAGGCCGGCCGGGCCAGAACCAACTACCGCAACTTTTTTGCCACTACGAACAGAGACTTCTCTAGCAACAATCCAACCTTCTTCAAAACCTTTATCGACAATCGATTGCTCGATGTTTTTGATTGTTACAGCAGGATTGGTAATTCCCAAAACACAAGAGCCCTCACAAGGTGCTGGACAAACTCTACCTGTAAACTCTGGGAAATTATTAGTTTTATGGAGTCGCTCAAGGGCATCACGCCATTGGTCGGAATAGATCAGATGATTCCATTCTGGAATAAGATTATCAATAGGACAACCATCGCCAGATTGACAAAATGGCACACCACAATCCATGCAACGCGCGCCTTGTTGTTGTAGATGGTCTATATCATGGGTATCGGCAAAAATTTCATTATAATCGTGGATCCGAACTTCAACCTCACGATACGATTCAACCTCACGATCAAACTCAATAAACCCTGTTGTTTTACCCATTGCACTTCAATTATTTCTCGCTAAGCCTTGAATTATGCCACAATATATTACTTTTCTTGGTGCAAAACATCACCACAAGGAATCAACAATCATAATATG
This sequence comes from uncultured Candidatus Thioglobus sp., assembly GCA_964653365.1. Lineage (GTDB taxonomy): Bacteria > Pseudomonadota > Gammaproteobacteria > PS1 > Pseudothioglobaceae > Pseudothioglobus. Next base: position 79,944 of record CAZZER010000001.1, read on the forward strand.
AATTATCCCACCAAAAAAAGATTGGGGTTTTTGTCCTTAATTCCAGTCATTTTTCAAGGTAAATAAACTCGCTGATTTTCCTAAATATATATCTAGCTGTGCCTTGTGTGAGGCAAAGATACTCTGTATAATTGTCGTTTTTTCAAATTCAATAGGTAACAACGTGAATTTAATCGATCAAATTGAAAGCGAGCAACTTAGATCAGATATCCCTGAGTTTTCACCGGGTGATACCGTTGTTGTACAAGTAAAAGTACGCGAGGGTAACCGTGAAAGACTTCAGGCTTTTGAGGGTGTTGTTATCGGCAAAAGAAACCGTGGTCTAAACTCAGCATTCACAGTGAGAAAAATCTCTCACGGCGAAGGCGTCGAAAGAGTTTTTCAAACACATTCTTCACTGATTGACAGTGTGACTGTTAAGCGTAGCGGTAAGGTTCGTAAAGCGAAACTATACTACCTTCGTGGTCTTACAGGTAAGGCAGCGCGTATTACCGAGAAGCTTAAAAAGAAATAAGCCTATTCATATTCTTAAAATGCCAGTTTTTACTGGCATTTTTTTCGCCTGAGAATAATCTCCTCGAGTAGAATGGTTGGCTATGGACACAGCGCTAATCGAGCAATTTATTGACCACTACTGGCTCAGCTCTGGCGCCAGTCAAAACACACTCTCAGCTTACCGCTCTGATTTAGTCATTTTTCAAAGATGGTTAAAAAGCAACGACTTTTCAACCGTTGATTCTACCCAGATTCAAAATTATTTCGAAGCTCGAAAAGAAAAAGGCATGAGCGCCTCAACGCAAGCCAGAATTCTAACTTGCTTGCGCCTTTTTTTCCATTATCTGCACGACAATGAGCTCCTTGACAGCGATCCCACTGTCAAACTTTCACAACCAAAACAAGAACAAAAACTGCCGATTTTCTTAAATATTGAGGAAGTAGAAAAACTACTGAATGCACCCGATGAAAAAACAATATTTGGCAAGCGCGACAAAGCCATGCTCGAGCTTTTGTACTCCTGTGGCCTTAGAGTGTCAGAGCTTATAAACCTAAGTTACCACAACATCCATATCCGCGATGAGTACATTCGTATCCACGGCAAGGGCAATAAAGAACGTATGCTACCCATCGGTGAAGTAGCCATTGATTATTTAAACGATTATGAAAAAGATGCAAGACCACTATTGCTCAAAAATGGTCAATGCGACAGCTTCTTTCTTTCCAATCGAGGGAGGGCCATGAGTCGGCAAAATTTCTTCTATATTATCAAGTCTTATGCCAACCAAGCGGGTATCGATAAGCCACTATCGCCTCACTCTCTCCGCCACGCTTTTGCTACACATCTCGTGCAAAAAGGCGCTGACCTTCGCTCGGTACAACTCATGCTCGGACATAGTGATATTTCCAGCACTCAGCTTTATACCCATATCCAAAATGCACAGCTTAAGGCACAACACGCTAAGCATCATCCAAGAGGGTGAATTCTTTTAGAAATATGTAAACATCTTTGAAAATTTCGTAAATTTTCAAAATGAATCAGAAAGCATCATTAACTTAAATCTTTAATGCATCAAAACGGCTATTTTTTGACAAAAATTTCTTGTTTTAACGAATTTTTAAGGATTTTAGACACTAATTTATGTATTTTATAAGCACAATTTTAAAATTTAGCAAAAAATGGAAATGACCTTAAAATGCTAATTTAACAACCAAGTTTGGTTTTCTGATTGCCGTTTTCATCAAAATTATCAGCATCAAGCCAAGCTTCATACGCTGCTTTTACTTTTGGCCAATCTTTATCAATAATGGCAAACCAAGTGGTATCGCGGTTGCGCCCCTTATACATCGTAGCTTGTCGCCACAAGCCCTCAAAACGGAATCCAAAACGCTCGGCAGCCTTTTTTGA
>CAZZER010000002.1:0-17833 GCA_964653365.1 uncultured Candidatus Thioglobus sp.
TATCAATAAATAGTAGTACGTCACGACCTTCGTCACGGAAGTACTCAGCCATTGTCAAGCCAGTTAAAGCAACACGTAGTCTGTTTCCCGGTGGCTCATTCATTTGACCGTAAACAAGTGATACCTTGTCTAGTACATTTGAATCTTTCATTTCGTGGTAGAAGTCGTTTCCTTCACGAGTGCGCTCACCAACGCCAGCGAATACTGAGTAACCTGAGTGCTCAATAGCAATGTTACGAATAAGCTCCATCATATTAACTGTCTTACCAACACCAGCACCGCCGAACAAACCAACTTTACCGCCTTTTGCAAACGGGCAAACCAAGTCAATTACTTTAATACCTGTCTCAAGCAGCTCTGCAGCTGGAGACAACTCATCATAAGCAGGCGCAGCACGGTGAATTTCCCAACTCGCTTCTTCACCAATTTCACCGGCATTGTCAATTGGCGTACCCAGTACGTTCATGATACGGCCAAGTGTCTTTGTGCCAACAGGTACAGTAATCGCCTTACCTGTGTTAGTCACCTCAAGACCACGCTTTAAGCCTTCAGAACCACCCATCGCAATCGCTCTTACAACATTGTCACCTAATTGTTGTTGAACCTCTAGAGTAAGGTCTGTTGCTGTTACGTGAAGGGCGTTATATACCTTTGGTATCGCGTCTGCTGGAAACTCAACGTCGATAACCGCGCCAATAATTTGTGTAATTTTACCTGTGCTCATTTGCTTTTCCTTTTTTAAATCTAAACAGCAGCGGCGCCACCAACAATCTCAGAAATCTCCTGAGTAATTGCCGCTTGCCTTGCCTTATTGTAAATTAACGCTAACTCTTTAATCATGTCGCCGGCGTTATCAGTTGCACTCTTCATCGCAATCATGCGTGATGATTGTTCACAAGCAATGTTTTCGACAATGCCTTGATAAACCAATGCCTCAATGTAACGCACCAGTAATGCGCCAAGTGTCGCTTCTGCATCGGGCTCATAAATATAATCCCAATGATGGCCCATATCTTCCGTTTCACTTGCTTCCATCGGTACGATTTTCTTCACCGTTGGTACTTGTGTCATAGTGTTTTCATAGTGGTTATAAGCCACCATAATTTGATCAAGCTCACCCGAATCATAACGATCCAACATCACTTTGATTGTTCCAAGCAAATCATCAAAATGCGGAGTATCGCCAATATCTGTCAATACAGATACGATTTCAAGGCCTGTATTTTTAAAGAATGAAGTTGATTTCTTGCCGATTGTACATAGCTCAACCTCCACACCATCGGCTTGCCATGCAGTAACGTCTTTCAACAAGCTCCTGAATAAGTTGGTATTCAAACCACCACACAAACCCCTGTCACTTGAGATAACGATAACGCCAATACGCTTCACGCTCTCAGGAGTGGTCATATATGGGTGCTTATACTCAGAACTAGCATGCGCCAAGTGACCGATCACTTTGGCAATCTTTTCAGAATACGGGCGAGATGCCAGCATTCTTTCTTGTGCTTTTTTCATTTTAGACGCAGCAACCATTTCCATAGCTGATGTGATCTTTTGAGTATTTTGAATACTCGAGATCTGCGTTCTAATTTCTTTTCCTACCGCCATCTTTGTCTACCAGTTAGTTTGTGAACACTTTACTGCCATGGAATATTACCAAGTATGGTTAGCCTTAAAGTCTGCGATTGCTGAGCTTATTTGTCCTTCGATATCATCGTTATAGTCACCTGTACTATTGATCGTATCCATAAGACCTGCGTGACTTGCATTCATGTATGCAAGAAGCGCGCCTTCAAAAGCCACAACTTGATTCACCTCAATGTCATCCAATGCACCAGAGTTACCAGCATAAAGCGATGTTGCCATTTCTGCAATTGTCAATGGTGTGTATTGTGCTTGCTTCATCAGTTCAGTAATGCGCTGACCACGATCGATTTGTGCTTTCGTTTCAGCATCTAAATCAGAAGCGAACTGGGCAAATGCCGCCAATTCACGGTACTGGGCTAGTGCAAGACGAATACCACCACCAAGCTTCTTAATAACCTTAGTCTGTGCTGCACCACCTACACGTGACACTGAAAGACCGGCGTTAATCGCAGGACGAATGCCCGAGTTAAACAAGTCAGTTTCTAGGAAGATCTGACCGTCAGTAATTGAAATTACGTTTGTTGGTACGAAAGCAGATACGTCACCTGCTTGCGTCTCAATGATTGGTAGCGCTGTCAATGAGCCTGTTTGGCCTTTTACTTCACCATTTGTCATCATTTCTACGTACTCTGCATTCACACGAGAGGCTCTTTCTAGCAAACGTGAGTGTAAATAGAATACGTCACCTGGATAAGCTTCACGACCTGGTGGACGCTTGAGTAGCAATGATACTTCACGGTAAGCCCAAGCTTGTTTTGTTAGGTCATCATAAATAATTAGTGCGTCTTCACCGCGGTCACGAAAATACTCACCCATTGCACAGCCCGCGTATGGAGCGATGTATTGTAGTGCTGCAGAATCAGATGCGGCCGCAGCAACAATGATTGTGTGCTCTAATGCGCCATGCTCTTCAAGTTTACGCACAACGGCTGAAATTGATGATGCTTTCTGACCGATCGCAACATAAACACATTTAACGCCCGTGCCTTTTTGGTTAATAATAGCGTCAACAGCAACAGCAGTTTTACCTGTTTGACGGTCACCAATGATTAGTTCACGCTGTCCACGACCAATTGGAACCATCGCATCAATCGCTTTAATGCCTGTTTGGATAGGCTGATCGACTGATTGTCTTTCAATTACACCTGGAGCAACAACTTCTAATGGACGAGACTCAGATGCATTAATGTCGCCTTTACCTTCGATGTCTTGACCAAGAGGGTTTACAACACGACCAAGAAGTTCAGGGCCAACTGGCACTTCCATAATGCGGTTTGTACATTTAACTGTGTCACCTTCTGAAATATGAAGGTAGTCACCTAGTACAACTGCACCAACTGAATCTTGTTCAAGGTTAAGCGCCATACCGAACGTATTGCCCGGAAATTCAAGCATTTCACCAAACTGAGCATCAGCCAAACCGTGAATACGAACAATGCCGTCACTTACACTGATTACCGTGCCTTCTGTGCGGGCTTCTGCTGAAAAGTCAAAACCCTCTATTTGTTTTTTAATTAAATCACTGATTTCAGAAGCGTTTAATTGCATGACTAACCTCTCTTATAAAATTAATTTACAGACAAGCAAACGCTCAGCGCGTCAACTTTTGCCTTAATTGATGTATCGATTACTTTGTCGCCTTCTTTGATGACAACGCCGCCTTTAAGCGTGTCGTCTACAAGGGTGTCGACATTTACTGTTGTGTTGTGCTTGCCTGACAAGTCATCAACGATTGCTTTTACCTCTGAATCACTCAATTTAAATGCACTGATAACAGTAAAGTTTTTACCTTTGTTTGCATTTGTAACTGCCGCCTCGAAGAGGTTGGCAATGCTGCTTATAGCGTCCGTACGGTCGTTGTTAAGCAGAAGATTGATGAAAGCAGACTCTTGTGTGTTTAAGCTTCTAGCCAATGCTTTTTCAAGCAATACGCAAATCAATTGAATCTTTTGATCTTTGCTTGTGTTTGGCGAGGCAACAAAGTCTTGTGTTGCGCCATCAGACAATATTGCATTGGCAGCGCCAAGTAGGTCGCTCCACTCAGAGTGAGAGCTGCCCTGCTCTGCAATGTCAAAAATCGCTTGTGCGTAAGGCTTGGCAATTGTTGATAATTCCATCGTCCAGACCTATAGTGATTGAGACAATTTAGAAAGCATGTCTTTATGCGCTTTAGCATCGACCTCTTTCTCAAGAACCGAACTGACACCTTGCATAACCAAAGTCGAGACTTGATCTTTAAGCTCATTGCGTGCTCTAACGACTTCCTGATCAAGCTCTGCCTTTGCATGAGCTTTAATTTTGTCAGCCTCTTCAACTGCAGCGCCTTTGGCGTTATCAATCATCACATTTGCTTGCTTATCAGCGTTATCGATAATATCTTTCGCTTGGTTTTTTGTGCTCGCAATTAGCTCTTCTGCCTTTTGCTGTGCCTGTGCGTGCTCTTCTCTGCCACGCTCAGCTGCAAGCAGACCTTCTTCAATTGTCTTCTTGCGTTCAGCCATTGCACCCATAAGTGGTGGCCAGATAAACTTCATGCAAAACCAAACAAACATGGCGAACATGATGGTTTGTCCGAGTAGCGTAAGGTTAATATTCATAACAAATACCCTTATTTAGGTGAAAAAGAAAACAAATTATCCAGCTACCGCAAATAAGATATACATTGAGATACCAACAGCGATCATCGGTACCGCGTCTACTAGACCCATTACGATAAACATTTGTGTTCTTAGCATTGCAGTTAACTCAGGCTGGCGTGCAACGCCTTCTAAGTACTTAGAACCTAGTGTACCAATACCAACAGCGGCACCAAGTGCGCCAAGACCCATTAGGATTGCTCCAGCTACGAACAATGTTGCTTGTATTTCAGTCATTTCTTACTCCTACTTGTAAAAATTATTAAAAAAATTAATGCTCTTTTTGGTGAGCCATATCCATATATACAATTACTAGGGTCATAAAAATAAACCCTTGTAATAACACAATCAAGATATGAAAAATAGCCCACGGCAAAGACAGGCTCCACTGTATCCAGAAAGGCAACAGTGCAATTAGAATGAAGATCATTTCACCAGCGTACATATTACCAAACAAACGTAACGCCAGTGAAACTGGCTTAGCCAGCAAGTTCACTCCTTCTAAAAATAAGTTAAACGGTAGCATCCATTTTCCAAATGGGTGTAGCGTTAATTCGCCAACAAATCCGCCCAATCCCTTCTCTTTTATACTAAAGAATATAATTAGCAAGAAGATGCCCAAGGCCATGCCGAATGTCGCATTTGGATCGGTTGTCGGTACAACTTTCAGGTATTCAATGCCCATCGCTTTGGCAAGCTCTGGAAGCCAGTCAACTGGCACCAGATCCATTGTATTCATCAACACAATCCAGATAAAAGTTGTCAGTGCAAGTGGCGCAACCATTGGGTTTTTGCCCTTGAACGAGCCACGAACATTCTCGTCAATAAAGTCAATAACGCTTTCTATAAAATTTTGAAAGCCGCTAGGAGCTTCAACCGAAGCGCGTTTAGCAGCCCTTGCAAATAGAAACAAGAACAACGCCCCAAGAATAAAAGAAAACCCCAAAGTGTCAAGGTGAATTGCCCAAAATCCCATTTCTTTGGCTTGTTCAGCGCCATGCGCAATGCCCCACGTTCCATCAGGGTGTTGACCATAAGTTAAATTCTGTAAATGGTGCTTTATGTAACTGCTTGATGTTAATTCGCCTTGTGCCATTATTTTTGTCTAAACCTATCTAGTATAAATCCAACCTGTCCTGCGACCATACTCAAAATGAGTGCGCTTGGCTCAAGTTGCAACAAACCCAGTCCTATCAATGTTAGTATTGCAAGAGAGAACACTCTCAGCACACTGCTTTTGATGGCTACCCTAAAACTTTTTTTTGCGTCAGCATCTGTTGCTGCCTTTTGTGTGTGTAAGAAGTAATCAAACAACCAAGTGTTTGTAAAACTAACCAAAGCGCCATAGAGCGAATCTAGACCAAAACCACTAACAGAAAACCACAATACAGTTACTGCGAGTAAGAGAGACTGAACAAGTGAGCTCACCGACTTCATCCTATATGACAATCGCTCTGCCGACACACAAACGAAGCATTATACCTTTTTCGATTTTTTTATCAAGCCACTATCTGGTAATTTTGCTGTTTATTAATCAAAAACTGAGTTAATCGAGTGGGTGACAGGTGAACACGTTGCCCTGCTATTGGTTTTTGCTAACTTAAGCGACCTTGTTTGCACCCATATCTCGAACCATGCTTATTGCATGCAACATGAGCAACTTCTTTGGTGAACTGAATTAATTTAGTGGATAAGCCAATAGAAATTGGCTAATTATTCTTTTAAATGGGTTGATTAGAAAATAATTTATAAAGACTTATATAATAGACTATCATCTCGTACTTTTATTTAACGCGACAAATCAATATGATATCGCTTATCAAAGACCTTAAAAAACAAGGCGTTAAGCTTAAGGAACAAGACAGCGAGCGCATAGCGCAGTATTATCACAGCCTGCACCCTTCTGACTATAAAGCTTCAGAAGCCAACTACCTTCTTGAATGTGCTAACAGGCATTTGAGTCTTGCTAACGACAGACAGGTCGACGAAACTCTAGTCAAGGCTTTCAACATCGAGAGTCCTAACTCACCCTTAAGAAATACGGTTATTAGTGTCATAACCAAAGATGCGCCTTTTATTCGAGACACTCTTATTATGTGTCTTAATCATTTTAAAGCTAATATTATTTTTACTCATGCCTCATTGCTTGAAGTTGGTCGCGACTCTAAAGGCAACATGCAGCAACTGTCTTCTTATAAAAAAGGCGAGGCTCATGAGGATGAAATTGAATCTTTTTTACAATTTCACATAGAGCTTATCCCGCCCGAAAGTGTCGACACACTCAAAAAACAAATACGCCAAAGAATTGAGGCGATTCGTTGCGTGGTTGATGACTGGACTATTGCGAGAAACGAATTAACCCAAATTGCTGACTGGCTAGACACTAGCAAGGCATCCAAAACAAATGCCAACTTTATCCGCTGGATAGAGAATCATCATTTTGCCATTATGGGCAGTATAGAGATCTGCACAAATGAAGTCGACAAACCAGTAAGAGCAGAAAGTGCAACTGGCTTATTTCGATATTTATTAAAAACAGAAAAAGATGTCGATACGCTTATACCAAACATTAACTTTGGCGACTCGTCCCTTATCGTGACCAAATTATCCACACGATCAAAGATCCACCGAACACGTCAAATGGATGCTATCGCTATTCATGTCAACAATCAAATCTTTTGCTTTGTTGGTTTTTTATCTGGCAACTCGTTTAATCAAAGCGTGTTTGAAGTGCCGCTTATTAAGGAAAAGGCAAGTTATGTACTAGAGAAGTCTGGTTTGCGCCCAACCAGTTGCCACTACAAAGCAATGCAAAACCTTCTTGAAAACCTACCTCGCGCTCTCATGTTCCAAATCAAAGAGGGGCAGTTATTAGAAATTGGGGAAAGCATTCTTTCACATCAAGAGCGTCGACAAACCCATGTTTATTTGACTAAAGATCCTTGTGGGCATTTTTCTACTTGCTTGGTATATTTACCCCGGGAAATATTTGACTCTGAGTTACGACAAAAAATTCAAAGTAGACTGCACAGCCTGTTCTCTGCTGATTTTGTATTGTTTGATGTGCGCTTCTTCGATTCGATATTGTGTCGTATAGAATTTAACATTTATACCCAGTCTAGCGCCGAACTCAGTGAGTCGAAGGTCGAAAAAGAGATTAAAGCCATTGCTTACGATTGGAGTGCAGAACTCCGGCACCTTATGCAAGTAGCTGGAGCCGATTCAACTTTGTTTGTCGCCTATCAAGATGGGTTTCCACGAACCTATATAAACGACTACGATGTTGAACGTGGCTACCAAGACATTCTTAAGTTAGAATCACTCTCCCCGAATAACTTTGCAACGGACTTGTTCCTCAGTAGTTGGCGCTCTGATGATAGTGTCAGCTTTAGGATTTACAGTAAGGGTCACAAGCTGACTCTGTCCGACATTGTGCCTGTGTTTGAAAACCTAGGCGTTAATGTCGTATCCGAACACCCCTACAAAATTAACCAGGGCAAAGAGAACAAAAGCGCTATTCGAAACATTGAAATAACGCGCAAAGACATGCAACCGTTTGACCTTGATGCAGATAGGACGCGATTCTTGATAGCCTTTGAAAAGATTTGCAAAGGTTTAATTGAGAACGATGGCTTTAATCAACTGGTGCTTTGTGCAGCCATGAATGTTGGCCAAGCAAACCTGTTTCGTGCGATTTATGTTTACCTGAAGCAAATCAACTTCGGCTATACACAAAACTTTATCACCGCCACTCTGACCAAACACGCTGCATTAAGTCGGGCGCTGTTTGCCTTATTTGAAAGCAAGTTTAACCCCAAAGGCAAAGAACATGTTGACGCTCAAAAACCGATAAAAGAAAACATCATAAAAAACCTTGATCAAGTCTCCTCGCTTGATGAAGATAGGGTTATCAACGGCTATTTAGAGATAATTGAGGCGATGGTACGTACCAATTATTACCAAGCGAATGAGAATTACCTGAGCCTTAAAATTCAATCTCAAAAGGTTTCGTTCCTACCAAAACCAGCACCCCTATACGAAATATTTGTGTATTCTCCGCGCGTTCAAGGTGTGCATTTACGTGGTGGAAAAATTGCCCGTGGTGGGCTTCGCTGGTCTGATAGATCAGAAGATTTCAGAACCGAAGTTTTAGGACTAGTTAAGGCCCAACAAGTCAAAAATACTGTTATTGTGCCTGTTGGCTCAAAGGGCGGCTTTGTCCCCAGAAATCTGCCTTCTGGGCGAGATGAGGCCCTTGAAGAAGGCGTTGCCTGCTATAAACTCTTTATCCAATCCCTGATTGATTTAACCGACAATATTGTTGATGGTGTTGTTGTCCCGCCAAACAATGTTGTTCGCCACGATGACGATGACCCATACCTGGTTGTTGCCGCCGATAAAGGCACAGCAAGTTTTTCTGATATTGCCAACAAAATATCTGTTGATAACAACTTTTGGCTTGGTGATGCTTTTGCTTCTGGTGGTTCAGTTGGCTACGACCACAAGAAAATGGGTATCACTGCAAGAGGAGCTTGGGAGTGCGTTAAACGCCATTTCCGTGAAATGGACAAAGATACACAGTCTGAAGAATTCACCGTTGTCGGCGTTGGCGATATGGGTGGTGATGTTTTTGGTAATGGCATGTTGCTTTCAAAACATATTCGGCTTATTGCTGCTTTTAACCATCTCCATATTTTTATCGACCCGAACCCAGATGCCACTAATAGCTTCGCTGAAAGAAGTCGGCTTTTTACAACTGCAAACACCACATGGCAAGACTATGATCAAAAACTAATCTCCAAGGGTGGTGGAGTGTTTGAACGTAGTGCAAAATCGATTGCGCTATCTGCAGAAGCGATGGAGGCTCTTGGCACAAAGCAAAGTCAATTTAGCCCTGATGCATTGATTAATACCATCTTAAAAACGCCCGCAGACTTATTTTGGAATGGCGGTATTGGCACTTACGTGATTGCCAGCAACGAAACCAATATGGACGCACAGGACAAAGCCAATGACTCCACCCGAGTCAAAGCCAACGAGTTGCGCTGCAAAGTCATTGGCGAAGGCGGCAATTTGGGCATGACCCAAAATGCTCGTATTGAGTTTGATCAACTGGGTGGGCGCTGCTACTCTGACGCTATCGATAACTCTGCCGGTGTCGACAGCTCAGACCATGAAGTAAACCTGAAGATTTTGTTGAGTTCGCTTGAAACCAAAAAGCGCAATAAAGCCCTATCAATGATGGAAGACGAAGTGGCGACACTGTGCTTGCAAAACAACTACGAGCAATCCGCAATAATCAGTATTCACACCAGACCCAGCCCAGAAAATCTAGCCGGCCAAGCAGAGGCAATAAACCACCTAGAAAAAATTGGCTTACTTGACCGTGAAATTGAGTATTTACCCAACAAAAAAGAGTTGAAAACTCGCTTGCTGAGCAGCAAGCGCTTAACCAAGCCTGAGTTAGGCGTGCTATTAGCTTACAGCAAAATGGATTTATACCAAAATCTATTGGATTCTGGCCTAGCCACGGGCAATGGACTGCAGCCCCACCTAGTGAACTACTTCCCTAAATTGGTAGCCAAAGATTACTCACGCCTGCTGGGCAGTCACAGGCTAAAAAATGAGATTATTTTAACTGTTGTCGTTAATAAAATTATCAACACCATGGGTCCTGTGTTCCATATACGCATGCACAATTTGACAGGCGCTAGCTACGCTCAGATTGCCAGAGCCTTTCTTATAAGCATAGAGCTGCTTGATATTGACAACTTATTCTCCACCATTCATAGTCTAGACAATAAAGTTAGCAGTCAAATCCAATATGAAGCGTTGAGTGCATTGGCAAAGGTTATCAGAGCTAATGTCGTCTGGCTACTTAACCACGAAAAAGAGCTGGATGTTAGTGAGGCTCTCAGTAGATACCAGCAGCAATATAACGATGTCAAACGCAGTGTAGTTAACCATAGTGCAGAACGCCTAAGCCCAAAAACCAATAGGTTAATTGAGCAGAGCCTGCCCTCTGAATTAGCTGAAAAAATCGCACTCACAACAAGCCTGTACCACACGCTGGATGTGATTGCCATAGCAGAAAACTGTCAAAGCAAGATGGACGAAACGCTAGCCGTTTATTTGGATATTGCGCAAAAACTTGACATTCGCTGGCTTAGTCTGAAGATCAACGCCCTAGAGGTTACCAATGCGTGGCATGCGAGCGCCAAGTTTACACTGCAAAACCAACTTCGGGATGCGCACTCTAATCTCGCTGAAAAATCTATCGGGCTGGGCTCACAAGAGCAATTTGAACAAACTTACTCTGTTCAAATTGAAAAGTTGCAAACAATGACTCGTTCGATAAAAGAGGATGAACAGGTAGATTTCACTACCTTGCACGTCATTGTTGGCGAGCTTGAAAAGGTTCTGTAAGCCTAAGCAACAGTCTTAATCATTTCTGCTGCGGCTATTCGGGTTTTTTCTGTGATCTTGATGCCGCCCAGAATACGGGCAACCTCTTCGGTTCGCTCATTGTCGTCCAAGGCGTGCATTTGGGTGAAGGTTTCGCCGTCTTGCTCGCTCTTAACAACCTTCATATGAGCGTGTCCCTGGGCAGCCACTTGTGCAAGATGCGTGACACACAGTACTTGATAGCGCCTGGCAAGTTCGCGCAAAAGTTGCCCCACAACCTCAGCAACCGCACCACTGATGCCCACATCAACCTCATCAAAAACGATGCTTGGAGTCAACTCTGATTTACTACTAACAACCGAAAGTGCCAGTGAGATTCTGGACAACTCACCGCCAGAGGCCACCTTGTTAAGCGGCTTTAAGGCTTGGCCCATATTGGTTTTCACATGGATCGACACTTCTTCATTGCCATGCAGTTGCACTGAGTCAGTCTTTGGAGTAAGTACAAATTGAATCTCACTACCAGGCATGCCCAGCACTTGCATAACTTCAGTTACCGCTCTAGAAAGTTTGCTGCTAGCCTTTAATCTTTGTTTTGAAAGAGTGCAGGCTTCTGCATTGTAAAGCAGTCTCAACTCATCTTTACGCTGTAGCAGGCTGACCACCTTGTCACTTGAAGCCTCCATGCCCTCAAGTGATTCCTGAATAGCTCCTTGGGCACTCAATAGTTCACTTATTTGACAGCGGTGCTTTCTGCCCAAATCGTGAAGCTCGTTAATTCGACTTTCTAATTCTGCTGTGCTGCGCTCATCGGAACCAACTTTGCTCAGATAAGACGTTAGCTCATAAATACTTTCTTGCACTTGCACCTGTGCACTAGAAAGCAAAGCCTCAATGGACTCTAGGTTTGCATCCACCTCTCTTGCATGACTAATCTTGCTGTCAACCTCAATAAGCTGGTCATTAATACCACTATCACGCTCAAGCGCTGCCAATACAGCTGAAATATTCTCGACCAACAAGCCTGCATTACTGCTAATCTTGTATTGCTCCTCAATTGAGTCAAGCTCCTCTTGCTGAAGCTGGGCTGCCAATAGCTCATTAAGTTGATGGTTGAGCAACTCCTGTTGTGCAGCAAGAAATTCTCCGCCATTTTGGATTCGTTCTATTTCGCCAACTACATTTTGATACTCTCGAACAACACTATTTAATGATTTAACTTGATTTTGGGTTTCGCCAAAATCATCTAACAATATTCTGTGTTGTTGCCTACGTAGCAGCATTTGATGCTCATTTTGGCCGTGCATATCAATCAACTGAGAGCCCACGTCTCGCAAAGTTGATAAAGTAACTGGCGTGCCATTGACATATGCACGTGAACGGCCATCGCTACCAATCACCCGCCTAAGGATGCACTCTCCTTCATCATCAAGGTCTAGCTCCTGGAGAAGCTCTTTTAGTTTTGCATCTTTCCCTAAGTCAAATGTTGCGATAATTTCTGCTTTATTGGTATTTTGACGAACCAGAGACGCATCTGAACGACCACCAATGACAAGATTAAGCGCTTGTACTGTAATCGACTTTCCCGCGCCAGTCTCCCCTGTTATTACTGTCATACCATTGTGAAAGTCGATGTTTAAGCTTTCAACAACCGCTAAATTTTTGATTGAAAGTTGCTCTAGCACGATCGCTTATACCTTTCTGCCCCAATGCAATTTAGAGCGTATGATTTTAAAATAGTCATAACCTTTTGGATGAATCAGATGAGCAAAATTATTATGTTGCTTAACTCGCAACTTATCGCCCAGTTCGTTTGGCATTGTCGACTGACCATCAAAACTGACTGTTGAGCGCTCAGCCGCACTAAGGATGTGGACAAGCACCTCGCTTTCACCGTGCAATACAATTGGGCGGTGGCTCATTGTATGGGGGCAAATCGAAACCAGACTTATAGCATTAACACCGGGGTGCACAATGGGTCCGCCACTTGAGAGCGAGTAAGCCGTCGAGCCAGTTGGTGTGGAAATAATAACCCCATCAGAGCGCTGGTTGTTAACAAAATCCCCGTCAACATATAAGTCGAAATCCAACATTTTTGGCACATGATTACGATGTATGACAGCTTCGTTAAAGGCTAAGTGTTTGTATAAGATTTCGTCTTGTCGCTCAACCTGACAACAAAGTAGGGCGCGCTTTTCCTTTATATATTCACCTTCAAGTATTTCTCCCACTGCTGTTGTCATACTCTCTACAGCCAAGTCTACCAAGAAACCCAGATAGCCCAAATTAATCCCAAGTATAGGCGTCTGGGTATCAACAAATGCTCGTGCTGCACTCAGAATCGTGCCGTCGCCACCAACAACGATTATCAAATCTGCTTTTTCTTTCATTTCTTCGGCGTCGTCGACAAGGCTAACGCCTTGTTTTTCTAGAAAAGCACGAAGCTCACCTGCGGTTTCTTCGCTGGTAAAATCTTGAGGTTTGGTAATAATGCCAATTGTATTGAACATGGGCCTTGAATTATCTTAAAAAGTAACTAAATAACAGCGTAACTATACATTAGTTTGAATAATAAAATGACGAAAAAGAAAGAGCAAAAAACAGAACAAAAACAGTCTGCGGAAGAGCAAAAAGTTGAAAATAATGCCACTGAGGAATCTCTTGACCTCGAAACTCAACTAGCCGAAGCACAAAAATCAGCCAAAGACAACTGGGACAAAGTTCTGCGCGCACAAGCCGAGATGGAAAACATCAAAAGACGCTCCACTCGAGACCTAGAAAACGCTCACAAGTACGCTCTCGATGGCTTTGTAAAAGCTTTACTTGAAGTAAAAGACTCTCTATCAATGGGGCTTAAATCTGCCACCGAAAAAGGCGCAACGATTGAGCACATTGTCGAAGGCCTAGAGATGACAGACAAGGTGTTTACCTCAACGCTGGAAAAGTTTGGTGTGCAAGCAATAAATCCTGTGGGTGAGAAGTTTAACCCCGAACTGCACGAAGCCGTAACGATGCTACCGATGCCGGACAAAGAGTCCAACTCGGTTCTCGATGTTGTGCAAGTTGGCTTCAGCTTAAACGGGCGTCTTGTTCGCCCGGCGATGGTTGTTGTTGTTCAGTAGTTATTAGCCGTATACCGTTTGGTTTAGTACCCCCTTAAGCAAGCCCTGTATCATTATCAGGCCTTGTGCGCTACTCAATTACAATCACATTAGCATACGGCTCATAACAAAACCTTTATATTTTGTTGTATAGTGTCATCTGACTCATTAAGCCTAATGAGTCAAGACAACTTAATTAGGAGGATATTATGAATGTTTGCATTGTGTCAACTTTTGACGGCACCACTGAGGACTTTATGGAGATGTTTAACAAAACCAAAGAGAAAGCCCCGGGCCTTTTGGCTGATTACGATATCGGTGTTATAAGAGAGGGTAAGATTGTTTTGATGATGGATGTAACTGACATGGAAAAGATGCAAGATGTGTTGACATCTGAAGAAATGCAGGCCTGGGATACAAAATTTAACTGTGTTGATGTGGTTTACTCTTTGGACAAAATGTAAATTCGCACTTTTGCCTGACCCGCAGCTCTTATAGCCGGGTAGACGCAAACTCCCGCCAGAACAAAAACTGTTCTTATAAGGAAAAAACTGTTCTTATAAGGAAAAAATACGTCTGTTTGCTCCCAAAGTGTTTATAATGTTTTGCTGTGATTAATGTTTTGCAGTCACTGCCCAAGAAAGTAAATTCTGATAATTAACCATAATCTATTATGTATTTAGCAAACCCATTCCGCGGATTAAGACCTGATGGAGAAGATGCCGCATCGGTTTCTCTACCGAGTACAGACCACTTGTCTGACGAGATGGTTAAGCGTTACAAGGAAAACAACCCTTGGAGTTACCTAAATATTTTCAGCCCAGATTATAAAGACTCAAAAACCGAAAGTGAAATTGAAGCGGGCGTTAAAGAGCGCTTTGACTTAATGAAAAGCAATTCTGTTCTTGGCAAAGATGACAACAAGTCATTTTATATTTATAAAATATCTACAGAAGATCACAGCCAAATTGGCATGATTGCCACCGCTAAAACGTCTGATTACGACGATTTGCACATTCGTGGTCACGAAAAGATTTACGTTGAAAATTCACAAAAGCGTTTCGAGCAAATGAAAAACCTCAATGCTCAAATCGGCCCTATTTACGTTGTCTATCCGGATATAACCGCGCTTGATGCACTGCTGAAAGACCAAACCACTGCAGAGCCAACCTACTGCTTCGATGCGCTAGACGGCTGTAAGCACGAGCTTTGGGCAATCAGTGACGAAAAAACGGTTACAGAAATTCAAACAAAGTTTGGTGCTGTTCAGAGGACCTATGTTGCCGACGGCCACCATCGAATTGCAGCATTATCTCGATTTACTGAGTTTCACAAACACCAGAACCACGATCACACAGGTGAAGAGCCATACAACTTCTTTATGATGGCGCTATTCCCAGAGAGTCAAGCGCGCATACTGGATTACAACCGTCTGGTCAAAGACCTCTACGGCTACTCTGCAGAAGACTTTATCGAAAAAATCGAAGAGCATTTTGTCGTTGAAAAGCAAAGCGCACCGTACAAACCAACAGCACTGGAGTCTTTTGGCATGTACCTTAGCGGCTCTTGGTACGCAATCACATTAAAAGATAAGCCCGAAGCAGAGCTTGCTGAGCTAATGCATTTGGATATTAACATACTGCATCACTATCTTCTCGACCCAATTCTCGATATTGGTGACCCAAGACGTGACACAAGAATTGACTTTATTGCCGGTTTCCACGGCTTAGAAGCAATCGAAAAAAAGGTCGACTCAGGCGAAGTCGAAGTTGGTTTTTCTTTTTTCCCAACACCGATGGAACACGTAATAAACTTTGCTGACAAAAATTTAACAATGCCACCAAAATCGACTTGGTTTGATCCTAAACCGCTCGATGGCTTGGTAGCATATGACTTTGAGGACTAATAATCATGACTAAGCCAACAACTAAACCGTCAAATCCAAATTTCTCTAGTGGCCCTTGTTCAAAGCGCCCTGGCTGGGATATTAGCGCATTACAAAATGCTTATACTGGCCGCTCGCATAGAGCGAAGCACTGTAAAGCAAAACTTAACGACGTCATTGTCAAGTCAAGCGACATTCTAGGTTTGCCAGAAGACTACACACTTGCCATTATGGCTGGTTCTAACACTGGCGCTCTAGAGGCGGCATTGTGGTCACTTCTTGGTGCAAGAGGCGTTGATGTACTGGCGTGGGAAAACTTCGGTAGAGACTGGGTTAACGATATTTTGAACGAACTTAAGCTTGATAAAGTCAATACGCATATTGCTGAATACGGTGACTTGCCAGATTTATCTCAAGCTAACTTTGACAACGACGTGATTTTCACCTGGAACGGAACAACAGCGGGTGTATGCGTACCAAACGCAGACTGGATTCCTGCCGACAGACAAGGCCTAACTATTTGTGACGCAACTTCTGCGGTATTTGCAATGGACATGGACTTCAGCAAGCTAGACGTTGTTACTTGGTCTTGGCAGAAGGTTTTGGGTGGCGAAGGCGCACACGGCATGATTGCCCTTTCTCCTCGCGCACTTGCAAGACTTGAGTCACACACACCAGCGTGGCCAGTACCAAAAATCTATCGCATGGCGAGCAAGCAAAAAGTTGCTAAAGGCATCTTCGAAGGCGCCACCATCAACACACCATCAATGATTTGTGTTGAAGACGTTGTCGACGCACTTAACTGGGTTGAGTCAGTTGGTGGAGCAGAAACACTAATCCAACAATCTAACGAAAATCTGAACATTGTTTCTGAGTGGATTGACGGTAGCGATAACTTCAAGTTCCTTTGCGATGACGAAAATGCAAGATCTTGCACAAGTATCACTGTTGCAATTAAAGATGAAGCTTTCACGAGCATGGACGAAGACGACCAAAGAGTATTGGTGAAGAAAATCGTTACATTGCTTGACGACGAAGGTGTGGCTTTCGACATTGGTGGTTATCCAAAAGCACCGCCTAGTTTAAGACTATGGGGTGGGCCAACAGTACAAAACGAAGACATGAAGGCAGTATTGCCTTGGATTGAATGGGCTTATCAAGAGGTAAAATAATGTATAAAGTATTAATTTCAGACGCAATGAGCAACGTTGCGGATCAAATCTTCAACGACAAAGGTATTGAAGTAGACGTAATCACGGGACTATCAGAGCAGGAGTTAATCAACATCATTCCTGAGTACGATGGTCTATTGGTTAGATCAGCAACAACGGTAACAGCCGGCATCTTGGCTGCAGCAACAAAGCTTAAAGCAATCGCTAGAGCGGGCGCTGGTGTTGATAACATCGACTGCGCAACTGCTAGAGAAAACGGCGTGGTTGTGATGAACACACCAGGTGGCAATACCAACGCTACTGCTGAGCATGCATTTGCTTTAATCATGGCGGCACTTAGAAAAATTCCTTTTGCTGACGAAACTACGCACAAAGGCGAGTGGCAGAAAAAAGCCATCAAAGGTACTGAGCTTTCTAAAAAAACTTTGGGTATTGTTGGTTTTGGCAACATCGGCGCAAGACTTAGCCACCTCGTAAGTGGTTTTGATGTCAACGTGCTTGTATGCTCAAAATCACTCGAGTCACGCCAAGCAGAGTTTCCACACGTGACTAATGTTAGCTTTGACGAACTGCTCGAGCGAAGTGACATCATCAGCTTCCACGGTAAAGCTGCTGCAGATGGCAAGCCGCTTCTTAGCAAAGAGCATTTCTCCAAAATGAAACCTTCTGCAATCATCATCAATGCCGCTCGTGGCAACATGGTTGACGAGAGCGATTTGAATGACGCGCTTAACGAAGGCGTTATCGCTGGTGCTGCGATTGATGTGTTCTCTACTGAGCCAGCCAAAGAAAACGTTTTGTTTGGCAACCCTAAAGCAATTCTTACACCACACCTTGGTGCTTCAACGGCTGAAGCTTCTATCGTGGTTGCGGAAATGGCTGCGAACCAAGTGGCTGACGTATTGCAAAACGGTGTTGAGATTCACGTTGTAAACTAAACGCTTAATCTCATTTATGCTAAAAAGGCGCTTTTATAGCGCCTTTTTT
>CAZZER010000002.1:17933-77055 GCA_964653365.1 uncultured Candidatus Thioglobus sp.
AACTAAACGCTTAATCTCATTTATGCTAAAAAGGCGCTTTTATAGCGCCTTTTTTTGTTTTTCTATCAAAATGGCGCTTTTTTGGGTTTATTCTACCCAAAGGTAAAATTTTCTATTTTTCTATCAGCGTGGCGCCGGTTTCGGTACGAATGACTTTGCCATCTTTTATTTGGTGAAAGCCAAGAACAGCTTCAGTTGTGCCATCTGGAAAATCGATAAAAGAGTGTTCCACCATAACCTCGCTATTTTCAAAAAGACAGCGCCCACTTCTTACATTAAAGTCGTCGCTTGTCAAAAAAAATCGTGCCATCTCAGCAAACTCTGCTTTGCTTTTAGTGGTTCCATCTTGGTGGCTAACAAATACAAAGTCTTCGTGGATAGTGTCTATAAAAGCCTCCACATCGTTACTTTCTCTGGCATTGTCTCTGGTCTCGTAGATTGACATTTGTATGCTCCTTATTTTTGGTTCATTACAGTATGAAGTTCATATAGTACGCCCTTGCACAAACTTTGTCAAAGAATGGTGAAAAATAAGCTATATTGACATCAACAACTCAATACGTTATATTTGCGCACCTCAAGTCGGCAGGCAGTGAGTGAAAACGGTGTGTGCCATTAATGACTTTTAAAGCGCTGTAAAGATTACAATAAATGACTTGAGCACACATCTACAACTAACTTCTCGCGAATTTGCCGCCGACGGCACCGCCTATACTGTGGCGGGTGAATCACAATCAGCGCTTGTATTTATTCACGGCGTTGGCATGAATGCCGATGTTTGGCAAGATCAAATCGAGCACTTCAAATCTGCTCACCAAGTTATTGCGTATGATTTTCTTGGCCACGGCAAAAGCCCAATGCCAAAAGACGAGCCAACACTTGATGACTATGTGGCGCAGCTTTATCGTCTTGTTGAACATCTTAATCTGTCTTCTTTTTTATTGGTTGGCCACTCTATGGGGGCGTTGATAAGTGTTGCCTTTGCGCTTAAATATCCACAGAAAGTTAAGAGCCTAATTCCCATCAACATTGTCTTCAACCGAGCCGATGAAGACAGTGCGCGAGTGCTTGAGCGCGCCAACCAAGTATTGCAAAGTGGTGAAATAGGTGACACAGAGCCAACTCTCAAGCGCTGGTTTGAAGACAAAAGTGGCTCAGATGCGCAAAACAAAATCGAAAAAATTGGCCAGTGGCTAAGTGGTGTTTCACCTTACGGTTATGGCAGAGCTTATCGACTGTTTGCACAATCTGACAAAGTTTTTATCAATAAACTTGCCGAACTGCAAATGCCTGTTTTATACTTAACCGGCGATAAAGACCCAAATTCCACACCCAGGATGTCAGAACAAATGGCCGAGATGACGCCCAGAGGTGAGTTTTATTCTATTGACGATGAGGCGCACATGATGGCCTATATTGCGCCAGAAAAAGTCAACGCTATCATCAAGCGATTTTTGCACAACGATTATGATTAGTGAAGAAACAAGAAAATTTCGCCACGCCTTAGGCGCCTTTCCAACAGGCGTTACAATCGTCACCACAAATGATGTCGATGGCGAGCCGATTGGCTTTACTGCCAACTCGTTTTCATCGGTATCGCTAGAACCCAGGCTTATTTTAATTTGCATTGATAAGGCCTCTATCAACCTTGATGCGTTTACCAACAATGCGCATTTTGCTGTCAGCGTGTTGTCTGAAAAACAACATCAAGTTTCTACCACTTTTGCCAGCCCTGTGGAAGACAGGTTTGCCGGTATTGATTGGTCGACAAAAACAACGGGGTGCCCCATTATTAATGACGCCGTTGCCTGGTTTGATTGCGCTAAAGACAATTGCGTTGATGCGGGTGACCACTATGTCCTGATTGGGAGGGTGCTTGACTTTGACAGTACAATTATTACGCCACTGGTGTTTTTACGCGGCAATTACGTCAACCTCGCACTTGAGCAAAAAATGCTTCGCGCCATGGAAGACGACAACACCAAAGTGCTTGTTGGTGCGCTGATTGAGTGTCGCAGTAAAATATTTTTGCTCGATCAAGACGAAGGCTACCTCGACTTTCCAACTGCTAATAGTCTTGGCTCTGTCGATGATGAGGCTAGCTTGCTGGGCAAACTACAAATGCTTGGCATTGAAGTGCCTGAACACTACCTGTTTTCAGTATTTGAGAATGGGAAAGACAAAACCAATCTCATTTACTACCGGGCACAAATTGAAAGCAGTGATGCCGCGAACGGCGAGCAATTCTATGAATTTGACGCCGTGCCTTTTGAACGGATTCGTGACGAATGGAACAGAACTATGTTGAAGCGCTACATTGCTGAAAGGGCATTAAATGCATTTGGTCTTTATGTAGGCAAAGAGACCGAAGGCTGGGTAAATTATGACATTAAGTCACACCCAGGCCAGTAACCCAACCACATTGGGCGATTATTAATAGGAGCTTGCAATGGATTTTTCATTTTTTATTCACATGGAGCGGATTGACCAGAGTCAATCTCAGAAACAACTTTACAAAGAATACATCGAGCTTTGCCTAATTGCCGAAAAAGGAGGTTTTACAACCATTTGGACCGGGGAACATCACGGCATGAACTTCACAATTGCGCCCAACCCTTTCACCAATTTGGTGGATTTGTCCCACCGAACAAAAAACGTAAAGCTAGGCACAGCAACGGTTGTAGCGCCATTTTGGCATCCGATAAAACTCGCGGGTGAAGCTGCAATGACCGATTTAATCACTGATGGAAGACTACAGCTTGGTATTGCCCGAGG
The DNA here is from genome assembly GCA_964653365.1 of uncultured Candidatus Thioglobus sp. GTDB lineage: Bacteria > Pseudomonadota > Gammaproteobacteria > PS1 > Pseudothioglobaceae > Pseudothioglobus. The sequence goes on from CAZZER010000002.1 coordinate 20,709, forward strand.
CGCCTATTCGTTTGAGTATGAACGTGTTGGCTGCGGCATCGATGCTTTTGGCGCCAGTGGCGCGCTACGTGAAATCGTGCCAGCAGTGCAAAAGCTTTGGCGGGGCAATTATGCCCACGAGGGCGAGAAATGGTCTTTCCCAAGCACAACTAGCTCACCAAAACCTTTTCAAGAAGGTGGCCCGCCCATTTGGATTGCCGCAAGAGATCAAAGCTCACATGATTTTGCCCTTGAAAACGATTGTAATGTTCAAGTAACGCCTCTGTGGCTTGGTGACGAAGAGGTTATCTCACTAATGGAGCGATTTAATAATGCTTGCAAAAAAAATAATGACAAACCAAGGCCTAAAATTATGTTGCTTCGCCACACCTTTGTTGGCGAAAGCGAAGAAGAGATTGTACAGGGCGCTAAAGATATTTCGCGTTTTTATTGTTATTTTGGTGCATGGTTTAAAAACGAGCGCCCGACTGATCACGGCCTAATCAAACCCCTTAGCGAAGAAGAAATGGCAAAAATTGAAATGTACTCACCAGAGAATATGCGCAAAAATAGCATTATCGGCACCCCTGAAACGGTGATTGAGCGAATCAAACTCTGTGAAGAGCTAGGTTATGACGAGTATAGTTACTGGATTGACAGCTCAATGGACTTTGAAACAAAAAAACGCGCTCTAGAGTTATTTATTGACAAGGTAATGCCAGCATTTAATTGAACAAACAAGCGAGAAAAACTATGCAACACTTCCAACACTACATCAATGGTAAGTTTTCAGATGGCTCAAATGCTTTTGAAAGCACCAATCCCGCCAATGGAAAACCGTGGGCAACCTTCCCCGCGGCAACCGAACAAGAGTCAAACCTTGCAATTAAATCTGCCCATGAGGCACTTTTTGAAGGGCCTTGGTCAAACTACACAGCAACAGAGCGCGGCAAATTACTTTATAAGTTGGGCAACCTAATAGCTGATAATGCCGATGCACTTGGCGAGCTTGAGACTACCGACAGTGGTAAATTGGCTGCTGAAACGAAGACTCAATCCAAGTATGTGGCTGATTATTATTACTATTACGCAGGGTTGGCAGACAAAATACAAGGCGAGGTATTGCCTATCGACAAACCTGATATGCGTGTTTTTACCACCAGAGAGCCTATTGGTGTTGTCGTTGCAATTGTGCCGTGGAATGCACAGTTGTTCTTATCCGCAACCAAAATTGCCCCTGCACTTGCGGCTGGAAACACAGTTGTTGTTAAGGCTTCTGAACAAGCCCCTGCTGCCTTATTTAAGTTTGCTGAACTGGTGCATCAAGCCGGCTTTCCCCCGGGTGTGGTTAATGTTATAACTGGCTTTGGCGACCCTTGTGGCCGGGTTATAAGTTCTCACCCACAAGTGGCAAAAGTAGCCTTTACCGGTGGCTGCGAGGTGGCGCAACATATTATTCGCAACACAGCTGAAAATTTTGCCCATGTCAGCCTAGAGCTTGGCGGCAAATCACCGATGCTAATTTTTGATGACTGTGATATTGAGGGCGCAGTTAACGGTGCTATCGCTGGCAATTTTGGTGCCTCTGGTCAGAGTTGCGTCGCTGGCTCTCGTGTCTTTGTTCAACAATCAATTTATGCAGAGATAGTTTCCAGAATTGCTGATCGTGCCAAGGACATTGTTGTGGGCGACCCTCTTGACAACAAAACCCAGGTAGGACCTTTAGCCACAGAGCTTCAAGTAGAACGTGCCTACAATGTAATTACGTCTTCAGTCAAACAAGGCGCCGAGCTTGTTTTTGGTGGCAACAAACCAAAAAACTTGCCTGACGGCAACTATTTTGAACCCACTTTGTTGTCCTGCCCAAACCAAAGCATCGAGTGCACGCGCACTGAGTTTTTTGCGCCAGTAATGAGCGTAATTCCTTTCGACACGGAAGAAGAGGCCATCCAAATGGCTAATGACTCTGAATTTGGCCTTGGTGCCGGTGTATTTACCCAGAATGTAGCAAGGGCACATCGTGTTTCGCAAAAAATTCGCTCAGGTATTGTTTGGGTTAATACCTATAGAGCTATTTCACCAATTTCCCCCTTCGGTGGCTTTAAAAATAGTGGTGGTAGCAGGGAAGCCGGCATTGATGCGATTCACGAATACACACGCACAAAAACAACTTGGATCAACACATCAACGGAGCCGATGGCCAATCCTTTTGTGGTGCGATAACTAACATTTATATTGAGGAACTATTATGGACAAAAAACTATTTGAACTTGGTCTAGAAAAGCGTAGAGCTACGCTGGGTGAGGACTATGTCAACAAAAACCTTGCAGCTGCAGACGACTTTAACCGCCCCTTTCAAGAGCAAATGACCGAATGGTGCTGGGGTTTTGGCTGGGGTGATGACACCATTAATGAAAAAACTCGCTCTATGATGAATCTCACCATGATCGCAGCCCTTGGAAAAATGCATGAATGGGAGTTACACTGTAAGGGTGCACTAACAAATGGTGTAACTAAAGATGAATTGCGTGCAATCATCCATGCTATTTCTATTTATTGCGGCGTACCCCAAGGTGTTGAGTGCTTTAGAATTGCGCGTACGGTATTAGAAGAGGCGGGTGAACTATAATCTTAACTTCTGAGCTTGCGATTTTGACTTTGCCAAACCAACTCCGAAGACTATAAGTGCCACGCCAAGCCCCGATGCAAACCCCAAGGTTTCGCCAAACAAATACCAAGCTTGCAACGCTACAAGTGGCGACACCAGATAGAAATAACTTCCAACTCGTACGGAGGCGTCTTTACTAATCATTGCCATTAACAGCAGAATGGCACCGATAGAAAGCCCCAAAACCTGCCAAGCTAGTGTGGCAACAAATGGCAGCGTCCAATCAACAACACCCTGCTCAAAAAGACCTGCAACTGGCAGGCAAACCAAGAGGGCACTGAAGTACTGTATCCAGGTGCCTGTTATTAAATCCATATTGCCGCAATAGCGCTTTTGATAAACAGTGCCCAATGAAATGCCCAACAGAGACAAGGCTATTACAACAAGAGCCCAGACAGGGAAGTCTGATAATATGACCTCTGCAGTAAAGTCAAAACGCTCAAACAAGATAAAGTACAGCCCAACAAGGCCGAGGCCGAGGCCCGTCCACTGCCTCTTGCTAATACCTTCTCGTAGCATTCTGCCTGCAATTAGCGCCATACAAAGCGGCTGAAGCCCAATAATCATTGCACTAAGCCCTGCCGGCATGCCCCATTCAATGGCCTGAAATACACCCCCAAGGTAAACCCCGTGAATCAACACGCCTGCCACCATTAAATGCAAAATTTCGCTTTGCGACCTGGGCCAAGCTCGCCTCTGAAAAACAATAATGGGCAATAAAACCAGCAAAGTAAAGATAAAACGATAAACCAAGAGTGTAAAGGGTTCGGCGTAAGGAAGACCGTACTTTGCCGCTAAGAAGCCGGTACTCCATATCCAAACAAACAACCATGGGGCAAGACGTATACTTAGGGGGATTGAGGACATAGAAACTTCAATAAACTCATTATCAAGGTGTTGTTAATGGGGGGCGGAAAAGAGCGTTAATTATCATAACTGGATTTTATATAAAAAGCCCAATATTGGCGGACAAAGAGGTCGAGTATAGAGCCGTTCATACTATAATTAGCTCACTCAAGACTAACGATTAATTATGAAGCGCCTTCTGACGTTTTTATTGCTACTGTTATTAAGCACTTTTGCCCAGGCTGGCCTTTTGCAAGATGACAATCCGCTACCCGCCAACAAGGCGTTTAGCCTCGACGCTGTTGCTATTGACCCTACCACTATTAGCATTCGTTGGTTAGTTCAGAAAGACTATTATCTCTACAAGGATAAATTCGCAATCACTGCTGATGGCGCTACGATAGCAAGCATCCTTTATCCGCCAGCCAGTGTCAGAACCGATGAGTTTTTTGGAGAGGTCAGCATTTATGACCGCCCCATTGAGGTTGTTGTTAACCTTGAAAACATCAGTAGCAAAAATATAAAACTGAGTTTAACCTATCAGGGCTGTTGGAAGGGTGGCGTTTGCTATCCACCTCAAGAGGCGAGCCACACCATTCAACTGCCAAACATTGAGCAATTAATAAACCCAGATAGTGGTGTTGTAGCGTCGCCTGAACAATTAAGCAACGAAGAGATGACCGCCAAGGCCTTGTTTCAAAAGGGCGGGCTTGCCCTTCTTATCGGCGCATTTCTTGCCGGCCTCGCCCTATCCTACACGCCGTGTGTTTACCCAATGGTGCCAATACTATCCGGCATAATAATTGGACAAAAAGAATCGCCTGGCGCAGCAAAATCTGTACTAATGGCACTTGTTTTTGTTGTCTCTATGTCGCTCGCTTACGCACTTTTTGGCGCAACTGCGGGATACTTCGGCGCTGGTGTAAACCTACAAGCCTTGCTACAAACCCCTTGGGTTTTGGTTGTTTTTAGCCTTATATTTGTTGTTTTGGCGTTTTCAATGTTTGGCTACTACGCTATTCAACTGCCCAAAAACTTGCAAAACAAAATCACTCAACTCAGTAATAAGCAAAACGGCGGGGGGTTTTTGGGTGTAGCCATCATGGGCTTTCTCTCGGCCCTTATTGTTGGACCCTGTGTTACGCCATTTTTAGCAACAGCGCTGAGCTATGTCATTGCCGAAGGTAGCGCCACAAGGGGCGCAATGGCACTTTTTGCTATGGGGCTTGGTATGGGCGCCCCCCTAATTGTCATTTGTGGCTGGGGAGTTAATGCCCTACCAAAAGCGGGACCATGGATGACGAAGGTGAATCACGTTTTTGGCGTGCTGATGTTAGCAGTTGCGCTTTACCTGCTAGATAGAATTATTCCACCACTGATCTCGCTAGCCCTTTGGGCCAGTTTACTAACCATCGCCCCTATTGGGCTCGGTGCATTTAGTGGCCTCACCGCAACCAAAGACGCCTGGAAGAGAGTATTTAAGGGCGCAAGTTTGCTGGTTTTTGCCTATGGTCTGTTTCTATGGTTGTTGGTCGCAAGAGGGGGTGGTGACTTGGTGAGCCCACTAGCTGGCTTGAGCTTCGAAACAAACACCTCAGCCCCAATCGGGGTTAAGTTTGACACGCTTAAAAGCAACGCACAGCTTGATTTGGCGATTGCAGAAACGGATAAACCTGGCCAATTGCTACTGCTTAAGTTTTATGCAGACTGGTGTGTCTCGTGTAAAAAACTAGAACGAACAGTTTTTTCAAACCCTAGTGTTGTTAACGAACTTACTGAATCAACCAACCTAACAGCTGACGTTACTGACAATAATGCCTATAATCAGGCACTTATGGCTAGGTTTAATATTGCTGGGCCGCCTGCAGTGTTGTTTTTTGTTAACGGCAAAGAACAAAGAGAACTGAGAATCATCGGTGAAGTCGACGCCAAACAGTTTCTAGAACGCCTCAACTCTCTTTAATCCGCCCTAGGCATTTGCTTTGATAATCTGTGAAATGTATGCTAACTGTGTCTAAATAGATGTTAAAATTCATTTTATTTGATAAACAATTATTCAATGTCTGACATTCTTTTACTGAACGGCCCAAATCTAAACCTATTGGGCATAAGAGAGCCTGGCCATTATGGAGCAGACACCCTTGATGACATTGTTGGCAAGCTAGAGGCATTGAGTTCAGAGGCCGACCTGAGCTTCGACCATTATCAAGACAACGCGGAAGCCAGTCTCATTGAAAGAATTCATCAAGCACACAAAGACAACACCAAGTATATAATTATCAACCCTGCTGCTTTTACGCACACCTCGGTTGCTTTGAGAGATGCGCTATTAGCGGTAGATATACCTTTTTGCGAAGTTCACCTTTCTAATGTTTACAAAAGAGAAGACTTTCGTAAAAAATCCTATTTTTCAGATGTCGCCGTTGGCGTCATTTCTGGGTTGGGCGCACAAGGCTACGAATTTGCACTAAGTGCGGCAATCAAACACATAGGCTCAAACTAATTTTGTTGGGCCTCAAACTAAAGGAGTAATAATGGATATTAGAAAAGTAAAAAAACTAATGGAGCTGCTAGAACAGTCTGGCATGGCAGAAATTGAAATAAAAGAAGGCGAAGAGTCAGTCCGAATTTCTAGATTTGGGGATTCGCCGCCAGTGATGGCGCCCGCACCAATGATGGCGGCGCCAATTACTGCCCCTGCTGCTGCACCCAGTGCGACTGCCGAGTCCTCTGAGCCTGTGGTTAACGGCCATCCAATTAATTCGCCTATGGTGGGTACATTCTATTCCGCGCCTTCACCAAATGCTAAGCCATTTGTCACAGTGGGGCAACACGTCAACCAAGGAGATACTGTTTGCATTATTGAAGCAATGAAAATTATGAACCAAATCGAAGCAGACCAATCAGGAACCGTTGTTGAAATCCTTGTCAGTGATGGCGATGCTGTCGAATTTGGCCAAACACTTGTTGTAATCCAATGAGTTCGATAAAAAAAGTACTGATTGCAAACCGAGGCGAGATTGCACTAAGAATTTTGCGAGCCTGCAAAGAGCTTGGGATCCAAACAGTCGCGGTATATTCAACGGCAGACAAGGACTTAAAACATGTGCGGCTCGCTGACGAAGCTGTGTGCATTGGCCCACACCCTTCAGCACAGAGCTATTTAAATATTCCGGCTATTCTCAGTGCCGCTGAAGTCACGCATGCTGATGCAATTCATCCGGGCTATGGTTTTTTGTCGGAAAGTGCAGATTTTGCCGAACAAGTTGAAGAAACTGGATTTATATTTATCGGCCCAAGAGCTGAAAACATCCGCGTTATGGGTGACAAAGTTGCTGCTATTGAGGCAATGCAAGAATCTGGCGTTCCCTGTGTCCCCGGCTCTGATGGTGCCCTTGGAGAAGACGAAGCTGAAAACATTCGTCTTGCCAACAAAATTGGTTTCCCTATCATCATTAAAGCCTCTGGTGGGGGTGGGGGTCGCGGCATGCGCGTTGTTGAGAGGGAAGAAGACCTGATCAGCTCAATTGAATTAACAAAGACAGAGGCGTTAAGCTTTTTTGGCAACGGCGAAGTCTATATGGAAAAATTCTTAACAACCCCAAGACACGTGGAGATACAAGTTCTCGCTGATCAACATGGTAACGCTGTTCATCTGGGCGAGCGTGACTGCTCAATGCAACGTCGCCACCAAAAAGTTGTAGAAGAGGCGCCCGCTCCAGGCATCAGTGAAAAACTGAGAAACAAAATTGGTAGCGTCTGTGCAGAGGCCTGTAAGGTCATCAATTACCGAGGTGCTGGCACCTTTGAGTTTTTGTTTGAAAATGACGAATTCTACTTTATTGAAATGAACACACGTGTACAAGTTGAGCATCCAGTCACCGAAATGATTACCAACGTTGATATTGTTCGCGAACAAATACTTATCGCTGGCGGTGACAAGCTTTCATTTGAGCAAAAAGATGTACAAATCAAAGGGCACTCTATTGAATGTCGCATAAATGCTGAAGACCCTTATAACTTTATGCCCTCGCCCGGCACGATTACCCAATACCATACTGCTGGTGGGCTTGGCGTGCGAGTAGACTCACACATTTATAACGGCTATCGTGTGCCGCCGCATTATGATTCAATGATTGGAAAGCTCATCACTTTTGCAGACTCTCGAGATGAGGCCATCATGAAAATGAAAAGCGCTCTCGATGAAATGGTAATTGACGGCATTAAAACCAATATGCCCCTGCAAAGGAAAATAATGGAGGACGCTATTTTTTGCAAAGGCGGCATGAACATCCACTACCTTGAGAAAAAACTAGGAGACTCCCACTGATGACGATTAAGGTTGGTATTATTGGGGGCTCTGGGTATACAGGCGTTGAACTCATTCGCTTGTTACATACACACCCAGAGGCGGAGGTGGTTGCGATAAGCTCACGAGGCTTAAGCGGCAAAAAAGTTGGGGAGGTATTTCCTAGTCTAATAGGCATGTCTGATTTAGTGTATTCGCTACCCACCGATGATATTCTGAATACATGCGACATTGTTTTCTTTGCCACACCACATGGTGTTGCCATGGAGGGTGCTGGCGCATTTATTGACAAGGGAATTAAGGTTGTTGACCTTGGTGCCGATTTCCGCATTGATGACGCCAAAAACTGGTCGGACTGGTACAGCATGGAACACACTCAACCCGAACTCCTCGCCCAAGCTGTTTATGGGCTGCCAGAAGTTCGTAGAGAGGCCGTTAGCAAGGCAAGCTTGGTAGCCAACCCTGGCTGTTATCCAACTGCCGTCTTGTTGGCTTTAAAGCCGTTATTGGAAAACAATCTTATTGATTGTTCTAACATTATTGCTGACTGTAAGTCCGGAACCAGCGGCGCCGGCCGTGGAGCCAATCAGGCCACTTTGTTTTGCGAAGTTACTGAGTCATTCAAGGCTTATGGTGTCAGCGGCCACCGCCACTTGCCGGAGATCAAACAAGAACTGGCACTGATGGCAGGAGAGCCTGTGGGACTGACGTTTGTACCTCATTTGCTGCCAATGATTCGTGGCATTGAGGCAACGATATACGTAGACCTGCTCGACAACACTATTGATGTAAGACCGTATTTTGAAAAAGCCTACGCAAATGAAGAATTTGTTACAATACTCGATGCAGGCGTTTATCCAGAAACACGCTCAGTAAGGTCATCCAACTATTGCCAAATTGGCATACAGTATGTGAAGCACAGCAACAAGCTTGTTATCATGTCCGTTATTGATAATTTGGTTAAAGGTGCGGCGGGTCAAGCAATTCACAATATGAATTTAATGTTTGGAATTGAAGAAAACAGTGGCTTATTGCAAATAGGCTTATTACCATAATGTAAAATGAATGCTGAAGAGATTATTGATGAAGCTGAAATAACTTTTAGCGACAGTGCTGCTAATCGTGTTGCACAGCTGATCAAAGAAGAAAAAAACCCGGGTCTTAGGCTACGGGTGTATATCACTGGCGGTGGTTGCTCGGGGTTTTCTTACGGCTTTACCTTTGATGAAAAAATCAAAGAAGGAGACAGCAGTGTCACAAACCAGGGAGTGCAACTGGTTATTGACCCAATGAGCTACCAATACCTTGTTGGCTCAACTGTCAATTATTTGGAAGATTTGCAAGGCGCGCGTTTTGTCATCAGCAATCCTAATGCTAAGACAACTTGTGGCTGTGGATCTTCGTTTTCTATTTAAACAGGAGTACACATGATAGATTACATACCAGGACTGGCCAATGTACCAGCAACAGAATCGGCCATTTCTTCGATTGATGGCCCCAACGGCATCTTGGCTTACCGAGGCTACTCAATCCAAGACCTATGCGAACACTCAACTTTTGAAGAAACTGCGCTACTCTTGCAACATGGCGAGCTACCCAATGCTAAGCAATTAGCAGAATTTAAGCACTTGTTACAAAAAAAATACGAAGTAAAGCGTAACATTCGCGCGCTTCTTTGGTCTCTACCTTCTAGTGGCCATCCGATGGACGTATTGCAAACCGCTATTGCTGCTATGGCAACTTTCTATCCAGATGCAGGCGCCAGCCAGCCAGACTCTGCCTATACCCAAAACGCACTAGTGAAAATCGTTTCTAGTATGAGCACATTGGTGGCTATGTGGACACGCATTTCGCGCGGCTACGACCCAATACCGCCAGCGAACGATCTCGACTACGCTGAGAACTTCATGTATATGTGTTTTGGCGAAGAAGCAAGCCCAGACCTTGTTAAGCTTTTTGACATTTGTTTGATTCTTCACGCAGAGCACACCATTAACGCCTCTACCTTCTCTACGATGGTTACCGCTTCTAGCTTGGCCAATCCGTTTTCATCTATTTCAGCTGCGGTCGGAACATTAGCCGGCCCATTACATGGTGGCGCAAACGAAAGCGTGCTAAAAATGTTAGACGAAATCGGCTCTCCTGAAAACGCAAGGCCCTGGATTGAAGGTCGCCTTAAGAACAAGCAGGTTATTTGGGGTATGGGACATCGCGAATACAGCACCAAAGACCCAAGAGCTACCATTTTAGAAAAAATGATTAAAGATTATGTTGCCAAGACAGGATTACAGCTTTCTAAGCGGTTTGAGACGGCTCTTGAGGTTGAGTCTATCTGTGAAGAGTTGTTAAGCCATAAAGGCGTGTATCCGAATGTTGATTTTTACTCGGGCGTACTCTATTCAGAAGTCTTTAATTTCACCCCTGAACACTTTACGCCTATTTTTGCTATGGCGCGTTCATCTGGTTGGGCGGCGCACTGGCACGAACAAGTGTCAAACAACCGTATCTTTAGGCCTACACAAATATACACTGGTCACGACTTTAGAGACTACCCAACAAGCTAACTATGGGCAGAGCCACGCACTTTGGCTTTCAACAAGTAGACGCCGCTGACAAGCAAGGCCTGGTTAAGGGCGTCTTTGATTCGGTGGCTAGTAACTACGACCTGATGAATGACGTACTATCGTTTGGCGCGCATCGTCTGTGGAAAAGATACACCATTGGGCTCAGTGGTGTTGGTATGGGCGACAAAGTGCTCGATATTGCCGGAGGCACAGGCGACTTGGCCATCAAATTTAGAGAAAAGGTCGGCGACACGGGCCGGGTAATTCTTTCAGACATCAATGGCGCAATGCTTGAGCAGGGCCGAAAAAACTTGATTGATCGTGGGCTTGTCGATATCGAATTTGTACAAGCCAACGCCGAATCGCTGCCCTTTGAAGACAACACCTTTGATTGCGTCAGCATTGCCTTTGGTTTGAGAAATGTCACTAACAAGGATGCGGCACTGGCGCAAATGCATCGTGTTTTAAAAAAGGGCGGCTGCTTGCTAATCCTTGAGTTCTCTAAAGTCGATAACGCGATGCTCGAAAAGCTATACGATTTTTACTCGTTCAGTGTTATGCCAAAACTTGGCGGTTTGATAGCCAACGACGAGGACAGCTATCAATACCTTGCAGAATCTATTCGCAAACATCCTGACCAAGAAACCTTAAAACAAATGGCGATGGACGCTGGTTTTGCATTTTGTGAATATCACAACCTTTCTGGTGGTATTGTTGCTTTGCACAAGGCCATCAAGGCTTAAAAATGCTTCGCCTCGTCCTTGAAAAAACACTCAATTCATTAATCGCCAATGATTCGATTAAACTTGGCAGTCTTGAGGGCAACACCATTGCCCTGCATGTATTAGAGCTTGATTTAAGTCTGTACTTTGTTTGTATCAACGCCCGAATTTATGCGCTTGAAGCGCAGCAACAGAGCCCAGATGTTGACATCAGGGTGAGCAAATCTGTGTTTTTGTCATTATTCCAAGGTAAATCCTTCAAACATTTGCTCGACGACGAAGCGGTGGAGATTGTTGGCAATGTAAAGACTGCTCAAGCGCTGTCCGACCTTTTTTCCGAAGCCTCAATTGACATTGAAGAACTTATAGCCCAACATACGGGCGACATTATTGCTCACCAATTGGGCAGAGCATTGCGCTTTACCAAAAAAAGATCCAACAGCGCCACATTTGGCGTGTTTGAAACACTCAAAGACGATCTTTCTGCTTTGCTTGTTGCGCCGTCCCGCTCACGATTTTTTGATAGCGGGGCAAAGTAGATGAGAAGCCTGCTTCGCTTTATCAACATCTCTCGGGTGCTTATTCGTTATCGGCTTGACAACTTGATTCTTTCAACGCCTTTATTAAAAAGCTTTAAACCACTGGTTTACCTAACACCGTGGCACTATCTTCCCTCTAGCAGGCTCTCTCGAGGTGAACGCATCCGCAGAGCACTCGAAGATCTTGGCCCTATTTTTATTAAATTTGGGCAAACCTTATCTACCCGTCGCGACCTGTTGCCTGATGATATAGGCGACGAGCTTGCTAAATTGCAGGATAACTGCCCGCCCTTTCCAGCAGCAGAATCTAAAGCTATCATTGAAGCAGCCCTAGGGGAAAGTGTCAAAGAGCTCTTCTCCTCATTTGACGACGAACCACTTGCATCAGCATCAATTGCCCAGGTTCACAGCGCTGTTAGTCTGGATGGGGATGAAATAATTGTCAAGGTGGTGCGTCCAGGCATAAAAAAGAAAATCAAACGCGACTTAAGGCTTTTATACGCTTTTGCAGCATTGGCAGAAAAGCATCCAGATGGCAAAAGACTGTGCCCTATTGAGGCTGTGAGTGAGTTTGAAAGCATCATATACAACGAGCTCAATATGATGGCAGAGGCGGCAAACGCGTCCTTGCTACGCAAAAACTTTTCCGACTCAGACTTACTCTACGTGCCCAAAGTAAATTGGGACTTGTGTCGCTCAAATGTTTTGGTAATAGAGCGTATTTATGGCACGCCTATAAGTGATGTTGAAGCCTTAAAAGGTAGTGGTGTCGACCTTAAAATACTGGCCGAGAACGGTGTAGTGATTTTCTTTACTCAAGTATTTGAGCATAATTTTTTTCATGCAGACATGCATCCCGGCAATATTTTTGTCGGAAAAGGCGAACAGTACATTGGTGTTGATTTTGGTATTATGGGCACCCTTAGCGAGGAAGATCAATACTACTTAGCGCAAAACTTTTTGGCATTTTTTAATCAAGACTACAAACGCGTTGCCGAAGTGCATCTCGAGTCTGGCTGGGTGCCAGAAGGCACCAGCATTCTAGAGTTTGAAAACGCCATTCGTAGTGTTTGTGAGCCCATCTTTCAAAAACCGCTAAGCGAAATATCTTTTGGCTTGGTGTTATTAAGTCTGTTTAAAGAGGCGCGGCGCTTTAACATTTCCATTCAACCACAGCTTTTGTTGTTGGACAAAACGCTTCTGAATATTGAGGGCTTAGGGCGCACACTCTACCCAGACCTTGACTTGTGGGCAACAGCAAAACCTTTCCTAGAAAAACTTGTCAAAGACAAATATAGCCTAAAGGGCTCGGTCAAGCAAATCTCTGAACAGCTGCCCGAGCTAATTGCAGAGCTGCCACAGCTACCTATGCTTGCAATCAAAGCTTTAAAGCAACTAGAAAAGGGCGCAGACCAGCAGAAAGCCGCCAAACGACAAACCGACATTATTGTCAAACAATTGAGGGAAAACGCCGCCAAACAAGCGGGCGTTATTGCTGCTGGCTCGCTGGTTATTTTTAGTGGCATTCTCATCACCCAGTCATTGTGGCTATATGCCGGCACCAGTGCACTGATGGGCGCTATATTTTGGCTTAAATCACGCTAAAGCAAATTCTTACATAACGATTGCAAGTCTTTCTTTTTCGGGTAAAATTACCCTCCAGTCTGCTTGGTCGCAAAGCAGATTAAAGCTGCATCACACTGTGATGTTTTTTCATTTAATGGAGAACTCAAAATGAGTATTACTGTAAACGCCGTTGTGCGTGAAGATCAGGGGAAAGGTGCGAGCCGCCGCCTGCGTAAAGAAGAAAAGGTTCCAGGAATTATTTATGGCGGCAAAAACGCCCCAACAATGATAACTGTTGACTTTCATGAAATTACCCACTTGCTAGAAAACGAAGACTCTTTTACTTCGGTTCTAGACTTGGTTGTTGGCAAAAGCAAAGAGTCTGTTATTATTAAAGACTTGCAGCGCCATCCAGCCAAAAACACAATTAACCACATTGACTTTTTGCGTGTTGACGCGAAGCATGCAATTGTTACAACAACGCCGCTACACTTTATCGGCGAAGAAGACAACGAGGCACTACGTGTTGGCGCCCTACTGAATCAGTTTGTTGTTGCCATCGAAATTTCGTGCCTACCTAAAGACATGCCTCACGGTATTGACGTCGACGTGAGTGGTCTTGCGATTGGCGACCACATAAGCCTTACCGGCCTTGTTTTGCCTGAAGGTGTAACAATTACGGCCCTACAGCACGATGATGTTGAAGCGCACGACCAAACTGTTGTTTCTGTTTCTGAAGCGAGAGTTATCGAAGAAGAGGAGGAGGACTTCTCTGAAGCGCCAGTAGCGCCAGACGCTGAAGACTCTGAAGGCGGCGAAGAAGCCTCTGAAGACGGAGACAGCGAGGCTTAATCTGGCCAGTCTTTTGGCTTAATAAGCACGCATAAGCATTGTGGCAATTAAACTGATTGTTGGCCTTGGAAACCCGGGGAAAGACTATCAGGCACATCGCCACAATGCTGGCTTCTGGTTTGTTGAGGCGTTAGCGCAGCAAGCAAGCGCAACCGCCTTCAGCAAACAATCAAAATATTATGGCGAAACCAGCGAGGCCATGCTGGGCAATAGAAAAGTACGCCTATTAAAACCCCAAACATTTATGAATTGTTCTGGCCAAGCCATTCATGCTTTGGCCAATTACTTCAACATCGAGGCTGAAGAAATATTGGTCGTACACGATGAGCTCGACCTAAGCCCAGGCGCAGTTAAATTAAAAAAAGGGGGTGGCCATGGTGGTCACAACGGTCTAAGAGATACAATAAAAGCACTGGATAGCAAAGAATTCTACCGCCTGCGCATTGGCATTGGTCACCCAGGCGCCAAAAATCAGGTGGTTAGCTTTGTCCTAAGTCCGGCAAGCACAAAAGAGCTAACCCTGATCGAAAGAAGCATGACCGATGCCATCAGCATAGTGGGCCAACTGGTCGAAGGCAAATTTGAAGAAGCCATGAAACAGCTGCATACAGCACAAGGAGAACAAAATGGGATTTAAATGTGGCATTGTAGGCTTGCCAAACGTCGGCAAATCTACGCTTTTTAATGCGCTAACCAAGGCAGGCATTGATTCTGCCAACTATCCTTTTTGCACAATCGAGCCGAATGTTGGCATTGTGCCTGTTAACGACATTCGTCTAAATCAGTTAGCGGATATCGTTTCTCCTGAGAAAATCTTGCCAACCACAATGGAGTTTGTGGATATTGCAGGCTTGGTAGAGGGCGCCTCAAAGGGCGAAGGCCTTGGCAACCAGTTTCTCTCTAATATCCGTGAAACGGATGCAATTCTGCACGTTGTTCGCTGTTTTGAAAACGAAGATATTGTCCATGTTGCCGGCAAAATTTCCCCACTTGACGACATTGAAATCATCAACACAGAGCTCGCATTAGCTGACATGCTAACTGCAGAAAAGATGTATCAAAAGGCCCTGAAAAATTCCAAAGCTGGGCAAAAAGAAGGGTTGCCACTTAAAAGTTTGCTCGAAAAGATCATGCCCGCACTGGAAGAGGGTTGCCCGGTTAGATCATTGGCGTTTAATGATGACGAGGCCAAACTTCTTAAAAGCTTACAACTTCTAACCTCTAAGCCCGTACTTTACGTTGCAAACGTTAGCGAAGATGGCTTTGAAAACAACCCGCACTTAAACCATGTTGAGAGCTTTGCCAGCGATGAAGGTAGCCAAGTTGTCAGTATTTGTGCTGACATTGAGGCAGAAATTGCCGAACTAGATGAAGAAGACAAACAAACTTTTTTAGAAGAAATGGGGCAAGCTGAATCTGGACTAGACCGCTTAATTCACTCTGGTTACAAACTGCTTGGTTTGCAAACCTATTTTACTGCTGGCGTTAAAGAGGTTAGAGCTTGGACAATCAACATTGGTGACAGCGCGCCTGTTGCGGCTGGTAAAATTCATGGTGACTTTGAAAAAGGCTTTATTAGAGCGGAAACCGTGGCTTTTAACGACTTTCTTGAGTGCGGGGGCGAGAAAGGGGCAAAGGACGCTGGCAAGTTGCGCTCTGAAGGCAAAGATTACATTGTTAATGATGGCGATGTAGTTCACTTTTTATTTAATGTTTAATCAAACCGTGCGCACAAAATGAAACAAACAAAATTACTCATCATTCTTGATGGCTGGGGCCACTCAGAAGAGAGCGAAAACAATGCAATAGCGCTTGCAAATACACCCGTTTTAGACGGCTTTAGAAAAAAATATCCACACACTTTGATTGGCACTTCTGGGGCCAGCGTGGGGCTACCAGATGGGCAAATGGGCAATTCCGAAGTTGGCCACCTAACTATTGGCTCTGGGCGAATCATTGAGCAGAACTATACACTCATACAAAACGAAATTGATTCTGGCGCTTTTGCCAACAACAAGGCCCTCTGTTCAGCTATAAATGCCGCCAATGACAACGGCAAAGCCGTTCACATTTTGGGGCAGCTATCTGATGGCGGCGTACACTCTCACCATGGTCAGATTTTGGCAATGCTTGAGATGGCAAGCCAAAAAGGCTGTCATGATATTTTTCTTCACATCTTTACTGACGGCAGAGACACGCCGCCAAACAGCGCCAATACATTCGTTGCCGAGCTAGAGGCAAAAATTGCCAAACTTGGCAAGGGCCGAATAGCCTCAGTAGTTGGTCGTTTTTACTCTATGGACAGAGATAACCGCTGGGACAGGGTTGCCAAAGCATACGACCTTCTTGTCAATGGAAAGAGCGAGTTTAGCGCTAACACCGCTACCACAGCTATCGAACAAGCCTATGCACGCGGTGAAACCGACGAGTTTATTAAGCCGACCACCGTTGGCAAGGCCGCAACAATCAACGAAGGTGATGCGGTTATCTTTATGAATTTTCGTGCCGATCGTGCGCGCGAACTAACCCAAGCACTCACCGATGTCAATTTTTCAAGTTTTTCACGTGAAACATACTCACCAATACATTTTGTTTGCTTAACCGAATACAAAGAGGAGTTTAATCTACCTTGCGCCTACCCCCCTCAAGCAATAAACAATACGCTGGGTAGTTACGTATCAGATTTGGGCATGAACCAACTACGAATAGCTGAAACCGAAAAATATGCTCACGTAACCTTTTTCTTTAACGGAGGCGTTGAGGCGCCACTTGAGGGAGAAGATAGACGCTTAATTCAATCGCCAGACGTTGCCACTTACGACCTCAAGCCCGAAATGAGCGCCCCAGAACTAACCGACGCTCTGGTTGAGGCGATTGAGTCTGGCAAGTATGACTTGATTATTTGCAATTATGCCAATACTGATATGGTCGGCCATAGCGGCAAACTTGCCGCGGCAATAAGTGCAGTTGAAGCGGTCGACGCCTGCTTAGGCAGGGTTCACAGGGCCTGCCAAAAAACCGGCGCAGAAATGCTCATTACCGCCGATCATGGTAACGCCGAGCAAATGGTCAACCCAAAAACTAAGAAAACGCACACCGCCCATACCAGCAATCCAGTGCCATTGATTTATGTTGGCGAGCGCAAGGTCACTTTGGCTGATCACAATGTTGGCTCTTTGGCTGGGTTGGCACCTAGTTTGCTTAAATTGATGAGCCTTGAAAGCCCTGGGGAAATGACAGGCCAATGTTTACTAACCATCCATTAACACGTTAATAAAAGAAGGGGGCTAATATGAAACAACCAAACTACATTGCACCCTCTATCTTGGCAGCCAACTTTGCCAAACTTGGCGACGAAGTTGATACCGTGATAGCTTCGGGCGCAGATATTGTTCACTTTGACGTTATGGACAACCATTACGTCCCAAACCTTACCATTGGTCCTTTGGTGTGCGATGCACTCAGAAGTCACGGAGTAACAGCACCAATTGATGTGCACCTAATGGTCAAACCCGTGGATCGAATTATTCCTGACTTTGCCAAAGCAGGGGCGAGCTTCATTACTTTTCACCCGGAAGCCACAGAGCACATAGACCGCACGATTGGGCTGATTAAAGAACAGGGGTGTAAAGCAGGCCTTGTTTTCAATCCAGCCACGTCGCTTAGCCACCTTGAGCACACCCTAGAACACCTTGACATGGTGTTGCTAATGTCTGTCAACCCAGGCTTTGGCGGCCAATCATTTATATCTTCTTCGTTAGAAAAGTTAAAGCTGGTCCGAAAAATGATTGATGATAGCGGCCTAAACATCAGGCTCGAAATCGACGGCGGGGTTAAAGTTAACAATATCCAAGAAATCGCCAAAGCCGGCGCAGACACCTTTGTTGCAGGCTCCGCCATTTTTAACACGCCCGACTACAAGACAACTATCGACGCAATGCGCGCTGAGCTAGCCAAAGCGTAGCGCCCAAATCTGGTATTTTTTCATTCTTTGCCATCGGCCCAAAAATATGGGATAATACTCGGCTTTTAGCAACAACCGTCCTTTGGTTTTGCTAAAAAACAACGCCAGCAATGACGGGTGTCAATGCTGGTCAACTTAATGTATCACACGGAGCCCCAATAACAATCAGGGTGCCCTTTTGTAGCAAAGGGGTTGGTTGTTAGGCAATGTGGAAGAGGGGGTCAAAAGACCTCTTGAACCCAGGAGAAAAATATGGCGAAAGCGTCAATGAAGAAAATGTTAGAGGCCGGTGTTCACTTTGGTCACCGTAGCCGTTTTTGGCATCCGAAAATGGAGCCATTCATCTATGGAACACGCAACGGTGTTCACATTATTAATCTAGAAAAAACCCTGCCCCAGTTCAATGACGTATTGAACTTTGCCAGCAAAACCGCTGCCGCAGGTGGTTCAATTCTTTTTGTTGGCACAAAAAGAGCCGCAAGTGACATCATCAAAGAAGAGGCTATCAGGTGCGGTATGCCGTATGTCAACCATCGTTGGTTGGGCGGCATGATGACCAACTACAAAACCATTAAAGCATCAATCAAGCGCCTCAAAGACCTTGAGTTTCTAGCAGAAGAAAACTTTGCTCAATTTAGCAAAAAAGAAGCCTTGATGATGTCAAGAGAAATGGAAAAGCTTGAGCGCAGTCTAGGTGGCATTAAAGATTTAGGCGGCATTCCAGACGTGGTTTTTGTTGTTGATATTGGCCACGAGAAAAACGCTGTGCGTGAAGCTCGCACATTGAACCTGCCAATCATTGGTGTTGTTGATTCAAACCACAACCCCGAAGGTATTGACTATGTCATTGCTGGCAATGATGACTCCATTAGAGCAATTGGCTACTATGCAAGAGAAATTGCAAACGCGGTTCTAGAGGCAAAGGCCTCACTTGCCACCTCAAAAAACACCGCCAAAACCAGCGCAAAGCCTACTGCCAAAAAGGCGGCGGCAAAAAAAACTACGACTGAAAAAACAGAAACTGCGCCCACTGAAGAGGCTGCAGCCGAAAGCAAAGAAGCGTAATACAACAGGAGACACAATATGGCAATTACAGCAGCTTTAGTTAAAGAACTAAGAGAAAGAACGGGCTCAGGCATGATGGACTGCAAGAAGGCCCTAACGGAAACCAATGGTGATCTTGAGGCGGCCATCGATTTAATGCGCGCATCTGGTGCGGCTCAAGCCGCAAAAAAAGCTGGGCGTATCGCATCTGAAGGTCTGGTTAATGTAACGCTTAGCGAAGACAAAAAAACAGCAATCATCTTAGAGGTAAACTCTGAAACCGACTTTGTTGCCAAGGGCGATGCGTTTATCGACTTTGTTAATACGTTGGGCGAACTGGCGCTAAAAAATGAGCCAACAGATATTGAGTCATTCCTAACACAGACCCTAGACACTGGCGAAACAGTTGACAAGGCACGTGAAGATATCATTGCAAAAATTGGTGAAAATATCTCAGTTCGACGCGTACAAACGGTAAAGACTAGTGATGGCATTATCGGCGCTTACAAGCACGGTGATCGCATAGCGGTCTTGAGCGTGTTGTCTGGAAATGACGGCGATTTAGCAAAAGATGTTGCTATGCATGTTGCCGCCTCTAAGCCAGAGTGCGTCAGCGAAGACCAGATACCTGCAGAGCTTGTCGAGAGAGAAAAAGCTATCTTTATCGAGCAAGCTAAAGAAAGTGGCAAGCCCGACAATATCATTGAAAAAATGATTGTTGGTAGAATGAAAAAATTTGTTAACGAAGTGACGCTATACGGCCAATCATTTGTTAAAGACCCAGATACAACGGTTGGCAAGCTTGTCAAAGACAATGGCGTTGATGTTGAATCATTTATTCGCTTTGAAGTGGGCGAAGGCATAGAAAAGAAAGTAGACAACTTCGTTGAGGAAGTAATGGCACAGGCACAAGCCTAGCTGTTTCTTTTTTGAACGCAAAAGGGCGCCGACGGCGCCCTTTTTTATTGTTAGTATCAGTTATGCGTCTTGCTTGTCGACAATAATCAGCTTCATAATAGCGGGCACCAAAAAGAAATCTGCAACCAAAGCCACTAGTATGGCGCTTGCGGTTAACACCCCAAAGTCAAACATATTGTTCATGGTGGAAAACGTCAACACTAAAAAACCCAATGCCAACACAATTGAGGTTATGGTAATTGCTCTACCAGTGCCCATGAGAGTTAGTCGAACTGCTTTATCAACGTCACTATATTGCAACTCATAACGGCGAAAGTTGTGCATAAAGTGCACCGTGTCATCTACGGCTAAGCCCAGGGCTATTGCCCCAATGAGCATAGAAAACATGTCCAGCGGCATTTCAAAAATCACCATAATCATGCCGAGAAAAATAATGGGCAATAAATTTGGTATCATGCTAATCAGCCCAATCTTGAGGTCACCAATCAACAACACCATCAGTACCGCAATGAGCGAGAAAGCCAACAAATAGCTTATGGCGCTGCTGTAGATGGCCTGCTCAAAAATAACTGTCATGAGAGTGCCAATGCCGGTAAAGGTAACAACAGCCAAGCCCGTTAAATTCTCATTAAAAAATACTTGCGCCCTGTCGATAAAAGCCTTGGCCTCCAGAGAGTCATTCCAAGGAACTTGCAAGATAACGCGGGCCATAGAGTAGTTGTCGTCGACAAAATCTTTTAAGTCCTCGTTTCCACTACTCTCAAACAAGAAAAGCTCTTGAGCAATAAGATCTGAATCGTTTGGCGTGGTATAGAATTCAGGCCTATTCTCATTAAGTGCGCGATTGGTCTCTTTGATAATATCAACAAAACTAACTGATTTACCAACCGCCAAACTTCCCGTGGCAATTGTATTAATATTCGCGGCACTATCATCAATTGCTTTCAAAACAGCTGGGCTGTATAAACCGTTTGTCTGCTGAGTGTCGACAAGAACTTCAAGCGTCAAAGAGCCTTTTAGGGCCTCGTCCACTGTTTCTGTTGCAATTCTCGCAAAATTATCTTCTGGCAGCCACTTCAATGGATAATGAGAAAAGCGCAGCTGAGATGCAACAAGAATGGCGCAAAGTATCAACACAGAGCTCACCATAACAATCAGTTTAGGGTGACTGGTGGAAATAACACTAATTCTTAAAAGAGCCCTGTCCATTATAGTAAGGCCCGCTTTATCGGCTCTCAGTTCTCGGCTTTTAACCCTAATTGTGGCAATAAGTGCTGGCAACAAAATCATCGTAAACAACAGCCCTATCAAAACACCGCTACTAGCAAAACGCCCAAGATCTGCCACTGGCGAAACCCCTGAAAATGAAAACGACCAAAGACCAGCCGCTGTGGTCAAGGAGGTCATAATAATAGCAAGCCCCGAATGCCCCATTGCATATTTTAGTGACGCTTTTTTATCGGCTGATTTGTCATACTCTTTGTAAAAAATTGCCAACAAGTGAATACTTGAACCAGTTACCACAGCCAATAAAAAGGTTGGCATAATTTGGGTGACCATAGTAAAGGGCGTCGAAAAAGCCGCCATCAAGGCCAAGGTCGATATAAGGGTTAGCGCCACACAACACAGAGGCAATAAAACACCAGAGAGTCTTCTAAAAAGCAGGAACAAAACAAACATAATCATAACCAGCATAAGGCTTATAAATGTCTCAGAATCACTCTTTAGTGCCTGCTTAAAAATGCCCGAAATAGCGGCCGAACCCGTAATGAAAATTCTGAAATCTTCGGCCTCAAAATCGGCCATTATTTGTTGCGCTCTAATAATAATCTCATCGTTTTCAGCATCACTCAGATAGGGCTTTGCCGCTAATTCAGCGCTAGAGTCAACTTCAAAATTAAAGTCTAATTCATCCTCAAAGTTTAGCTCAGACACCTCGTCAGCCCCCGCCCCAGAATAGGTTTTAGTATCAATGGTGATAACAGTCATAGTGTGGTCTTCACTATAAAGCATGTTGTCAAACAATCGGTTGGCAGTTGCGGTTTTTTTCAAACTGTCAAGGTCGCTCTGTGTTTTAGGGGTTTTATCAATTAATGGCTCTACAATAAGTTCGCCCTCAGCGCCGTATGTGTTGCGAGCATTGATCAGAGAATTGACCTTTTCAATATGTGGCAACCCCTCCTCTAGCGCCCTATGCAGACTGTTGAGCTTGTTCAAAAATACAGCATCAAAAATATTGCTTGTTTTGATTGCCAGAAGAACTTTTTCATCGCGACCAAATTGATCTCTGAAGACGTCATAGCCGATACGCATTGGGTCTGACTCATGCAGAAAACCCTCGGTTGAGGTATCCATAGTTAGTGTGGGCAAATGAGAAATAAGGCCGGCAACAGCAAGCAATACCAATAATATGGTTTTTTTAGAGTGCTCGAAAACAAAATCAGAAAAGTCTTCAAGTTTTTTTTCGGTGTGTATTCTCCAGTTCATTGTCTTTTGGTTTGATCAATAACGGCAGTGTAAGCCATTATACGCACCAAATATGAGCCTGAATAGCAGTTCTGTTTGAACTAATTAGACAAAACCAAATTCTCTCCTTAGATGAATTATTTTCAAGAGAAAACTTGAATTTATTTTTTTATTCATTTTAATTTTCTTGGGCGAAACTTCCCTATAATCAGCCTATAGTTATAAAGGGGGGCTAAATATGAGGCGGGGTCGTTCACACCAAAAAAGGGCTGTTGAGAGCTATCACCAAGCGCCATATGGACAGGTGCAAAACCCATATCAACCCATATCTATTTTCTCCGATGACGAAATCGAGTCAATCCATCAGGCCTCTTTAAAGGTTCTAAGAGATACCGGCATGGATATTCAGTCACCTAGAGCAGTGGAGATTTTAAAGACCGCGGGGGCAAGCGTTGATGCTGATGGGCTGCGGGTGCGATTTGATCCTGATTTTATTATGGAGAAAATTGCAACCACTCCGAGCAGCTTTACCCTTCACGGGCGTCAACAAAGCCGCGATATTAGGGTGGGTGGGCGTCATGTTATTTACTCACTAGTATCCAGTGCTCCGAATGTCTCCGATCTAGACAGGGGTAGGGTTTCTGGCAATTATGAGGACTACTGCAACCTTATCCGTCTTGGCGAGCATATTAACGCCATTCATGCACACGGAGGGTACCCCGTAGAGCCGTGCGACATTGATGTACGCTATCGCCACCTTGAGGCTGTGTCAGCGGTGGCGCGGCTCAGCACAAAGCCTCTTTTTGGGTACGCCTTGGGTGCTGAGCGCATGAAAGATGCCATTGAAATAGTGCGCATCTCACGTGGTATCAACGAAGCGACCTTACTGGTTGAGCCCTCTATAACCACGGTTGTTAACGCCAACTCGCCCTTGGTTTACGATAAAGCGCTCTTGGAGGGCGCAATTGAAATGGCGCTAAGAAACCAGCCCGTAATCTACACACCATTTACCTTGGCTGGCGCCATGGCGCCAATCACTGTGGCCGGCGCCCTTGTGCAACAAAACGCCGAAGCCCTAGCGGGGCTTGCATTCCACCAATGCGTCAAACCTGGTGCGCCTGCGATTTATGGCAGCTTTACCTCCAATGTTGACATGAAATCTGGCGCGCCAGCTTTTGGTACACCAGAATATACCCAGGCCACCATAGCTTCCGGCCAGTTGGCCCGAAAGTACAACATTCCACTGCGGGCATCCAACGCCAACGCCTCAAACGCGCCAGATGAACAGGCGGTTTATGAATCGCAAATGTCTTTATGGGCTTGTTTATTAGGCGGGATAAACTGGGTTAAGCACGGTTTGGGATGGATAGAGGGTGGTCTTTGTGCATCCTATGAAAAAGTAATTTTAGATGCAGAAATGGTTCAAATGATGACGGCATTCATGCAGCCAGTCAAAGTTAACGATTCAACTTTGGGTGTTGAGACGATTGCGGAGGTTGGACCAGCCAACCATTTTTTTGGCGCCCAACAAACTATGGAAAACTATGAAAACGCTTTTTATAGCCCCCTGCTGTCTGATTGGCGTAACTTTGAGTCTTGGCAAGATGGGGGCTCTCAGACGGCCGCTCAGCGGGCCAATAAAATTTGGAAACAAATGCTCTCTGACTACGAGGAGCCAAAACTGGATGCTGCGATTGAAAGTGAGCTTAACGCCTTTGTCGAAAAAAGAACCGCTGAAGGTGGCGCTGACCCACTGTAATTAACCAACACTACTCATGGCACATCTATGACGCCAACATCTTTAGGCTTTTCCTTGTTGATGTTTATTGTTCGCCGGGCAACATAAAGGCCACTAACTATAACCAACACTAGGCCAACAAGGCCTTGTTGATTTGGCAAAAAGCCAAAAAATATATAGCTTAGTATGGTCGCGCCCACGATTTCAAAATAATTAAACGGACTAAGCTCTGATGCTGTTGCGAACTCGAAAGCTTTGATTAACAAGAAATGGCCTATAGCGGCAACAAGGCCCATCGAGACCATTAGTAGCCAGGCCGACAGATCAGGCGACTCCCAAACAAGGACAACCATTGGGCTAAGAACGATCGCGCCCACCAAGGCTGTATAAAACAAAGTTAATAATGGTGGCGAACTAAGGCTTAATTTTCGAGTGGAAATAATATATAAAGCATAACAAACTCCCGCACCCAAACCCAAAAGCAGGCTGGGTTGAAAGGCTTTAGAGTCTGGCTGCAGGGCAACAACAATGCCAGCAAAACCAAAAAGCACACCAATGGCAATGGCAACATCGAACCGCTCACCCAAAACAAAAGGCGCCAAAATCGCGACAATCAAAGGAGATACAAACAGCATGGTAAGCACATTTGGTATTGGGTTGGATTGAATTGCCCCAAAAAAGAACAGGGTAGCAAACGTCAGCATAAGGCTCCGGAATAGCTGAGTATATGGGCTACTTGGCACGTGCCACCATTGCATTTTTTTCCAAAAAAGAAGTGGCAAAAGCCAAAGAGTATGAAATACAAACCTTGCCCACGTTATTTGCAACACCGGATAATCAGAGCTTAGTAATTTT
Organism: uncultured Candidatus Thioglobus sp.; assembly: GCA_964653365.1. GTDB lineage: Bacteria > Pseudomonadota > Gammaproteobacteria > PS1 > Pseudothioglobaceae > Pseudothioglobus. Next base: position 45,739 of record CAZZER010000002.1, read on the forward strand.
GCCAATACATCCAGCATTGGGATGACTGACATCGCCCCCAACATTAAACCAATGCCAACCAAGGGTTGTTTTGTGTTTGATCTCATCTGCTTGAGTCAAAAATTACGCGATTGTACAACAAACCACCAATAAGCGGTGTTTGATTAGGTGGTGCCCAAGGAGAGATTCGAACTCTCACAGCTCGCGCTACAGCCCCCTCAAGGCTGCGTGTCTACCAATTCCACCACTTGGGCTTGAGATTTAATTACTTGGTATGTCGCTTGTGTCAGTTGCTGGCAGGGCGCTCTCGAGTGTTGTAACTTCGCTCATGATGCTTTCCTGGGTCGATGAGGGAGCTGCAGTTTCACTGGTTGCCAAATAAGCCAGAACAAGGCTAGTAATAAAAAAACCAATAGCAAGTGCGGCAGTGAGTTTGTACAAGAATGAGTGCGCACCCCTAGCACCAAATACTGCGCCTGCTGCGCCAGAGCCAAAAGCTGCGCCCGCATCTGCGCCTTTACCGTGCTGTATTAAAATAATACTAACAAGCGCCAGAGCCAAAATAACATGAATAACCAAAATAACCTGAAACGACATTCTTAACCTACCTTACAAATTTGTAAAAAATCTTCCACCTTTAAAGAGGCGCCACCAATAAGCCCCCCATCAATATCTTCGCACGCAAGCAAGTCGCTGGCGTTGTTAGCATTCATACTGCCACCATACAAAACAGTTGTCATATCTGCAATGCCATCATCATGCTTGGCCAAAAGCTGGCGAATAAAGGCGTGCACAGTTTGCGCCTGCTCTGGCGTTGCTGTCACACCAGTGCCAATAGCCCACACAGGCTCATAAGCAACAACAATACCAAGGAAGGCATCTATCCCAAGTAGCTCAATGACGGCACTTAGTTGTTCGCCAACCACAACTTCGGTTTTACCAGTCTCTCTTTGCTCCAAGGTCTCGCCAACACAAAAAATCGGTATTAGGTCATTATCAAGCGCGGCCTTTACTTTTTTAGCCACCAGGCTGTTGTCTTCACCATAAAGGCTTCTGCGTTCAGAGTGGCCAACAATAACATATTCAGCGCCAAAATCTTTAATCATTTGTGCACTAACTTCGCCTGTAAAGGCGCCCGATGTGTTGATATTTAACGATTGGGCACCCAGCTTAAGTTGGCTGTGGGTCATTAAAGCCTCAACTTGTGACAAGTAGGGGTATGGTGGGCAGACAACCACCTCTGTATTTACAGAATCCATGCCTGCAAGAATACCCATAACCAGCGTGTTGACTGCCTCTTTGCTTGCATTCATTTTCCAGTTGCCGGCCACAATCGTTTTTCGCATTGTTTTTCTCTGTAATTTGTAAAACAGCGCAATGTTACGCTATTGTGCCTAGAAAAGCAATTTTGCACATTATTTTCAAGGGATTCTAAAACCAAAAACCACTCGCCAAACTGACAGCAAAACCCTTTAGGAAAATATTAGATAAAACGCAACAATCATCTTTGGATTACAATAGGTATCATTGGCATATCTTTTTTTATTTTCTGACTAACTGACTTATGTCCCAAACCTGGAGTCGCTGCTTAAACTCACTAAAAAAAAGTCTACCCCTGAGGGAGTATAGTCTATGGGTTCAGCCTTTGGGGGTTATCGAGGATGGCAACACTCTAACCCTGCTTGCACCCAGCCCCTCTGTTCTAAAACAGGTCAACAACCACTTAAAAGGGGAGATAATACGGACAGTTAAAGATGAAGACAAATCTCTCAATGTAACCATTCAACTGTCCAATACCAATAGCAATTCTGCCAGTCCCGCAAAACAACACACAACACCCCTATTTCTTGAATATACTTTTGAAAATTTGGTTTTAGGAAACGCCAATCAGGTTGCATCGGCCGCCTGCCGTCAAATTGCTGAAAATATTAACACATCGCCCTATAACCCCTTTGTTATTTACGGTGAATCCGGGCTAGGAAAAACTCATTTAATGCAAGCCGCTGGCCACCTGGCGCTAGAAAAAAACCCTCGTGCTAAGATTATTTATGTGCCCCTAATGGATTTTGTTAGAAACATAACCACAAGTCTTCGCCACAACACCATTGAGAAGGTTAAATCATTTTACCAATCCGCCGACCTTTTGCTTGTTGACGACATCCACCTTATTGCTGGTAAAGACAAATCACAGGAGGAGTTTTTTCATATTTTTAACTTTCTTTTTAGCACTAAGAAGCAAATTATTTTTACCTGTGACCAACCCCCAAAAAACATTCAGGATCTTGAAAACAGGCTTAAAACGCGCTTTTCCCAAGGTTTAAACCTACAACTTGCGGCTCCGGAACTAGAAATGCGCGCGGCCATTCTGTTAAAAAAGTCGCAAAATCCAAAAATATCGCTAGCCTTAAATGAAGATATAGCACTGTTTGTTGCTAGCCATGTTACCTCCAATGTTCGCGACCTAGAGGGGGCTTTATTGAAGCTTAAGGCCTTTGTAGATTTTTCTAAAATTGACCACTCTTTAATCTCTAAGGAGGTTGTAGAAGATGCTCTGGGTGATTTAATAAAACCCAAAAAACATCGAATTGAAGTCAACGAAATACAAAAAACGGTAAGCAAATATTACGGTATTACTGTCTCCGATCTTGTTTCAAACTCACGAAAACAGCACCTGGTTAGGGCTAGACAAATGGCAATCTTTTTGTGTCACGAGCTAACCAGCTTATCATTGTCTAAAATTGGTCACAATTTCGGCAATCGAGATCACTCCACAGTGCTTTATTCTTGCGAAAAACTAAAAAACCTCATGACAAATAACACCGACACTAAAAACGATTTTGATAACCTAAAAATCAAACTTATAAACTTATAAACAATATAAAACAAACTGCTCTGTTGATAACTCACAAAACAACTTATAATAAACAGAACTTATCAACAATTAAAAAACTTAAAAACCAAACTATCAACAAGTTGTTCGCAAGGTAGGTGTTTGTTGTTTATATAAAAACATCCATCATTAACAGGAAAACACCTCGCTAATAATAACAACAATTTTTTAATAAAGCCGCTTATGAATACCGAACTCAGTGTTGAAGAATTATTAGACCCTCTGCAAACAGTAATTGGCGTTGTTGAAAAAAAACAAACACTCCCAATTCTGTCGCACGTGTTAATTGAGCTTAAGAATAACACACTAACACTTACAACTACAGACATGGAGTTAGAGATTAGCGCCTCCAAAAAAATACAAACCAATACAGAGGTTGCCTTTACAATTTATGCAAAAGACCTAATCGACATTGTTAGAAAACTACCAGAAAAAACAACAATTCAATTCAAAATCGAAAAGAATAAGATTTATCTTAATGCCAATAAGAACACATTTGAACTAAATACTTTTAATCACCAAGATTTCCCCACACTTCCAAAAACACAAAACACTAGCACCATTAAAATTAAACAGGTTGACCTTAAAGCTTTGATAGAGAACACAAGTTTTTCTATGGGTAACCAAGATATACGCGCCTATCTTAATGGGTTGTATTTTGAGTTAAACAAAGACTCACTAACTGTGGTTGCAACTGACGGACACCGTTTATCTATTGGTGAAGTTAAACAAAGTAACAAGCTGGATGAGAAAAGAACCGTTATTCTTCCAAGAAAAGCGGTGATTGAGTTAACCAAATTATTAAACAAAAGTAACCAAGAAACAGCGGAGATTCATCTTTCAGACAGCTATTTTTCTTTGTTGGACAGCAACACAAAAATCATAAGCCGCCTTATTGATGGTAATTTTCCCAATTACAAACAAGTCATCCCAACAGATTTTAGTAACACCGTTACCATAAACAGGATAGATTTTTTATCTAGCTTGCAACAAGCGTCAATTTTTGTTGAGGAAAGAACAAAAGGTGTTAAGTTGGTGTTTAGAGAGGGTAAGCTTAATATTTTTTCTCACTCTGAGCGCGGTCAAGCAAAAACACAATTAGCGGTTAATAACCAAGAAAAAGAAATTGAAATTGCTTTCAATATCCATTATTTGATCTCGATCCTGGAAAAACTGACCTCAGAGGAGGTTAGTATGGTTGTACCAGGCGGGGAGAATCAATCTTGCATGATTAGTGCACTTGAAAGTGATAACTATCAATATGTTGTCATGCCAATGCGCATATAGTTAAGTGTTAATTGGTTGTGGCAATTGTTGAGAAACTCCATATTCATCGGTTTCGGAATTTATCAAACCAGTATTTAGAGCCCAGTGAAAACATCAACCTTGTATTGGGTAATAACGCCCAGGGGAAGACTAATTTTATTGAGGCGCTATATTACTTGGGCCACAACCGCTCATTTAAAACAAAAAAAACCAAAGACATTATTCCTTTTGACGGTGACTTGTTAAAGGTTGGGGCTATTATTGACAACACTAGAGTGGTTTTAAAAAAAACCAGCAATAAGTCGGAAATCACAATTGACAATGAAAAAGCACAGAACAACAGCCAATTAAGTCAATTATTGCCCACACAAATTATTTCACCGGACCGAGGGTTTGTTGTAGGCGGCACACCAAAACTTAAAAGATCTTACCTAGATTGGGGTGTGTTTCACATAAAACCAAATCTTTTAACCATTTACAAATCTTATAATAAAACACTTAAAAACATAAACCTGTTGCTTTCGAAAAACAACACAAAAGAACTTGAAAACTGGATGTCAAAACTTGCCCATTTGTCACTCGATATTTCAAAAGCAAGGATTGAATACATAGACGCCCTAGATGACACAATTAAAAAAATAGAAAAAAATAATAAAATTGATTTGTTTCGGCAAACCGGCAAACTTTCAGTTAACTTTCAGACTGGTTGGGCAAGGGGTGTTGATCCCTTGAGCTACGACGACGTGTTTAACTGTTTGATGAGTAACATCCATAGTTGTCTTAAACTCAAACACCTTGGTTGGGGCCCACACAAAGCAACGATTGAGTACTTGTTGAACAACAAAATTGAAAACTACCTTTCTAGAGGTGAGCAAAAGACCCTCTCATTGGTTTATTGGATGTTACAAGTGTTGCTGTTAGTTGATAAAAACACAAAACCCCTTGTTCTAATCGATGATATCTCATCTGAGTTGGATCAACAAAAAATCAAACAAACACTACATTTTTTATCCTCTCTTGATGTGCAAATATTTATTACTGACATTGGTAATACACACCTTGATTTTGACCAACAAAACATAAAAACGTTTCAAATCCAAAACGGAATTATTGGCCAATAAAAATTTACTATTATTTATGGTTTTATTGCTTAAGACACAGGATAGCAAACAACAAAATAAACCACTAAAAAACAACTATGGGGCAACGATAAATAGCACCCCCGTGGTATAATCAATTTATTTTTATTGAGCTCCCATGGCAGAAGAATATCAGGCCGCCAGTATTAAGGTCTTAAAGGGTCTTGATGCGGTAAGAAAGCGCCCCGGCATGTATATTGGCGATACAGATGACGGCACGGGTTTGCACCATATGGTTTTCGAGGTTGTTGATAATTCAATTGACGAGGCTTTGGCTGGGCATTGCTCAAAAATATCTATAACCATTCACGAAGACGACTCTGTCTCTGTTACTGATGATGGGCGCGGTATTCCTGTAGATATTCATCCCGAAGAGGGAGTTTCTGCAGCTGAAGTTATTATGACTGTGCTTCATGCTGGCGGTAAGTTTGATGATAACTCCTACAAGGTATCGGGTGGTTTACATGGTGTTGGTGTTTCAGTGGTCAACGCTCTTTCAGAAAGTGTTCATCTAACCGTCCACAGAGCTGGAAAAATTCATGAACAAAGTTACGCCCTAGGTGTGCCTAACGCACCCATGAGTACAACAGGAGACACCAAAACAACAGGCACAACAATTCACTTCAAGCCCAGTAAAGACATTTTTACGGAAACCAAATTTAAATACGAAACATTGGCCAACCGTATTCGTGAGTTATCTTTTTTAAACTCCGGTGTTCACATCGAAATTCAAGAACAGGCAACTGGGCGTAAGGATGTTTTTGTATATGAGGGGGGTATTACCGCGTTTGTGGAGCACCTGAACAAATCAAAAAATCCAATCCATAGTGATATCATCACCATCAGTGCTGAAAAAGAAGACATTGCGGTTGATGTGGCGCTACAGTGGAGCGATACCTACCAAGAAAGCATTTACTGTTTTACAAACAACATTCCCCAAAGGGATGGAGGAGCCCATTTAGCTGGTTTTAGGGCCGCACTTACAAGAACACTCAACACCTTTATTGACAGCTCCGGAATGGCAAAAAAAGAAAAATCTGCCATTACGGGTGAAGACACAAGAGAAGGTCTTACAGCGATCATATCAATCAAAGTTCCTGACCCTAAGTTTTCATCTCAAACCAAGGATAAATTGGTCTCCTCTGAGGTTCGAGCACCTGTAGAGTCGTCAGTCAATGAAAAATTGGGCGAATACTTGTTGGAGAATCCAAACGAGGCCAAAATAATTGTTGGCAAAATATTAGATGCCTCCAGGGCGAGAGATGCCGCCAGAAAAGCACGAGAGATGACTCGTAGAAAGGGTGCTCTAGATATTGCAGGCTTGCCAGGAAAGCTCAGCGATTGCCAAACAAAAGACCCAGCAGAGTCCGAGTTGTTTTTGGTGGAGGGTGATTCTGCGGGCGGCTCTGCTAAACAGGGCAGAGATAGACGCACCCAGGCAATCTTACCCCTTAAGGGTAAGATTCTTAATGTCGAGAAGGCTAGATTTGAAAAAATGCTCTCTTCCCAAGAGGTGGGCACCCTTATTACCGCCCTTGGTTGTGGTATAGGTAGAGAAGAGTACGATATTGAAAAATTACGTTACCATAAAATCGTTATTATGACCGATGCTGACGTGGATGGTGCACACATCAGAACCTTGCTACTAACCTTCTTTTATCGCCACCTTCCAGAATTAATCGAGAGCGGTTATTTGTTTATTGCGCAACCACCATTATATAAAATCAAAAAAGGCAAGCAGGAGCGCTATCTCAAAGACGACCAAGAGCTTAATAACTACTTGCTTCAAGAGGCAATAAGTGATGCACATGTTTTTGTTAACAAGGACGCGCCAGCGATTAGCGGCGTAGCCCTCGAGGGTTTGGTTGAAAAACATTACAAAGCCATAGATATTGTCGAAAAATTGAGCAACAAGTACAACCCAACTCTGATGAGTGCAATCATTGGGATGGAAAAAATCAAAGACCTGTCAAAAACCAAAGAGGTGCGGGCTTGGTGTGCAAAACTTCAGGACAAGTTAAACTTGTCAGCTCCCATGTCCGAAGCGCACAGTGTTTCGTACCAAGATGGAGAGGTTCTTTATTCACAATCTATTTATGGTGTTGAGGTTGCCAACAATATTTTGGGGCCATCTTTTTTCAATTCGCGAGATGCTAAGGCGATTCAGCGCTATTCTGAAGAGGTTGAGAGTATGTTAGACGCCAACTCCTACGTTCAAAAGGGTAGTAGAGAGTTGAGTGTTTCTAGTTTTGCGGAGGTTCTTGATTTTTTATTGACTGAGGCAAAAAAAGGACAAAACTTCCAACGCTATAAAGGCCTTGGAGAGATGAACCCAGACCAACTTTGGGATACAACAATGAACCCAGAAAGCAGAATCATGCTCAAAGTTAAAATTGAAGACGCTATTGTTGCCGATGAAGTGTTTTCAACCCTTATGGGTGATGAGGTTGAACCAAGAAGAAATTTCATCGAAGACAATGCACTTAAGGTTGACAACCTAGATTTCTAAGCAATTTTAACTTTGTTATAATAACGACACACCATTTGTGTTGCTGATAAAAAGATAACAGGGGGCTACCAAATAAAGGGAGTATTATGTCAAAAAAACACCCGGTTATTGCCATTACGGGCTCCTCAGGGGCAGGAACATCAACGGTAAAAAACGCCTTTCATCATATTTTTAATCGCCTTAACGTCACTCCTGTCATTATCGAAGGGGATAGTTTTCATCGTTATGACCGTGCCGAGATGAATCGAGTTATGGCTAAAAAGGCTGCCATAGGCAACAGATATTTTAGTCACTTTGGCCCCGATGCAAATCTCTTTGATAAAATCGAAGAAACCTTTAAAACCTATGGCGAGAAGGGTGTTTGCCAGCGTCGCTATTACCTCCATAACGAAGAAGAGGCCGAACCATTTGGGCAAAAACCAGGTGAGTTTACTCCTTGGGAGGATGTGGGTGAGGGTAGTGACCTATTGTTCTACGAAGGCCTCCATGCTGGAGTAAAACATCGTGATATCGATATATCAAAATATGTTGATCTGTTGATTGGTGTGGTGCCAGTTGTTAATCTTGAGTGGATTCAAAAAATCCACAGAGACAAGGAGAAGCGCGGCTATTCCGCTGAAGCGACAGTTGACACCATTCACAGAAGAATGTGGGATTATATCAATTACATCACACCACAATTCTCAAGAACAGATATCAACTTTCAGAGAGTACCAATGGTTGACACCTCTAATCCTTTTATTGCGAGAGACATACCAACACTGGATGAAAGCTTTGTGGTGGTTCGGTTTAAAGACCATAGGTTTGCGGACTTTCTCTATTTACAAAACATGATAAAAGATTCGTTTATGTCTAGGCCAAACACCTTGGTTGTTCCAGGTGGAAAAATGGGTTTTGTTTTGGAGTTGATTTTGCGTAAGCAAATCTCAAAAATGCTCGATAAGTAGCTCTTTGTGGTTATTTAACAACCACATTAACCAACTTGTTGGGGACCACCACCACCTTAACAACAGTCTTTCCCTCTATAAACTTCAATACATTTTCCTCATTAAGGGCCATTGCTTCGACAAGCTCATTATTGGCGCCCATCTCTACCATAAGTTTGGCCCGTAATTTCCCATTCACCTGTACCACAAGCTGCACTTCATCCTGCACAAGTGCCGATTCATCGACCTCGGGCCATAAAACATCAATCATAGCTTCGGCGTTACCCATGTTTTGCCACAAATAGTGGCTTAGATGAGGTGTTATGGGGTTTAGTGCTTTTAGCATTATTTCTATCGACTCTTTTCTAACAGCCATACCTTGTTCGCTGACGTCGTCGAATCGTGACAAAGTGTTATTAAGCTCCATTAATGTTGCAATAGCGGTGTTGAAGGAGTGGCGCCTACCAAGGTCGTCAGCCACCTTTTTAAGTGCTAAGTGGGTTTTTTGCCGAACATTCCTTTGTGTTTTGTCAAGAGATTGTGTGTTGACTTTAGCAGCGGCGCGTGGTTTGCTGTCACTGATATATTGGGCGACAAGCCGATAAAACTTATTAATAAAACGATAAGCGCCCTCTAATCCTGAGTCAGACCACTCTAGGTCTTGGGTTGGCGGGGCGGCGAAAAGGATAAATAAGCGAACTGTGTCAGCACCATATTTGGCAATCATTTCCTGTGGGTCAACCGTATTACCCTTGGATTTACTCATTTTGGCGCCATCTTTAAGTACCATGCCCTGTGTGAGTAAGTTGGTAAAAGGCTCGCTACTTTTTACCAAGCCCTCATCACGCATTAGTTTGTTAAAAAACCTTGCATAAAGCAGATGTAGAATGGCGTGTTCAACACCGCCCACATATTGATCTACTTCTAACCAATAGTCGGCGCGCGCGTCAAGCATAGCTCGGGGGTTGTCTGCACAAGTGTATCGGGCAAAGTACCACGAAGACTCAAAAAACGTATCAAAGGTGTCGGTCTCACGCTCTGCATCAAGGCCACACTTTGGGCAAGAGGTTTGATAAAAATCTGGCATTTTTTTAATTGGAGAGCCAACACCGTCAAAAGCCACATCTTCCGGCAGGGTGATAGGCAAATCCGACTCTTTAACTGGCACAGAACCACAAATTTTGCAGTTAACAATTGGAATTGGACAGCCCCAGTATCTTTGTCTTGATACACCCCAGTCTCTTAGGCGATAGTTGGTTTGTTTTTGCCCTAAGCTCGCTTTAGATAGCTTCTTACTAATTGCCTCAAACGCCCCAGGAAAATCCAATCCGTCAAACTCACCAGAGTTAATCAAAATACCCTTATCGATAAAAGCCTCGGTACTGAGGTCAACATCAGCCCCATTGGGAGAAATAACGCCCAGTATGGGGAGCTTATATTTTTTGGCAAAGTCATAATCTCTCTCATCGTGCCCTGGAACACTCATAACTGCGCCCGTACCGTAACCCATTAAAACGAAGTTGGCTATCCAAATAGGCACTTCTTTGCCGCTAATTGGGTGTGTGCACGTGAGTTTGGAGTCAACACCTTTTTTCGCCATAGTCTCCATAGCTGCTTCAGAGGTTTCCATAGTTTTGCACTCATCAAGAAACGTTTGAATTTTGGCGTCGCCCTGACCAGCTTTAATGGCCAATGGGTGTTCTGCGGCTATGGCTAAGTATGTGACCCCCATTAGGGTGTCTGGACGGGTTGTGTAAACCTTAAGAGGGTCTGAGTTGGCTAGCTTAAAGTCTATCTCGAGACCAACGGATTTGCCGATCCAGTTTTTTTGCATGGTTTTAACAGCCTCTGGCCAGCCGTCTAATTTGTCAAGATCAGCAAGCAACTCCTCTGCATAATCCGTAATCTTCATAAACCATTGAGATATTTCTTTTTTCTCAACAAGGGCGCCAGACCGCCACCCACGACCCTCGATCACCTGTTCATTTGCCAGTACAGTTTGATCCTCAGGATCCCAGTTAACAACAGCTTTTTTTTTGTATACCAAGCCCTTCTCAAAAAGGCGAACAAATAACCACTGCTCCCAACGATAGTATTCTGGGGCACAGGTGGCTAGTTCGCGAGACCAATCGTACCCAAAACCAAGCTCAATTAATTGGCTTTTCATGTACTCAATGTTTTTGTAGGTCCAAGACGCTGGCGGCACTTTGTTTTTTAGGGCCGCGTTTTCAGCCGGCAAACCAAAAGCGTCCCAACCAATGGGTTGTAAAACGTTTTTTCCCAGCATTTTTTGATACCTAGAGATCACATCACCAATGCTGTAGTTGCGCACATGGCCCATATGAAGCTTACCAGATGGATAGGGGAACATAGAAAGACAATAGTACTTTTCTTTGTTTGGATCCTCAACCACTTTGAAGGATTGGTTATCCACCCAGTATTGCTGAGCACTAGATTCGATTTGTTGGGCGTTATATTCTTCCATAGCGGACCAGTTGGCTGGTTAATTAAGTTGTAGAGTGCCAACCAACGCCTCAACGCCAGTTAAATTGCGCTCTTTAAGATATTGGCTTATGCCATTGTTGATAGCTGGGCAAAGCAAAGGGTCGTAGAAAAGTGCCGTGCCTAGGCCAACGGTTGTGGCCCCGGCAATGATAAATTCGATCGCGTCATTGGCAGTAGCAATGCCACCTTGACCAATAATTGGTATGTTGTGTCGTTTGCTGACTTGGTAGACTTGGTGCACTTTAAGGAGAGCAATGGGCTTGATTGCAGGACCAGAAACCCCGCCCTGGTTATTTCCGATTATCGCCACGCCAGTTTTGGTGTCTACAGCCATCCCCATTAAGGTGTTGATAACCGCCAGGCCGTCACTCCCTGCATCAATACAGCGTTGTGCGCTGTTTGCGATGTTTGTTTGGTTTGGTGACAACTTGGTGATGAGTGGCTTTGAGGTGTTTTTGCGACAAATATCAACCACTCTGTACGACATGTCTGGGTCATTACCAAAGGCAACCCCGCCCTCTTTAACATTTGGACAAGAAATATTAATTTCAATGGCATCGATGTCACTGTCATCAAAGCGCTTTGCAATTTCTCCATATTCTTCAACAGAAGAGCCAGAAATATTGATGATAAACTTTGTTTCGTCTTTATTTAATGCCGGCATAATCTCATGGATTACTGCTTCAGTGCCGGGGTTTTGCAGGCCAATAGCATTAATCATGCCGCTTGGTGTTTCAATCACGCGGTGGGGTTTGTTGCCTAGACGTGGTTCAAGCGTTGTCCCCTTTAAGCAAACCGCACCCACATCGGTGTTTGAAAACCCCTTAATGCGAGTGTATTCTTCGCCAAAACCCACACAGCCAGAAAGGAGCACAATTGGAGAGTTGAGCGAGAGTCCGCAGAAGTTGGTTTTCAGATTGCTTTGCATGGTGGGTATTATACTTTTATGAGTGAGTATTCATCGGCGAACTTCGGCTAAAATAGCCGAATGAATGGCGTCTTTGTTACAGGCAGCAACACAGGTGTTGGTAAAACCACAGTTGCTGTTGAAATGGTTCGTAAATTAAGCGAGCAAAAAATCATCAGAGTGAGGAAACCCGTGGAGTCTGATTGTCCTGTGGTTGCTGGCAAATACGCGCCAAGAGATGCAATTGCCCTGTCAGAAGCGTGCACCAATAGTGAGCCTTTGTCGACAGTTTGCCCTTTTTGCTACGAGATGGAGGCCAGCGCAGAAAAGGCCAGTTCGGCCACTGGTAAAACCCTTACCCTTGCTGAGCTCGTTAGTGCTTGTCATTATTCGGTGGGTGACGACGACTTTGTGCTTGTTGAGGGTGCTGGAGGCTTTTATTCTCCGATTGCTGAAAATGTATTAAACGCTGATTTGGCTGTTGAGTTGAACTTGCCTTTGGTTATTATTGTTCGTGATGAGTTGGGCGCCATCTCGCAGGCGCTGCTTACTATAGAGGCTGCCGTGAGCCGCAATCTGAGAGTTGCTTGTGTCGTTCTTAATCAGACCGAAAACAACAAGCTGTCAAACATAGAGGCGCTTCAAGCCTATACAAAAATACCGCTGGTTCGTTTTTCGCCCTTGGATGTGAATCAGTTTTGGACAGACATTAACGGCTTAGTCTAACAGGGTGAGGTTTGGCCCTTTGTTCGCAATAGGCTCCTCTTGAGGCTTGTTGTCAAAAAACATGCCTTCACCATTTTCTTGTGCATAAATAGTAAGTACCGCGTTACAAGGCACAAATATTTCTTGTGGACGGCCACCAAACCTTGCCTTAAAGCTAATATGCTCGTTTGTCATAAGTCGATCAGCTGTTGCAGCTGAAGAGATGTTTAGAACTATTTTCCCCTCTTTTGAGAGACCTTCGGGTACAGAAACACCCGCTATTTCACAATTAACGAGAATATGTGGTGTGAGTTCGTTGTCCTCCATCCATTCGCAGTATGCGCGAATTAAATAAGGGACAACACTGCTCATTTGAACTTACTGGTTAAAGTCTTTTTCACAGAAGGTGAGGCCCTCTTGAAAGCCCTCCTTCTCAAAAAGCCTTGCAGCGTAATTCAAGATTGGCTTAGCTTTTTCACCCAGCTCTATACCAAGAACACCAAGGCGCCAAAGCACCGGCGCAAGGCAAACATCCACCAAAGTCATGGTGTCGCTCTTGAAATACTGCTGATGTGCAAACAAAGGTATCAGCTCAATAAGGTTGCCGTTTAGGGTTTTTCTTGCGGCGTCCGCAGCCTTTTTGTCGCCATTGAGGATTGTGTCTACAAGCTCATACCAACAACCTTCTGCACGCGTGAAACGATAAATTAGTAAGCGTTTTTCTGCTTTTTCAATGGGGTCGACGGGCAAAAGTGGCGGGAATGGGAATCGCTCATCTAGATACTCCATAATCACCGACAAGTCATACAATACCATGCCCCTATCAAACAGCGTTGGCATTGTCTGGCACGGGTTAAGCTCCAGCACCTCTTCGGGCATATCATCAAATTCGAGCTCGATAACTTCACGCTCAATTGTTTTGTGGGCCATGATAAAGCGAACCGCATGGGATTCTAGCTCTTGAGTAGTAGAGTAAAGGGTTGTTGAGGCGGGGTTTGGTTTTGTAAGCATAATTCTCTCTAGAAAAGTAAAACAGCACCCCTTGATGAGGTGCTGTAAAAAATAACTTAAATTATTGTATCAGAAATTAATCTCTTTTGCGCCATATGCCATACTTGACATCCTTCCAATATTCCTTTTTCAGGAGATAGGAAAGTACAAACAAAATAGCGAGGAAGAACAGCACCTTTTTACCAAGGTCGCCACGAATAAGCTTAGCGGGTTCGCCAACGTAATCCAAGAAGTTAGTTATGTCTCTAACATCCTTGTCGAACTCATCATCCGAACGCCCCTCTTTTAGAGACCAAAGCACGTCTGGCATAGAGGCATTTTCAAGCACATGGTTGTTAACACCAAACAAGCGCGATTCATCGGCATAAAAGCCTTTTAAGTAGGTGTAAATCCAATCTGTTCCTTTAGATCTAGAAACCAAAGACAAATCCGGGGGTGTGCCACCAAACCAGGCCGCTGCATCTGCTTCAGGCATTGCTGTAACGATGTTTTCGCCCACTTTTTGGCCAGCAAACATTAGGTTTTCTTTGATGTCTTCATCTGTCAGACCAAGGTCGGCGCCAATTCTGTTGTAGCGCATAAAGCTAATGGCGTGACAACCTGAACAATAGTTCATAAACAGTTTGGCGCCATTTTGCAAAGAGGCTGTGTCTGTAATGTCAGTTTTTGCATCTTCAAGCGGCACAGAAGAGCCCGCTGCAAAAACATTGAAAGCAAGCGCAACGGCAGCAACTGATAAAGGTAGTTTAGTTAATGTTTTCATGACTTACTCCGTCGTCCTTTCTGGCACATCTTTGGTTTTCCCGATTGAGGTGTACCAAGGCATCAAAATAAAGAAACCAAAGTAAAGAGCTGTGCCAATTCTTGCTAGGGCAGCGTTTACAGGGGTTACTGGTTGCATGCCTAGCCAGCCCAGCATTATAAAACTAACAACAAAAATACCCAGCGCCCACTTGAATGGCGCACTACGATAGCGAATCGATTTAACAGGGCTTCTGTCTAACCACGGTAGAGCGACCAAAATCACTAGCGCTGCGCCCATGGCCAATACACCCGGGAATTGAGAACCAAACATCGGTGGGATTGCTCTTAATACAGAGTAGAACGGCGTCAAGTACCAAAGCGGTGCAATATGATCGGGTGTTTTCAGCGGGTTCGCCTCAATAAAGTTGGCGTGCTCTAGGAAGTAGCCGTTCATCGCAGGCGCAAAGAAAACCACCGAACAGAAAATAATTAAAAAGGCAACAACGCCCATGATGTCTTTAACGCTGTAATAAGGGTGGAACGGTATGCCATCTTTTGGAATGCCATCTTTGTCTTTGTTCTTTTTGATCTCAATCCCATCTGGGTTGTTTGAGCCCACTGCATGAAGAGCGACGATATGCAAGAACACTAGCACAACCAAGATTAGAGGCAGAGCCACAACGTGCAGGGAAAAGAACCTATTGAGCGCAGGATCGCCTACAGCGTAATCACCCAAAATCCAAATCAATAAATCCGGGCCAATAACTGGCACAGAGCCAAACAAAGAGATAATAACTTGAGCGCCCCAGTAGGACATTTGACCCCAGGGTAGTACATAGCCCATGAAGGCCTCTGCCATAAGTGCAATGTAGAGCACCATGCCCAAAACCCAAATCAATTCTCTTGGCGCTTTATATGATCCATAGAGTAGGCCGCGATACATATGGAGATAAATAACCACAAAAAATGCAGAGGCGCCTGTAGAGTGTAGGTAGCGCATTAACCAGCCCCATTCGACGTCACGCATTATGTATTCTACAGAGGCGAACGCATTGGCGGCATCCGGCTTAAAGTGCATTGTTAAGAAGATTCCGGTAACCAGCTGCATAACCAGCACTAGGATCGCAAGTGAGCCAAAAAAGTACCAAAAATTAAAGTTTCTTGGGGTGTAATATTCTGCTAAGTGTTCGTTCCAAACCTTGGTTAATGGAAATCTTTGGTCTATCCAACTTTGTTTGTTGTTCATATCTTCTCCTTTTATGCTGCTGGATCAACACCAACACGAACAAGCGTGTCAGAAACAAAGTGATACGGCGGTATGACCAAGTTTGTTGGTGCTGGTACGCCAGCATAAACACGACCCGCAAGGTCAAATTTTGAGCCATGGCAAGGACAATAAAAGCCACCCTTCCAGCTTTCACCACCCAAATCGGCAGCACCCGGTTCTGGTCGATAAGTTGGCGAGCAACCAAGATGTGTGCAAACGCCAACAATAACAGCAATATCCTCGCTACCTTCAATTGTCCGGTGAGTGTTATTAGCATAAGCCGGTTGCTGGGATTTTGAGTTTCCAGTACCATTTGGATCGTCCAAAAGTGCTTCTAGTTCTGGCGAGCTAAGCGCTGCATTAGCCTCTGCCTCGCGCTTGAATACCCAAACGGGCTTTTTGCGCCACAAAACGCGAACCATTTGGCCAGCCTCTAACTTTGAGATGTCGACATCAACTGGAGCGCCAGCGGCTTTTGCTCTTGCAGAAGGCTTCCAAGTTGAGACAAATGGCCAGGCTACAAAGCCCACGCCAACGGCACCCACAACACTAGTTGCTTGTGTTAAAAAGCGCCTTTTTTTAAGGTCAATTATTTGTTCCGACATAGGATTTTGCTCAATTATTAAGTAAAAAACCGCCTAATTATAAAGTAAACCCCTCTTCATTTAAAGTATTAAATTGCACAACAGCGCCTTAAATTCCCCTTTTATTCACTTTTATCAACAGTTTGCTCGTATTTGAAAGACCGTCAATTTTCCTGACAATATCTAGGAGCACCAGCTGTTGTTTGTTTGCCCGATAAGCAGCAGCAGGATTGGGTGCAATTAAAGTGACACATTCGCCCTCAATGAGACACAGGGACAGGCCTTTGAATTGTGCGCTCAGTAATGTTTGAAATTGGTCGTCAAGGCTATTGTGAATTTTGGCGCGATCAAACAAAGCACCAAGTGTGCCTGCAGGCTTAAAATTTGTTAGGTTTGTTGTAGTTTTATGGGCCATCTATGAGAAAATACGCATATTTTCGATTTTTCTGTTCCATGAGTATTATAAATAAAGTTGTTGCGAAGGTTGTTGGCTCTCGCAACAATCGTTTGCTCAAGAAGCACGCCCAGCTTGTGGGAGAAATAAATGCTTTTGAGGCAAAACTCCAAACACTGACTCACGAGGAGCTTGGAGCAAAAACACAAGACTTTCGTGATAAGCTTTCCCAGGGCGCGTCTTTAGATGATATCTTAGCTGAAGCTTTTGCCGTGGTGAGAGAAGCAAGTCAACGCATGCTGGGCATTAGGCACTATGATGTGCAGCTTATTGGTGGCATGATCCTCAATCAGGGCTGTATTGCTGAAATGGGCACGGGCGAGGGCAAAACTCTAGTTGCAACATTACCAGCCTACTTAAACGCGCTTAGCGGCAAAGGCGTACACGTGGTAACGGTTAACGACTATTTGGCAACTCGAGATGCCGAATGGATGGGCAAAATTTATAACTTCCTTGGGCTGACTGTTGGTACCGCGGTTTCTGGTATGGCGCCGGAAGACAAGATAGCCGCCTATGCTTGTGATATCACTTATGCCACAAATAACGAGCTGGGCTTTGACTATTTACGCGACAACATGGCTTTTTCGGCAGAGCAAAGGGCACAAAAAAATCACCACTTTGCCATTGTTGATGAGGTTGACTCTATCTTAATCGACGAGGCTAGAACGCCACTTGTAATTTCTGGGCCAACAGATGATCATGGCGCCGTTTATGAGACCATTAATAAAATAGTTCCACACTTTACAGAGCAACTAGAAACAGGTGAGGGAAAAGAGGTTGTGGTTAATTCGCCTGGCGATTACACGCTGAATAAAAAACACAAACAAGCGTATTTAACCGACGACGGCCACACTAAAGCCGAAGATTTGCTTATTGAGGCTGGCTTGTTAAGCGAAGGCAGCACCCTATATGACTCTGCCAACATTATGCTGATGCAACACTTGTTGTCGGGCTTGCGAGCGCACAACTTGTTTCACATTAATGATGACTATATTGTTAAGGGCGATGAGGTGCTTATTGTTGACGAATTCACCGGCAGAACTATGGAAGGTAGGCGCTGGTCTGAAGGCTTGCATCAGGCGCTTGAAGCTAAAGAAGGTGTTAGCATTAAAAGAGAAAATCAAACGCTTGCTGGCATAACTTATCAAAATTTCTTTAGGCTTTACAAGAAACTCTCGGGCATGACAGGAACGGCTGAAACCGAGGCAATGGAGTTGTTAGACATTTATGGCCTTGAAGTTGTGGTTGTGCCCTCCAATACTCAGTCCGCCCGTATTGACGAGTCAGATTTAATTTTTGGCACAACGCTGGAAAAGTTTGATGCCATTGTTACCGATGTAAAAAATTGTCGGCAAACCCAACAACCAGTCTTGGTAGGCACAAGCAGTATAGAGACCTCTGAAGCTATTTCTAAACTGCTAAACAAAAATAAAATTTCTCACGAGGTCTTGAATGCCAAACAGCACCAGCGAGAGGCTGAGATTATTGCTAATGCTGGCGCTCCAGGCTCGGTTACGATTGCCACCAATATGGCTGGTAGAGGAACGGATATCGTTCTCGGGGGGCGACTTGATGAAGATGCAAATGAGCAACAAGCAGACGCATGGCAGAAAAAACACGAAACAGTAATTCAAGCCGGCGGCCTACACATTATTGGCACCGAGCGCAACGAGTCTAGACGAGTAGACAATCAATTGCGCGGGCGCTCAGGACGACAAGGCGATGTTGGCTCCACAAGGTTCTACCTGTCTCTCGAGGATAGCCTGATGCAGATATTCGCCTCAGAAAAAACCGCCAACATGATGAAAAAGCTTGGCATGAAAGAGGGCGAGGCTTTAGAGCACAGCTGGCTCAACAGAACGATTGAAAACGCACAGCGAAAAGTTGAGGGCATGCACTATGATGCTCGCAAACACTTGTTGGAGTTTGACGATGTTGCCAACGATCAGCGCAAAGTAATTTATGGCTTAAGGGATGAACTCATGGGCACTGAAAATGTCCAAGATCGTTTTATTGCCATCAGAAAAGAAGTGATTACCAGCCTTTTTGATGAGCATATTTCAGCCACCGTTGCAGAAGAAGATTGGGATGTTGACGGTTTACAAAATGTATTAAAAAGCGACTTTAGCGCTGATATACCTTTGCAGAAGATCGTTGATGAGGGGCATGATGTCGATGAGATTTTGGATATCATTTTAAACACCCTGGCTTCGAACCATCAAGCGAAGGAAGATCTGGCGGGCAGTGAAACCATGCGAACCTTTGAAAAAGCGGTTATGCTGAGGGCGCTCGATCATTTTTGGAAAGAGCATCTTGCTTCAATGGATTACCTAAGGCAGAGTGTTAATTTGCGTGGCTATGGGCAAAAGAACCCAGTACAAGAATACAAGCGAGAGTCTTTCGAAATGTTCACAAGCCTGCTGGAAACTATTAACATTGAAATGGTAAAGGCGCTTTGTCGAGTGAATGTTGAGCCGCCAAAAGAAGAGGCAAAATACACCCCGCCTGTTGCTGAAAAGCCAAAACCACGAGCGAAAATGCAACAACCTAAAAGAGTTAAGAAGGTGGGCAGAAACGACCCGTGCCCTTGTGGCTCGGGCAAAAAGTTTAAACAATGTCATGGATAGCAACAAAGGCAACTGTCGTCTTGACTGCGTAGTTTAGAGCGATGAAAAGCATCAACATTATCAAACCAGACGATTGGCATCTGCACCTGCGAAGCGGAGATGCTATGCGTTCGGTTGTTGGAATGAGCGCTGCGCAAATGGGTAGGGCAATTGTGATGCCGAACCTCACGCCTCCCGTCAAAAGCGTCAAACAGGCGCAGGCCTACCACAGGGAAATATTGGATGCTTTGCCTTTGGGTAGCGGCTTTAAGCCTTTGATGGTTTTGTACCTCACAGACAACACTTCCAAAAACGACATTGAAGAGGCGCTGGCTTGCCCTGAGGTCTACGCGGCAAAGCTTTACCCTGCTGGTGCAACCACCAATTCAGAGAGCGGTGTAACCAATGTGGCCAACATTTACCCTGCTCTAGAGGTTATGCAAAAAGCCGGCATGCCGTTATTGTTGCACGGAGAAGTAACAAACGCTGAGGTAGATGTTTTTGATAGAGAGGCGGTGTTTATCGAAACTGTTTTGAGGCAAATTGTCCAGGATTTTCCGGAGCTTAAAATTGTCCTTGAGCACATCACCACAAAAGATGCGGTTGACTATGTTGATAGCGCCCCAGACACACTTGCCGCAACTATCACCCCCCACCATCTACTCGCCAACAGGAACCACATGCTGGTGGGCGGCATTAAGCCGCACTATTATTGCCTACCCATTTTGAAGCGCAAACAGCCACATCAGGTGGCCTTGCTACGCGCGGCAACTTCGGGTAGTTCCAAGTTTTTCTTAGGCACGGACTCAGCGCCACACGATAAGTGTGCTAAAGAGTCGGCTTGTGGCTGTGCAGGTATATTTAGCGCCCACGCTGCAATTGAGCTTTATGCAATGGCCTTTGACGCTGTTGACGCTATCGACAGGCTTGAGGGTTTTTCCTCAAAGTTTGGCCCTGACTTTTATGGCTTACCTCACAATAAAGAAACCATCACACTGGAAAAACAACCGTGGACGGTGCCAGATAGCTTCGGCTTTGGCAGCACTGAGGTCCTGCCGTTTTTCTCTGGGGACGAGGTTAGCTGGCGCATTAGGCCATAACTTAATTAAAAGCCAAAAAAGTGTTTGGCGCTTCTGACGTCTTCGGTTATTTGGTCTTTTAGCTCCTCAAAAGAATCAAATTTTTTCTCTTCACGCACCTGGTATTTAAATATCACTTTGGCGTGTTGACCATAAACCTCCTGATCAAAATCAAAAATAAAGACCTCTAGCAGGGTTTTTTCTCCGCCAACGGTCGGTCGCTTGCCGACATTGCAAACGCCACGATAAACATTGTTGTTCATTTCAACCAGCACTGCAAAAACACCCAATACTGGACTCAACTTTCTTCTAATGCCAATATTAATTGTTGGAAAACCAATGGTTCGACCTTTTTTCGCGCCATGAGCAATAAGCCCACTAATGGCATATGGCCTGCCGAGCAGCTGCTCGGCCTTGTCGAACTCCCCAAGGGCAAGGTGCTTTCTTATTGCAGAGCTGCTGACACGACGACCCTGTATTTGAATGTCGCTCAGTTTGTCGGCGGAAAAGCCGCCTATCTTTGCATATTTTTCTAATAAATTAAAGTCTCCAGTGCGACCCTTGCCAAAACGAAAATCGTCACCAATCAAGCAGTGGTGGGCGTTTAGTTTGTTGATGATGATGTCTTCGATAAAAGATTCTGCGCTGGTCTCAGAGAAAGCCTTATTGAAGCGAATTAACAAATGTTTATCGACACCCAGTGACTCCAATAAGACATGCTTGTCTCTAAAGTTGCTGAGTCGCGCTTTTGGGCGGCCAAAAAAGGTTTGAGGGGTAACAGAGAAAGAAATTAGAACCGAGGGCGCATTCAACTCCTTTGCTTTGGCAGTTAGGCGACGAATTATCTCTTGGTGTCCGGTATGAACGCCATCAAAGTTACCAATTGTGAGTACACAGCCTGAGAGTTTATGTAAATTATGGAGACCGCGAATTAACTGCATGGGCTTATTTTACTCATTGGAGGTTGAAGCATTGGCGGATTACAGTTGTGAAAGTATTTTATTGATCGGAGCTGGCACGCCTTTGCCATGTGCGCTTGATTTTTGGTATCCCGATTTAAGGCCGGGGGACGAAATCAAGATGGGCCTAATGAGCAGATGGTAATGAGTGAAGCTGTGTCTAAATTGTGGCAACGAGCCTTGTATTTTTGCCAACTTGTTGTGAGATTTAATCGTTTGTTTAATAACCTCTTCCTTGTCCTCGCATTCTATCAAGCTCCAAAGTCCGCCCCAAATCCCTTTGTCGGGCCTTTTGGCCAGGTAAACCTCGCCCTCCTCGTTTTGAAAAACAAGCAGCGCGGTTGAGTTGGTTGGCTTTACTTTTTTTGGCATTTTGTGGGGGTATTGGTCTTGAGAGTGGCTTATGTTTGCCTGACAGTGCTTTGCAAGTGGGCAAAGAGCGCACTTCGGCTTGCTTCGGGTGCACACAGTCGCACCCAAATCCATTATCGCTTGTGTGTAGTCCTCGCAGGAGCTGTTTGGCGTATGGTGTTCTGCACGGCGCCAAAGGGTGTTGAGCACTGAAGCTTTACTATAGTGTCCTTTTATTCGCTCGTACCTGCTCAGTACACGCTTAACATTGCCATCGAGAATGGCGTGGCGTTGCTTTGTTGCGAGCGAGAGTATGGCGCCTGCGGTGGATCGACCAACGCCTGGCAGGCTAATCACGTCCGAAAAAGTGAGAGGGAAGACCCCGCCAAAATCGTTACAGATTATTCTGGCGGTTTTGTGGAGGTTTCTGGCTCTAGAGTAGTAGCCCAGACCCGCCCAAAGCTCTAAAACCTCATCAATATCAGCTTTGGCCAGCGCGTCAATGCTTGGAAGGCGCTTGATAAAGGCTTCAAAATAGTCAATAACGGTTGAAACCTGAGTTTGTTGCAGCATAACCTCTGACAACCACACGTGGTAAATGTTGCTAGGATTTGATTGCCAGGGAAGCGTTTTTCTGCCGTAAAGCTCAAACCAAGCGAGCAGGTCTTTGGCGAATCTAGTCACCCTTTAAGGCTGAGAGGGTCGTTAGGATTAATGCCCTCCATAAACGGCTTTTTCACTGCCTCATGCGTTACCTGATAAACACACCCAATCCAGTTGTTGATAATGGCCGTGGCGCTATCGTGCCACGTATTATCAAGTGTTTTAGCTATGAGAGACTCGGGAAAGTCGTTGATGCTCATTTCCCCCGTAGCAAGCTTGGTTTGGTACTCGTTCAAGATGGCTTGATTTTGTGCAGACAGATAGTTCGCAGGCATTGGCGGGTAATCGTCGCGCCCACCCTCAAGATATGAAAGCACTTCTCGTTTATATTCTTTTAGCAGGCTGACTGTGTCGTATTCTGGATGGCCCTGAAAAAAGACAATTCTAAATAGGTCCGGACTTACTGCCAAATGCACCCCTTCATCACTTTTTGCCAATACCTTAACGCCGGCTTCTGCAAACTGTGCCTCAGAAATTATGTTAAACCGAGAGTGTGGAATGTCAAACCGAGTATTAACGCCACCAACCAACGGATGGTGTCTGTCGACAACTTGGTGTGGAAACACACCCCAGCATTTTTCGCCCACTTGTTGTCGTTTTTGATCGTAGCGAAACTCCAGTACTGCATGTGTTGCAAGGCAGGAGCACAAGGTTGAAGTAACGTTTTCATAAGCCCAATCAACAACTTCTTTGAGTTGCTCATAAAAAGGAGCACGCAATAAATCCGGATGAGACACGTTGGCGCCAGTAATAATAAGTGCATCAAGGCCTTTGGCCTTAATGTCGTCAAATGTTTGATAATAAGCCTCAAGATGTTCCGTTGCTTTTTCCCCTCGCTTTATACTGGAAAGCGAAAAAGGGTGTACATAGAACTGAGCAATTTCATTCGAGTGTCCGATGAGGCGAAAAAACTGCCTTTCGGTAGCTTCCAGCGCAGAATCTGGCATCATGTTCAGTAAGCCAATATGCAGCTCCCGGATGGTTTGGTTTTGAGCCCTATCTTGGGACAGAATGGTCTCGCCTTCTTTTTTAAGTCGTTGAAACGAGGGCAGGCTTGAGTGGGCAATTAATGGCATATCAGTCTAGCGCCTCCTCAATAAGGCCAAACACATCGTCAGCTGTTTTGCACTGGTAAAGGTCATCGCTGCTGATGGTATAACCGTAAGTATCAGCAATCGCCTGATACTTTGGCAGGCGGTTGGCAACAAGTTTTGGAAATACCCAGCGGACAAAATCATCGGGACTAATTTGTGCCACATAGCTCAAGCCGTTTTCTGCAAGATAGGCGTTAAGCGCACTGTGCAAAAAGGCTGTTTGATAATATAGAGGTTTTGGTTGTTCTTGCGCTCGCTCAATTAACATTTTTTCGTTGGCGCTAGAAGTTTTGATATATAGAATCAGTGTGTGTTCAGCCAGTGTTTGATAAACGCTGTCGTCGCCCAGCTCACAGAGGCTACCACCGGCGTCATTAATAAAGTGCTCGTGACCTTGGCTAAGGGCTCGCTCAATAAATCGTGGCACATCGTTCATTGCTTTAATTTCTGCGTCCAGATGAAGTGTCTGTCTACGCACAAACTCATCGATTGGTATGCCGCCTTCTTCAGGATTACCCACTTTGCCCAAAAAGGCGGAAATGGGCTCTAGGTTGTCAAAAGTAACCTGCGAGTTGACGCTGATGGAATTATTGTTGAGCAAGGTTTGTAGCCAAGGGTCTTTTCGCATTTTTTGTGCAATATTGTCAAGAATTTCATCTTTTAAGTGTGTTGCACCAATGTGGTAGTCACCGGAAAAGTGAAACCAATCGCCTTTTTGGCCAATCAGTTTTGCCAGATGTGTTTTGCCAACGCCCGACATTCCAAGCAGCGTGATGCGCATATTTTTTTGGGTTCTAAACTGTTTTTTGTTGAGTCTCATAACACCCCGTCTTCTTTGAACATCGCGCGAATACCGCGTATTGCTTGGCGAGTTCGTTGCTCGTTTTCAATTAGGCAAATACGAACATAGTCATTTCCATAATCGCCAAAACCAATGCCGGGTGAGACGCCAACCTTTGCTCTTTTTAGTAGTGCCTTGCAAAATTCTAGTGAGCCCATGTGGCGATAAAACTCAGGAATTTTGGCCCAAACAAACATCGTCGCTTTCGGCGGCGGCACATCCCAGCCAATACTTTGTAGCCCTTCACAAAGCACGTCACGACGCTGTTGATACATGTCTCGGATTTCAGATACACAGCTTTGATCGCCTTCAAGCGCCTCAATGGCAGCCACTTGGATGGGCGTGAAAATTCCGTAATCTAGATAAGATTTTATTTTTGCAAGCGCCCCAACAAGGGTTGCGTTGCCCACCATAAAGCCAACTCGCCAGCCCGGCATATTATAGCTTTTAGATAGGGAGAAAAACTCCACAGCAATATCTTTTGCGCCCGGCACTTCAAAAATACTTGGTGCCTTGTAGCCGTCATAAACAATATCAGCATAGGCCAAATCTTGAATGACCCATATTTCATGCTCTTTGGCAATTTTGATTACCCGCTCAAAAAACTCTAGCTCGACACATTCGGAAGTCGGGTTTGAAGGGTAGTTTATGACCAGGGCCTTGGGCTTGGGCCAAGTGTTTTTGATTGCATTCTCAAGCTCTGAAAAAAAGTCGTGGTCTGGCCCACAAGGCACTGAGCGTATATCTGCCCCAGCAATAACAAAGCCGTAAGGATGGATTGGATATGCAGGGCTGGGCACCAACACTGTGTCGCCCTTGCCCACCATTGCTTGGGCTAAGTTTGCAAGGCCCTCTTTAGAACCAAGCGTGACTATTGCCTCTGTTTCAGGGTCAAGGTCAACGTTGTAGCGCTCTTTATACCAGCTGCTTATTGCACGCCTTAAGCGCGGAATGCCACGGGACATAGAGTAGCGATGTGTATCGCTGCGTTGCGCAACTTCAACCAGTTTATCGACAATGTGTTGTGGCGTTGGCTGGTCTGGATTGCCCATGCCAAAGTCGATTATATCTTCCCCTGCCGCTCTAGCTTTAGCCTTTAGCTCATTTGTTATAGCGAAAACATAGGTAGGAAGTCTTTTAATTCTTGGAAAGTCTTCGTTCATACAATTTTGTCTAAAGTGGTTCTGCTCGTTAGCTGGAGAGTGTTAGGTGGTACGAACTGAACTTTCTAATGTTTAGAACGCCCTCATCGAGCAACAAATACTGTCCTTTTATTCCGTTTAACAATCCCGATACAACAGGTGTTTTGTCAAAGTTTAGGGAGCTAACTTTGCTGGGATATTGTAGCACAGGGTAATCAATATTGACGACATCGTCATTAAGGCGAATGGCACCCAATTCGTCAATCAAATCCTCGATTTTGTCCAACAAGCCACTTCTTGCAGCCACCAAGTCGATAGCTTCAGTTTCATTTTTCAGCATTTTGCGCCAGTTTGTTTTGTCGTTGACGTGCGCCTTAAGCGCCATTTCAACACGGCCCGATTCCAACCTGTTTTTAACCTCAAGGATTGGTACGGCTGCAATAGCACCTTGGTCGATCCAGCGAGCTGGCATATTGCTTTTTCTAGTGATGCCTACCTTTAGGCCGGACGAGTTGGCAAGATAGACTATATGGGGCGCAAAGCAGTTTGCTTCACCCCACTCTGGCTCGCGACAAGTGCCAAGGTGGTGGTGGCATGTTTCGGGCCTCATAATGCAAAGGTCGCATCTTGCTAAGGCTCGAGCACAAGGAAAGCAGTAGCCTTGAGAGTAGCTTTTAGGTGTTTGCCTGCCACAATTAGAGCAGTGAATAGTTTGATTGAATATCAACTCAATACGGCGACCAACAAGTGAGTTCATCTCGGCAGTTTGGTTGTCAAAAGTGAGCTGGTATTGCGCAGCATCACCTAAAAGTGACGTCTTCATTTTGTCTATATGGCCGCTCAGCTGCATAGAATAGATTGGACCTCTTGGTATTTTTGTGCGGCTCTTTGCAGTATTTCGTCAGGCAAAGTAGGCGCTGGCGGGGTTTTCCCCCAGTCGAGCGTTTCAAGGTAGTCTCGTATAATTTGCTTGTCGTAGCTTTTTGGGCTTTGACCAACCTTGTAACTGTCTTTTTCCCAAAATCTTGAAGAGTCTGGTGTTAATGCTTCGTCCATTAGTGTCAATTGGCCACCCTCATCCAGGCCAAACTCAAACTTAGTGTCAGCAATAATGACGCCGCGCTCAAGCGCGTACTCTGCGGCAAACCCATAGATTTCTATGCTCACATCTCTAACTTTGCTGGCAAGATCCACGCCCAGCATGTTCACAGTGTCTTCAAAAGAAATGTTGACATCGTGTTCACCAACCGCAGCCTTGGAAGAAGGTGTATAAAGAGGCGAGGCGAGCTGTTGTGCCAATTGTAAGTTATTGGGTAGCTTAATGCCACAAACCGAACCGTTAGCTTGGTAATCTTTCCAGCCAGAGCCAATCAAATAACCTCGAACAACTGCCTCAACAGCTAGGGGCCGAAGTTTTTTAACAACAATTGCACGACCCTCAAGCTGCTCAGCCTCTTTTGCTGGGAGAACATCTTTGAGAGCAATATTAGTCAAATGGTTGGGGACAATGTGCCTAGTTTTGTTGAACCAGTAATTAGCAACCGAGGTCAAAACTGCACCCTTTTTGGGGATTGGCTGGTCAAAAACAACATCAAAGGCCGAGAGGCGGTCGGTGGTGACAATGAGCATTGTAGACTCATTAATATCAAAGATATCTCTTACTTTTCCCCTATGCAGCAAGGGCAAGTCAATTGAAGCTTCAAAAAGTGTTTGCATGATGATTCATGTGAAACATAAAGCTTTCATTTTAATCGAATGTGGTTTTAATATCGCCCCGTTCGGTCGGGTGGCCAAAATTTTGTTCGGTTATTTAATGCCTAGGCGTGAGAGCAGGCTGTTGGCCTTGTTTTTAAACTCAGCCAGCTCCGAGGCAGGAACACTAAGCTGTTTCGGAAGCCTAATTTTTTCGGCATCTTTATGAACGCCGTTGATCCGAATCTCATAATGCAGGTGTGGCCCTGTTGCTAGGCCTGTGCTGCCCACATAGCCAATTAACTGGCCCTTTTTAACTTTTTGTGAGGCTTTTAATCCTTTGGCAAATTTTGATAAGTGGGCATAAAGTGTGACAATTTCAGCTCCGTGGTTTAGATAAATTACGTTGCCATAGCCACGAACAACAGCAATGTGTTTTACGGTGCCTTTTGCTGTTGCATAAACCTTTGTCCCTTTAGGTGCGGCAAAGTCTGTACCTTTGTGAGAGCGCCATTTTTTTAATACAGGGTGAAAGCGTCTTTTAGAAAAACTGGAGCTGATTCTGTCGTATTTTTTTAGCGGCGAGAAGGCAAAAGTGTCGTTGATTGTTTTGCCGTTAATATCGTAGTATTGCCTGCCATTTGCAGCAGTGGTGTGTGCAAACAGAGCAATTGTTCTACGCGCACCAACGTAAATCATTGCACTAGGCATTTTGCCACCGCTCCAGACCAAAATGAATTTATCGCCCTTTCTCAAGTCGCGACTATAGTTCATCGCCCAGGTAAAGTTGTCAATAATTAAATCAATTATTGTCGACTCGATTCCAACTTTTTTGGCATCATAATTAAGCGACTTGGTAATAATAATGGTTGAGTGAGTCAGCGGCTCTTTCGGCTGTATATTGACACTGAAAAAATGGAATTTTTGTTTGTTGTAGGTGATTAATAGGGGGTTGTCATTGAGCGGGTGAAAAAGTATTTTTTTCAGGTTGTGGCCCTCATCCAAAACAATTTTGAACTTGTCTCCAGGGGCAATATGGTTAAGGCGATCGGCACGCTCGTCAGAACGCAACATTTTTTTTAAAAGCTCCCCTTTAAGGCCAGCCGCAAAAAAAAATTTGTAAAAAACATCACCACGTGCCACTTCAAAACGGAACTCATGCTGACCGTCAGCATGGCTTATTGGGGCGTATAGGACAGTTAGGCTAGCCAGGAAGGCCAGCAACAGCACGCGTAGTGGATTTATGTTTGCTTTAGAAACCAATCGCTTCAGTGATGGATTTAGCCACCTTTCTCGAAAGTCGGTCATTTTCCATTACCGCTTCAAGTGTGTCAAGCGAGACAACCGGCACAGCATCGCGCGTTTGTTCCAGAACGGCACCAATCTTTAAAAAACCAATTTTATTGTTTAAGAAGGCTTCAACTGCTACTTCGTTTGCGGCGTTTAGGGTGCCCGCCGCACTTTTGCCAGCTCTAAGGGCATCATAAGCAAGACGCAAGCAAGGAAACGTATCTAGGTTTGGCGGAAAAAAAGCTAACGGCTCCACTTGTGTAAGATCAAGGGCGCTCACGCCAGAGCTGTGCCGCTCTGGGTATGATAGCGCGTAAGATATTGCCGTGCGCATATCGGGCAAACCTAGTTGTGAGAGCACGCTGCCGTCATCAAAGTAAGCAAATGAATGAGCAATGCTTTGAGGATGAACTACTACATCGATATTTTTGTGGGATAGGCCGAACAAATAATGTGCCTCAATAACCTCTAGGCCCTTGTTCATCATCGTTGCAGAGTCTACCGATATTTTGCGACCCATGTCCCAGTTTGGATGGGCGCAGGCCTCCGCTGGCGTCACATTGACAAGTTGTGATAAAGGGGTGTTTAGGAAAGGGCCGCCAGAAGCTGTTAGCTGGATTTTGTTGAGCCCCTTGGTGCCACCTTGCAGGCATTGAAATATGGCGCTGTGCTCTGAGTCTACTGGGATTAATTCGGCGCCAGACCGCTTAACGGCGCCTATCATCAAGTCACCCGCAAGCACTAGAGATTCTTTGTTGGCAAGCATAATGCGTTTACCAGCTTCTGCTGCAGCGACTGTTGATGCAACGCCTGCACCGCCAACAATGGCGGCCATAACGTAGTCTGTTTCTTGATGAGCGGCAACTTCAATAAGTGCTTCATTGCCGCTTAGTACAATTGTGTCAGAAGTTAGTTCGTCTTGCAGTTTTTTTGCGGCATCTGCATTAACCATAACTGCATATTTTGGTCTATGCAATTGACACAGTCGCAGCATTTCTTGCCAGTTGTTGTTGGCACTAAGCGCGAATACACGATATTTTTCGTGATTTAGTGCGACGACATTTAGGGTGTTAAGGCCAATAGAGCCGGTTGCGCCAAGGATGGTGATATTTTTCATACCAATAATTCGTTTGCAAGGTAGAAAAGCGGAGCAGCAGCAGTTAAGCTGTCAATTCTGTCGAAGATGCCACCATGGCCAGGCAAAGAATTGCCGCTGTCTTTAATGTTTGCAATTCGTTTAAAAAGGCTTTCAAACAAATCACCGACAATGGAGGCTAGCGCCACAATAAAAGCAAGCAACACATACAGCAAATAATCGTTGCTGGTGGCGCTCTCTAGTCTATGGCCAGCGTAGAGCAGTGCAACTATAAGTGCAGCCCCTACGCCACCAATGGCGCCCTCGATGGTCTTGCCAGGGCTGACCTTTGGGCACAACTTGTGCTTGCCGATGGATTTGCCAACAAAGAAGGCACCGCTGTCTGCCGACCAAATAAGCACCAGCAAAAAAAGAACCAACTCTGGGCTCTGTTTTTGTAACGCTGTAAGCGCAACAAGCATCGGCACAAAAATGATAAAGCCGTTGATTTGACGAAGACCCCAGTTAGAGTACCAACAAGACGAGCATTTTGGATAGAGCACAATCCATAAAACATTGAGCGACCACCAGGCAGTTGAGGCTATCAACAAGGGCAACAGAAGGTGAGTATAGAGAGTGCAGACAAGCGCTGTTGCGGTGACCGTTATACTATAAAGCACTTTTGTATATTTTGGTTTTATTTGGATAAGTTGCGAATACTCCCAAGCGCCGAGCGCCACAACAAATGCCAAGCAAAGGGCGAACAAGGTGTTGCTCAGCATGAGTGTGCCCAGTATGACTAGTGGCACCAAAACAGCGGCTGTAGCAAGGCGTTTAAGCAGCATTAATCCTCATCCTTTCTTGCGCCAAAGCGTCGCTCTCTCGAGTGGAAACTTTTGATGGCTTCGTCGAGCCCACTTGGCCTAAAGTCTGGCCATAAGGTATCGGTAAAAAACAGCTCGCTATAGGCAATATCCCAAAGCAAAAAGTTGCTCACTCTAACCTCCCCACTAGTACGAACCAGCAAGTCCACTTTGGGTAGGTCAGCCAGAGATGTGTGCATACCAAATGTGTTAACGTCAATTTCCTCAATCTTTATTTCGCCGTTTACCGCTTCTTGGGCAATTTTTTTAGCCGCTTGAGCAATATCCCATTGACCGCCATAGTTTGCAGCAATAACAAGGTTTAGGCCAGAGTTGTGTTGCAAAAGCTGCTCTGCATCAGTGGCAAGTTGTTGAATTTCTGGGGTAAAAACAGACATGTCTCCGATAATTTTTAAACGGATATTGTTGTTGTTTAATTTTTTTGTTTCTTGTTTTAGCACAGTGAGAAAAAGCTTAAAAAGCACACTTACCTCTTCTGATGAGCGCTTCATATTTTCACTGCTAAAGGCAAACAGCGTTAGGCTGTCCACGCCAAGTTTGGCGCAATGCTTAACAATTTCACGCACAGTTTGCACGCCTTTTTGATGGCCGTGCGCTCTCGGCAAGTGTCGTGCTTTTGCCCAACGACCGTTGCCATCCATAATGATAGCAATGTGTTTTGGCGGCGGCATGGCGCCTAAGTGTGCTGTGTCTGTTGGGCTCATGATGCGCAATTATACCTATTAGGGGGTTTGGCTACGACGCCATGCCTCTTT
>CAZZER010000003.1:0-24682 GCA_964653365.1 uncultured Candidatus Thioglobus sp.
TACCGCGTGGAATTTTTTTTAGTGCTTCGTAACATTGCGATTGAAAATCTGTCACGGTTAAATGTGTTGGCTTATAAAAGAGTCCATCAGGTCGTCATACTTGTCCTGCGCCTTAAGCAAATAGTCACAAACCTCTCTAACAGCGCCTTCACCACCACAATTTTTTGTGGTTAATAGTGCGTTTTCCTTAACAAAAGTGTGTGCATTGGCAACGGCAATCGGTAAAGCTATTGCCGACATAACAGGCAAGTCAATAACGTCATCACCAACATAAGCAACTTCATTTGGCTCAAGGTTTAGCTTTTTAATAAGGTCTTTAAAAGCAAGAGCCTTATTGGACTGACCTTGATAATAGTGTTTAACACCTAGACCGTTTAATCGATGAGCAACACACT
The DNA here is from genome assembly GCA_964653365.1 of uncultured Candidatus Thioglobus sp. Classification (GTDB taxonomy): domain Bacteria; phylum Pseudomonadota; class Gammaproteobacteria; order PS1; family Pseudothioglobaceae; genus Pseudothioglobus. The sequence goes on from CAZZER010000003.1 coordinate 396, forward strand.
TGGAATGTCGGGCAGAGATAATGGCAACCTCGATACCAGAATCTAGCAACATTTTAATGCCATGACCATCAAGCGCATTAAAGCGTTTGAATTCGATGCCGTTATCATCAAAGTAGAGACCACCATCAGTCAATACGCCATCAACATCCAATATTAGGAGCTTGATCAATTTAGCGTTGCCGAGCGCTGTTTTGTTGTGATCCATGAAATAACAAGCGTTTACAATTTTGGCTTATTGTACCAAGATTGTGCGGTTTGTATTATCAATTGGGTAAGCAGACATTATTTTTATACCGACCTCTGAGTAACTGACGCTTGTGTTGAGAGCTATCTTTAAAGGCAGTGCGATTGTGCACAACATTGTTACAAATTAAACCCATGCCCGATGAAAGTTTAACCTCATGGTGTATTTCTGATGGGGTGGCTAAAAAGTTGTTAAGCACCGTGAGCGCATCCGTAAGCTCTTTTGAGTTTTGCCAGACAACGTTTTTCTTGCGCTGTGTGAAGCGCATTTTCGGCGTGTGACTGTGCCGGTCTATAAAAAACACAGGGCCAGCCGAGGTAGGCCTGGTAATGACAGCAGCCTCTTTTTGCTCTGGTATGGTAAGTGCGTTAGGTTGTGATAAGGCCTCAACAAGGTCAGGATTTAGCTCCATTAAGTGAATGTAGAGCAGTTCGGGATCGATCCAGCTGTTTTCTCCTCCTTCTGAGGCAGCTTCAACACAATAAAGACTAAAGGCAGCTACAAGCGAGCACATTTCGTTGTAATACCCGTCGGTATGCCAATTCAGTGCTTTGTTGCTATAAGGCACGTAGGCACCTCTATTGTTATTTTCGCTATCCTCAATAACAACAATTCCGTCATCTTCAACAAAGCGGTGTTGATCGCTATCAATTAGACCCATCTGTTTATTAATTGAAATAATAGCTTGCCTATTATCACAATCCTTTGGATCAAAGTATATTAAAGACAAATTGCCGTCTTGACAGTCTCTCGCAATGGCGTTTTTCTCTTTGTTTGACAAGGCAAAGGGATTGCCAATCTCAACGACGGTTGGGTTGGGTTTTTTGGCAAACCTGGCGAGTTTCTCGTCCCGCCAGGCTTGATATTGTTGTTGGAAATCTTCCAACACCATCGCTAATTATGACGTTTCCGCCTCGCCAAAGCGCTTGTTAATATACATTTGCTGAGCGATTGAAAGCAGGTTGTTTGTTACCCAGTATAGTACAAGACCAGACGGGAACCAGAGGAAGAAGACGGTAAAAATGATGGGCAGCATCATCATTATTTTTGCCTGCATAGGATCTGCTGGTGGCGGGTTAAGGCGTTGTTGGAACCACATGGATGCGCCCATAATAAGCGGCATGATGTAATACGGGTCTTTAGCTGAAAGGTCCGGTAAGTAAAAGAAAGGCATATGACGCAATTCCACCATTTCTTGTAATACCCAATACATCGAGATGAATATAGGGATTTGAACTAGAATCGGCAAGCAGCCAGCAGCCGGATTGACCTTTTCTTTTTTGTAAAGCTCCATGGTTTTTTTGCCAACTTTTTGTTTGTCGTCGCCATAGGTTTCTTTGATTTTTTTTAACCTTGGCGCCAACTTTCTCATTCCCGCCATTGAGCGGTATGATTTTTCAGAGAGTTTGTAGAAGGCCAACTTGATAACTAGTGTGACTGCAACGATTGTCCATCCCCAGCTGCCAATAAAGCTGTACAACCAGTGGAAAAACGTTGAAAGTGGCTTGGCAAAAATGTAGAGAAAACTGTAGTCAACAGTTTTGTCTAGACCTTCGGCCAACTTTTCTAGTCTGACGTATTCTTTAGGTCCTATGTAGAGTTGATCAGCAGACAGTTGGATTGTTTGGCCGGGCTCAAGAGTTGTGTTAGGGCTGACTGTGGTTAGCAGGTATTTGCCTTGAGAAGATTTTGCTGTGTAGTTGTGTGATTCGTTTGCGTTTGGCACCCAGGCCGCAAAGAAATAATGTTCAATCATAGAAGTCCAGCCACCCTTTGAAACGTTCGAAGGTTGTTCGTTAAATTCGTCAAAGTCGAATTTTTGAAACACCCCATCATCCTCTGCGTTTTTAAGATAGAAAGAACCACCGGCAAAATTTTGCATCATCATGCTCGAGCCACTAGCAACAGCATTTCTTGCTAGCTGCGTGTATCGTGCGATGTTTTGTTTTGATGCGCCGTTATTAGAAATCGTATAGTCAACCTCAACGACGTAACTGTCAGGCTTGAAGCGGAAATTTTTTGTCACGACAATACCGTTATCGCCAGACCATGTGAAAGGCACAATCAATTCAATGTTGCTACCAAGCGCATAGTGTGATTGGGTTGAACTGAATATTGAGTGATGTGTTGGCAGCTCCTCGGCAGGCAATAGGCCGCTTTGAGCATGAAAAATGGCATTTAAATCGTTTTTCATTAATTGAAATTTCTCTTGCGAGCCCAAGCTCTTGTCGTACTGATTGAGAATAGCGCTCTGAATAGTTGCGCCCTTATGAGATATCTCAAGAGTAAACACATCTGTTGTGACCGTGGTCACTGGACTTTGAAGTGCGACCTCGTTAGCAGTACTAGGCGTATCTGAGGAAACGGATGTGCTTAAGCTTGGTAGGTCTTCAGATTGTGCTGGTGTTTCAAACGCTGTAATACTTGTTTTGGTGACAGTATTACCGTTAGCGTCCGTAGTCTGCTTTATTTCCCACTGATCCCATAATAAAAATACAGTTAAACCGATTGCAATAAGAAGAAATAATTTTTGATTGTCCATAGTAATTCTGTTTTAAATTAGTTTGATGGTTTTTTTGGTACCGGATCGAAAGTGGCTTCAGCCCAAGGATGACATTGACTGATGCGCCTTGTGCCCAAGCCTATGCCTTTGATGGCGCCGTGCTCTTGGATGGCTTCAATAGTGTATTCTGAACAACTTGGAATATGGCGACAATTATTACCGAGCAATGGGCTGATAAGCCACTGATAGAGTCTAATTGGGATCAGAAACAGTGCACGCATGCGCTTAAGCCTCCGAAGCCATTTTAAATAAATTAGAAAGGTCGTCAACTAGAGTCTCTTTGTTAACAGGACGAGTTTTTTTGGCCATGACAACCATATCAAAGTTGTTTAGCTGCAATTGTTGGAGTCTAAATGTTTCTCTTGCTAGGCGTTTGCGCAAGTTGCGGTCAACGGCTTTTTTATATGCTTTTTTTGAAACGGCCAATCCGAGTCTTGGCTTCTGCTCAATCGAAGGACTGACAACAAGTTTCCAAAATTTCCCTTGGAGGTGTTTGCCTTTTTGAAAAATATGCGCGTAATCGCTAGCTTTTGTAATGCGCACACTTCTAGTGAGCGAGCAGGACATTGTTATTATGCTGCCGCTAAACGCTTACGACCTTTTTTTCTGCGTGCATTGATGACAGCGCGCCCAGAGCGTGTTTTCATTCTGGCTCTGAAGCCATGAGTGCGTTTACGTTTTAATACGCTTGGTTGAAATGTTCTTTTCATAATGAATATTTGTCAGCAAAATCTTGCAATTTTACCATAGTTGTTTCAGCCACACACCTTTGTTAAACCAAGCTTTCGCTGCCATAATAAAGAAAAAATTATTTTATTTATGGATCTTGTATTTTGGCCGTGGTTATTGGGAGTGCCTCGAATAGGGGTTAAGACTTTTTATGATGCATTAAAAATGGCACGATGATTACCGCAAGGCTCGCTGTGGAAAAAGATCGAGAAGTTATTGCCGTGCCTGGTTCAATTCATTCGCCCCTCTCTGTAGGCCCTTATGAGCTTATTAAGCAAGGTGCCGTATTCATAAGGAATGCCGAGGATATTCTTAGAGCTTCCTATAAAGTTTCAGCCTTGCATTCCTCAGATTAAACAGTACAATGGCGACAAAGATGTGGATAATGAAACTAGCGAACTATTAAAATTCCTGTCGTATGAAGCAATATCGGTGGACGAACTGGTTGAAAAAAGCAAACTGAGTCCCCAAGTAGTAAGCCAAACGCTACTCATGCTCGAGCTTTCTTATAGGGTGAGTAAAGTAGGTATAGCGAATTACGTTTTAATTTGATGAGGTTTTATGACAAATAATATTCTTGATGTCTTGACTTTTATGTTCGATTTTTTATTTGAATCTTCTGAGCAGGATGCCACCCACGAGTTAGATGACGATCTACTCAAGGCGCATTTGTCAGAGGCCGGTTTTGACGCTGGCCGTATAGACAAAGCACTCAACTGGCTGGAGAACATTGCCTCCTTGCAAGAAGGCAAGCTTGATACCTTTGTTACTACTCACAATTCACTACGAATTTATAGCGACGCAGAACAAGCTAAGCTCGATGCTAAGGCACGTGGTTTTATTATGTTTATGGAAAACATGGGACAGCTCAGCGCTGCTCAACGCGAAATGGTGATTGAACAGGTCATGACACTTGAAGATTCAAGCCTATCATTGGACGACCTGAAATGGGTTGTGATGATGGTTATAGGTAATAGCTCAGAATCTGTAATGCCAACCCAGTGGTTAGAGTCAGTTGTTTTTTATGATGACAACCCGACTCTTCAATAAAGTGCTGTATGTCAAATAATCTGGTTATTGTTGAGTCGCCGGCAAAAGCCAAAACAATCGAAAAGTTCCTTGGTAAGGATTACGTTGTTAAGTCGAGCATTGGCCACATTCGTGATATGCCTAAAAAAGACATGGGCATCGATCTTGACAACAATTTTCAGCCGACTTACGCTATCAGCAGTGACAAGAAAAAAGTTGTCGCTGATCTAAAAAAATCTGTCAAAGTTGCTGAAAAAGTCTATCTTGCGACGGATGAGGACCGCGAAGGTGAGGCAATAGCCTGGCACTTAAAAGAGGCGTTGTCTTTGGCTGATGACACCCCAAGAATTGTTTTTCACGAAATAACCAAGGGCGCAATTACTGAGGCTATAAAAAAGCCGCGAACCATTGATTACCATTTGGTCTATGCCCAGCAAGCCAGACGAGTTATTGATCGCTTGGTGGGTTTTGAAATATCGCCAGTATTGTGGCGAAAAATTTCAGGCGCACGATCGGCCGGCAGAGTTCAGTCTCCTGTGGTGCGCTTGGTGGTTGAAAGAGAGCGCGAAATAACAGCACATAAGCCCACTCGGAGCTTCAAGGCGAAAGCGACTTTGGTTGATGGTGCCGACGAGTTAATTGAAGTTAAGTTAAAACAAGACTTTGACTCAAAAGAAGAGGCAATGGCGTTTGCGCATGACCTGCTTGAGGCAAAAATCAGCGTTTCTGCGGTAGAAACTAGGCCATCAAAGCGCTCCCCAAAACCACCGTTCATCACTTCTACTCTGCAACAAGAGGCTTCGCAAAAACTAGGCTTTTCGGTCAAGCAAACGATGACTATTGCTCAAAACCTCTATCGTGAGGGCGCAATTACCTATATGCGTACGGATTCTTTTAATCTATCTGAAACAGCAATAACAGCAGCAAAAGAAGTGATTGAGGACAATCTTGGTGCAGCTTATTATCACCAGCGGCAATACAAAACGAAATCAGCGGGCGCACAAGAGGCGCATGAAGCCATTCGCCCAACAGATTTAACCAAGCCAACTATTTTAGGTTTAGATGAGCAGGCCTCAAAGCTTTACTCATTAATATATAAGCGCACATTGGCCTCGCAAATGAGCGATGCACAATTACAAAAATCAAGAATTACAGTGGCCTTGTCGAATCGTGAAGAGCACTTTATCGCCGATGGTGAAGTATTGTCATTTTCTGGCTTCTTGGAGGTCTACGATTATATGGCGGCCGATGATAAGTTATTGCCAAAGCTGGAAAAAGGCAATGAGCTATCATTGTTAGACTTCAACGCTAGAGAGTCTTTTTCCAGAGCCAAGCCGCGCTTTACTGAGGCTTCACTGGTCAAAGAAATTGAGCAGATGGGTATTGGCAGGCCATCAACTTTTGCCACCATGGTGACTACCGTGCAGGACAGGAGCTATGTTAGCAAAGAAACTCGTGATGGTATTCAGCGCGAATATCAGTTGATTGAAATTGCCAACGGTGTTGTCTCTGATTGCACCCAATATGAAATAACAGGCGCTGAAAAGAACAAGCTTTTTCCAACCAATGTTGCCTACTTATTGGTTGATTTCTTACTAAAGAATTTTAGAAATATTATTGGTTACGAGTTTACCGCCAATCTTGAAAACAACTTTGACAAGATTGCAGAACAAGACATTGCTTGGCATGGTGTCGTAAGAGATTTTTACGAGCCCTTTCACACGCAAATTGAGCTGGCAAAAGATATTTCTCGAGACGAGACGCATGGCAAAAGAGACTTGGGCGAAGATCCAGACAGCGGCAAACCAGTTAGTGTGCGTTTTGGTCGTTATGGTGCATATGCACAAATCGGGCGCCAAGACGATGAAGAAAAACCAACCTTTGCCTCACTGCGCACGGGCCAAGATATCGAGACGATTACCTTGGAGCAGGCGCTCGAACTCTTCAAAATGCCAAGAACCCTTGGTGAAACAGAAGATGGGCTAACGATTAAAGCTAATTACGGACGGTTTGGACCATATATCCAGTATGGCAAGAAGTATGTATCGTTAAAAGAAGTTAGCCCCGAAGAGGTCGACCTTGAGACTGCCCTAGAGCTAATTGCTGCCAAAGAAAAAGCTGATGCTGAGCGTCTCATCAAGGCTTTTGAGGGTTCAGAAATTCAAATTCTAAATGGCCGATTCGGCCCTTATATCTGGAATGGAAAAAAACGCGGTAAAGGGCAAAAAAACGTCACCATCGCCAAGGTGTTCGGCGATAAGGTGCCAGTTGATTTAACCCTTGAAGAGTGTGAGAAAGCGATTGCTGGCAAGGTTAAGACAAAAGCCAAAGCAAAGAAAAAGAAAAAAGCGGTTAGCAAAAAAGCCAAGTCATAATATTCTGCTGAATGGGCTTTCTGGCTATTTCTTTTATTGTGTGGGAAAATCTTCGCATTGAGTTGATTCATAAGACAAATTGAGCACAAAAATTAAAATCTGTGGATTCACCCATCCAGAGGCTGCACGCGTAGCAGCGTACGCTGGTGCGGACGCTATCGGCTTGGTGTTTTATGAGCCATCACCGAGAAATGTCAGTATTGAAGCTGCACGAGAAATCGTCAACGCACTACCACCATTTGTCAATCGCGTGGGGTTGTTTGTTAATGCCAATCCTTCTCAAATAGACGAAGTATTGTGCGAGGTACCATTGGATACCTTGCAATTTCATGGTGACGAGTCCCCGGCTGATTGCGCCCAATATCATTTGCCTTTTTATAAAGCAGTTCGTGTAACTGAAACGAGCAACCTGCATCAAATTGCCAATGACTATTCTCAAGCGAATGCCTTGCTTCTGGATGCATACAATGCTAAAACTTACGGCGGAACTGGCGAGTCTTTCGACTGGTCATTGGCTAAGGTAGACATCGATTTGCCATTTATTCTTGCGGGTGGCTTAACCCCTGATAATGTGGTTATGGCAATTGAGCAAGTTAAGCCTTATGCAGTAGACACTTCAAGTGGGGTTGAAAGTGCAAAAGGCGTCAAAGATGTTGATAAAATAAGGGATTTTATTAGCAAGGTTCGAGCGTGAGTTACAATCTACCAGACGAGGCAGGCCACTTTAACCAGTACGGCGGCGTATTTATCGCTGAGACTTTGATGACAGCGGTTTCTGAACTCAAAGAAGCGTACGAAAAATATCAGAATGATGCTGATTTTTTAGCAGAGTTTGAGGCGGACTTAAAGAACTATGTTGGTCGAGAAAGTCCGTTGTACCATGCTCAAAACCTGAGCAATAAATTGGGTGGCGCGCAAATTTATCTCAAACGTGAAGATTTAAACCATACAGGCGCACATAAAGTTAATAACACGATTGGCCAGGCTTTGTTGGCTAAGCGTATGGGTAAAACCCGCATCATTGCAGAAACAGGCGCAGGACAACACGGCGTTGCAACGGCAACTGTTGCAGCAAGGCTTGGCTTAGAGTGTGTGGTTTATATGGGTGAGGTGGATGTTGCTCGCCAAGCGCTCAATGTCTATAGAATGAAGCTGTTGGGTGCAACCGTTATTCCCGTGACTTCTGGCTCAAAAACCCTAAAAGACGCCCTCAATGAGGCGATGCGTGATTGGGTTACGAATATCGATGACACCTTCTATATTATTGGCACAGTGGCTGGTCCACATCCTTACCCTATGATGGTAAGAGACTTTCAAACAGTCATCGGCAAAGAAGCCAAAAGGCAATTTAACGAACAGGCAGGAGGTTTGCCGGATGCTTTGGTTGCTTGTGTTGGCGGTGGCTCAAATGCGATTGGACTTTTTCATCCGTTTATTGAGGATGAAACAGTGGATATTTATGGCGTTGAAGCGGCTGGTCACGGTATTGAAAATGGCCCAACAGCCCACGCAGCACCTCTTTGTGCGGGCAGTGTAGGCGTTTTGCACGGCAATAGAACCTACCTTATGGAAGATGAAGATGGTCAAATCATCGAAGGCCATTCGGTTTCTGCTGGCCTTGATTATCCGGGTGTGGGTCCAGAACACGCTTACCTAAAGGACACAGGCAGAGCACAATACGTTTCCATTACCGACAAAGAAGCATTGGCTGCCTTTCATACACTAACCGAAATTGAGGGCATCCTGCCGGCGTTAGAGTCTGCCCATGCGGTGGCCTACGGCATCAAGCTTGCACAACAATGGTCAAGTGATAAAACCATCATTATTAACCTTTCTGGCAGGGGTGATAAGGACATTCATACAATAGCCGAAATCGAAGGCATCGAATTCTAGAAGGACACTTATTGTCAAATTTTTGTTGTCGGATCTCAACAACAAAGTCACTTATTAAGTATAAGCTTCTAACTTGTTGAGCTACTTACGCCTCAATTTTGGCAATAATTAACACATATATCTAATAAGCTCGCCATAGGCGCCTACATTTTCAAGTTTTAACCTCTTGTTTTGGATGGATTGTGTCATAATAAATGTACTTCATTTCTTATTAGAGTAAAGGAGACACTGTGCAGAAAAAACCCTTTGAACTAAAAGAGCGTCGAGGCGTTTTTACGATTTATTTAGTAGCGCTGTTCATCAATGCCTTTGTTGATTTGGGGCATAAAACAGTAATTATCAGTACGATTTATAAACTCACCGGCCCAGAAAGGCTCTTTGATGAGCCAACACAAATCATACTAACGTCAATTGTCAGCGCCTTTATTCTCATTCCGTTTATCTTTTTATTCACGATTTCTGGTTTCCTTTCAGATAAATTTGCCAAGCCGAAAATCATGCGATGGAGTGCTTTTGCAGCGGTGCTGATTACCCTTGGTATTGCTTATGCTTACTATAATGGTGAATACTATTTGGCTTTTGGCTTCACCCTTTTATTGGCTACCCAAAGCGCTATCTATTCACCCGCTAAGTACGGCTATATTAAAGAATGTTTGGGCGAAGCTGGACTCAGTGTAGGTAATGCCTATCTGATGGGTTGTACTCTAACGTCTATTATTTTGGGCACCGTGTTCTTTGCTGGTATGTTTGAATACTATTTGTCGGGCACCGTTTACGAATCTCCCGGTGATGTTTTGCAGTTCATTGCGCCATTAGCTTGGCTATTGGTGGGCTTGTCGTTCGTTGAATTGTTGGCCACTTTTGGGCTTAGGTTTTACGAAACAAAGTACACCACCCTCAAGCTTTCTATGGGCAAACTTTTCAGCGGTCATTATTTGATGCATAACCTTCAATTAATAAGGAAAAACCAAGTCATTTGGTATGCAATTCTTGGTACTGCTGTATTTTGGGGAATCTCACAAAATTTATTGGTGGTTTTCCAAGCGCACGCGAAAGCCAATCTTCATATTGAAAGTACCGCCCTAGTCAATGGGATGTTGGCACTTTCAATTTTTGGCATCATATCGGGTTCTTATTTTTCTGGCAAGAAGAGTCTAGACTCAATAAAAGTGAATAATGTGCATTACGGGGCATTTGTCATTATTGTTTGCTCGATATTGATACCGACTTTTTCTATTCCTGAAGTTTTCACCCAGACCATGTTAGGCTTTGTGCTGATGGGCACACCAGCCTCTTTAGGGTTGATTTTGACTGCTGTGTCGATTTTTGTTTTTGGTCTTGGTGCCGGGATGATGCTAGTGCCACTGAATGCCCTGATTCAGAGCAATGCCGAGCCGGATAATTTAGGCAGTATTATTGCGGGCAAGAATTGGGTGCAAAACATTGCCATGGTGGGTTTGTTACTCATAACCTCTACGGTAGCTTTCTATGATGTGAATAGTGAGTTAATTCTTTATATGAATGCTGTAATGGCTCTTGTTGGCTTTACAGTTGTGCTCAACAAACTTAAATCAATAAACTAGAAAGCTTTGTAGCAATGGTAAGGGTCTTTCTATCAAAGCTCATATTTGCGTGGCGCTATCGTCTAAAGGTCACCGGCGTTGAAAATGTGCCTGAAACGGGCCCGGTTTTGCTTTTGGGTAACCATATTTCTTGGATTGATTTTGTTTTTCTTCAGTGGGCAACACCAAGAGTCATCTGCTTCGTCATGCATGATAGCTATTACAACTGGCCCATATTAAGAACTATTTTGCACCACCTAGATGTTATAAGTGTACAACCCTCAAGCAGTAGACACGCTTTGAGCAGCATGGTTAAAGCGTTAGAAGAGGGAAGAGTTGTTTGCCTTTTTCCTGAAGGCCACATCTCCAAAGATGGCAAGCTTGCGCCCCTTATGAGGGGCTTTGAAAAAGTGTTAAATGACGCAAAAGCTGAGGTTGTTGTTGTACCCTTTGCGGTAACCAACATGTGGGGGGATGTGCTGTCATTGGCGCCAAAATCTATTAGAAAAAGTCAAAAATTTTCCTTTAAAAGAGAGCTGGAAGTTCGCTTTGGTGAATGTCTAAACTCAGACGCCACAAGGGCAACAGTGGTGTCATCCATCGAACGGTTGTTAAGATAGCTTAGCGCAAACTTATCGAATTACTCAATAAGCTTATTAATTTTTTTCGCTTGAAAAGTAGTGGTTAAATGATAACATCCATTTTTTAGTTGATTGTCATGATAGACGTGTTTATTGGTTAGGATTGTGTCTGAAACAAGAGAAAAAAGACGTGGTGGGCGCGCTGCCAGAATGGCCAACAACAAAGCTATGGATAATATTCAAGCGCCCAGATTTTTGTCGCGAAATATCCCTTGTTACGACCTCTTGTGTGAGGAAGAGCTTGTACTTATTGAAAACCATGCTGACTGGATTTTGCAAGAAGTCGGCATTGAGTTTTGGGGAGATGATGAGTCAATTTCTCTTTTTAAAGAAGCAGGTGTTTCAGTGGATGGTAGACGCCTGCGATTTGATAAAGGCCACATTCAATCCTTGTGCGCTACAGCACCAAAAGAATATGATATGTTGGCTCGCAACCCAGAGAGATCAACAACTTTTGGCGGCAACCGTTTAGTTTTTGCACCTGCTTATGGCTCGCCGTTTGTCTACGATTTGAAAGGAGGACGCAGGCAAGGCACAATCAAAGACTTTGAGAATTTTATCAAACTAACCTATATGACGCCCTGGCTCCACCATCAAAGCGGCACGGTGTGTGAGCCAACCGATATTCCAGTAAATAAACGCCATTTGGATATGGTTTATGCGCATATCAAGTATTCCGACAAGCCATTTATGGGCTCTGTTACAGCGCCGGAGAGGGCTCAAGATTCGATCGAGATGGCCAAGATTGTATTTGGTGAAGAAGTTATGGAAAAGCATTGCGTTATTCAGGGCAACATCAATGTGAATTCACCACTGGTTTATGATGAAGTGATGTCTGGCGCACTTAAGGCTTATGCTAGAGCCAATCAGGGTACCGTTATTTCCCCCTTTATTTTGGGCGGCGCAATGGCGCCGGTAACGATGCCAGCTGCGATTGCCCAGGCACACGCAGAAACATTGGTTGGTATCGCTTTGACACAATTGGTGAGAAAAGGCGCACCTGTGGTTTATGGTAATTTCTTAACAACAATGGACCTAAAGTCTGGTGCACCAACCTTTGGCACACCAGAATCAACATTGGCCGGAATGGCTGTCGGTCAATTAGCTCGTCGTTTAGGCTTGCCGTTTCGCTGTGGTGGCCACTACACCTCATCCAAAGTAACTGACGCTCAAGCAATGGAAGAGTCGGCTGATTCAATGCTTTCAGGTTTTTTAGCGGGCGCAAACTTTATTCTTCAATCAGCTGGTTGGCTTGAGGGCGGTCTCGTTATCGGCTATGAGAAGTTTATCTTAGATGCTGATCATTTGGGCACGCTTCATACCACCGCCAAGGGCATGGTAGTCGATGAAAATACATTGGGCAAGAGTGCTTTTATTGAAAACGAACCTGGGCAGAACTTTTTGGGCACTGAGCATACCGGGCAAAATTTCAAAACAGCCAACTATCGCTCTGAAATGCCTGACAACAATTCCTTTGAACAGTGGACGGAAGATGGCTCGAAAGATACAGCGCAACGCGCTTATGAGCGTTGGACGAAAATGCTAGACGAATACCAGCCTCCCGAACTTGATCCAGCTGTCGACGAAGCGTTACTTGACTATATGCGTGTAAAAAAAGACAGCATGGAAGACGAGTGGTATTAAGCCTTTACGGTTTTTGAGCTACCGCACGCCCTACACCTTCAGGAGTGGGTAGCTTTTGATGTGCCTCATTGAGTCGATTAATGCGCTCGCAAACCATTGTATTCGGCACTGTTGCAGCTCTAGACTCTAAGTTTACATGGATTAGCATATGCTCCCCAGTGGCCAAGAGTCGCCCATCTTCATGATGAAGAAAGTGGAAAACTTGCAGTTTTTTGCCATCACCAGAAAGTACTTGCGTTGTTGCTTTGACAGACTTGCCAACCAACACTTCATCCAAATGGCGAATGTGTGTTTCAACTGTAAAATACGAATTGCCATTGGCGATGTATTTTTTATCAACACCTACGATAGCCATAATCTTGTCTGTTGCATTTGTGAAGCACTCAAGGTAATGTGTTTCATTCATATGACCGTTATAGTCAGCCCATTTTTGCGGAATGGTAGTAGTGTAAGTTTCAATGGGTTGGTCAAGCACCAAGGTTTCAAAGTCGATTGTTTTAGTTTCTTCCCTCAGCTTTTCTTCAAAGGCTTGTAGCGCATTGCCCGCTCCCCAACGATTGTCTTTTAAAACCTTGAGAATTTCGACCAAATTGTCATCCCTTTTTTGCTCCAGTTCTCTAATGGAGTGCATGCCGGATTGCTCATCAGATTGGCTAGCGACTTTGTCAACCAATGCTTCGGTGAATTCTGGTACATCCATTAAGTGTGTCCAGGGCCATTCCAAACAAGGGCCAAATTGCGAAATAAAGTGGCGCATGCCAGCCTCACCCCCAGCCAAACGATAGGTTTCGAACAAGCCCATTTGCGCCCAGCGTAGACCAAATCCGTATCGAATGGCGTCATCAATTTCTTCGGTTGTTGCTATGCCGTCGTTGACTAGCCACAGCGCTTCACGCCAAACCGACTCCAAAAGCCTGTCGGCAATAAAAGCAGGAATTTCTTTTTTAATATGTAAGGGGAACATGCCGATAGATTCCAGCATGTTACTGGCTTTTTCAATCGTGGCTTCGCTGGTTTGTTCACCGCCTACCATTTCAGCCAGCGGCAATAGGTATACTGGATTGAACGGATGAGCAACCAAAAGTCTTTCTGGGTGCGCTAGTCCAGCTTGTAGTTCAGTCGGTAGAATTCCTGATGTTGACGAAGCAATAATTGTTTCATTTGAGGCGCTGGCTTCTATTTCTTTATATACCGATTGCTTCATATCAAGACGCTCAGGTACTGCCTCAATAACAATGTCAGCAACAAAAGAGGCTTCAGCAATCGAGTTTTTGAAGTTTAGTTGACCTTGCTGAGGTAGCGCGACACTGAGCAAGTCAGCATATGCTCTTTCAGCATTTTTTATCACTTTATTGGCGTTTTCTACTGCTTCTGGAGATGGATCAAAAACATTAACGTCAACGCCATTAAGCAATAACCGAGCAATCCAGCCGTTGCCAATAACACCTGCACCTATGACAGCGGCTGTTTGGATTGATTTCATTGCTATCCCCAGCGCTTTTGTAGTTGCATTTTTTCGCGAACCTCGGCTGGGCTCAAAACTTTAACCCCCATGCCTTGCGCAGTTTGTACGGCTTTTTCAACCAACTGTTCGTTGGTTGCAAGTACACCTCGCTTCAAATAGATATTGTCTTCAAGGCCAACTCTAACATTGCCTCCCGCAAGAATGGCCATCGCAACATAAGGCAACTGGTTTCGGCCTATAGAGAATGCCGAAAATGTCCAATCGTCTGGGACATTCGCAGTCATTGCTAGCATTGTATGTAGATCATCCGGCGCCCCCCAAGGGATGCCCATACATAGTTGAATCATCACTGGATCGTCAATCCAGCCGTTTTCTTTAAGCCACATCGCTAATTGCAAATGACCGGTGTCAAAGCACTCAATTTCGGGGCGCACCCCAAGCGCCTGAACTTGTTTCGCCATTTCTCGGAGTACAGCCGGAGTATTGGTCATAACATAATCCCCTTCGCCAAAGTTCATGGTGCCACAGTCAATGGTACAGATTTCAGGAAGCAGGTTTCTGACGTGCTCTAGGCGCTCGGTTGCGCCAGCCATGTCGGTGCCCTCATCGCTTAATGGCAGTGGCTCTTCGGCTGAACCAAAAACCATATCGCCACCCATACCTGCGGTAAAGTTAAGAACCATATCAACTTTCGATTCGCGAATAAGATCCATAACTTCTTTGTAAAGAGATGGGTTTCTTGCTGGTGCACCCGTTTTTGGATCTCTAACATGAATATGCACAATAGCAGCGCCGGCTTTCGCTGCAGCAATACAGGACTCTGCAATTTCTTGGGGCGTAACTGGAATTTTATCTGATTTATCGGTAGTATTGCCCGCGCCAGTAACAGCACAAGTAATAAACACTTCTCTAGATGGTTGCAATGTAGTCATAACATTTTCTCCTTTTGAATCGCTCTCGCTGCGATTGCTGGTTAATTATTTAAAGAAATACGGCGTATGTTACTGCTAGCCTTTGATTATGCTATACTTTTTACGTCATAAATTCTACACTTTACGAAATGAGTATTTACACACAATCAGAGCAAGCGCTAAGCGTAACCATCCTAGTGTTGCCAGAGTCTTCTATGATGGTTTTGGCTTCTGTTATCGATCCGATGAGGGCTGCAAACCGTCTTTCAAGGCGAGAATGTTTCACGTGGCGCATTATTACCACTGATGGACAACCCGTATCTTGCACCTGTGGTTTACAGATAGCGGCTGATGACAAATTGAGCGAAGCAACTTACGGAGATATGCTCTTTATTGTATCTGGCTTTAATCAATACCATTATATTAAACCTGAAGAGATTGCTTTAATTCGAAAGCTTGCGATACGCTACCAAGCCGTGGGCGGCGTTGATACTGGCGCTTGGATTCTTGGAAAGGTTGGTTTGCTTGATGGTAAGAACGTAACAACCCATTGGGAGGGCTTGGAGGATTTTTCCAGTAATTTCCGTCAATCTAATGTTCGGCCAGATCGTTTTGTTATAGACAAGTCGATTTTTACCATTGGTGGAGCTTCACCCACCTTTGACTATATGTTGCACTTAATTCGTTCAAGGTTGGGCTACCCTCTTGCACTTGAAGTGGCCAGTGTTTTTGTCTATGACGAAACCCATTTTTCATCAGATGCGCAGCCGCTGGTTTCACTTGGATTACTGAATGATTTTGAGCCGAGAGTTACCAAGGCCATAAGGATAATGGAGGCGCATATCGACGAACCAATTTCAATTGTAAGTGTCGCCGCGCATCTTTCAATATCGAGCCGAAGGTTGGAAAAATTATTTCAGCATCACTTAAAGTGTTCACCAGGAGCTTATTACTTGCGCCTTAGATTGCAACGTGCTCGAAAGTATGTGACCGATACCCTGCTATCCATTCAAGAAATTGCAGTACGTACAGGATTTAACAGTCTTTCAGCCTTTTCAAGGTCGTACAAAAAACATTATGGAAGTGCGCCAAGTGACTTTAGGGCTGAATCAATAAAGCGATAATTTAGTTGGCGCTTTCTACAGCCAAAGCGATACCTAGGCCGCCCCCTATGCAAAGTGTTGCAATGCCTTTTTTGGCTTTTTGTCGATTCATGTGATGTATCAAGGTCACCAGAATTCTAGCGCCAGAAGCACCAATCGGATGACCAAGTGCAATAGCACCACCCCCGACGTTAACTTTGCTTGGATCTAGGCCAAGTTCTTGGCTAACACCAAGCATTTGTGCGGCAAAAGCTTCGTTCGCCTCAAATAAATCAACTTCGTCAAGCTGCCAATTAGCCTTTTCTAAACACTTAATTGTTGCGCCAACAGGGCCCATTCCCATAATGCTTGGATCAATCCCCACACTGGCTGCAGCGGCGAAGGTTGCTGTGGGTTTCAACCCAAGCTCTTTGGCTTTAGACTCGGACATTAATAAGACTGCAGCAGCGCCATCATTGATGCCAGAAGCATTGCCAGGAGTGACACTACCGTCTGCTTTAAATGCTGCTGAAAGTTTTGCAAGATCTTCAAGAGTGGTGTCTGGCCTTGGATGCTCATCGGTATCGATGGTTGTTGTTTGTTTTTTTCTATTACTGATTGAAAGCGGGACAATTTCATCATCGAAAAATCCATTGTCGAGAGCTTGTTTGGTTTTTTGTTGAGAATGGTGCGCGAAAGTGTCTTGTTGTTCTCGATTGATGTTGAATTTCTCGGCAATATTCTCGGCAGTAACCCCCATATGGTGGTTGTTGATTGCACACCAAAGACCGTCTTTAACAATACTATCTTCTGCGCTAATATTGCCAAGAGCTTTGCCTCTGCGTATTTGTTGCAAATGGGGGGCTAACGACATATTTTCCTGACCACCTGCAATTACGATTTCTGCGTCACCACACTGGATAGCTTGTGCCCCAAGCTGTATTGCTTTTAGACCACTCCCACACACTTTATTAATTGTCATTGATGGGGTGCTCTCGCTTAAGCCTGCCTCAAGAGAGGCTTGTCGGGCAGGGTTTTGTCCACAACCTGCCTGAAGTACTTGCCCCATAATCACTTCGTTGATATCAGTGGATTTTAGACCAGCGCGCTCAACAAGTTCTTTAATAATGACAGCACCTAATGAGGCTGCAGGTAATGTAGACAAAGCGCCGTTGAAGCGCCCAATTGGGGTGCGTAATGCATTAATGATGACAACTTTTTCCATAGCGAGATTATATAGGGAGCCTTGGCTTCTGAAAAAAAATAATTTGATTCTTCGAAATCGCCTAAAGTCAAATAGAGTGAGAAAAAAGTTAAGCAATAGGGCGTGCTATCTGTAACATTATTCGCTAATGTTGTTGAATATTTAAGCCCCCTAATGGAAAGAGGAAACAAGCCACTTTGGCAGCCATCACAAGCTCTTATTGAGTGCTCACAAATGAGTAACTTTAGATCATACGTCAATACATCTACTAATCAACAGCTGCTTGACTATCACCAACTATACCAATGGTCAGTAAATAATATTGCCGATTTTTGGTCGTATTTTTGGGACTATTGCAATATTTGTTCAAGCAATAAGAGTGATGTTGCTCTAGTTAATGCAACGGATATGATTGCAGCAAGATTTTTCCCCAATGCGAGGTTGAATTTTGCCGAAAATTTATTGTCCAGAAGTGTTGACACTGACGAGGCTATAGTTTTTATTGCTGAAGACAACACAACTATTCGCTTAAGCTATGGAGAGCTTAAGCGTCAAGTGGCATCGTTAGCATGCTATTTAAGAAAAATGGGTATTACAAAAGGCGACAAAGTAGCGGCCTATTTACCCAATAGTGAAAAAACCATTATTGCCATGCTAGCCACGACCAGCCTAGGTGCGGTATGGTCGTCTTGCTCACCTGATTTTGGTGTTCCGGGAGTTGTAGATCGTTTATCGCAAGTGAAGCCTAAAATTTTATTTGTTACCGACGCTTATTTACACAAAGGTAAGACTTTAGATATGTCGGAGAAAAATCAAGCTGTGCTAAGTTCTTTAAGCAGTGTTCAAAGCAGCATTATGATGCCGCTACTTAATAATGATACAAATCATGTGTACACATCGGTTTGTTTTGCGAGCATTCAACAGCATTACGACGACGCTGATTTAGTTTTTGAGCAGGTTGATTTCAACGATCCACTCTATATATTGTTTTCTTCAGGTACGACCGGTGTGCCAAAGTGCATTATTCACGGTGTTGGTGGCACTTTACTTCAGCATTTGAAAGAGCATCGTTTACACCTTGATCTGAAGCCGCAAGAGCGTTTATTCTACGCAACAACTTGTGGTTGGATGATGTGGAATTGGATGGTTTCGGCGCTTGCCAGTGGTGCAACATTGATACTTTATGATGGCGCCCCACTTTATCCAAATCACCATCGTTTTATTGAGTTAATCGAGGATGAAAAAATTAATATTCTAGGTGTTTCGGCTAAATATATTGATGTTCTTCGCAAAGCCAATATTAGCAGCGAGGGCTACGATTTGTCCTCTTTGAGGGCCTTGCTTTCAACTGGTTCGCCCTTAGTGTCGGAGTCTTTTGACTATGTGTATGAAAAAATAAATAAAGACATTTGCCTTTCTTCAATCTCGGGGGGTACTGACATTGTTTCGTGTTTTGTATTAGGCTCTAATGTTCTTCCGGTGTATCGGGGAGAGATTCAATGTCGGGGCTTAGGTATGGCAGTTGAATCTTGGGATAGCGATGGCAAGCCTAAAAAAAATGTAAAAGGAGAACTGGTTTGCACAGCCCCCTTTCCCTCGATGCCAATTGGTTTTTTGAATGATCCAGCCGGTAAGCGCTATCGTTCTGCTTATTTTGGCCGATATCAGGATGTGTGGTGTCATGGTGATTTTATTGAGATTAATGATCGTCATGGTGTCATTATTCATGGTCGTTCGGATACGACACTTAATCCAGGCGGTATTCGTATTGGCACTGCAGAGATTTATCGTCAAGTGGAGGCAGTTGACGAAGTTAGTGAGGCATTGGTAATTGGCCAAAAATGGCTGGATGATGAGCGTATCGTGCTTTTCGTGACTCTTGTTGAGGGCTTCATTATGAATGACGCATTAAAGCAAAAAATTTGCAATAAAATACGCCAAAATACGACGCCACACCACAATCCAAAAGTGATTATAGAGGTGCCGGAAATACCTAGGACGGTCAGCGGCAAGATTGTTGAGCTTGCTGTAAAAGCTGTTGTTGATGGCGGTATTGTGGATAACAAGGAGGCGCTAGCAAATCCAGACGCTTTGAATTATTTTGTCGACTTAGAAGAACTTCAATAGTTGTTTATTGATTCTACTTTATACTGATAATTTGCTGTTTTTCCCGAATTCAAAAAAATGACAGAAATAAACCAGCCCCCTAGTAACCTTAAAACCACAGGTTGGCAAGAGTGGCTTGCCCTGCCTGATCTGAGTTTGGGTGCGGTAAAGGCAAAGATAGATACCGGCGCTAAAACCAGCGCAATTTTTGCTCTCAATGTAGAGCCTTATGATAATCACGGTGAACCCTGGGTGCGCTTTGAAACCCTTCCCCTGCAAGATAATGAGGATTTTATAGTTGATTGTGAGGCAAGACTTATTGACAAAAGAGAAGTGACAGATAGTGGTGGCCACACCCAGTCACGTTTTGTAATTGAAACCATTGTTGAAATAGCGGGGGAGCAATGGCCAATAGAGGTCACACTGAGCAATAGAGCAGAAATGAGATATCGTATGCTGCTGGGGCGACAAGCGATAGTTGGGCGCTTTATGGTTAACCCTAGCGCTTCATTTCTTTGTGGAAAGCTGAAACCGAAAACGGTTTATAATTTGACTGCAAAATGAGACGTCACAAAACCAGAGCTCTATGAAAATAGCATTGTTATCTAGAAATAAAAACCTTTACTCTTCACGCAGATTGATTGAGGCGGCAGAAGAGCGCGGTCATGAGGTTCACGTGCTTGATGCATTGCGGTGTTATATGAATATCGCCTCCCACAAGCCAACAATGCACTATAGAGGCAACAAACTGCAAGATTTTGAAGCAATTATTCCAAGAATTGGCGCCTCGATTACTTTTTATGGCACTTCTGTGTTACGACAATTTGAAATGATGGGCGTGTATCCTTTAAATGAGTCTGTTGCCATTACCCGCTCGCGCGATAAATTACGCTCGATGCAGCTGTTGTCAAGAAGGGGCGTTGGTATGCCGGTTACTGGTTTTGCTAATAAGCCGGACGACGTTAAGGATTTAATCAAAATGGTTGGGGGTGCGCCCTTGGTTATTAAGCTACTTAGGGGCACACAAGGCATTGGCGTGGTATTGGCGGAAACTCAAAAGGCTGCTGAGAGTGTTATTGAAGGCTTTATGGGCGTTAAAGCAGAAATACTTGTGCAAGAGTACATTAGAGAAGCGGGCGGTGCTGACATCCGATGTTTTGTTATTGGTGGCAAGGTAGTGGCGGCAATGAAGCGTCAAGCTCTACCAGGCGAGTTTCGCTCAAACCTCCATCGTGGCGGCACTTCTAGCCTTATTCGAATCACTCCTGAAGAGCGTTCAACGGCTGTCCGTGCGGCAAAAATTATGGGACTGAACGTTGCCGGTGTAGACTTATTGCGCTCTAATCATGGCCCTGTTGTGATGGAAGTGAACTCTTCACCAGGTCTCAGGGGTATTGAAGAGGCAACCGGTAAAGATATTGCTGGGCTCATTATTGGCTTTATCGAAAAAAATCATAAAATGGGCAAAACTGGCACCAAAGGTCGGGGCTAAATGGATAAAAAAAATAAAGACCATGCGGCAATGATGCAGGGGCTTTATTGGTGGGGAATTCCAACATTATTTCGTTGCCCCCATGACACCAAGATCGCTGGGTGTGACATTGCATTAGTTGGTGTACCACATAGTACAGGAAACGGCACAACACAACGAGATCAGCATTTAGGGCCAAGAGCGGTTCGAAACATATCAGCACAGGGTAGGCGCGGACATCTTAAGTTTGGCATTTCTCCGTGGGAAATGTGCGATATTCGAGATTTAGGCGACGTGCCACTCCCGGAAGCAAACAACAATGAGTTGTGTATTGAACGAATTACGGAGTTCTTTGAGCCAATTGCTATTGAAGGAGCTAGGCCACTGTCAATTGGCGGCGATCATTCAATTACCGGGGGTATTTTGCAGGCATTAGCGGGCCCCAAGTCTAAATTAACCAATGGTAAGAAGGCAGTGCTGGTGCATTTTGATGCTCACACCGACGCTTTTCATCAACTAGATCATTTTCTGGGGGCTATTAAATCTGCTGCCCATTGGGCCAGTTACCTGGTGAGAGATGGTTTTGTCGATGCTACTAAGAGTGTTCAGGTTGGAATACGTGGCAATACTAGAACGCTCGATTGGCTACATTCCAGTTATGAGTTGGGTTACGAAATTATAACTAAAGACAATTATGACGAGTATGGCGCTGAAAAGTGTATTGAGATGATTCGTAATCGTGTTGGAGATTCGCCCATTTACATCACCTTTGACCTAGATTGTCTTGATGTTACAGTCGCGCCTGGCGTTTCCAATCTTGAACCCGCAATTGAAGGCTTTAAGATGCCAGATGTTTTGCAATTATTACAAGGCTTGAGGGGCAAGAATGTCATAGGCGGTGATGTGGTTTGTTTGATGCCTACCGTTGATTCACCTAATCAAATTACATCCCATGTCGCCAATGCCATACTTTTTGAAATGGTTTGCCTGATTGCCGATAAGAGGGGAAACGCAGGCTAGTAACCAACTGATAACAAATATTACAAAAAAATTCAAATGTTGGTATTAAAATTTTTCATCGTAACGCAGTTGACTTTGCTTTAGTATTCCATTCTTTTGGCTTCAGTCATTTTTAGCCTTGCGTTTGATTTTTTTTTGGAGTTAGTTGATGAGAGAAAGTGCCAGAGTTGTCGTTATTGGTGGCGGTGTTGTAGGTTGTTCAATTTTATTCCATTTGGCAAAAATGGGCTGGAAAGATGTAATATTGCTGGAGCGCAATGAACTTACCTCCGGCTCTAGTTGGCATGCGGCGGGCCAAATTCATACCATCAGCTCAGATCCAAATATTTCTCGCTTACAGGATTACACTATTAGTCTTTATAAAGAGATTGAGGAAACCTCGGGTCACTCTGTTGGCATGCACAGTACAGGTGGTTATTATTTGGCGTCAACACCCGCTTGGCACGATTATTTAAAACGCGAGCGATCAAAAGCTCGTTCAATGGGTTTAGAGCAAGAGTTTGTTGACCTTGATGAGGTGGTTGAAAAGCACCCTCTGATCAACCCGGAGCACTATGTTGCGGCCCTATGGGATCCGTTAGATGGTGATATTGATCCGTCGGGAGTAACTTATGCTTATGCAAAATCTGCTCGCGTACATGGAGCGGAGTTCTACACTCATACGCCAGTCCTGGAAACCAACCAGCGTGCCGATGGTTCGTGGGACGTCGTTACCGAAAAAGGCAATATTCACGCTGAATATATTGTTAATGCCGGCGGTCTTTGGGCGCGTGAATTGGGCCGTATGTCTGGGGTACATATGCCTGTCATACCGATGGAGCACCACTATTTGATTACCGATGAAATTGATTTGATTTCTAATTTGCCGGAAGGGCAGCGTCTACCCGCGTGTATCGATTACGAGGCGAATATCTATTTTCGTCAAGAGCGCTCTGGCTTATTGTTGGGCACCTACGAGCCACATTCAACACCATGGTCGCTGGACGGTACCCCGAATAATTTTGGCCACGATTTACTTGACCCGGATCTTGAGCGTATTGCAGACCGCCTCGAGCTGGCTTTTGAGCGCATTCCTTCGGTGGGCACCGCCGGTATCAAAGATATGATTAATGGTCCATTCACATTTTCACCAGATGGTAACCCAATGATTGGCCCTGTGCCAGGCAAGAAGAACTACTGGGCGGCTGTCGGCGTGATGGCGGGCTTTTGTCAGGCAGGTGGTGTGGGCCGCACTATTGCCGAATGGATGATTGAGGGTGAACCGTCTATAGATGTCTGGGCAATGGATATTGCTCGTTTTGGTGAATTTGCCACACCCGAGTGGGGCGTCGTGAAGTCGAGTGAAAACTATGAACGTCGTTTTGTGATGACTTTCCCGAACGAAACACTGCCTAAGGGCCGAAAGCAAAAAACAACTGCCATTTATGACCGTTTGACGCAGAAAGGCGCGATGTGGCAACAATCGTTTGGTTTAGAAAATGCGATGTGGTTTGCGGACTCACCTGAAGATGCTCATGAAGAACCAACTTTTCATCGCTCAAGAGCGCACAATTATGTCGGCGCGGAAGTGATGGCGGTGCGTGAAAAAGTTGGGGCGACTGAAATCGCCAACTTTTCCAACCATCAATTTACAGGTAAAGGTGCACGGGCCTTCTTGGAATATGTGTTGGCTGGGATTATTCCTAAACCAGGCCGGGTTATTTTGAACCCGATGTTGCGTGAAAGTGGCAAGCTCTATGGTGACTTAACAGTTGCTTGTATTGATGAGGAAACTTTTTACGTGCTCGGCTCCAGTGTGGCGCAAGAGATGCACCGTCGTTGGTTTGACGAAAAGCTAGTTGGTTTTGAAGATGTGGCTTACAATAACATGACCGATGACTTTCATGGCATTGCCATTGCAGGCCCCAATTCTCGCGAATTATTATCTAGGTTGACACGAGAGGATGTTAGCGCCGAGGCCTTTAAGTTCCGCGATGTAAGAGATACTTTTATTGCGGGAGTGCCTGCTATTTGTTCACGCATATCGTTTACCGGCGAACTAGGCTATGAAATCTATGTTGCTCCGCAATATCACCTCAGATTATTTGAAGCTATTGAAGAGGCTGGCGAAGATTTGGGCTTAAAGATGTTTGGTGGGCGTGCGCTGATGGCAATGCGTCTAGAGAAAAACTGGGGTGTGTGGACAACAGACTTTCGACCAGACTTTACGATTGGTGAGTCAGGTTTAGACTTTTTTGTTAACTGGGATAAAGATTTTGTGGGTAAGGAGGCGGCCTTAATCGAAAAAAAAGCTGGCGTAGAGAAGAAATTATCTGTTCTTAGTATTGATACCGATACCGATGTTACCG
>CAZZER010000003.1:24782-76019 GCA_964653365.1 uncultured Candidatus Thioglobus sp.
GGCGTAGAGAAGAAATTATCTGTTCTTAGTATTGATACCGATACCGATGTTACCGGTGACGAGGCGGTTATGCACAACGGTGAATGTGTGAGTTATATTACCTCTGGTGCTTTTGGTCATTTTGTTAAACAGTCCTTAGCGATGACTTATTTGCCTGTTGCTTTGCTTGATTCCGACGCCGATCTTGAGGTGGAAATATTAGGCGAATTCTACAAAGCAACAATCGTTCCCCAGCCTTTGTATGATCCATCAGGCTCTAAAATGCGATAAATACATGCAGTATATGAGCAAAAGGAGACACTAATGGCAAGAGAGAGACGCAGACGTAGAGGGGCTGCCGAGAAAACAGAGGTAGTTAAGGCCCCTGCGTATATTAAGCGAAAAATACCAGTTCACGATCCACTTAGTGATGCAGACCTGTGCATTATTGAAAATAACGCCGACACGATTCTTGAGGAGGTAGGTATTGTCTTCGGAGAAGATCTAGAAAGTGCTGACATTATGGTTGCCGCTGGCGGAATTCGTGACTCAAAAGACCCACATCGGATTCGCTTCCCTCGAGGTTTGTGCCGTGAAATCATTCAGGCAAGCGCTCCAAAACAGTTTACCCAGCACGCTCGTAACCCAGAGCGAAGTGTCGAAATCGGAGGTAATAATATTGTCTTATCCCCAGCTTATGGGCCACCATTTGTTCACAATCTGGATGAGGGTCGACGTTACGCTAATATTGAAGATTTTCAAAATTTTGTCAAATTGGCTTATATGTCCGACAATATTCATCATTCTGGGGGCACCATATGCGAGCCAGTTGACTTGCCCGTAAACAAACGCCATTTAGATATGGTTTACAGCCATATCAAATACTCCGATAAGGCGTTTATGGGCTCGGTGACCGCGGGAGATCGCGCACAAGACTCTGTCAACATGGCAAAAATTGTTTTTGGTGAAGAGTTCATGAAGGACAATTGTTGTATTTTGAGTCTTTGTAACACTGTATCACCATTATCAACTGATCCGGCGATTACCAATTCACTCAAAGTGTATTCGCGTGAAAATCAAGGCATGATTATCACCACCTTTATTGTTGGTGGAGCGATGGCACCAGTTTCTGTTGCAGGCGTTGCTGCTCAGAGTCTCGCTGAAGTATTGGCAATGATGGCATTGACACAACTTATCAAGCCTGGTTGCCATGTGGTTTATGGTACTTTTGTTACTTCGATGTCGATGAAGTCGGGCGCACCAACCTTCGGTACCGCCGAGGCAGCGCAAGCAATGTGTATCAGTGGGGCACTTGCAAGAAGGCTCGGCGTGCCATTTAGAAGTGGTGGCGGTTTCACTTCTTCAAAATTACCAGACGCGCAATCAGGGTATGAGGCTGCTAACACGCTTCACGCAACACTTGATGCCGGTGTTAATATCTCATTGCACGTGGCTGGCTGGCTTGAGGGCGGCCTATCTATGGGTTATGAGAAGTTTGTGATGGACGCCGATCAAGCCGGTGTTCTGGCAACTGCAGCTCGCGGCATTGATATGAGTGAAGAGGGTCAGGCGATGGACGCGATTAGAGAGGTGGGTCCGCAATCACACTTTTTGGCCTGCAATCACACTGAGCGTAATTACAGGGAGGCTTTTTATTTAGCGGAGCTAAGCGACTCCCAAAGTTTCGAGCAATGGAAAGAAAACGGCTCTCGCGACATGGCGCAAGCTGCCAATATTAAATACAAAAAAATGCTCTCGGATTATGAATTGCCAGCACTTGACCCAGAGGTCGATAAGAGATTGCTTGAGTATATGAGACAGGTAAAAGAGAGTTATCCAGACTCTAATATTGCTTAATTTTTATTAACTAAAAATAAAGGGTTATCGATGAACTTTTCAAATAATAAGCGTCATCAGGCGAAAATCAATCCTATCACTGACGGTACAGAGGATATTTTTAGTTTAAATATGCACGCACAGGGACCTGGAGAATTGGCAGAATCTGAGTGGCAGAAAGCGGGATTGGTGGCGCCAAATATGACTGCTGTACGTGAGTATCGATTAAGGCGTGTTAGAGAACAGCTTAAAGCGAGCGATTGCGCCGGAATCTTACTGTATGACCCGCTTAATATTCGATACGCAACAGATAGCACCAATATGTCCCTTTGGACATCGCATAATGCCGCACGTTACGCCTTAGTGATGACACAGGGGCCAGTGATCATTTTTGAGTTTGATGGGCATGAGTACTTGTCAAATCACAATCCATTGATAACAGAGGTGCGTCCTGCGATCACTTATCTGTATTTTACTGCTGGTGAAAACAGTGACAAAAAAGCAAAATTATGGGCGGATGAGATTACCAATATCGTTGCCGAATACGGCGCAGGTAATAAACGCCTAGCTTTGGATAAGTGCGCTCCTGAGGGTGTGCATGAGCTTCAAGCCCATGGACTTGAGCTGTATAACGGCGAAGAGGTGATGGAGCTGGCTAGACTGATTAAGTCAGACGAAGAAATGCATGCAATGAGACGCTCAATATATGCTGCAGAAACTTCAATGGGGATTATGCGTGAATATTTACAACCTGGTGTTAGTGAAACGAGGTTGTGGAGTTATCTACATGCCGAGATGTTTGCTCGCGGAGGGGAATGGATTGAGACACGAATTCTATCTGCCGGACCGAGAAGCAACCCTTGGTACCAAGAGTGCTCATCAAGGCCAATAAAAAATGGCGAGATGATGGCATTCGACACTGATTTGGTTGGCGCCTACGGCTACTGCACAGATATTTCTAGAACGTGGTTGTGTGGCGACAAAAAACCAACAGATGCGCAAATAGATATCTACACTAAGGCGTACGAACAGGTGCAGCACAATATGTCAATTTTGCGACCGGGGATGAGTTTTAGAGACCTAACCAATGAGGCGCTCGAATATCCCGAAAATGAATATCGCCATTATTCAGTACAATATCATGGCGTTGGTTTGTGTGATGAATATCCAGCAATTCAGTTCACCTGGGAGTTGAACGAACTTAGCTTTGATGGCATCCTTCAAACAGGGATGGTGTTATGCGTTGAGAGTTACGTTGGACGACGAGATGGCGGACCTGGCGTTAAGCTTGAGGAGCAAGTTTTAATTACTGAGACTGGTTACGAAGTATTGTCTAAATACCCTTTCGAACAACAATTAATCCGCTCATAGAGCGGGAGGATTTCATGGATCATTTGCCAATTAAAATGTCGGCTGTACTACTAACCGGACACGGTGGTTTTGATAAGTTGGAGTACCGAGACGATGTGAGCGTGCCAAGTGTTGCTGCAGATAAAGTGTTAATCAAGGTATTGGCGGCAGGCGTTAACAATACGGATATCAATACCCGCACTGCTTGGTACTCCAAGTCGGTTAGGGGTGAAACTAACGAGGGCGGCGCTGACGGCTTTGATTCTGCTACTGACGATGATGGCTCCTGGTCAGGTACGCCGCTTTTTTTTCCTCGAATTCAAGGCGCTGATTGCTGTGGAGAGATAGTGGCTGTGGGTGAAGGGGTGAATGTCAAGCGTATTGGTGAGCGAGTATTGGTGCGAACAATGCAACAAGCGCCTGTTGACTATAGGCCTTTTGTTTGCTGGACTGTTGGTTCGGAATGCGATGGTGGATTTGCTCAATACATGGTTGCTTTAGACGCAGAAACTTTTCAGGTAAATTGCGATTGGTCGGATGTCGAATTGGCTTCTATCCCTTGTGCTTATTCCACGGCAGAAAACCTACTTGAGCGCGCCAAGGTCGGTGCTGGCGAAGTGGTACTTATAACCGGTGCTTCGGGTGGCGTGGGTTCTGCTGCTGTGCAGCTGGCCAAGCGTCGAGGTGCTAAAGTATACGCGCAGTCCAGCAAAGAAAAAATGAAAACAGTTGAGGCACTTGGTGCTGACTTGGTTGTTGATAGGGAGGCAGATCTTGTTTCAACTATAGGTGCGGATGTGGTCGACGTTGTGGTGGACTTAGTGGCGGGAGATCGCTGGCCGAGTTTATTAGAGGTGTTAAAGCGTGGCGGTCGCTATGCAACAGCCGGCGCGATTGCTGGCCCCATTGTAGAATTGGACGTCCGCACGTTGTATTTAAAAGACCTTACTTTGATTGGTTGCACACACCAGCAGCGAAATGTTTTTGAAAATTTAATCGGCTATATTGAACGCAACGAAATCAAGCCGCTGGTGGCAAAAAGCTATCCATTGGCTGATATTGTTAAAGCGCAAGAAGACTTTTTAAGCAAAAAACACGTAGGAAAGTTGGTGTTGGTGCCATCCCAAGATTAAGCATAGATAAAATCAACATGAAAATTGCAAACATTGAGGTTTTTCAGGCGTACTTACCTTATTCAGGGGGTATTTATCGATTGTCCGGCGGTAGAGAATATGCGGGTTTTGACGCGACGTTTGTTCGAGTTACAACCGAATGTGGCATTGAAGGCTGGGGCGAGAGCACCCCTTTTGGCTCGACCTATATTGCCGCTCACGCAGCGGGTGTACGTGCTGGTATCGGGGAAATAGCGCCTAGTTTACTGGGCAAAGATCCACGCCATCTAGACAGGGTTAATGAGACAATGGACGGTGCTTTG
This sequence comes from uncultured Candidatus Thioglobus sp., assembly GCA_964653365.1. GTDB lineage: Bacteria > Pseudomonadota > Gammaproteobacteria > PS1 > Pseudothioglobaceae > Pseudothioglobus. Next base: position 29,383 of record CAZZER010000003.1, read on the forward strand.
GTGGGTCACAACCATGCTAAAACAGCGCTTGATGTCGCTTGCTGGGATGTTTTTGGTAAGTCCGTCGGCATGCCGGTTTGTGATTTGTTAGGCGGGCGAACAAATCAAGCTTTGCCGCTTATTTCCTCTATCTATACTGGTGATCCTGACGATATGCGTGCTCGTGTACAATCTCATCGTGAAGCAGGTTATCGAGGGCACTCTGTTAAAGTCGGTGCTGACCCTGTTCTGGACGCTGAGCGTATCAAAGCAAGCCTCGCTGATCGTCAAACCAGCGAATACTTTATTGTTGACGCAAATGGTGGTATGAGTGCAGAAAGCGCATTGAGGCTGTTAAACCTTCTGCCCAATAATCTTGATTTTGTGCTGGAGGCGCCTTGCGCCACCTGGCGTGAGTGTTTATCGGTTAAACATCGTACATCGATACCTATTATTTGGGATGAACTGGCGCAAAGTGAAGAAGATATTATTAGTTTGATTGCTGAGGACGGTGCTGACGGTATCGGTTTGAAAATATCAAAAAACGGTGGCCTCACGCGCTGTCGACGACAGCGAGATATTTGTATAGCAGCAGGCTACACCATGAGTGTACAAGACACCACCGGCTCAGATATTGCTTTTGCTGCCATTGTACACATGGGACAAACCGTGCCACAGAAACAGCTCAGGTGCGTTTTGGAGTGTCGAGATATGGTGACTTTGAAAACCGCTGATGGTGATTACGCGGTAGAAAATGGCTTGGTTCGTGCGCCACAAACGCCGGGCTTGGGGATCACACCACGCATGGAAGTGCTGGGCGATACTGTGATGAGCTTTAATTAAAGCGCTCTATTAAACCCCCTCATAAACACCAGTAGCAAACAGCCTTCTGGCGAAGACGACGAGTGACAACTACCTGGCTCAAAAGTAACAAAGTCGCCTTTTTTAAAAACGGTATTATCGGCATCAACCATTTCTCCTTCAAGCACCATAAATTCTTCAAAGCCTGTATGTTCGTGGGGAATGGACTGGGCACCAGGATCCAATTTTAAGACAAAAGCGCCTTGACCGGTTTCACTGTCATAACTTATTTCATGCCAGCTCATTTTGTCTATCGGGGATCCGTAGCGATCAAAAGGTTTGAACTTAACATTGAGAGGATTGGTTATTTTTCGTTTTTTCATGATGGATATTTTACTAAGTAGGTGGCGTTATTAAGGGGTTATTTGTCTTTACCTGCAAGTAGTTCTTTCCAACGCATATAGCCATTAGCGCCAAGGTACATCAGTGGTTTTGGGGGTAATTTTGTTGGCGCTTCTTCCTTTGTATAAGCAGGAATTATGCTATTTTTTGCACCAGCCGCTTGTTCGGCCGTAATGACACCGATGGCGGTGCCTTTGGCGGTGCCAAGACCGTTTTGACAGCAGGCAGAAAATACGCCATCTTCGACCTCACCGGCGGCAAAAACCCCGTTTTGACTAAGGCACAAACGCCCACCCCAGGAGTATTCCATTTGCACATCTTTCAACATCGGAAAGCGTCTATCGAATGCCTTTCTATGGTCTATTGCTACAGAGTTGATGCGCTGATTAGAGATTTCCATACTAGGATCATAGGTAAATCGGTTACGTACCATCAAGCGATCTCCGCCGATGCCAGAAATACGCCTAACCGAAGAGCCCATTGGATCAGCCGAAGTAAGCGCCCATGTTGGTTCACCGCTAAGCTTTTTAACTTCGTCTGGTGCTAGCGCTCTTGTCATGGAGGCGTAGGTAAAGACATGCATCAGGCGCTTTTGAAAAAAACCAAACCGCTCCACCAAGCCGTTAACAGCTAATATTACCTTGGTGGCCTTGACCTCGCCTTTGGCAGTTTTTGCGCACCAACGACGCTCATTTTCTTGTTGTGTCAGTTTATTAAATTCAATAACCGCAGAGTTTTCAAAAAGCCGAATGTTATCTTCACTGGCGAGCGCATCAGCAAATGCGCGGATATATAGGGCCGGTTGCAAAATTGCTGTGCCTGAGGTCCACAAGCCTCCATGGTAATAATCGATACCTGTAAGCGCTTGCATTTCACTTGCATCTAGCAGGCGATTCTCTTCACCCATGCGTTCAAGATGTTGGGCGTACTGTTCGTTAAAGCGCATGCCATTGGCGGTCGCTGCTGCATTTATTTTTCCACTACACTGCATCGCTTCAGTTGGCATTTGATATTCTTCGAAACTGGCTTTAGCAAAGTCAATCGCAGCGCGATTAATAGCGGTTTGCACTCTATCGCGCTCGGCACTACCTGCGTAGTCTTTGGAGGCAAGATCGTGTGGCAGGTCGATCATAAAACCAGAGTTTCTGCCCGCAGGACCTTGTGCTACTTCACAAGCCTCAAGTATGACAATTTCAGCTGTTGGCTCAATTTGCTTTAAACGTCTTGCCGCAGAAAGTCCTGCAAAGCCTGCACCTATGATCAAATAATCAGTATTAATGACGGAGCTAAGTGCCTCTTGTGGGGCTCTTCGTTGAAGAACGCTCAACCAACCAGAGTCGCCAGGATTGGCAGCAACTTTTATTCCCTTAACCATTGATTCTTATGTGTTACTAATCAACAGCTTCTTCGCCCGCTCTATCTGATAGATCAATCCAAATAGTTTTAATCTCGGTGTATTGGTCATGCGCATGAATCGAGTTGTCACGACCACCAAAGCCAGATTGTTTATAACCACCAAACGGGGTGCTCATGTCCCCCTCGCCATAGCAATTGACGGTGACCGTGCCAGCTTTGATAGCCCGTGCTGCCGTTATCGCTTTTTTGCCGTTGGCGCTAAAAACACTAGCGGCAAGACCGTAGTCGCTATTATTGGCAACAGCAATGGCCTCATCGTAAGATTTAACAGTAATGATTGACAATACTGGTCCAAAGATCTCTTCTTGGGCCAGCTTATCGTTTTGATCAACGCCATCAATAATCGTTGGCATCACATAGCACGGTGTCTCGGTTGTGCCACCACATAGGATGTTGCTGTTGTTTAGATAGGAGCAGACTTTGTTGTAGTGCTCTTCATCAATCAACGATCCCAAGTAATTTTCTGGGTTTAAAGGGTCGCCTGTTTTCCAGTCACGTAGATGCGCCATCATCCTTTCCAATAGGGCATCTTTAATACCCTCTTCAACGATAAGTCTAGAGGCTGCTGAGCAGTTTTCACCCATATTCCAAAAAGCTGCATTGACAACGTGTTCGGCAACCAAGTCAAGCTCTTCTGCATCGTTCAATACAATCGCTGGGTTTTTACCGCCGCATTCCAGCACGACTTTCTTCAAATTAGAATCGGCGGAGTAACGTAGGAAGCGTCGCCCAGTTTCTGTTGAACCGGTAAAGGACACCATGTCAACGTCGGGGTGAAGGCCAAGGGGCTCACCCACTTCAGGACCAAGACCGGTGACAACACTGAAAACCCCTCTAGGGATGCCAGCTTCCATCGCTAGTTCTGCAATTTTTAGTGTGGTTAAGCTGGTTTGTTCTGCGGGTTTGACAATCACCGAGTTGCCTGCCGCAAGCGCAGGTGCGATTTTCCAAGCGAGCATCATTAGGGGGAAATTCCACGGCAATACACAACCAACAACACCAACAGCCTCACGCACGATAACAGCCATTGCGTCTTCACCGGCAGGAGCGCTTTGATCGTAAATCTTATCAATCGCCTCAGCGTGCCAAAGGATCGTATGAATTGTTTCTGGCAGGTCTACAGTGGCACAATCTCTGATGGGTTTGCCGGAATCTAGACTTTCCAAAACAGCAAGCTCGTTGATGTTTCTTTTGATAAGCTTACTCAGTTTAATGAGCACCGATTTGCGCTCACTCGGATGAAGCTTTGACCAATGACCTTGATCGAAGACTTCTCGTGCTTTGGCAACAGCGTGATCAACGTCTACACTATTACAAGCGGAAATATTAGCAATCAGTTCGGTAGTTGCTGGGTTGTTAGAGGCAAAGGTTTGACCAGATTTACTTGGCTGAAATTGGCCGTTGATAAAGGCCGTAGTTGGAAAATCCAAAGACTTTGCGATGGCTTGGTATTCCTGGTGTGTTAGTAGTTCTGACATTGATTAATCCTCCTTACAGATGAGATTGATGGTGTGATTCATAACGCGGATGACTTGCTCGAGTTGACGTTTATCATCTTTATTCAGCATTTGTAGGGGACGCCTTGGCGGTCCGACTTGTAACCCTCTGATGGTGGCGCCATGTTTAATGCATTGAATAAATTTGCCGCCCTGTTCAAGTACCCGCATAAGGGGCATCATTGCTGACATAATGCGCCTGCCTTTGTCAAAATTACCTTCGACACGGCAGGCTTGATAAAGAGCGATATGCGCTTCCGGGGCAAAATTCGAGCCTGCGCACACCCAGCAGCTAGCCCCCCAAGCAAAAAATTCTAGCGCTTGATCGTCCATGCCGCAACCCAGTTGAATATGTGGGTAGTCTCTTGCCAACAGATGTAAACGATTGATATCGCCACTGCTTTCTTTGATGGCACAAAAGTTTGAGGAGCGGCCAACTCGGTCGAGATATTCTTCCCCCATCATCACGCCCATGCGGTCTGGGTAGTTGTAAAGCATGATGGGTAAGTTGGCTGCACGGTCGATGGTTAGCGCATGAAGTGCATTTTCTCTTTCTGTTGGCAGAGCGTATGGTGGTGTTGCTATTAAGATAGCGTCGGCACCCACTTTTGCAGCTGCTTCGGCGTAAGCTACCGATTCTTCTGTTTGAATAGAGCCTGTCCCAATAATGAGCGGCAATCTATCGCCAATAATTTGCTTGCAAATAGACATCATCTGCAACCTTTCTTTCTGGGTTTGAGCGTAGTATTCGCCAGTCGTTCCTGCGAGAATAATGCCGTGAACACCACTTGTAATGAGATCTTCAACTATAGGCTCGATGCTGTCGTAATTGATGCTGAAATCGGCATTATGCGGGGTAATTAGCGGTGTATAAATACCATCAAATTTCATATTTTCTCCTTAAGCGTTTGGCAGGCTTATTTTGGCCATGCGACCGCCATCTATTGTATAAACCTGACCGGTTACAAAGCTTGATTCCTCAGAGCCAAGCCATGCCACAAGTGAAGCCACTTCTGCCGTTTTACCTGTTCTTTTGAGCGGGTGAATATTGCCTATATTTTGTCTAAAATGCTCGGGATTTGGAGCACCTTCAATAAATGCTTCGTTGAGTTCGGTGTTAATCCAGCCTGGCGCTACAGCATTGCAGCGCACGCCATCTTCTCCGTAATCGATTGCAATGGCCCGTGTTAAGCCGTGCAATCCAGCCTTTGAGGCACAGTAGGCGGCGTGTTTTGGGTTAGCACCCAAGCCCTCAATCGAGCCAATATTAACAATCGCTCCCCGGGTTTCTTTCAGTGATTTTATTGCGTATTTACTTAACAGAAAAGGTGCGGTAAGGTTTAGTGCCAGAGTGTTGTTCCATTGCTCGATAGACATCTGCTCAATCAGCATCTCCTCCATCATCCCAGCGTTGTTAACAAGGATATCAATCTTTCCATGATCATTAAGAATAGACTCGATACAAGACTTGCAGTCATCTTCTTTACTTAAGTCGAATCGATAGTTGTGAAAATTTTCTATTGCTGTTCTCTGTACTACGCAGACAGTCGCGCCTTCAGCAAGAAATCGTTCGGCGCAGGCGAGACCAATACCTTGCGATCCTCCGGTAACAACAACAACTTTATTAGTAAACCGGTTTTCCACCATTCACCTCCACTAAAGATCCACAAATATAACGTGCTTCATCCGACGTTAGAAAAGAGACAACATCGGCAATTTCATCGGGTTCGGCGATATGACCTATAGGCACCGATTTGTTAAGGGTTTCAACGGCCGCATCAGGATCTAGTCCGCGTATTTCAAACCCTGTTCGTAACATTGGTGTGTTCACCTCGTTGGGGCAGACGGCGTTAATGCGAATATTTTGATGTGCATGGTCTCGACCCAGGCATTTTGTCATAGCAGCCAGTGCAGCTTTCGTTGTACAATAAACCAGATGATTTGGCCCAGGGTTAACACCCCAACAAGACGAGATGTTAACAATTGCCCCACCCTTTTGCTCTGCCATCAAGGGGATAGCTGAGCGAATCAGTCGAAAGGGCGCTTCTACGTTGATGGCCATTGACAGTGCGTAATCTTCATCACTGGCGTCAGTAATAGGGCCTCTACGCATTAGGCCGGCATTATTCACCAGAATGTTTAGTTGCCCAAGTCGTTGGCAAACAAGTTCAGGCAAGTTGTCGCAATAGTGCTTCTCGAGCAAATCACCTACAAAGCCTTCGGCCTTGCCACCAATACCGACGATCTCTTTTACTAAGTTCTCAACAGCTTGACTGGATTGGTCGGCAATAGCAATAGCAATTCCTTGGTCAGCAAGTTTATGCACCACAGCCTTGCCAATTCCACCACAGGCACCAGTAATAAGAGCCACTTGAGTATTAATTTGATTATTCATATAGTTGTAATTATTGCTCAACGGTTTCGATCGGAAGTGGATCTGGGTATACATACCTTTCCATATGGCGCTTTGATAAATCCCAATGAGCCTGTGTAAGATTAACCATGCGCTCTTCATCACCAATGGCAATGAACTCAATCATCGCTTCATGATGATCCACTGCTTCGTCAAGATCTTTAACCATTGCCTCGTCTGAGGGTCTGTAAAAAGTTTGACTAATCCGCGTGTGATCGATCAACAGCCTTTCGTAACTCGGCTGTAAATAAGGATTGTTTGCCATATCACCAATTAGTCGATGAAAGCTATCGTTGTAAAACACCATGCCGTCCAACTCATTGTTAGCTACCGCTTTCCTAAAATTATCTTGGGCAGCTTGTAGGTCACTCAACTGTTCGCGGCTGGCATTCTTTGTAGCTAAGCGACCGATAGCTGCATATATCATCGGGGCCGTCATAAAGAAATTACGAATTGTGGTGTAGTTCATCGATGCAACGATAGCACCCTTGTTGTTGATAATCTCGATATAGCCCTCACCTGCGAGTCTTTGGAATATTTCTCTAAGCGGTGTTCGTGAAATAGCATACTCTTTGGAAAGGCTCACTTCATCAAGGCCCTCTCCAGGCGAAAGCTTCAATGTCAATATTTGGCGTTTTAAATCTTGATAAAAGTGCTCTTTCTTCATTGTTTTAATGCTCTTGATTGAGGGCATCCATCGCTGGAATAATTAACTCTCTGCGGTCAATATAATCCAATAATTCCTCGTTTATTGCTTCATCTAGTTTGGGCTCTTGATAATCGTTTAGTGTTTTTTTGGCGTATTCAAGTCCTCGTTGAATGGTGTCTTTACTACCATCAGCTTCCCATTGTTCAATAGAGTTATTATCAAACAACTTAGGCATAAAGAAAGCTCTTTCAAAGTTTGCCATAGTGTGTTCATGCCCTAGGTAGTGGCCTGCCGGACCAACGTCTCTAATAGCTGCCATGGCTTCGTCAAAGTCATCCCAACGTATGCTTTCGGCCATTCGATAGCCCATTTCGCATTGTTCGGAGTCAACAACAAATTTTGCCATTGAGCAATGCATGCCTGCTTCATTCCAGCCAGCAGAATGCCAGATGTAGTTGGCGCCAGCCATCAATACTGCCATCAGTGTTGTGGCGCTTTCGTAGCCTGCTTGAGCGTCAAATACTTTGGAGCCACCTAGGGTGTTGGATGTGCGCCAAGGTATTTTGTAGTAACGAGCCATCTGGCCAATCATAAAATTCATCAAAGAGATTTCTGGGGTACCAGCCATCGGTGCACCTGATTGCATGGATACTGTGGCCAGATAATGTCCGTAAATTGCCGGTGCACCTTTACGAATAACTTGAGTATAAGCCAATGCAGAGAGTGCTTCTGCATTGAGTTGGGCAACGGTTGGTGCAACGCTGGCAGGCGTATTAGCGCCGCCGAGAACAAACGGTGAACAAAGTACTGGCTGATTATGCGCCGAAAAAACACGCAACGCGGAAAGCATTGTTTCATCCCAAACCAGTGGTGAGTTACCGTTAATATTACCGGTAACTACTGGGTGTGTTTCTAAAAATTCTTCACCATAAAGTATTTTGCACATTTCCATCACATCTTCTGCATTTTTGCCACTACTGGTCATCCCCATAAATGTTTTATCCGAATGTTTTATTGAAGAATAGGTTATGTGCAGGTGGCGGTGTGAAATCGGCAGGTCCATTGGTTCAACAATATGATGCGCTGACGAATGCAATGCCGGCATCATGTGTGCTAGTTTATGGAAATTGTTGAGATCTTCGATGGTTGGCCAGCGACGGTTGTTTTCAAGGTCTGAAATAAAAGGGGCGCCAGTCATTGGGACAAAAATGGAATTTTTTCCTCCGATTTCAACCGTTTTTTCCGGGTTTCTGGCATGCATTGAAAAGTTTTCAGGAATACTAGAGATGAGATCTTTAACAAGTGCACGGTCAAGATAAACACGCTGACCTATTACAGTTGCACCAGCCTCCTTCCATTGCTCAAGAGCGATTGCATCGTGAAATTCAACCCCAACCTCCTCAAGAATTGAAAGAGAGGCGTTGTCAATTTGACGAATTTGCTCTTCGCTCATTGGCTCGGTAAGTGGTATACCGCGTTTCAGGGTGGGGAGCATTTCGATTTTAACTTCGAGACGACTCTCACGCCTTGCATTGCGTCCACGGCGAGCAGTTGATTGAGCCACTGGCGGTCCTTATATTAATGTATACAAAGTGTATATTATAGGTATAGATTTATTAAAGTCAAGAACTTGATAGATGGTTATAATTACCCGCCTCAGATGGAGAGAAGGGGTATGATTAGAAGTCTATTTCTTCTCTATTCACTTGATAAGTCTTAAGAAAGGCTAAAAACTCATTTATTGTTTTACTACCAACACACTATGTCAAATATCTCAAAGAATTACATTGCCGGCGATTGGATTGAAGGCGTTAGCACAATTGCAAATATTAACCCCTCTGATACTAACGATACTATCGGTCACTTCGCTCAAGCTAATAACGCACAATTAGAAGATGCCCTTAATGCCTCACAAATTGCACAGAAACAATGGGCAAACACTGGATTAGAGCAACGCCAAGCAGTACTAATGAAAATTGGTGAAGAAATGATGGCTCGCAGTGCTGAGCTGGGCGAACTCCTTTCTCGTGAAGAGGGTAAGCCTGTTGCGGAAGGTAAGGGTGAAGTTTATCGTGCTGGCCAGTTTTTTACTTATTACGCAGCTGAAGTATTGCGCCAAAGCGGGGATACTGCTGACTCTGTTCGACCAAATATTGAAGTTGATGTTCGTCGCGAAGCAATGGGCACGGTGGCGATTATTTCTCCGTGGAATTTTCCTACAGCAACTGCCAGCTGGAAAATTGCACCTGCATTAGCATTTGGAAATGCAGTTATTTGGAAGCCAGCAAACCTGACTCCAGCGAGTGCTGTTGCATTAACAGAAATTATTTCACGACAAGATATTCCGAAAGGCTTATTTAACTTGGTGATGGGCTCTGGTGGCTCAATCGGTCAGGCCTTGGCTGAAAGTCCAAAAGTTCACGCTATCAGCTTTACCGGTTCGTACGATGTTGGACGTCAAATTGCAGGCGCCGCAGCACAAAATTTAACTAAATTTCAACTAGAGTTGGGCTCTAAGAATCCATTGGTCGTCATGGATGATGCTGATATGGATGTTGCTGTAGCTGCAGCAACTGGAGGTGCTTTTGGCTCTACAGGACAAAAATGTACTGCTTCATCGCGTCTGGTGGTTCACCAATCAATCCATGATGAATTTGTAGAGCGTATGACGGCCTCAACTTCTGCCTTAAAAGTGGGTCACGCCTTAGAAGAGGGCACTCAAATAGGGCCTGCAGCAAGTGCAGAGCAATTGGCCTCAAACCTTGAGTACATGCAACTTGCACGCGACGAAGGTTGTGAGGTTCTTTGTGGTGGCGACGCGCTTGAACTGGCGACACCGGGTCACTACATGCAACCAGCGCTACTCATTGGTGGTAATAATTCAATGCGCCTTAACCGTGAGGAGCTTTTTGCTCCAATGGCTTGTGTCATCAAGGTGGCGGACTATGATGAAGCATTGTCAGTTGCTAACGACACCGATTTTGGTTTGGTTTCAGGCATTATTACCCAGTCATTATCAAAAGCAAGTCATTTCCGTAGAAATGCTGAAAGTGGCTGTGTGATGGTCAACCTTCCGACAGCGGGCACCGATTACCACGTACCATTTGGTGGGCGCAAAAATTCTAGTTTTGGCCCGAGAGAGCAGGGTAGTTATGCAAAAGAGCTGTATACACAAGTCAAGACATCTTACATTTCATCAGGTAATCCATAATGTCACACTCATCGCTTTATATCGACGCACTTCAGTACAATAATTGGAGCGAAGAAGTTTTTCAGCAAATCAACGCAGGCGGTCTAAGTGCTATTCACGTCACAATTTGTTACCACGAAGATTTTCAAGAGATGGTGCAAAACGTCATCGATTGGAACCGAAGGTTTGAGGATTATGCTGAGTTAATTTTCTTAGGAAAAACTGCTGACGATGTTCGCAGAGCAAAGGCAGAAGGTCGCACAGCGATTTTCTTTGGCTATCAAAATTGCTCACCAATTGAAGATAATATTGGTCTGGTTGAGATTTGTCACCAGCTCGGCGCGCGCTTTATGCAGCTAACCTACAACAACCAGAGCTTACTAGGCACTGGATGTTATGAGGCTAACGATCCAGGTATAACACGCATGGGCAAGCAAGTCATTAAGGAGATGAATCGAGTTGGTCTTGTGGTCGACATGAGTCACTCAGCAGAGCGTTCAACGATGGAGGCTATTGAGATTTCTGAGCGCCCTATTGCGATTACGCACGCCAATCCAACTTTTTGGCATGCTGCGCTTAGAAACAAATCAAACGAAGTATTAAAAGCTTTGGGTGAGAGTGGCGGAATGCTTGGTTTTTCTATGTATCCGCATCACCTAAAAGACAAGTCCGATTGTACCTTGGAAAGCTTTTGTACAATGATTGCCGATACAGCGGATCTAATGGGTATTAGCAACATCGGTATTGGTAGCGATCTCTGTCAAAATCAGCCTGATAGTGTAGTCGAATGGATGCGCAACGGCACCTGGACTAGAGATAGAGATTTTGGTGAAGGCTCAGCAAGTGCTGCAGGCTTCCCGGCACAACCGGATTGGTTCAGAGATAACCGTGATTTTTCAAATCTTGAAAAAGGCCTGCGTTCGGTCGGTATGTCTGATAAGGATGTAGCGGCTGTCATGGGTGAAAATTGGTTGCGGTTTTTTGAATCGTCATTCGGGCCTGCTAATAGCTAAATTCATGCCGTTTAGCAACAAACTCGATGAAGCGATGATGCGCCGACCCGAGCAGGTGATGCGTCTAGATCGCATGGGCTCGTCTTTTCAGACGCGACTGAGTTTTATGCGTGCCTTGATTCGCCGAATGTCAAAAGACCAGTGGACATTTGAAAGACTTCGACAAGATGTTGATGACAATGGTTTTGGTGTGAGCGTTTACGCTGCCCACACACCAGAACGCACGTATTCTTTAATTGCTTTTACCCAGGATATTCCAGCAGATATGCGAACTGATCGCGTTATTGCGGAGGTTTGGGATGCGACTTTTAATCTATTTGATGGCGTTCCCACGCAAGAAGATATAGACTATCTTGCTCAAAATACCCCGACTCAAGAGGGTGGGCGTTATCGTCCAAGCGAACTTAGCTTGGCAAGAGCCAATAAGAGCCTGAGACTCTTTGAGCATGTCGTCTCTTCTTTGGCGGATGGTAAACAGCCAGATGTAGAACTACTGGCGTCTGTGGGTTACTTGATGCGCACAACTGCGGTATATGGTAGCGGCAAGTTTGGTTGTGCAGATCGGGCTAAAATTGCCGAACGTGACGAATGCAAAGTGTCGTTTCACATGGAACTATTAGGGGTTTATTTAATTCGTTGGTTCACGATCGATTTGGCGGAGACACTTGCCAAAAGACGCGGTGGCGATAAGGCGGTTACAATTGAGCCAAATATTTGTCGATTTATTGGTGTTGGCAACTCTACCGGTCTCGGAATGGCGCCTTTTTTGTTAAAACACCCTGTTTTGATTCACAATTGGGTAAGTGCCAAAGAAACAGCTTTGGCTAGGGTTCGCAGCATCGAAACGCCACACAATGACACACTGTGTAGTTTTGTTAAAGCTGTTAAGCAATTGCCACAGCACCTTAGTGAGTGGCGCGTTGCGGACGAAGTACAAAGTGACAGAATTGAGAAATTGGAAATTGAAATTGCGAAGCTTTCTGGCTGGTGTGAAGATGAGACCAATCTTGCCAAGCCTTACCCGTGGAATGGCATTTATCAATTTGTCGAGGATAATTTTTCGTTAGAATGTCAAGAAATGGTCGTTTCACTGATTATCGAACCCCACGGTGAATTGGTTGATGATTTGGCAGATACTATGTTTGCTACAACCGTGCCGCTGTTTGAGGCTGATATGCCACTTGCCAAATTAAAGACAATCGTCAAAGATTACTATGCTTGGGCGACCGATATTGATTTTTCTCTACCAGAGTCGCAGCACCATTTTTGGTATTACTCAGAGGATAAGCTAGAGCCACGCTTTGGTTCAACGGGCGTAGATGAAGGTGTAGATCAAGAAATGCCATTGGCTATTGGTAGGGATGCTGACGACCTTAACGAACAATTAAAGACTGCTACAGGGGATATAACGGTTGGCGAGTTCGCACGCCAGTTTCCACAGTTTAGACACATTATTCGTCGTATACAAAATACCGCGCTACGTCCGTACGCAGAAGTTCAGGATAACCTGCTGGGTGAAGCAATGCGACCTTTGGATTTGCTACGATTTAAGTTGGCATTTTTTGGCGCCTCAAAATTTGACCCTAAGTCTGACTTATGGACAAGGATATCTATGTATCAAGGTGCCCCGATGCCAAATCAGTTAACCGATGCAAACCATGATGACTGGGCTTTTCCAGTTCGACCAAAACAGGTGGCATAATGTCTTCACAGCAGTTAACGATCTCTCTCAATGAAGTTCTTTTTTTCTTCACTCGTGCTGGTTTTGGCGTTAATGCACCGATCGGTGTTTCTGAAGATTTTGCGCGTAGCAACATCTGGCTTGGGGAGAATGGTTTTGATCCTTCGTTGTGCAGTATTCTGTCGCTTGACTACCTTGATGAGAAAAAAAGCTCTCTGGTTATTGAGCTGGATGACGATGGTTTTCGCTGCTCGACCAACCAGTATTTGTCAGCTCTGCAGGCGTCTGTTAGCGCAGTTGATTGGATTAAAAGTAATAAAGGCTCGCGCCTAACTATTGCAAATGTGGACTCGCCGTTGCTTGTTGTGGCTTCTTTGGGCGCAAATCAGGTTGATGACTGGCAAATTCGCTGGACTGATGAAGCTGGTGATAATTATCAGGTGAAAATGGTTGCTGATAGCAAGTGGCAGGTGATTACTAATAGTGATAATATAATCGAGCGAAGCAAAGGCGCCAACATGGTATTGTGCTCAACAAGTGATGATGACGAGATTGTTGAAGGCGAGGTGCGGAACTTTGATTCAGCAGTAGAAAAAAATAAAATCCTGCAAACAGGCGTCTCTGTAAATGAGCACTGGGATACGATTTACGCCTATTTTGCTCGTTGTTTGGTGAAATCAACAGCAGAATCTCGTGCTTCTGGCGCGGGTGCAGGTTTAGTAGATACAGATTAATTATTAAGGAGTGACTTATGAGTACAACATTTTTAAATAAAGAAGAAATTGAACAGGTAGCTATCAAGGCCTTAATGAATTCAGGCGCCAGTGAAAGCGCTGCAAGCGCCCTTGCAAAAGGCGTTGCAGCTGCTGAAATGGACGGTATTGCAAGCCACGGTTTGGTCTATGTGCCAATTTATTGTGAACATCTCACATGCGGAAAGGTCAATCCAAATGCGAAAGTTTCCGTGAATAATGATGCAGCCAGTGCCATTGTTGTTGATGCTGACAGCGGCTTTGCCCATCCTGCGATTGACGCAGGTTTTGATCTCCTAATCGAGAGTGCAAAGAAAAACGGTTGCGCGGCGATGTCGGTAAGAAACTCTTACAATTGTGGCGTACTTGGTTTTCATACAGAACGCATCGCAGAAGCAGGCATGACAGGCTTGGGTTTTACCAATGCACCCGCTTCAATTATGCCAGTGGGTGGTAATAAATCTATTATCGGCACCAACCCTTTTTCGGTTGCTGTGCCTGATGGCAAAGGCGGTGTTGCTTTTGTTTTGGATCAGTCGGCTAGTGTGGTGGCGAAAAGTGAAATTAAAATGCATGCGCAAGCAGGCAAACCTATACCAGAAGGCTGGGCTTATGACGCTGATGGCAAACCAACAACAGATGCTGATGCAGCGATGAAAGGCTCGATGGCACCTGTGGGGGGTTACAAAGGTTTTGGTGCTGGATTGCTGGTGGAGGTTTTTGCTGCGGTGATGTCGGGTGCAACATTGTCACAAAATGCTAGCCCATTCGCAGGTACTGCAGGTGGACCACCAAGAACGGGTCAGTTCTTTTTTGCTGCTTCACCAGAGGCATTTTCGCCGGACGTGTTTGGCGACCGAATTCAGACTTTGACGAACTCGATTGTTTCCCAAAAGGGTGCTCATTTGTCTGGCTCTGAGCGCGTTCTTGCGAGAGAGGGTCATGAGGAGAATGGCGTCGAAGTCAGTGTTGCTTTATTGGAAAAAATCCAAGCCATCTAAGCGAAAAACAGGGCTGAAGAACCCTTATAAATATGCCAGTTAGATTAAGCTTTCTGGCATATTTCCCTTCGTCTTTGCTGGCTGCTTGAATAGCTTGGTATGGCTATTAGTCGCGATGTTTGCCAATCTTGATTCTTTCAGCAGTGCCTTTCGCTTCAGCTTCATAATCGGCCGAACTCATTCTGTTTTTTAGTGACTGTGTTCTTAGATCAACAGTTGATAGTCCATTTTGGCCAACTTTTCTCATGCCGTTGTATCTGGCATCTGCCGTTATTTTTTTGTGTACTAAGTGCGGCTGCCAGTGGTCAAGATCGAGCGAACTAGAGACACCAGTACAGCGCAGAAAGTTAGATTCAATTGCTCCTTTTATAATATTGTTGCCACGCGTTGTGCGGCTGATGATTACGTTTGTACCTAAGTCATCCTCCATCATTTCTATTGTTGGTTCACAATTTGGCCAGGTATCACCAGAGACAATATCCGCAGCCTCACCAGAGCCATCTGGACAGATGCGGCAACGCCAAGGCATTTGCCATTGGCTAGAATCCGTACCCCAAAAATCAAGGTAGGTTTTACTCAGACTACTACCATCTTTAAAACGAATGGTGGTGGGGCCTGGACAGCCCTCGCCACGGTAGCTGACACTTTCTACATCGTTTTCATCGGCATCAACGGATGCAAGAAAGTTATCCATCGAGGCTGGCGGGAAAAAACCACCACACATTGGCGCCAACAAAGCCTTAATTTGTGTATCAATTCTTTTTTCGGTTTTTCCAAGAAGACGCACCGCAGAAATATCACAGGGCTTGGCAACGAGAGCAATATTAATACCGGTCTTAAGTATTTCGAGAAGGTGCTCTAAAGGCGCCGTTGAGGCATAAATTGAGCCGCTGGCCTTGACGATATCATCAGCGGTTTTACTTTGCTGAGAGTGTCCAAAATAAGCCTTTAGGCCGCCTCCAGCAACTTGCAATACCGCATCCACCTGTCCACTTTCGAGCAAATACAGACAGGTTGCGGTTAAAGCGCCACCAGTTGCCGCCTTGTGCCGGACTTCTGGATCGCTTGAATGTCCTGTAATAACACTTTCAATAGCACCCCAAGTCGGATCCACTTTGCGACTATCTGATACTTTATTTTCTGGCAAGCCGGATACGATAACACCCGGACAAAATGACTTTAGGTGGCTTGTCTGATTGTCGTTTAAGGCTGTGTCCTCATAGGGTCTTAAGTTGCCAGTTGCAGAAACTTGCATCGTGATTTCTTTTGGAAAAACAGAGGCACAAAGACCACAGCCGATACACAAACCCTCCTCAATAATGTTGTCTATTTCGCTCATGCTGTTTTGCTGAACTTTTAGTGAATCAAACGGTGCTTGATGGCAGATTCGTTAAAGGTAAAGCCAATACCTGGTCTCTCAGGTATCCTTATATGTCCCTCGATAACCTCAATTTTTTCGTTAAAAAGTTCAGCGTACCAGGGCATATGCTCAACTGAAATGCAATTTTCTGCTGAGCCTGCAATACACAAGCTTTGTTCGGTGAATATATGGGTCGAGAAAGGCAAGTTGTATGCTTCGGCCAAATGTGCAACTTTGCGCATCTCAGATAAGCCGCCTATTCTTTGCAAATCTGGCATCAAAATATCCATCGACTTAGCCTCAATCATGTCACGCATACCATAGCGAGTGTACTCCGTTTCACCTGAGGCAATTGGGATGTTAAGTGCTTGCCGCACCTCGGCGTGACCCATTAGGTCATATGCAGGAACGGGCTCTTCCAGCCATAAAAGATCGTACTCCTCAAGTTGTCTACCCAGCTTTATCGCTTGTTTTGGCGTTAATGCCTGATTTAAGTCGGCCATTAGTTCGACTTCTGGACCAACTTCAGCTCGTAGCTGTCTAACCCGTTCAACGTCGTCTTGGGGTTTTTGCGAGCCAAGCCTAATTTTCATTGAGCGATGGCCATCCTGGATAAAGTCACCCGCTTCGTTGATGAGCTCATCAATGCTTTGAGCAAGCCATAGGCCGCCACTAGCATAAGTTTTCACACTACTTCTACAGGCGCCAAACAATCTGTGTAACGGTAGATCGGCAGCTTTGCCAATAATATCCCAAATTGCTGTGTCGATTGTTGACAGCGCAGAGATAGTAACACCTTTATGCCCTGAAGGGTTAATCGCTCGCCATATGTCTTGCCAAATTGCCTCAACAAAGTGCGGGTCTTTGCCAATCAGATGGGACTTTAAACCCTTAATCATCTCGTCAAACGCTTTAATACGTACTGCGTTTAGCGCGAAAAGATAAGACTCACCGCTGATCCCATCATCGGTTTCGATTGTCAGTAGAACACACCCCACCGAGCGCATATCATGAATGGCGGTTTTAATCGGCTTTTTAAACGGCAACTCTACAAGTCTTGTTGTTACTTTGCTAATAACCATGGTCAATTGAGATTGGTTAGTTATCCACCAATCCAAAAATCAAAATATAACAATATACCTCTTGATAAGTTAAACCTCTTGATAAAAAATTGTAAGAGCTATCGGAAAAAATGATTTAACTAATGTTGCAATATTGTTTGCTATTGAATAATCCTTCGAAGCGCCTGCATAGCAGCCTTATGCAGGCTGGATTCCATCGTGTTTATAGGGTAACACAAGTAGGTAGGTCGTTGAAAGCTGGGCGAATCTTTAACAATTGTTAGGAGGCCTTCATCAAGGAGTTTTCTAACCGAGCCTTCAATAAAATATCCAGAGCCGCCGTTTTCAAGTATATAGTTTAGTGCCATTGCGGCAACACCAAACGAAATTCTTGGCACGTAGGCTTTGGGAAAAGCAAGGTTGTGTTGAGCGCGGAACTCATCTCCCCAATCAACAAACACATAGCCTTCAACTCGACCCATCTCCAAGACTCGAGGCTCAGTGGAGACAAGAATTAGCTTATCATCAGTGAGTTGCTCAATCTGGATATTAGGCTGGTGGATTGGGCGGTAGAGAATGGCCATATCTAGGTGACCATCTCGTAGTTGAGCCATAAGTGGGTCAGAGTAATCGCCAACAACTCTTGTGGAAATATCAGGGTCTGTTTGATTCATATATTCAAGCCATTTTGGGGCAACATACTCCCAGTGGTTGAGTTGAATACCAAAGCTGAATACACCAGTCATATCATGAGGTAGGGCAATTTCCTGACGCGCCCTTTCCCAAGCCTGCACTGCGGCAACTGCATGCCGATGAAACAATCGACCTGCCGTGGTTAGTTCGCAGCCGTTGCGCTTGCGAATAATTAGAGCCTGATTAAGTTGTTCCTCTAGGGCTTTTATTCGAGCACTTACTGTGGATTGAGTGACGTGCAATTTTTCGGCTGATGCTTGAAAACTACCTGAAGAGCTAACCTCAAGAAATGTTCTCATATGTTCAATGTTCACTCAGCTCTCCTGCAAAAAACAAAGTTATCTACTTAGACATGCTGATTATACAAAACAAAAAGTTTCATGTATCGTTATTTCCGATAAGACTTATAGCTATTTTTCGACCTACTTTTTTTAGCTATAAAGTATATTTATTTGTTTTTTCTTTGATTGGAAAATGACATGACAAAAAGCCTTATTGGCCTAGAAAAAGAGCAAGAACAAGTTAGAATTGATCTTGCGGCAATGTTCCGACTTACAGCCATGCACGGCTGGGATGATACTATTTGGAACCATATTACTGCTAGAGTGCCTGGTTCTGCACACAATTTCTATATGCATCGATTTGGTTTGACCTATGAAGAGGTTTGCGCTTCAAATTTGATTAAAGTTGATGAAGAAGGTAATGTCTTGGAAGGCCCTAGTGATGTGAATACTGCAGGTTTTATCATCCATAGCGCTATTCACTTAAACCACCCAGAGCATAAATTTGTTTTTCACGCTCATCCTGCGAGCGCGATTGCAGCAACAGCTTTCAAAGAAATCCCTTTCTTGGTGCAGGATTCGTCGATGCTATATGGCAAGATTGGTTATCATGACTGGGAGGGTCTTTCAGTAGACCCGGATGAGCGCCACAGGATAGCTGAAAATATGGGCGATGGCGGCTTACTGGTTATGCGCAATCATGGTTTTTTAACCGCGGGTGCCACCGCGGGTGAATGTTTTATGAAGATGTATTACTTGGTTCGTATGTGTGAGGTGGCCTTGTCAGTCACGGGATCGAGTCTTGAAATTGACTCTGGATCGGATCATCTGTGGCCAATCGCCTCAAAACAATACGAAGCTTTTTCGCCAGGCGTTTATGAGTGGCCAGGTTTATTAAGGCGCTGTGATCGACTGGATCCTTCATATAAACATTAGGAGGCATCATGAGTGAGATCGCAACACCATCTGCTTTTGCCGCAGCAGAGATTCATATCGAAGAGTTTTTAAACCTCGAAGAGTTTCCAATTCATGATTTGACCAGTCCTAGGAGAGCTGAGCTAGTTGCCCATTGCCGTTCAGGCCTTGATAAGTGGGGCTGTTCACACTTGCCAGATTTCATTTTGCCCTCAGCGATTGAAGCGATGCATCAGGAGGCGTTGAGGCTCATCGACAAAGGCTATGCTCGCGAAGCGCATGCTTGGGTTAACCCTTACTTAACAAAAGAAGATATAAGCCTTGACAAAAGCCACCCAAAACGCTTTTTTGAAGAACGAACTTCTTCTTTTATCAACTCAGACCTTCTAGAGTCACACTCCCTTCTCAGAATGATTTATGACAGTGATGTGATG
This sequence comes from uncultured Candidatus Thioglobus sp., assembly GCA_964653365.1. Taxonomy (GTDB): domain Bacteria; phylum Pseudomonadota; class Gammaproteobacteria; order PS1; family Pseudothioglobaceae; genus Pseudothioglobus. The sequence goes on from CAZZER010000003.1 coordinate 48,920, forward strand.
GTGCATTTTGTGGCCGAGTGTTTAAACGTAGGACCAATTTATCGATGGGCAGAGCCTTTGGGTAGAAACCCATACAGTGTCATGCAGGATGGCGATTATTTCCCATGGCATTTTGATGGCAACGATTTCACCGTTAGTATTCTGGTTAATGAGGCTGATGAGGGTGGCGACTTCGAATATGTGCCTGATGTGCGAACGCCGAACAACGAATGTTTTGATGAAGTTGGTGCGGTGCTTCACGGAAATCGAGATAGAGTGCGCGTTTTAAGTTTGAAGACAGGGGACTTGCAGATCTTCAAGGGTAGATACTCAATGCACAGAGTAACCAAAACTAAGGGTAGCGAGCCTAGAATTATTGCCCTACCAACTTACGTTACCAACCCTTATCTGGTGAACAGACCACATCATGCAGAAGCATTTTATGGACGTGCAATGGATATCCATCATGAGCGCAATCTTGAACGCTTGGATAACCTAACTGACTAAGGAGAAGCGTATGAACATCGGTTTTGTTGGTCTAGGCAATATGGGTTACGGAATGGCTCTTAACCTGCTTGAGCAGTGTAAAGAGTCTGGCGATACTCTGCTTGTTCTTGATATTAAGCAAGATGTGGTTGATAAGTTTGTCACAAAAGGGGCAACGGATGGTCAAAGTGTTGCAAGCATGTGTCCAAAGTGCGATGTGCTTTTCACCTCGTTGCCAAGCTCAAAAGAAGTCAATCTGCTTGCTTTTGGCGAAGATGGTATCTTGTCGAACCTAAAAACTGGTGCTACTTGGTTTGAAACCAGTACCAATGAGTTGGCTGAGTGGGAAAAAATAAAAGACCAAGCGCCTGAGCATTTAACTTTGGTGGATGCACCGGTCAGCGGGGGTGCTGAAGGCGCTTTGGCAGGAACTTTGGCAATTTTTTTAGGTATCGATGAAGCGGTATTGACGAAATTCGAACCTTTGCTCAGCGCTTTTGCAGCGAGTATTGTTAGAATGGGCCCATCTGGTGCTGGCTATGTTACGAAATTGGCCCAGCTTCATTTAAATTACTTGGTAGCGCAGGGTATTGGTGAGACCTTAATGATGGGAGCGAAAGCTAACTTAGATTTAACTACTCTACACTCTGTATTAATGAGTAGTTGTGCCAGAAGTTATGTGGTTGAGAGCTATATTCCGAAAGTGTTGGATGGAAGTTACGATAACTCTTTTGCGCTGGGCCTTGCAGAAAAAGATATGCGCTTAATTACTGAGCTCAGTCACCATTTGGGTATATCGATGCCTCTTGGTGAAAAAGTGTATGATACTTATCAAGCGGCGGCGAAGGCATATGGCTTTGATGCCCCTCATCTAAGCGTGGTACGCCTAATGGAAGAGTCGCACAACCAACTTTTGCGGAGTTAGAGGTAATGGCCTTACTCGTGAGTCTTACTGATACAGATGTAGAGCCTTGGCTTAAGGTTTTTAGAGACGAGTTGGGTGATTTTGATATTCGCATTTACCCCGATGTTGTCAACCCTTGTGAAATTGAGTATGTGGCTGCATGGCAACATCCGTTTGGTGAGTACAAGAAATACACGAATCTAAAAGCAATTTTGTCGCTTGGTGCGGGCGTTGATCATATTATTAATGATCCAGAGCTGCCAAAGGACGTACCCATTGTTAGGATGGAAGATACAGCTTTGACAAAGGATATGTGTTTATATGCCCTCCACTGGACATTGCATTTTCATAGTGATTACTATCGCTACGCCAGACAGCAACAAGACCAACAATGGGAGCCTCACTCTTTTGTCGCCCCGGCTAAGCGAAATATAGGCGTGATGGGTTTTGGAGTAATTGGTAGAGAGGTTGCCGTTGCTCTTGCCGATCAAGGCTTTAATGTATTGGCTTGGGGTGCCACCCAGAAGGGTGACGCGGGTTGTATTGATTATTATTATGGCCAGGAGCAGATGGGTGATTTCTTATCTATCTCCGACATTTTGATTAACGTCTTGCCGTTGACGGATTCGACAAGAGGTCTTGTGAATGCGAAAGTATTGAGGCAGCTCCCAAAGAGCGCGTTTTTGATTAATATGGGTAGAGGGGGTATCGTCAATGAGCGTGATTTAGTAGACATGCTGGACAGTGGACATATTGCTGCAGCCGCATTGGATGTGTTTGAACAAGAGCCTTTGCCAAGCTCAAATCCACTGTGGGCACATCCCAAAGCTTACGTTACCCCGCATATAGCTGGACAAAGCGATGCTGAAACCTCGGCACGAATGATGGTTAAAAATATTCATAGAATTGAGTCTGGTAAAGATCCTTTCCCGCTTTATGATGTAAGCAGGGGTTACTAAAAATAGAGCCAAAAGATAAGCATGACGCCATTAGTTCCAGCTCCCCAATTTTCGGCATATGCGCTAAAAAAAATGCATGATTACCGTTTGGCGAGATTGCGCCATGCGATGTCAGAACATAATATCGCACTCTGTATTCTGGCCAACCCTATAAGCTTGAGGTACGCAATTGATTTTGACGAATATCAATTGTTCCAGTCGCACATCCCGACCTGTTACCTCTTTGTGCCAATCGAAGGACCGTTGGTTATGCATGGCGCAACGCAACAAAATTTTCCGAATGTTGTTGAATATCGCAGGCCAAGATTTGTTACACCCTTTGATGGTGGTTTGCATATCGACGAGAAAAATAAGCTTTTTGCTCAAGACGTGGATAACTTTGTCTTGCAGCACAATTTATTGGACAAAGGTCGCTCAATTGCCATCGAGAAACTTTCACCCAGCACAATAAGAGCTGTTGAAGATTTTAACTATCAAGTGGTGGATTCCGATTTTGTTGTTGAGAAAGCCAAAGTTATCAAATCCGCAGGTGAGATTGAGTGCATGAGGCATGCAATCAACGTTACTGAATGGGGGATGAAACTCATGCAGCAACAATCCGAACCTGGCATGACGGAGCGTCAATTGTGGTCTATCCTTCATCAAGTGAATATTGCTAATAATGGCTGTTGGCTGGAGGGCCACATGCTCTCATCAGGACCCAGAACCAACCCTTGGTTACAAGAGGCCACGGAACGGGTGATTGAAAATGGTGATATGGTTGCCTTCGATACCGATCTTATTGGTCCTAGGGGTTACATGGCAGACATTTCACGCTCTTGGATTTGTGGAAGTAAGCCCCCGACTCAGGTACAAAAAGAGGCTTACCAGCACGCTTATGACGAGGTGCAGCATAATATCAATCTCGTCAAACCGGGAATGAGCTTTTCTGAATTGGCTGAAAAAGCCTTTAAACGCAAGAAAGCCTACCAGCACAACCATTATGTTTGCGTATACCATGGCGCAGGACTATCAGACGAATATCCGAAAATCTACTATCAAGATGATTGGAACAATGATGGCTATGACGGCATTGTGGAGCCAAATATGGTGCTTTGCGTAGAAAGTTACTCTGGCGCGCTCGGTGCTGATGTTGGTGTCAAACTAGAGGAGATGATTCTCGTAACCGAGAAAGGCGCCGAAGTGTTAAGCAACTACCCTTTTGAAGCTAGTCTGCTGCAATAGGATGTTTTCCGAGTTGAGCTCACTTGTCGCGTCCTTGAAATGGTAGTCGCTTGCCACTTTTAATGATGTTAATCAACAAACGAATTGTTGTAGGGTAATTGCACCATACATTCGACTAATGTTAGTTTAATTCAAATCTGCTTGAATTAAACTAAAAAAAGTCTATAATTATTTATTGAATTAAATTAAACTTGTTTGGCGCCCGCTGGAAATCGGCTCAATATCGGTAATAATTCAACAATATTCTTTATAAATTAAAATATAAAGTTAATTTATTTAATTATTAGTAATATTTTAGAAAAAAATGATGTTGTTGAAGAGCAAAATACTGCCTTCAAAATTCAGAAAACTTTAATAAATGGAACTAAATTTAGATAAATTCACTACTGTTCTACATAAACTGCACGTCAAAGCTGGCGCGAAGATGGTTCCTTTTGCCGGTTACGATATGCCGGTTAGTTATCCTATGGGTGTAAAAAAAGAACACTTGCATACTCGTGCAAAAGCCGGCCTATTTGATGTTTCTCATATGGGTCAACTAAAGCTCATTGGTAATAATGCCAAGCAGGCACTTGAGACACTTGTGCCGGTCGATATTATTGATTTGCCGCTGATGAAGCAACGATATGCGCTATTTACCAATAATCAGGGTGGTGTTCTTGATGATTTAATGGTAACTAATATCGGTAACGATAGCCTTTTTCTCGTGGTTAACGCCGCCTGTAAGAAGGCTGATTTGGATCATTTGCAAACCGCGATAGGTGATCAATGCAAAATTGAATCAATGGATGATTATGCGTTGCTTGCTTTGCAAGGCCCAGATGCTGGAAGCGTATTAGCAGAATTAGCGCCTGAATCTGCTGAAATGACTTTTATGACAGCCAAAATGCTGATGATTGCTGGCATTGAATGTTTAGTAACAAGATCGGGCTATAGTGGTGAGGATGGCTTTGAAATTTCTTTAAAAAACAGTGATGCAGAGCGGCTGGCCACTCGATTATTAGCCAACGAATCGGTTGAGTGGGTTGGTTTGGGCGCCAGAGACTCTCTTCGCCTGGAGGCTGGTTTATCTCTGTATGGTCACGAACTCGATACTGCACACTCGCCGGTTGAGTCTTCACTTTCATGGGCTTTGTCTAAATCAAGAAGGTCAGATGGTATTCGTGCAGGCGGCTACCCAGGTGCTGATATTGTAATGAGCCATATTGATAATGGCACCCAACAAAAAATAGTTGGTCTTCAGCCCGAAGGGAGAGCGCCCGTTCGAGATGGAACCATTATTGTAGACGAGCAAGAGCAAATAGTAGGCAAGGTTACCAGTGGTGGTTTTGGTCCAAGTACGGCTAAGCCGATTGCCATTGCTCGAATCGAAGCTCATTTAAGCGCAGAAAAGCAAAAATTATTTGCCATTGTGCGCAATAAAAAGATTGCAGTTGAAGTCATCAAACTGCCATTTGTAAAACAAAACTATTACCGAGGCTAGTGCCATATTAGGAGAAAAACATGACAATTAAGTATTCAGAAGATCACGAGTGGGTTGAATTGATTGAAGAGGGATTGGTTGTTGTTGGGATTACGGATTTTGCCCAAGAGCAACTTGGTGACTTGGTTTTTATTGAGCTCCCTGAGGCCGGTGATGAAGTCAGCCAGGGTGATAATATTTGCGTTATTGAGTCGGTAAAAGCAGCGTCAGATTTAATTGCGCCAGTTTCTGGTGAAGTTGTGGCAGTGAATGACCGCCTTAATGACGAACCAGAATTGGCCTCAGAAGATCCAATGGGGGAAGGTTGGTTTGTCAAGATTAAACTATCTGATCAGAGCGAATTAGACGATTTAATGGATGAGTCAGCGTACCAGAATTACAGTGAAGAGTGAGTTGAGAACAGAATGAGCGAGAAAATTGAGGAACTACTAGACAACGACATTTTTGCCGATAGGCATATTGGCTCATCGGATGCCCAAAAGCAGTATATGCTTGATTATTTGGGTGTCGGTGATATGGAAACCTTGTTGGAACAAGTGGTGCCTGACAATATTCGTCGAACCTCGGAAATGGCTATTGATGACTCTCTTTCTGAATTGGCGGCCCTTAAGAAGTTGAGAAACTTAGCAAGAGAAAACAAGCGCCTTAAATCCTTTATCGGGCAAGGCTATTACAACACCATTACGCCACCAGTAATTCAGCGAAATATTTTGGAAAATCCGGCCTGGTATACCGCCTATACCCCTTATCAAGCTGAAATCTCCCAAGGCCGTATGGAAGCAATGATAAACTTTCAAACAATGGTGTCAGATTTGACTGGGCTGCCGTTAGCTAACGCATCTATGCTTGATGAGGCGACAGCTTGTGCTGAAGCGATGAGCTTTTGTCAAAGAGTGAGCAAATCCAAGAGTTACACATTTTTTGTCTCTGAGGATTGTCATCCGAGAAATATTGAACTGGTTCAAACAAGAGCCAAACCTCTTAATATAGAGGTAATTGTCGGTAATCCTCTAACTGACATAGAAGCGCTTGATGTGTTTGGTGTCTTACTACAGTACCCAAACACCTATGGCGGCTATGAAGACTATTCGGCAATTATCGAGCTTGCCCATAGCAAGAAGGCTTTGGTTGCAATAAGCGCCGATTTGCTGGCTTTGACATTATTAAAAACCCCGGGCGAAATGGGCGCTGATGTGGCCATAGGCAATACCCAGCGTTTTGGTGTGCCACTGGGTTATGGCGGTCCTCATGCTGCTTACATGTCGACCCGTGAAGAACACAAGAGGGCCTTGCCGGGTCGCATTATAGGTCTTTCTAGAGATGCTAATGGCAACCCAGCATACCGCTTGGCATTGCAGACTCGCGAACAGCATATTCGTCGCGAAAAGGCAACGAGTAATATTTGCACGGCACAAGCCTTGTTGGCTATTATGGCGGGAATGTACGCCGTTTATCATGGTGCCGATGGATTGACAAAGGTAGCCAACAGAGTATTTCGCTACACTGCAGTTTTTGCTGATGGCGCCAAACAACTGGGTTTGAAATTGGTTAATACGACGTTTTTTGACACAATCACAATTCAAGTCAGTGACGTAACCGCTGTTATCCAGTCTGCAGAAGCGGCTGGTTACAACATTAATCGTGTTAGTGAAAAGCAAGTGTCAGTTGCCTTTGATGAGCTATCAACGCCTGAGGATATTGAGGCGTTATGGCAAGCCTTTGATCAAAATTCTAATCTTAATGCTCAAAGTGTATTTGGGCTCAATAAAGCTACAATAGACAAAAAAATAGCAAGGACATCTGAGTTTTTAACGCATAAGGTATTTTCCATTCATCATTCAGAAACACAAATGATGCGTTATCTTCGTCAGCTGGCGGATAAAGATTTAGCGCTTGATCGCGCGATGATTCCCCTAGGATCATGCACGATGAAACTGAATGCAGCTGCTGAACTCATTCCTGTGTCATGGCCAGAGTTTTCACAAATCCACCCTTATGTTCCATTGGATCAAGTGCCTGGATTTCACAAAATGATTGACGAGTTAGAGCAGATGCTATGTGAGGCAACCGGGTACGACGCTGTCTCATTACAACCGAATTCGGGCGCGCAAGGTGAATATGCAGGGCTTTTGGCCATCAGTGCGTACCATCAGTCTCGCGGCGATGATCAACGTAATATCTGTCTTATCCCTGCCTCTGCGCATGGCACGAATCCGGCTTCGGCGCAAATGGCAGGCATGAAAGTTGTGGTCGTTAAAACGGCAGACAATGGCAATATTGATTTGCGAGACTTGGCAGAGAAGTGTGAAAAATATCAAGAAAGTTTGGCGGCCATCATGATTACTTACCCTTCTACTCACGGTATTTTTGAGTCGGATGTTAGAGAGGTGTGCGATATGATTCACGACGCTGGAGGGCAGGTGTATATTGATGGCGCAAATATGAATGCGATGGTTGGTGTTGCCGCGCCTGGTGAGTTTGGCGGTGATGTCTCGCATCTTAATTTACACAAAACATTTGCCATTCCACATGGTGGTGGCGGGCCGGGCGTTGGCCCGATTGGCGTCAAGCAGCATTTGGCTGAGTTTTTACCAACAACACCGGTAAAACAAACAACAACGGGGAGTGTATCTGGTGCCCCGTGGGGCTCAGCAAGCATTCTGCCGGTTAGTTGGATGTATATCGCTATGCTGGGTAAAAACGGCCTTTACCAAGCAACAAGCAACGCAATATTAAATGCTAACTATGTTGCTACCCGTTTGGCTGACTACTATCCACTTCTATATACCGGCGAAAACGGCCGAGTTGCACATGAGTGTATTGTTGATCTTCGACCCATTAAAGACGATGTGGGTATCAGTGTTGATGATATTGCAAAACGCTTGATTGATTATGGGTTTCACGCACCAACAATGTCATTCCCGGTGCCAGGCACACTTATGATTGAGCCTACTGAGTCCGAATCGCTTGAAGAACTAGATCGCTTCTGTAATGCAATGATATGCATAAGAAAAGAGGTGAAACGTGTCGAAGTGGGCGAATGGCCAGAGAGTGACAATCCATTAATTAATGCTCCGCATACAATAGAACTGGTAACATCTTCGTCATGGAATTGCTCTTACTCGAGAGAGGATGCCGCCTATCCAGCAGAGAGCCTTCAAAAAGGTAAATACTGGCCACCGGTTGCTCGAGTAGACAACGTATATGGAGACAAGAATTTAATTTGTTCGTGTCCGAGTCTTGACTCGTATGCGTAGTATGGATTTGAGAACTGAGGTTGCATGAAATCAATCGTTTTAAGTGTTTTAGGAGATGACAAGCCGGGAATGATAGACGGCCTTTCTAGCATTATTGTGTCTCACAATGGTGATTGGGTAGAAAGCAAGATGTCGAAAATTGAAGGTAAGTTTGCCGGTATTTTGAGAGTCAATATCCCGGGAGATACCATTGAGCCCCTAGTTAAGGAGCTTATGAGTGCAGATTTGGGTTTGTCTATCGCCTGCGAAGAACTTCGCGCACCTGAGTCGTTAGCTGAGTTTAAAAACTACAATATAGAATTGATTGGTAACAATCACACAGGCATTATTAGGCAGTTGTCACACGTTCTTGCTAATTTAGGAGCCAATCTAGAAGAGATTAACACCGAAGTAATAGAAGGCACTATGTCTGGCGAAAAGCTATTTAAGGCAAAAATTAATCTACACCTGCCCCTAGGCGTTGATGAGGATTTTGTTCGTGCCAAATTAGAGCAAATTGCCAATGAGATGATGGTCGAGATATACAGTTACGAGGACTAGTCAGCCACACCTTTTGAGATTAATGGACAACGGGACCATGTCTTTTACGTGATGCCAAGCCTTGCATTGTTATGGCGCTCAACATTATCAAGCCGCCAACTAGTGTATTCGTGTCTGGTACTTCATTAATACCAATAATTGGCAGCCATGCCCAGAAAATACCCACAACAACTTCTAGTAAAGAAAGCAATACCAATTCTGCAGCAGGAAGATATTTTGCGCCAAGCCCAAATAGTACTAATCCAGCACCAACTATCATGCCGTGAAAAATACTCAGCTGAATATTGATTGTTGGAATGCTAAAAGATATATCATCACTAAACAAAACCAAAGCGCCAGTTACTACAATACCCATTAACCCGGATAACGCAGGGGTAAGCAGTTTTGGCGTTTCTGGGTTATGACGAATTGTAATGGTATACATTGCAAAACAAAATGCAGTAAACATACCATAAAGAGCACCAATAATCGTACTTGTGCTATCAACATTCCAAACCATTACAACAACACCAAATATAACAACAAACATATTTACGATTGTAGTGCGGCTGAGCCTTTCTGATAGAAGTAGGAATCCAAATATAGCAGAGAATAGAGGTGCTAATGCGAGCATAAGTAACGTGATAGCGACAGTGGTAATGGTCAAGGCGTAAATAAAGCCAAACATACTTAACATAAGCAATGTGGCGCCGGCAACAGCCCAGCGATCAATTCGCTTAAAATTAGAGAAAAATTCATCTCGATCCCGTAGGTATATATAAAGCGTTATGATTGCACATACAGCAAACCCTCGATAAAAAAGGTAAGGCAGTCTGTAATTTTCTGCATCCTCCATGAGGCGCACAAGCGTTGCACCAAAGCTCCAGACAACTCCAGAGAGACAAACAAGAAAAAAACCTAGTAAATATTTATTAGACATAAGAACCCCTACTAGACGCCAGAGCAGACACCTAAGATGCAGGCATTTTGTTCTTCTTTATAAGCGTTGTCCAATGAAATTTTTCAATTAGGTTATCGATTTTTTCGATTTTAGGGAGTTAAGTATCTCGTTCTTAAAAAAATTTAGATTTGGCTTGACGCAGACAGTGATTGCCCTTGGTGGCATTATCAAATATACTACTTGTATTCGATTTATTTACTCAGATGATGAATCCAAAACCTAAATCAGCGCCTGCACTTTGGCAGTTTTGGATTGATCGCGGCGGCACCTTTACTGATATTGTTGCACGTCATCCCAATGGCAAAATTCTAACGCACAAGCTACTTTCTGAAAATTCCGCTCAATACCCTGACGCCGCCATTCAGGGCATTCGTGATTTGCTTAATTTGGAAAAGGAGCAAGCCATACCGATGGCTGAGATTGCCGCGATCAAAATGGGCACCACTGTTGCCACCAATGCACTTTTGGAGCGTGAGGGTGAAAAAACTGTGTTGGCTATTAGTAAAGGTTTTAAAGATATTTTGCGTATAGGTTACCAAAATCGACCAAAGCTGTTTGCTCTTGATATTGAGCTCGCAGAAATGCTTTATGCCGACGTTATTGAGATTGACGAACGCTTCGATGCACACGGCTCTATCCTTCACAAACTTGACATAAGCACCACTACACAACAGCTGCAAACGGCATTTAATCAAGGTTTCAATTCTATTGCCATAGTGTTAATGCATGGTTATCGCTTTACTGAGCATGAAGAGCAAGTTGAAGCTATAGCTAAATCTATTGGCTTTGAGCAAATATCAGTAAGCCATAAGGTTAGCCCCTTGATGAAAATCGTACCAAGGGGCGACACTACTGTTCTAGATGCTTATTTATCCCCCATTCTTAGCCGCTATGTCACTCAAGTAGAGTCTGCATTGGGTGAGGAGGCACAACAAAAAGGTCGCTTGATGTTTATGCAGTCCAGTGGCGGACTTACAGATGCAAGGTTTTTCCATGGCAAAGACGCAATTCTTTCTGGACCGGCGGGTGGTGTGGTTGGTATGGTTAAAACAGCTGAAGCGGTAGGCTTCAAACAGTTGATTGGTTTTGATATGGGCGGCACCTCGACCGATGTTTCTCATTATGCTGGGGAGTATGAGCGAGCCTTCGAGACCCAAGTTGCGGGCGTTCGTTGTCGAGCGCCTATGATGCTAATCCATACCGTTGCTGCTGGTGGTGGTTCAATCCTGCACTTTGATGGCGCTCGTTATCGGGTGGGACCAGAGTCCGCTGGTGCTAATCCGGGGCCTGCTTGTTATCGTAATGGGGGTCCACTGACCATCACCGATTGTAATGTTTTGTTAGGAAAAATTAATGCGGATTTCTTTCCTAAAGTATTTGGTCCCAATGGTAATGAAGGTCTAGATGTTGATGTTGTTAAGTCTAAATTCAAGAAATTGAGCGATGAAATAAATAAAGCAACCGGAAAATCATCGACAAGCGAGGAAGTGGCTGAAGGGTTTTTGTCTATAGCGATTGACAGTATGAGCAATGCAATCAAAAAGATTTCGGTTGAAAGAGGCTATGACGTCAGCGAGTATACCCTGTCTTGTTTTGGCGGTGCTGGCGCTCAACACGCCTGCTTGGTTGCGGATAGGCTTGGTATAAAGCGCATTCATCTGCACCCATTGGCTGGTGTGCTTTCAGCCTTTGGAATGGGTCTTGCCGAGAGTCGAGTCATTAATGACATGGCTATTGAATCTTTTTTGACGCCTGAGCTTGCGCAAGACCTAGTTGGTGAAGTTGAACTGTTGAGAGAAAAAGGCGTGAGCCAGTTACTTGAGCAGGGCATAGATGTTTCATCGGTAACGGACGAACGTCGAATTCATTTACGCTACCAGGGTAGTGATAGCGTAATAGCTGTTAAGTTTGGTGCCTTTGAGAATCTTGTTGCTGAATTTGAAAGCGTCCATTTAACAAGATTTGGCTTTGTCTCAAGGGAAAAGTCATTGATTGTAGATTCCATTCAAGTCGAAATTATTGCAGCGGTTGAAACAAACCTGCGGGTGAACTCACACGAGGGTATGTGTGATAATCAAGCAATAATCAGTCACTCTGTTGTTATGAACGGTAAAACTCACAAAACAAATCATTATCAGCGCGATCAGTTGGCGATTGCAAAACCTGTGGTTGGGCCCGCACTTATCATCGAGCCGACCTCCACCATTGTTATCGAGCCCGGCTGGCAAGCTTTACAGATTGAAAACGGTGATTTAACCCTAGAGAGGGTTGTGCCGCTGGATCGGCAACACGCGATTGGTACAGAAGTAGATCCCGTAATGCTTGAAATATTCAATAATTTATTTATGAATGTTGCTGAACAAATGGGTACAGTATTAGAGAATACTGCGGTCTCGGTAAATATCAAAGAACGTTTGGATTTTTCTTGTGCAATTTTCACTGCTGAGGGTGAGTTAGTTGCTAATGCACCGCATGTGCCAGTTCACTTGGGTTCAATGAGTGAGTCAATTAAAACGATTATTCGGGAAAATGGCGCTTTGATGAAATCGGGTGACGCGTATCTTATTAACGCACCCTACAATGGCGGCACCCATTTGCCTGATATAACACTTGTTAAGCCAGTATTCGATAACCAAAACCATCAGATTATCTTTTATGTCGCCACCCGCGGGCATCATGCTGATATAGGTGGCACTGCACCTGGTTCTGCGCCCGCCTATTCAACCCATGTTGAAGAAGAAGGTATTCTAATTGATAATTTTAAACTGGTTTCTGAAGGGCAATTTATGCAGTTTGAAATTGAATCTTTGTTAGGTGATAGTGCCCACCCTGCTCGAAATATAGCACAAAATATTGCAGACTTAAAGGCCCAAGTTGCTGCTGGAGAGAAGGGAGCACAAGAGCTCTTGTCGGTGATTGATCGGTATGGTCTTAAGGTTGTTCAAGCTTATATGCAACACGTGCAAGACAACGCTGAAGAGTCCGTTAAAAGGGTTATTTCCAAGCTAAATGATTGTGCGTTTACTTACAAAATGGATGATGGCCACCAAGTTTGTGTTGCGATTCAGGTTGACAAAGAAGCGCGTTGCGCTACCATTGACTTTAGTGGTACTAGCAACCAGCATCCAGGAAATTACAACGCCCCAAGTTCCATTTGTTATGCGGCTGTTCTCTATGCTTTTCGTTGTTTGGTCGATGATGATATTCCGCTTAATGCAGGGTGTTTAAAGCCTTTGAAGCTTATCATTCCAGAAAAAAGCATGATAAATCCAAGTTATCCCGCAGCGGTATTTGCTGGCAACGTTGAAACATCTCAGTATATAGTAGATGCGATTTTTGGTGCACTAGGCGTGGTGGCTGCCTCTCAAGGTACAATGAATAACTATATATGGGGCAACGACAAAGTTCAGAATTATGAGACAATTTGTGGGGGTGCGGGTGCAAGTTCAAATAAACCCGGCTGTAGTGCTGTTCACACCCATATGACTAACTCTAGATTAACCGACCCAGAAGTTTTAGAGTGGCGCTTTCCGGTGCGTTTAGATTCTTTTAGCATTAGACAGCATTCTGGTGGTAAGGGTGCTAATAATGGTGGTGAAGGTGTCGATAGGCGTATGCGTTTTCTCGAACCCATGACCGTTAATATAATCGCGGGTCATCGAGTTGTGCCGCCGTATGGTTTGAAGGGCGGTAGCCCTGGAGCTGTTGGGGAGAATTATGTCGTTCATGCCAACAATGCCACAACAGATTTAGGAACAAATGGCCAAGTCGAGGTAGAAATTGATGATATCTTTGTATTAAAAACCCCTGGTGGCGGAGGCTATGGATGAAATATAAACCCAACAACAATAAACCAATGGATGCTTCAGATCGCCTAGGGAGAGCGGCCGTAATTACTTATCCAACAGATACTCTACCACCTGTTGATATAACTAGTTACAAGAAAGCCAGAGAAGATTTAACTTTGCTGGAGACGATTATCGTTCCACCCAGAGAGGCAAAAACTTTTTCAGTGCCTGCTGGTCATTTTTTTCGCATAGTTAGCATTGAAGGTGCACAAGTTGGCGATCTGAATCTTTGGCATAAAACCAATCTCGATGAACGACTCTATACAGGAAAAACTAGAGCGTTGCACGGCACTCACCTAAGTACTAGTGATCGCCTTTGGAGTAGTTTCCCTTATCTAAGACCTATGGCGACCATCTCCTACGACACGTTGGATTGGTATGGATGGGATGAGGACGGCGGCAGTGTGCATGATGTTATTGGCACGCGTTGTGATCCTTATACGAGTTCCCTGCTCAGTGGCCAGAATTATCATCACTGTTGTCACTCCAATTTATGTAGAGCCCTAGCTAAATATGAAGATAGCGCAATTGATGAAATCGAGCGCCACATCCATGATGTTCTGAATGTTTTTATGTGTACCGGCTTTACCAAGGACACACATCAATATTTTATGAAGGCTAGTCCTGTGCGACCAGGTGACTTTATAGAGTTTTTTGCCGAAATTGATCTTTTGGGTGCTTTGTCAGCATGCCCGGGTGGAGATTGCAGCAGCACTCATTCTAGTGATGTTGCCAATTGCTATCCGCTGAAAGTAGAAATATATAAGCCAAAACCCGAAGCCCTTAAGGGCTGGGTATCGCCACCAATAAATAGTTATTCCGGTAGTCATGGCTTTTAATAGACACTATGGCCTCTGAAAAGATTCAAACAGACACTAAGGCGCCCAAGTTAAGCACCTATGATTATATTATTGTTGGAGCAGGCGCTGCAGGGTGTGTCGTTGCCAATCGCTTAAGCGAAAATCCTGAAAATAGCGTGTGTTTAATTGAGGCCGGCGGCAGTGATAAAAGCCCTTGGATTCAAATACCGGCGGGCATTTTTGGGCTTTATGGCAATAAAAAATATGATTATGCCTATAAGGGAGCACCTCAAAAACACTTAAACAATCGCACGATAACCATTAACAGGGGTAAATGCTTAGGTGGCTCAACAGCAATTAATTCAATGTGTTACGTTAGAGGCAATCAGGCGGACTTTGACCACTGGGAAGGTTTAGGCTGTAAAGGTTGGTCCTATGATGATGTCTTGCCTATTTTTAAGTATTTGGAGAATGATTGTACAGGGGGCAATTCTACTTTTCATGGTACAGATGGTGAGTTGAGTGTTGTCAATCCCCAAGACGTTAATGAGGCCGCTAAACGATTTGTTAGCGCTGGTGCGACGGTGGGTTTGCCAGAAAATTCCGACTTTAATGGCTATACACAACTTGGCCTCGGGATTTATAAGGTAAAGCAAACAAAGGGTAGGCGTGTTAGTGCTTATTCAGCTTTTATAAAACCTATTAAAAGGCGTCCGAATTTGAGAATACTGGCAGACACTAAGGTTCTTTCAGTTGACATTGAAAATGATGTCGCAAAGGCTGTCAATATTAAAATTGATACTTTTGACTACAAAATAAAATGCCACAAAGAAGTGATTCTGTGTGCAGGTGCAATTGACTCCCCCAGATTGCTGCTCAGCTCTGGTGTCGGCAACCAAAAAGAACTTGAAGTACTGGGTATTGAGTGCAAGCAGAATTTAGCCGGGGTCGGTGAGAATCTACAAGACCACTTAGATTCTATGGTGACTGTTCGGTCTCCTGTTGCCGAATCAATCGGACTATCTTGGCGCAGTCTTTTTCGCAATGTTTTTCCTGCCCCTCTTCAATACTTTTTTCAAAAAATGGGTTGGTGGACAACGAATTATGTCGAAGCCGGAGGGTTTGCACAAACCAAAAACGCTAGTGGCGATTTGCCTGATATTCAATTTCACTTTACCTCGATTTACAGAAGTCATCGAGGTAGAAAATTTGAGCTCGGCCATGGGTATTCCCTTTTCACTTGCCTACTACAGCCCCAGAGTGTTGGCAGTGTAAAACTGGCTAGAGATGGCGATGAATTAAAACTTCTGATTGACCACAACTTTCTCTCTGACCCGAAAGATGAGAATATTATGGTTGAGGCGATTAGAAAAGCTAGAGAGGTTTTGGCATCACCGGTATTTGATTCCGTTCGTGGCGCCGAGATGGCGCCAGGAGTTGAAGTGCAAACTGATGAGCAAATTTTGGCATATTTACGTCAAACCACCACAACTGTTTTTCATCCAGTTGGCACCTGTAAGATGGGTATCGATGACATGTCGGTTGTCTCTCCTTGTGACTTAAAAGTACGTGGAATGAATAACTTACGCGTTATTGACGCTTCCATCATGCCAAGAATTATCAGAGGCAATACTTCTGCATCAACGATGATGATCGGTGAAAAAGGCGCGCGGATGATATTGTCCAGCCAGTCATCTAAATCAGAAGAAACTTAATAAAGAAATTGATAAATAAGAAAATAAAATCTTTTTTTTATTAAGTTAAAGAAATAACTTGCTATCCGTAGAAAATTTGATTAATATCCGCACTTTTTTAGGTTATTGGAGAAAAAATATGAACATGCCAAGAACAAAACTAATACCAAATGGTGATCGCGCCATTTACACTTTTAGTGATAACGAATTCAAAAATAGACAAGCCAAGCTTCGAGCATACATGGCTGAGAATAATATCGATACTGCGATTTTTACCTCTATTCACAGTATTAATTATTACAGTGATTTCTTATACTGCTCGTTTGGTCGTCCATACGCCCTTGTCGTAACACAAGACAAGGCTACAACGGTAACGGCAAACATTGATGGTGGTCAGCCGTATCGTCGTACTTTTGGTGAAAACCTAGTTTATACCGATTGGCAAAAAGACAGTTTCTTCTATGCCTTGCAACAGCTTGCACCAAACAATGGTCGCATTGGTGTTGAGCACGATCATATTACTGTTGAGCGTTTGAACAAACTGCAAGTTGCTTTTGACAAGGCCACACTGGTAGACATTTCTTTTGATTGTATGATGATGCGTTCTATTAAATCAGACGAAGAGATTGCTCACATCATCCACGGCGCTAATATTTGTGACATCGGTGGTGCAGCTTTAGTTGAAGCAGTTAAAGAAGGCGCTCCAGAACACGAGGTTGCTCTGCATTCAACGCAAGCCATGGTAAGAGAGACAGCAAAAAGGTTTCCACACGCTGAACTGATGGATACATGGACTTGGTTCCAGTCAGGCATCAATACTGATGGTGCACATAATCCTGTCACCAGTCGTAAAGTACAAAAAGGTGATATTCTAAGCCTTAACTGTTTTTCAATGAATATGGGTTATTATGTTGCTCTTGAGCGTACATTATTCTGTGACCACGTTGATGATGCTTCATTAAAATTATGGGAAGCGAATGTTAGAGTGCACGAAGAGGGAATGAAGCTAATCAAGCCAGGTGTGGCTTGTAAAGATATTGCCCTTGAGCTGAACAAGATATTTGAGGAGTACGGTCTACTTGAAAGCCGTACCTTTGGATATGGTCATTCATTTGGTGTGCTTTCACATTACTATGGACGTGAAGCGGGTGTAGAATTACGTGAAGATATTGATACTGTTTTACAAAAGAATATGGTTGTTTCTATGGAGCCGATGATTATGATTCCAGAAGGTCAACCAGGTGCAGGTGGTTATCGTGAACATGATGTGATGGTGATAACAGAAGACAGTGCCTATGATATTACCGAGTTCCCTTATGGGCCGGAGCATAATATTATTACTGGCTAAGTGGATGGCTTATTCCGATTTTATCGATTGAATAATCTCATCGTGTTGTTAGGGCATCACTGATAACATCCACAGGTTTTATTGCTGCTTAAATCTTATAATTTAAGCAGCAAATTAATTGTTGTCTTGTGGGTGGGTATGAGTGCAATAAATTTTCCTAATATTGATCATGAAAATTTACCCAAATGGGAGGGTGATTTAGCGCCTCTTGAGTGTATAGAAATCATACAAGAGACACACAACGTCAAGAGCTTTCGCTTTAAGTCACAAAAAGACGCTTGGTTTCAGTTTCTACCGGGTCAGCACACAACCTTGTTTTTAAAGATTGATGGTGCAGATGTGATGCGCACCTATACCATTGCCTCAAGCCCAACTCGGCCGCATACTATTACCATAACCTCAAAACGCATGGTTGGTGGTGTTGTGACCAATTGGATGCACGATTACTTAAAGGTGGGTGATTGTATCGATGCACTCAATATTGGTGGATCATTCAGTGTTGCCCTTGATAAGCCAAAGAAAAGGGTTTTATTTTTGTCTGGCGGTAGTGGTATTACCCCGATGTTGTCAATGACAAGATACTTTGTTGATTTGGCTATTGATGTTGATATTATTTTTGTCCACAACGCACAAACATCTGAAGATTTTATTGCTAAGTACGAGTTGGACTATTATGCGCATCATCAATCGAATTTTGATTTGCATTATGTGTGCGATCAGCCCGATAATGAATGGCAGGGTGAAAGCGGTTTTTTAAATTTAGAAATGCTACAACGTGTTGCCCCAGATTTTTGCGATAGAGAAGTTTATTGCTGTGGTCCGGAAGCATACATGGACAATGTGCAGGAGTTGCTTAAGAGCGGTGGCTTTGATATGGGATGCTATCATCAAGAAAGCTTTGATATTGCCAGCTCGACGGCACAACAAAATATGGCAGCGCCCTTGGTAGAACAGCCAGAGGCTGAGGGATTTACGGGTGCAGTTGTAGAGTATAGTGTTACATTGAGTGAGACCGGACAAACCATTCCGTGCGACAGTGATAGCACTATTTTGGGTGCAATCCAGAAGCAGGGTATCGGTGTTCCTTTTGCGTGCTCAATGGGCATGTGCGGCACCTGCAGGGTGAAAATGACCCAAGGCAGTGTCGATATGGATGCACAAGGTGGACTATTGAAATCCCACGAAGAAGAGGGCTATATTCTGACTTGTTGTTCACTACCGAAAAGTGATGTTGTACTTGATTTATAGAAAGAGATAATTATGCAAAAAAAATATTCTTGGTATTCGTTATTAAAAGCAGGCCTAAGTGGCCAAGACTGGGATCAGGCGATTCCACTGGTTGAGCCTAAGTCGAAATATGACGTCATTATTGTGGGTGGCGGTGGTCACGGCTTGGCGACTGCTTATTATTTAGCAAAAGAATGTGGCATCACTAATGTTGCCGTCGTTGAGAAAGGTTATATTGGTGGTGGTAACACAGCTAGAAATACAACCATTATCCGCTCTAATTATTTAAGAGACGAAGCCTCAAGCCTATATGAGCATGCAATGCAGCTATGGGAAGGTATTAGTGAAGACTTAAACTTTAACGTCATGTTTTCTCAACGTGGTGTTTACAACCTGGGCCACACATTGCAGGATATGCGTGATATCGAGCGCCGCGTGAACGCCAATGTACTCAACGGCGTTGATGCTCAAGTAGTAACTGCAAAAGAAATTAAGGAGCAAATTCCAATTATTAACACCTCACAAAATGTACGGTACCCTATTATGGGCTCTTCGTACCAACCTCGTGGTGGTGTAGCAAGACACGATGGCGTTGCTTGGGGTTTTGCCAGGGCAGCGGCTATGCTTGGTGTTGATATCATCCAAGACTGTGAAGTCACTGGTATTGAGGTTGAAGAAGGCCGTGTTAAGGGTGTTAATACAACCCGTGGCGATATTATGGCAGATCGTATTGGTTGTGTAAGTGCTGGCCACTCTTCGGTATTGGCCAAAATGGCAGGGCTTAGATTGCCAATTGAAAGTCATCCTTTGCAAGCTTTTGTTTCAGAGGCTATGAAGCCAGTTTTGCATACGGTTGTGATGTCAAATGCGGTACATGGTTATGTTTCTCAAAGTGATAAGGGGGACTTGGTTATCGGTGCGGGCATCGATGGCTATAGCTCTTATGCCCAACGCGGCAGTGCACAAATTGTTGAGCATTGTGCAGCGGCTATTTTAGAACTGTTCCCAATATTTTCCCGTGTTCGCATGAATCGTCAATGGGGTGGTATCGTTGATGTTTGCCCTGATGCCTGCCCAATTATTAGTCCAACGAAAGTTGGAGGCTTGTATTTTAACTGTGGATGGGGAACGGGTGGTTTTAAGGCAACTCCGGGTTCGGGCCATGTATTTGCTCATACGATTGCACAAGATAAACAGCATCCGTTGGCAGCTCCATTCCATTTAGACCGCTTCACCACTGGCGCACTCATTGATGAGCACGGCGCTGCTGGTGTGGCACATTGATAAGGATAGATAGCTATGTTTTTGATTCATTGTCCGTATTGTAACGAAGAAAGAGAGCAGGGAGAGTTTTCGCCAGCAGGTGAAGCATTCATCGCACGCCCTGAAGCGCCTGAAGATATCTCTGATGAGGCTTGGGCTGATTATGTTTTTTACCGCACAAACCATAAAGGCGACCATTGGGAGCAATGGGTGCACAGCAACGGTTGTCGCAAGTACTTTATGGTTGAGCGCTCAACTATAAGTCATGAAATATTAAGGGTCGCTCCATTTGGCGCGGATATTAGCGAGTAAGTATTATGAGAATTGAACACCAATCCAATCAACAAATTGATCGCTCAAAGTCGCTCACTTTTATTTTTAACGATAAAAAGTACCATGGCTTTGAGGGCGATACATTAGCCTCGGCTTTAATTGCAAGTGACAGCTTGTTATTTGCCAGAAGTTTTAAATATGGGCGCAAACGTGGTCTTATGGCGGCAGGCGTTGAAGAGCCTAATGCCTTAGTATCTTTAGAAATTGGTGGGCGCTACACGCCCAATTTAAAAGCAACTGAAATTCCACTTTATGACGGCCTTAGTGCTAAAAGCTCAACCAATCCGAATAGCTTCGATTTGCGTGCTTTTATCAAGCCTCTTCATCGCTTTATGCCAGCTGGTTTTTATTACAAAACCTTTATCAAGCAGGCGGTTTGGGCAAAAGTAGAAGACAGTTTGCGTTCGCTTTCTGGGTTCTCTGAGGCGCCAACAGAAGAAGATGTCGATGTTTATGATCATGTGCATCATCACGCCGAAGTGCTTATTATCGGTGGCGGCGCAGCAGGTATGTCGGCTGCATTAGAAGTGCTTAATAATTCAACAAATGAGCGCGTTATTCTAGTGGATGAGCGCGCAAAATTGGGGGGTGAGTTATTCAATGAATTCTCATCAGATGAGTCTGCATCTAAGTGGCATGAAGAGAGTGTCGCCGATTTGTGCGGTTTTGCGAAAGAGCAGAGTGATCGCTTTACGATGCTCACACGATCAGCGGCCTACGCATGGCACGATCAAAATTATGTAGAAGTGCTAGAAACTCATGCTACGGGCGAAAACTTATCTTCAACAGAAGGCAACCAACCAAGAAAGACTCTTCACAAGATTCGCGCCAAAGAAGTAATCCTAGCGACAGGTGCTCATGAACGTCCAATGCTTTTTGAAGCAAACGACTTGACCAATATTATGCTTAGTCAGTCGGTTAGAAGATATCTTAATGAATATGGTGTAGTGTCTGGCAAGAAGGTTGTGGTTTATGGCAATAATGACAGCATCTATCAAACCGCGCATGACCTGCAAAATAGTAATATTGCCTGTACTGTAGTCGATGTACGCTCTGCTGATGCAGCAAATCCTGTTGCAGAGAAGGCGAAACAAGGTGGCATAAAGGTTATGCAGGGCTATGCTGTGGTTAAGGCACATGGTTCAAATGGTATTGAAAGCATTGATGTTGCCCTTGCGACTCATCAAGGTGATAGTTGGGAGGTGATCGGCGATAGTGAGTCACTCAGTTGTGATTTGTTGGCAACATCGGGCGGTTTTAATCCAGTTGTTCACTTGGATTGTCATACAGGTGCAAAAGCAGCTTTCGACGATGTTTCGCAGGCGTTTTTGCCACAAAAAGATCGTGCAAATCGTCAAACTTGTGGTGCGGTTCGTGGCATTGGTGCTTGGCAAGATGCTAGTATTGATGGAAAGAATAAAGCACAACTAACTTTGCAATCCTTGGCTGTTGTGAGTCAGGCAAGCAATACGGATTTGAGTGATAATTCCGCAAACTATTTTAATGTTTCTGAGTTTTTCACACCCAAAGCTATTATCGACCGTCCAAAAGTTTTTCTTGACTTGCAGAACGATGTCACCACACTGGATGTTGCGCTGTCAGTCAGAGAAGGTTATCGCTCCATTGAGCACATCAAGCGTTATACGGCAATGGGTTTTGGTACTGATCAAGGTAAAACAGGCAACATTAACGGTATTGCAGTGGCAGCAGAGATTCTTGGTAAATCAATGGCAGAGGTTGGTACAACCACCTTCCGTCCGGCCTATACAGGGGTTGATTTTGGTGCTTTGGCAGGTCGTGAGAATGGTGGACTATTTGATCCGCAGCGCTTTACAACAATCCACGACTCTCATGTCGCCAAAGGCGCAGAGTTTGAGGTTGTTGGCCAGTGGTATCGTCCTTGGTATTATCCAAAAGCGGGCGAAAATATGCACCAAGCAGTGCATAGAGAGTGCTTGGCTGCTCGAACATCTCTGGGCATGATGGACGCTTCAACACTTGGAAAGATTGATGTTCAAGGGCCTGATGCTAGGGAGTTTTTATCGAGAGTCTACACCAACGCATGGATGAAGCTTGCACCAGGTAGCTGTCGTTATGGCCTTATGTGTAATGAAAAAGGCATGATAATTGACGATGGTGTGTCTACATGTATCAGCGATAATCACTTTATTATGACGACCACAACGGGTGGTGCAGCGAGCGTTTACGCTACTCTAGAAATGTGGTTGCAAACAGAGTGGAGTCATTTGGATGTGCATCTCAATAGTGTCACCGATCATTACTCTACTGTGGCTGTAGTCGGGCCTAATGCTCGTAATTTGATGAAGCTACTCTGTCAAGATGTTGATTTTGATCGTGAAAATTTCAAGTTTATGCAATGGCGAGAAGGTACAGTTTGTGGCGTGAAAGCGCGCATTATGCGCATCAGCTTCTCGGGCGAGCTTGCCTATGAGATCAATGTAGAGGCCAATTATGGCCGCTATATTTGGGATCAGGTGGCAACAGTGGGTGAAAAGTGGAATATCACACCTTACGGCACCGAGTCGATGCATGTGCTTCGTGCAGAAAAAGGTTATATCATTGTTGGGCAAGATACCGATGGCTCAATGACGCCTGCAGATGTAAATATGAATTGGATCGTGGCAAAGAATAAACCATTTTCATTTATTGGCCAGCGTTCGTTTTCTATTGCAGCGCTTGCTGGTGAGAATCGCCTACAGCTAGTTGGTTTACTTACTAAAGATGCTGCGGTGGTCCTGCCAGAAGGCGCACATATTGTTGATAACAAAGGAAAATCAATCGGCTACGTAACTTCGAGCTACTTTAGCCCAATTATGGGTAGATCGATTGCGATGGCTCAAATGCAAGGCGGGTTGAGTAAGATTGGTGAAACGACAATAGTTAAAATTGTTCAAGAAAAACAAGGGCTCAAAGAAATACCTTGTGAAGTATCGGGCAGTGTTTTTTATGATATTAACGGTGAAAAGGTAGATGGCAATGACTAATTTAACAACAAACTTCAAGCCGATTTTTGCCTCAACATTCGAGTCTATGACTGATGACGAGGGTTATTTAATCAATCAAGAAAATCTATCTTGCCTTGAGATTTGTGACAAGGCGATTGTTATTTTGCGCGCCTCTAAAGATCTTGAGCAAACCAAAAAAGTTGCTAAAAAAATATGGGGATTCGACCTACCTGAAGCACTAAATATTAACGAAGGCGATGAAGGTATTCAGTGTTTTTGGATCAGCCCTGACGAGTATTGGGTTGTTTATTCTCAATTCCATAGAGAAGCGCTAGAGGATAAGCAATCTGATTTACCAGCCGATATGTCGTTAGTTGACAATAGCGCTGCTTACGGTACCCTGCACTTCACAGGCAGTGACGTGCACAAACTCTTGTCACGCTGGATGGGTTATGATTTAAGCGCTAAGCTCAGCGTTGGCAAAGTAGTTTCAACCACCTTAGGCCAGGCGCCGGTGATTGTTTACCGTGAAACAGAGAATGAATTAATGATGTTGGTCAGACACTCATTTTCTCATTACATTGCTGGGCTTCTAACAGACAGCGCTAAACGACTTTAACTGAAATTCAGTTATCATAAAGACATGATGGACAAAGTCAGCTTTACTAAAATGGAAGACGGCACAGCTGCAGAATATGATTTTCTTGATGGTTTGGAAGATCAATACAAGGCAGCATTGCCAGCTAGGCTGACCGAAGCGCTTCGTGCGACGGAAACAAGTCTTTCGGGTTATCAAGTTTCCCGCTTAGATCACAGCTTACAAGGGGCAACAAGAGCGCACCGTGCAGGTGAAGAGCTTGAGATGGTTATGGCAGTTCTTTTCCATGATATTGGCGATGAACTTGCAGTGTATTCTCATTCTGAAATGGCCGCGGCCATTTTGCGCCCATTTGTATCCGAAAAAATCTATTGGATTATCAAGCATCACGGTGTTTTTCAGATGTATTACTATGCTCATCATTGTGGTGGTGACCGTAATGCTCGTGACATGTTTAGCGATAGCCCTTATTACGATGAGGCTATTCGTTTTTGTCATGAATACGATCAAAATTGCTTTGATCCAGACTACGATTCCGAGCCACTAGAATTTTTTGTGCCAATGATTAATCAGTTTTTCTCATCGCCCAGAGCGGATGACGCTGAAGCAATAGCAAGGTACGGAAAAAAATCTTAGTCTAAGATAGCACCAAGACCATATTGGTGATTTTGAATCACTGATTTAAGCTGTCGTTTTAATGTCCTTATGGTAAGATGAGCCACTCATAATTTCACCAAGTTTGGAGCGACCCTTTGAGTGTTATTTTTAGCAAGTTTCCAGTGCGTCAAATCCATTTACTGATTTTTATTGCCACCGGTGCCCTCATTGGCTATGCTGCCTATAGTATGAAAATACTGGGCTTAGAGCCTTGCCCGCTTTGCATCACCCAGCAGTTTTTTTATTGTGCTATTGGTATCAACGCTTTTAGCGCTTTTCTGCACAACCCACAGGCTAAAATTTATCGAATTTATTCGAGCATTATTTTTATTGCCTCCGCTATTGGCGCCTGGATAGCAGGGCGCCAAGTGTGGTTGCAAAACCTTCCAGAGGATGAAGTGCCTCTTTGTGGCCCGCCATTAGAATACATTTTAGAAGTCTTTCCATTTGGTGATTTGCTCAATGCTTTGTTTATGGGTGATGGTAATTGTGCTGAGATACCATGGACTTTCTTAGGATTTAGCATGGCTGCCTGGTCTTTGCTATGGTTTATTATCTTCTTGTTACTAAGCCTTATGGTCATACTGAGGTCTAATTCTATTTACCGCTAAGCGCCGACAATTGGCTTTGACTCTTTCCAATAAAAATATTTCTATGGTAAGATTTGCGCTGATTCATTAATCAATCATTTAATTTTTGGCAGATTTTAAAAAAACAGTGCAGGACTTAATCAGTTCTGTTGATGTGCAAATTAATGGCTCAAGGCCTTGGGATATTCAAATCCACAACGATGATTTTTATTCTCGTTTGCTTAGCGGTGGCTCCTTAGCATTTGGCGAAAGCTATATGGATGGTTGGTGGGATTGTGAAGCCATGGACCAACTATTTGAGCGCCTTTTAAGCGCCAGAATAGATAAACAGATTAAAGCAATTGCACCATCTTTTTTACTGGTTGCATTTAGAGCTTATCTTTTAAATCCCCAAAGCATCAAAAGAGCCTTTATGGTGGGTGAAAAACACTACGATATTGGCAACGATCTTTTCTCTTTAATGCTGGATAAGGGCATGAATTACTCTTGCGGCTATTGGAAAGACGCTAAAGATTTAGACCAGGCGCAGGCTCATAAGCTGGATTTAATTTGCCGGAAAATGCATTTAGAGCCGGGCATGAGCGTGCTTGAAATTGGCTGTGGCTGGGGTGGTTTTGCAAAATATGCGGCTGAGAATTACGGCGTTAGTGTCCACGGAGTTACGATTTCCAAAGAGCAAATGCAATATGCTGAAGAGGTTTGCCAAGGTCTAGATGTCACTTTTGAACTCAAGGATTATCGAGAGCTCAATACCCAGTACGATCGCATTGTCTCGATTGGTATGTTTGAGCATGTGGGCTATAAAAATTACCGAAAGTATATGCAGGTGGCGAATCGATGTCTCAAGGATGACGGTTTATTTTTGCTTCATACTATTGGCAGAAATAATTCTGACCGCACAACCGAACCTTGGATTAATAAGTACATTTTCCCAAATGGTATGACCCCTTCAGTGCAACAGATTGGTAAAGCAGTTGAGGGTCTTTTTGTCGTGGAGGATTGGCATAACTTTGGCCAAGATTACGACACCACTTTAATGGCGTGGCATGATAATTGTCAAAAAAGTTGGTCTCAATTAGGTGATTCTTACGACGAACGCTTTCAGCGTATGTGGCGTTATTATTTGTTAATATGTGCGGGCAGTTTTCGTGCAAGACGCAACCAATTGTGGCAGTTGGTTTTATCCAAAAAAGGTATTCAAGGTGGCTATAACTATAAAAACAATCCCAGATTTGAATAACTAATTAATGAAACATTATGTTGCTTAAGCTTGTCAGTTTCAAAGCCTGTCCTTTTGTGCAAAGGGTGACTATTGCGCTTGAAGCAAAAGGCCTTGATTACGACATTGAGTACATTGATCTAGCGGCGCCACCCGATTGGTTTTTAGCCATCTCGCCGCTGAAAAAAGTGCCACTACTTATTGTTGAAAATCAGGTTATTTTTGAATCAAGCGTTATCAATGAGTATATTGATGAGGCATACCCCACGAATAAGCTTCACCCAGACGATTTATTATTAAAAGCCCAAAACAAAAGCTGGATAGAGTTTAGTAGTAATCTAAGTTTGCACACTTTTCAACTAACCATCAAGCAAACCAAAAGAGAGTTTGAAGAAACGCTGGGCATGCTTCTTAAGGATTTTGATCAAGTCGAAAAGCAATTGGTTGACAAGCCATTCTTTAATGGTGAATACTTTTCTCTAGTTGATGCAAGTTTCGCGCCCATTTTTCAAAGGCTTGACTATATGCACAAACTGCATGGCAAAGTTTTTGACAAAAAACGCCATCCGCATATCTTTAAATGGCAAAAAAAGCTTCTATCAATGGACGAAATCAAACGCTCTTGCGTTGCAGAAATTGAGGATATTTACCACAAACTGTTGTGGACACGACAAGGGTATATTTCTCAGTTTCTAAGTGAAGATGATTATGGTGAAAGACCAAAAAGAAGCGTTTATTAACCCCCATTTCTGAAATTGCTGAAATTTTAACAACCCTCTCAATCA
>CAZZER010000004.1:0-3308 GCA_964653365.1 uncultured Candidatus Thioglobus sp.
TTGAAAGAATTTGAGAATGCCTGAAAAGTTTTTTTGGCAAATTTTGCGAGAATTAAATTGGTAGTTCCTGGGATGGTGTTTTGCTCGTGGATTACCAGCGGGATAAACAATATTTTGGCAACAATACCACCAATGCCGGAGGCATATCCACCCATGCCCAGCACCATGTCTGGACGAACTTTGATTAGCACCATCAAAGTTTGAAAAAAACTCCAACTCAAAACAAAAAATGCCTTTAGCAATGTAAGAACATTCTTGCCCCTTAAACCAATGGTATTAACCACGTACAATGGGTAATCGTGTTTTGGAACAAGGGTGTTTTCCATACCTTGTTTCGCACCTAACCAATACACGCTTGCGCCACGACTTTTAAGTTCAGCCGCTATGGCTAAGGCAGGGAATATATGTCCACCTGTGCCACCTGCCATAATCAAAATACGCTTTTTAGACATATTTTCTTTGTTTGGAATAATTGGTCTTGCTCTCCATATCGACACGAAGCACAATAGCTAGGGAGATAATCGCAAAAATCATGGATGTACCGCCATAGCTGAGCAATGGCAGGGTAAAGCCTTTTGGTGGTAAAAGGCCAAGGTTCATGCCAATATTTACCGTGATTTGCATTGCAAACCAAGTACAGATGCCAAAGGTAATGTAGGAGCTATATTTTCTGCCTTTTTTTAGGGCGGATTGTGCAATATTAAAGCCACGGGTGAGGATGTAGAAAAAACTAAAAATCACAAACAGCATTCCAATAATGCCTAGCTCTTCCCCAATAACGGCGAAAATCATATCGGTATGACGCTCAGGAAGTAGGCTGTATTTTTGTACACCAGCACCAAGGCCTGTGCCAAACCAATCACCGCGAGCGATTCCGACTAAAGCTTGTTGAGTTTGATGAACTTTGTCGCTTGTATTAGTCCAGAGATCAATTTGCCAAAATTCAGTCAAACGTTTCCAGCGAATACCACCGTTCAGGCCGTCAGCATAAAGTCCAATCGCGGCAAGGCATATCAAAGTAGTTCCAACTATTGATAACTGCTTAAGATAAGTTCCAGCAGCAAACAGCATCATTAGAGCTGTTAATGTAACAATTATTGTGGCGCCCAGGTCGGTCTCTAACAACAGCAAAACGTCACAAGAGGAAATAATGATTAATGTTTTGATGGTGCCCATCCATGGGCTTCGAACGTCTTTATCTTGGCGAATAAGAAACCCAGCCATAAATAGAATCATCGACAACTTCATCAGCTCTGAAGGCTGAAATTTAAAGTAAACAAAATTGATCCACCGGGTAGAGCCGTTTACTTCGTGACCAATAGGTTTGGGGAAAAACACCACAACCAGAAGTAGCAACGTAAAAATAAAAAGTGGTACCGAGTATTTTTGTAGTAGGGAAATTGGCGTTCTAAGAATTAACAAACCGGCAAACAAGCCAATGACGATAAACAGGGTTTGCTTGATAAAGTACGAGTAGCTTTCAAAGTACGCTAGCGATGCTGAAAAGGATAGTATCCAACCAAATGCAATCAATAGTAGGATTGCTGACAACAGCGATTTGTCAGGCAATTGTTTGGTTTTCAAGGACGAATTTGACTGCATAGTACGATATTTTATACCCACAAGTTGTAATCGTATTGAGCATCTTGATTACAATGCATCTGCTCACACGGAATTAGCGCGTTAAGGGTATAATTATCGCCTTTTGTAAAACACCATAAGTCCATGATTTCTACTGCAAATATCACAATGCAATTTGGCGAAAAGCCACTTTTTGAAAACATTTCGGTTAAATTTCAAGATGGTAATCGTTACGGCTTGATTGGCGCCAATGGCTGTGGAAAATCCACCCTAATGAAAATTTTGACAGGTCAACTAAAACCAAGCAATGGTTCGGTATCTGTTGACGAGGGTCAAAGGCTTGGCGTTCTTTCACAAGATCAATTTGCTTTCGAGAGTTTCCGTGTTGTTGATACAGTCATTATGGGACATAAAGACTTGTGGAAAATCAAAGAAGAAAGAGACCGCATTTATGGTCTTGCTGAGATGAGCGAAGAAGATGGCATTAAAGTTGCTGAGCTTGAAATGGAGTTTGCCGAAATGGATGGTTACTCTGCAGAATCTTCCGCCAGTGAATTGTTGTTAGGGCTAGATATTCCACTTGAGCAGCATTATGGCTTGATGAGCGAAATTGCACCAGGCTGGAAGTTACGCGTACTATTGGCTCAAGCCTTGTTCTCTGATCCAGAAATCCTTTTATTGGATGAGCCGACAAATAACCTAGACATCAACTCAATCCGTTGGTTGGAAGGTGTATTAAGCGCTCGTAAGGCGACAATGGTTATTGTTTCTCATGATAGGCACTTTCTAAACGGTGTTTGTACACATATGGCTGATCTTGACTACGGCGCACTCAATGTCTTCCCTGGTAGTTATGATGATTTCATGGTTGCTGCAACGGCTATTCAAGAGAGAATGCGTGCTGACAACGCCAAAAAAGAGGAAAAAATTAAAGATCTTAAGCATTTTGTATCTAGATTCTCTGCCAATGCTTCTAAGTCAAAACAAGCGACTTCTCGTTTAAAACAGTTGGACAAGATTGTTCTTGACGACATCAAGCCTTCTTCTCGTGTCAGTCCTTATATCATTTTCAATCAGACGAAGGAATTGTTCCGCAATGTCCTTGAAGTTAAAGATGTCTCTAAGGGCTTTGATGAATTAAAGGTTCTGAACGACATCAACCTTTTGATTGAGACAGGCGAGCGTGTGGCGATTATTGGCCAAAACGGTATTGGTAAAACAACCTTATTGCGCACACTATTTGGCGATCACCAGCCAGACAGTGGTATAGTGAAATGGAGTGAAAACGCTAATATTGGCTATTACGCTCAAGACCATAGTGCTGATTTTGAAAAAGACATGACTGTACTGGATTGGATGAGCCAATTTAAGAGCGAAAAAGACGACGTGCAGGCAATGCGCTCGGTACTTGGCAAAATGCTGTTTGGTAAAGAAGACGTCAAGAAAAGCGTTAAGTCGCTTTCGGGTGGCGAAAAAGGCCGTATGCTTTTTGGTAAATTGATGTTGCAAAAGCCAAACATTCTATTGATGGACGAGCCCACAAATCACTTAGACATGGAATCAATCGAGGCACTTAACCTTGCGCTTGATAATTATGAGGGTACACTGATTTTTGTGAGCCATGATAGGGAATTTGTTTCGTCTCTATCAACTCGCATTATTGAGCTCAAAGAAGATGGAGCGCATTACTATTCTGGCAATTATGAGGATTACTTGCTAACCCAAAA
>CAZZER010000004.1:3408-75423 GCA_964653365.1 uncultured Candidatus Thioglobus sp.
AAGATGGAGCGCATTACTATTCTGGCAATTATGAGGATTACTTGCTAACCCAAAAATAAATGTTAATTACGTCTGCTAAAAGATTTGTCGAACGTCAAAGCATGGATTTGGCTGGCATGCTTTCCTTGAGTGTATTGCTTACCTTTGTTTTGGATATATATGGCTTGGGCAATTATTCTCTTTGGCGCTAGTGTTTGTGCCACTCTGGATGATGAGTCTTAATTGTTCTTGTATTTTTAATTAGCGTAAAATTCGCCATTACTTGTTTAAGCTAATAACCTTTTCTTCACCATGTTTACAGGAATCATTCAGGCCGTAGGCAAGATCCAAAGTGTTAGAGCCTTTGAAAAGGGCACTCATTTTATTATTGAGTCTGACACCCTTGATTTAAGTGATGCCAATATTGGTGATAGTATTGCTGTTAATGGTGTTTGCCTAACTGCGGTCGAATTATCAGATAATAGTTTCTCAGCAGATGTATCTCAAGAAACCCTGGATTGTTCAATTTTTTCCAATCTTAAAAATGGTGATCGAGTTAATCTTGAAAAAGCACTAAGGCTAAATCAGGGTATTGATGGCCATATGGTCAGTGGCCATGTTGATGGTGTCGGTGTGGTGAGTAATCTCTACGAAGAAGGTGAAAGCACTCGCTTCGAGATTACTGTAGAAAAGGATTTGGTAAAATACATTGCTCGTAAAGGCTCAATTTGTATTAACGGTGTGAGCTTGACCGTTAATAGTATTGAAGGCAATATTTTCGGGGTTAATATTGTGCCCCATACTTTCACTGTGACTACGCTGGGTGATTTGCATGTTGGCACAAAAGTCAATGTGGAAATTGACATTATTGCTAGGCATTTAGAGCAGTTATTAAATAGTACAAAAAATACTTAGAATTAGTTAAGATAAATAGCTTATGAAGGCAACAACTGAAGAACTTTTAGAAGATTATAGGCAAGGCAAGATGATCATTCTTATGGATGATGAAGATCGCGAAAATGAAGGCGACTTGCTTGTGCCTGCCGACAAAGTGACCAAAGAACACATTAATTTTATGGCGACTTATGGGCGTGGTCTTATTTGCTTAACGCTCACTCGCAATCGTTGCAAACAACTCAACTTGCCTTTGATGGTTACTCACACCGGTGATCTTCATTCAACCAATTTCACAGTTTCTATTGAGGCTTCTACAGGTGTTACAACGGGGATTTCCGCTGCTGACAGAGCAAAAACAGTACAAGACGCCGTTGCCAAAGATGCAAAGCCTGGAGATATAGTACAACCCGGCCATGTTTTTCCATTAATGGCAGAGCAGGGCGGCGTGTTAATTCGTGCCGGACATACCGAGGCTGGATGTGATTTAGCACGTCTGGCTGGCTTTGAGCCTGCATCGGTTATTGTTGAAATTCTTAACGACGATGGCACTATGGCGAGACGCCCAGATTTAGAGGTTTTTGCTGAAAAACACGATATTAAATGGGGCACGATTGAAGATTTAATCCACTATCGTGTTGAAAATGAAAAAACAATTGAAAGAATTAATCAACGTCAATTTCAGACGCGCTTTGGCTCTTTTAAGCTGGTTTCATATTTGGACACCATTAATAACGATACCCACCTAGCTTTAGTTAAAGGCGTGATTACTGAAGGCAGTGAACCATACGTACGCGTACACATGGAAAACATCTTTAAAGATGTACTCCAAGAGCAAAGCTCGGGCTTTGGCATCAACAATGCCTTAGAATATATCTCACAAGCAGATACTGGGGTTTTTCTATTATTAAGAAAACAAGGGAACCAAGACATTCTTGAGAGTATCGATAACCCGAGTTTTAGACATGCCGACGACCTTAGAACTTTTGGTATTGGCGCGCAAATACTCTCAGATCTGGGTGTCACAAAAATGAAAACCCTTGGCAGCCAAAGAAAGCTCCACGGATTAAAGGGATTCGGTATTGAAATTACTGAATACGTAGATACAAAAAAATAAGGAAATTATGTCAGCATTTAAATTTGATCGCGAAGCCAACGCCACTTTTCTAGCCGATGCAAAAGTCGCTATTATTGTCGCTTATTTTTACCAAGACATTGGCGACAAGCTCCTTACTAGCGCAGAAGAAACTCTAAAAAAATATGGCATCAAGGATAACAGTATTGATGTCTATTACGCTCCAGGTGCCTTTGAAGTTCCCTTAATGGCTAAGCGTCTTGCTAAAAATGAAAACTACGACGGCATTGTCACTTTGGGTGCAGTTATTCAGGGTGAAACACCTCATTTCGATTATGTTTGTTCGGAGTGCGCTAGAGGTGTTGCCGATGTTTCTTACCAGTATGAAACGCCTGTCGCTTTCGGTGTTTTGACAACAGATAATATGGAACAAACCCTCGGTAGAGCTGGTGGCTATAAGGGCAACAAGGGTGAAGAGGCAACACTAGCGATGATTGAAATGCTTTACCTTTTAGCCAAAGCTGACGAGCAAAGTAATCTTTAGTTGTGAGTTTTAAAACACCAAAACAGCGTTCTAGAGAGCGAGTTGTTCAAGCGCTTTATCAGTGGCGTATTTCTGATGGAGACTTGCTTAGCATTGAGCATCAGTTTTTAACTCAAAAAGAAGGGAAGATCTCCAAAGCTTTTTTTTCCAATCTTATTCGTGAGATTCCAAAAAATATCACTTTACTCGACGATCTAATCGCACCGTGTATCGATAGAGATATTGAAGAACTTGGCCCGGTCGAGCACGCCATACTTTACCTTGGTGCCTACGAACTCAAGTTCAGTATTGAAGTGCCTTACAAAGTGGTCATTAACGAATCTGTTGAAATTGCTAAATTATTTGGTGCCGAAGGTTCGTTTAAACTTGTTAACACAGCTCTTGATAAGCTTGCTCAAAACGTCAGAAGCATTGAAATCAACGCTTAATATAGTCCCTTCGATTTTTTACCAAAATTTCCTGCTGAGGTTTGATTGGGATAAAAAACCACTCAAATTCCCTATTATTAGCCCTAAAACAAGGCTTTAGAGGCGATTTTGGTGGTTTTCTTTGTCAAATTATTGTTAAAAAATCCATTTGTAAAATTAAGACTACTTCGCAGAGCCGAAATTTATTTTAGAAGATTTGATTGATTTAATAATAAATTAATTAGCTCATATCTCGCTGTTTTTTAATTTGTTCGTAAGCGTTAATAATTTCTTGGGTTTTTTCTTTGGCCATTTTTCTCATTTCTTCAGGCAGGCCCTTGGCAACTAATTTGTCGGGATGATGCTGGGCGAGTAAGCGACGGTAGACGCGTTTTAGCTCTTTATCGGTGACATTTTTATCAGCACCCAGTATGGCGTAGGCATCGTCAATTGTTGGATGGTTGGCGCCACCCTTTGCAGCTGCAAACTGCTGAATTAGATTTTCTAATTCGTGAATAGGAAAGTGCAGTTTTTGGGCAATATATTTAAGCGCGTTATGCTCACTGCCGTCAAGGACACCATCGGCATAAGCTGCTTGAATTTGAATCTCAAAGAAAGCACGTATTAAGTGCATGCGCCTATGGGTTTCAAGGCGAAATTGCTCAAGAACTTCGTCGAGCTTAAAATCTTGACTCTTACCTTGGTTGAATAGCTCTTTGGCAACTTTTTTCATATCTTCGGCCAATTGCATATGCTGCATAACTTGCTGGGCTAGAAGAATTTCAGATTTTGATACTCTGCCATCAGCTTTTGCAATGTATCCCATAATAGAGAATACAGCGCTAAAAAATGCAGCTTGAACCCGTTGCTGGTCACCGACATGATAATTATTGCCGAAGCCACTCATATTAGATCGCTTCTTGGAAAAATTACCCGCGAAAGCAACGCCAAGCATTGCACCTAACGGGCCACCGAGCATAAAGCCTACCGCTCCACCAATAATTGTTGACCACCAACTCATAATCTTTACTCTTTTATTTATTTAATAAACTAGGCTATATTTTGTACAATATTTGGTGCCTTGTAGAAAAATATGTAGAAATGTTTTTTTAGCGCAGAGTTGCTTATTCCAAATTTGGCGACAGCAACCTCTCTGCTTGTTCAACGGATATGCCTTTTCGTAGAGCATAATCTTCAAGTTGACCTTGATTAACCTTACCCATGCCAAAATAGCGAGATTCAGGATGGGCAAAATACCAACCACTGACAGAAGCTGTTGGTAGCATTGCGTAGGAGCTGGTTAGCGTCATACCTGTGTTTTCTTCGACATGGAGCAATGCCCAAAGTTTTTCTTTTTCGCTGTGTTCTGGGCAAGAAGGGTAGCCAGGGGCGGGGCGAATGCCTGGGTATTTTTCGTCAATGAGTTTTTCATTGTTAAAGGCTTCGTTGCTATAGCCCCAAAGTTCTGTGCGAAGTTTAAAATGCATCATTTCGGCAAAGGCTTCGGCTAGACGATCGGCTACAGCTTTAATCATGATCGAGTTGTAATCATCATGATCGCCTTCATAGGCCTCTACCAAGGGTTCGATATTAACCCCCGCAGTCACAGCAAAAGCACCCATATAATCTGAAATACCGCTTTCTTTTGATGCAATAAAATCACTAAGGCAATAATTCGGCGTATGACCTTTTTTATCGAGTTGCTGACGTAGGTTGTTAAGCGTTACTAATATATTACCATTATCGTCATATAGCTCAATATCTTCGTTGATACTATTTGCGGCAAAGATGCCAATCACTGCATTGGCTTGTAGCAATTGCTCGTTAATAACCTTATTAAACATTGCTTTGGCATCATTAAAAAGTTGCGATGCTGCCTCACCAACAACCTCATCACTGAGAATATCTGGGAATTTACCAGCCAATTCCCAAGTTCGAAAGAAGGGCGTCCAGTCGACAAATTCAATGATTTCACCAAGATCGTAATCCGTAAAAACCTGAATACCCAATTGCTTGGGTTTAACAATCGAGTCAAAAGAAAGCTTCGGTTTATTTTTTCGTGCTTTTTCTAGGCTTAGCAATTTGCTGACGCCACGATTAGCGCGTCGAACTCTTACTTCTTCGTATTCTTCATTAATTTGTTTAAGTAGCTCAGGCTTTAAATCATTTGAAAGCAGCGAGGTAGCAACACCAACTGCTTTAGAGGCGTCTTGCACATGGATAACGCCGTTAGCATATTCGGGTTGTACTTTGACTGCGGTATGTGCTTTAGAGGTGGTTGCACCGCCAATCAGGAGTGGAATGTCAAACCCTTGTCGAGTCAACTCTTTGCCGACAAATACCATTTCATCGAGCGATGGTGTGATTAAGCCAGACAAGCCGATAAGGTCAACGTTTTCCTTTGTCGCTGTTGCAAGAATCTCGTCGGAGGGTACCATGACGCCAAGATCAATAACCTCAAAGTTGTTACATTGCAGGACAACTCCCACAATATTTTTTCCAATATCATGAACATCGCCCTTAACTGTTGCCATAACAATTTTTGGTTTAACTGTGTCTCCAAAATCTTGCTTTTCTGCTTCTAAAAATGGATCTAAATAGGCGACTGATTTTTTCATCACCCGTGCAGATTTAACCACTTGCGGGAGAAACATTCTGCCAGCACCAAACAGATCGCCAACAACGTTCATGCCATCCATGAGTGGTCCTTCGATAACATAAATGGGGCGACCTAGTTTATCTAGCGCCTCTTGGGTGTCGGCATCGATGAATTCAGTAATACCTTTGACTAGTGAATGTTCTAGGCGTTTTTCAACCGACCATGTTCGCCATTCTAAATCACGCTTGTTTTCTTGGGCTTCGCCGCTAGTTGAGAATTTCGGTGCAATTCCAACCAGGCGCTCACCAGCCTCATCGTCTTTGTTAAGCACGATATCTTCAACCGCTTTTTTTAGTTCCTCATCGATATCATCGTAAACTACCAGTTGCCCTGCATTTACAATACCCATGGTCATCCCTGCATTTACGGCATGGTATAAGAATGCTGAGTGGATGGCTTCACGCACTGGGTTATTGCCTCTAAAAGAAAACGAGACATTGGAAACACCACCAGAGACTTTGGCATAAGGCAGGGTGGTAGTGATGGCTCGTGTTGCCTCGATAAAATCAAGACCGTAGTTGTTGTGTTCTTCAATACCGGTGGCAATGGCGAAAATATTGGGATCAAAGATAATATCCTCTGCGGGAAAATTAACCTCGTCGACTAGAATATTGTAAGCATTAGTGCAGATTTCTACCTTTCGTTGCAAAGTATCTGCTTGGCCTTCTTCATCAAAGGCCATCACAATAATTGCAGCACCGTAGCGTTTGCAAAGATTGGCATACTTAACGAAATTGTCTTTTCCTTCTTTGAGAGAAATAGAATTGACGACCGCCTTACCTTGTGAACATTTAAGGCCAGCCTCAATAATTTCCCACTTTGAAGAATCAATCATAAGTGGCACTTTGGCAATGTCTGGCTCAGAAGCAATTAAGTTAAGGAAGCGAATCATTGCCGCTTCCCCGTCAAGCATGCCTTCGTCCATATTAACATCAACCATTTGCGCACCGTCTTCGACTTGTGTTTGGCAAATATCAAGCGCTTCCTCGTATTCTTCGTTGAGGATTAAGCGCTTAAACTTGGCCGAACCAGTAATATTGGCGCGCTCACCGACATTGACAAATAAAGAGTCATCACCAATATTAAATGCTTCTAAGCCAGATAAACGACATTCTGGTTTGATATCAGGTAGTCGCCTTGGAGGCAAGCCGTCGATAGCATCGACAATTGCTTTGATGTGTTCGGGTGTCGAGCCACAACAACCACCCAGGATGTTAACCAGCCCTGAAGTCGCCCATTCAGCTACTTGCTCACTCATGCTAATAGCGTCGAGCTCATATTCACCAAATTCGTTTGGCAGCCCGGCATTGGGATGAGCAGAAATATAGGTTTCGCTAACACGAGATAACTCGGCCACATACTGACGAAGGGAATCGGGACCTAGTGCACAATTTAGTCCTATTGAGATTGGTTTAGCATGGCGCAAGGAATTGTAAAAAGCTTCGGTTACTTGCCCAGAAAGGGTTCGACCTGAAGCATCAGTTATAGTTCCAGAAATCATTATTGGCAATTCAACATAGTCTTCTGCAAAGACTTGCTGCACTGCAAAAATAGCGGCTTTGGCGTTGAGTGTATCGAAGATTGTTTCAATTAGTATAAGGTCTGACCCTCCTTCAATGAGTCCACGAGTTGACTCTGAATAGACTTCTACTAATTCGTCAAAAGTAACGTTACGAAATCCAGGATCATTGACATCTGGTGAGAGTGAACAGGTACGCGAAGTTGGACCAATCACACCTGCAACAAATCTCGGTTTGTCAGCAGTTGAGAATTCATTAGTAATGTTTTTGGCTAATTGTGCAGATGCAAAATTAATCTCGTAGGCAAGATTCTCCATCTCGTAATCTGCCATTGAGATGCGGTTAGAGTTAAAAGTATTGGTTTCAATAATATCTGCACCAACCTCAAGAAAGGACCTATGAATATCACTGATAATGTGCGGCTGTGTTAAAGTTAGAAGATCGTTGTTGCCCTGAACCAAGGTATGCCAATCTTTGAAGCGTTCACCACGATAATCAGCTTCTTGTAATTTGTGCCGTTGAATCATGGTGCCCATAGCGCCGTCTAATACTAGTATTCGTTGACTTAGAAGGCTTTTCAATACTGTTTTTACACTCATGAAATGGTATGATTGATTCTAAAAATGAGTTGAAATGGCCTTACAAGAGGCAATTCTTAGATTGAATTACTCGATAAACAAGATTAAAAAATCTATTTTAATTATTTTAATAATTGGAATAGCCCTATTTTTTAAAGTTTATTATTTAAAAGACTTAAACAAAATTTAAAGCAAAAAAATCTGGACTATTATTTTTCAACTTTCTGGTTCTATAGTTTGCCAAATCGTCTCAAATAGCTTAGACTAGAATTCTCATTGCTAATAAGAGTTCATTATTAACACAAGAATATTGGATTAATTTTTTTTTAATCTGTGTTAGGCAATGAGTTTTCTATAGCTAAATAGTGAAATAGTTCACTATAAAAATCTAAAGGAGAAACTATGAAAAATATTTACAAAAAAATTGGCGTCACAGCTGTAAGTGCTATGGCTGCCGCAAACGTTATGGCTCTTGACGAGTTAAACGTTGCATATTTTGAAGAATGGCCGATGCCTTTTGAGTACGCAAAGCAAATTGGCGCGTATGACGAAGCCTTGGGCATGAAGGTAAACTGGAAGGCATTTGGTACGGGTACTGCAATGTCTGCAGCTATGGCCTCAGGTGATATTGATATTTCCGTGAGTCAGGGTGTCCCGCCATTTATTGTGGCAGCATCAACTGGCCAGGATTTACAAATTGTTGACGTAGCAGTAAGCTATGCTGATAACGACAACTGTGTTGTTGCATCAGCTTTAGAAATTGATGCAAGCAACGCTTCAGAGTTAGCCGGTAAGAAATTTTCTGTGCCAATTGGTACTGCCGCTCACTACGGCTTCTTAAAGCAAATGGAACACTTTGGTGTTGACGTTGCTTCATTGCAAGTTGTAGATATGGCGCCACCTGAAGGTGCAGCAGCTTTTGCACAAGGCAGTGTTGACGTATTCTGTGGTTGGGGTGGCTCACTTCGCCGTGCTCTAGAGCATGGTAATGTTCTTTTGACTGGTGCAGAAAAAGTCGCGCTTGGTATCCTAGTGTGGGACGTAACCTCAACAACAGCTAGTTTTGCTGATGAAAACGCCGAAGTATTAACTACTTTCTTGGGCGTTACAGCTGCAGCCAATGCAATGTGGAACTCTGGTGGTTTTACATCACTAATGCTTCCTCATATTGCCAAAGATGCTGGTATGGATATCGCTGCAACAGCAGACACAATGGCTACCTTTGTATTCCCATCTGTTAGTTCTCAACTATCTAACGCATGGCTTGGTGGTAGTGGACAAGCCTTCCTTAAAGGTGTAGCAGATGTGTTCGTGAATGCGGGCGAAATCCCAAGCGCACGTGATTCATACGATAGTGCTGTCAATACAAATGGTTTGCAAGTATTAGCTAATCAATAAACAACTTAAATCAGGCATGCAAACTGTCTGATAGTTTAAGTTTTTGTAAGACTCTAGGTGGCACACTGTTGTGTGCCACCTTTTTAATAACATGAAATAATTGGAGATTGATTTGAAAGGATTATCAATTGAAAACATTTCGATGCGCTTTGATCTCAAGAACGGTGATTCAATTCAAGCATTGAAAGACGTCTCTCTTGAAATAGAAGAAGGGCAAATCATTACTGTACTTGGGCCATCTGGTTGTGGCAAAACAACGCTTCTTAATATTGTTGCAGGCTTTTTAGCGCCGACTGAAGGACGAGTTGTTCTCGACAATCAAACCGTTACTGGACCAGGCCCTGAGCGTGGTATGGTTTTTCAGCAAGGAGCGCTATTTGAGTGGATGAATGTCCGTTCAAATGTTGCCTTTGGGCCTAGAATGAAGGGCATGTCAAAAGCCGATCAAAATGAAAAAGTTGAGCACCTTTTAGAGGTTGTTGGGCTGGCAGGCTTTGAAGACAAAGCGGTTTACGAATTATCAGGCGGTATGCAACAGCGCGTTGCCCTTGCGCGCTGTTTAGCCAATGAGCCTGATGTTATTTTAATGGATGAGCCTCTTGGTGCACTGGATGCACTAACAAGAGAAAAAATGCAAGGATTGGTTTTAAAGCTTTGGAAAGAGACAGGCAAAACCATCATCCTTATTACGCATTCAGTTGAAGAGGCTATTTTACTTGGTGAGCGCTTATTGGTCCTTGCTCCTAGACCTGGAAGAATACATAAAGAATACAGGTTGCCTTATGCTGAAATGGGCGTTACAACAGATTTAAGAGAAGTCAAAAAAACAGAAGGATATACAGAAACACGTGAAGAAATTCTCACCATGAT
Source organism: uncultured Candidatus Thioglobus sp. (assembly GCA_964653365.1). Classification (GTDB taxonomy): domain Bacteria; phylum Pseudomonadota; class Gammaproteobacteria; order PS1; family Pseudothioglobaceae; genus Pseudothioglobus. The sequence continues at coordinate 13,333 of CAZZER010000004.1, forward strand.
TTGGGATATGGAAGAAGAAATCATGGGTAAGGCGGGAGACAACTAATGGTTATTTTATTAATTTATATCGCTATTTTTGTTGGCGCTTTTTTTGCAGTCAGAACATTTGAAAAATTTAGAACTCAAAAGCAAGACTTTACCAGCCTTAAAACAGTAACCTTTGGTGATGAAAGTGCGGTTACTTCAAATCGTGCTGGTTCCATTATCTCAGTTTTGTCTATCTTCTTGATATGGGGAGCTTTTACAGGTTCAAAGCTTGTTCCTATACACGCTCCAGGTCCTTTTATTGGGGACTTTACATTTACTTATACTGCACAGAATGCAGCTGGTGAAACTGATGATGCCGAGGTGCATATTACTGTTTATGATGTACAGTCTGGCAAAACTCCTGCTAAAGCTAAAGTTGAGCCTGGCACAGGATTTGCAAAAAATGATAGCGCTAATATTGTAGCTTGGCGTAGTGGTCTAGTTAAAGTTAAGCGCAACGATACTGGCTATAAGGAAGATGGTTATAAAGTCATTGCTATTAATGGTCAGAGCATTACACCTAGCTCGGAACTCTTTATAGAGAATGCTCGCATTTATATGACAGCTAAGGGCACTTTAAGCTTGACACCTGAAAAAGGTTGGCAGATGCAGCCGGTATGGCTACCTGCCCCTGAGACCGTTTGGGCAAGACTGATTACAGTGGCGTCAGATGGTTACAAAAATTTCACCCTAATGGAGCATCTTGGTTGGTCGCTCTTGCGGGTAGTTGTTGGGTTTTTAGCCGGTGCACTAATTGGAATTCCATTGGGTTACGCCATGGGCCTTTCTGGCTGGTTCCGTGGTTGGTTTGATCCAATTGTAGAATTTATGCGTCCAGTCCCACCGCTCGCCTTGATTCCACTGGTTATTATTTGGTTTGGTATTGGTGAAGAGGGCAAGATAATTTTGCTATTCCTTGCTTCATTGTGGATTATGACTATATCTGCTCGAGCAGGCGTTTCTGGTGTGAAAATTAGTAAAATTCATGCCGCCTATTCGCTTGGCGCATCTAAAAAGCAAATCATGAGGCTCGTAATTGTGCCAAACAGCTTGCCAGAAATCTTCACTGGAGCGCGAGTATCCATGGGTGTTTGTTGGGGTACTGTGGTTGCTGCAGAACTTGTTGCTGCTCAAAAAGGCGCAGGTATGATGATTATTAATGCTTCGAAGTTTCAGATGACCGACCTTGTTATTATGGGTATCGTGCTGATTGGCGTGATTGGTTATGGAATCGATATCTTAATGCGAATTTCTGAGAATTATTTAGTGCCTTGGAAGGGTAAATAAGATTACAATATCGGTTTTTTTGGTTGCCTTGGGGGGTAAATGTCTAGCTCTATACCAACAAAAACGCAGATTGTTATTATTGGCGGCGGTGTTGTAGGCTGCTCAGTGGCTTACCACTTGTCCCATCTGGGTTATCGTGATGTTGTTCTTTTAGAACGCAAAAAACTTACTTCGGGAACAACTTGGCATGCAGCCGGCCTTATTGGTCAGCTGCGTGCTAGTCAGAACTTGACCCAAATGGTGAAGTATTCTGGCGATTTGTACGAAACCCTTGAGGCAGAAACAGGTGTTGCCACTGGCTTCAGGCGTTCTGGCTCAGTTGGTCTTGCCACCAATCAGGAGCGTTTTACAGAATTTAAGCGTAATGCTTCACTGGCAAAAGTTCATGGTGTTGAGGCGCACATACTTTCTCCGGCTGAGCTTAAAAATAAAATCGATTTATTTAACCTTGATGACATCGTGGGTGGTGTGTGGATCCCTCGTGATGGTAAGGCTGATCCCGCTAATATTGCTATGGCTCTTGCCAAGGGTGCAAAGAACCTCGGAGTTCAGATGTTTGAAGAGGTTAAAGTTACAGCCATCAACAAAAACCAAGGCAAAATCACTGGCGTAACAACCGATCAAGGTGATATTGAGGCTGAAATTGTTGTTAATTGTGGTGGTATGTGGGCTCGAGAACTGGGACTGATGGCAGGTGCTAATGTGCCACTTCATGCTTGCGAACATTTTTATGCACTAACCTCCCCAGTGGACAATTTAGGTGACATGCCAACCGTTCGAGTGCCTGACGAAAGTGCCTACTATAAGGAAGACGCGGGCAAAGTTCTTATTGGTTTGTTTGAGCCTAACGCAAAGCCATGGGGGCAAAACGGCATCCCTGAAGACTTCTGCTTTGATCAAATCCCTGACGATTTAGAGCATATGATGCCTTATCTTGAACTGGCGATGAATCGCCTGCCTGTGATGGAAAAGTTGGGCTTAGAGACATTTTTTAACGGCCCTGAAAGCTTTACTCCGGATGACAGTTTTCAGATGGGTGAATGCCCTGAAGTTAAGAATTTATTTGTTGCCGCAGGTTTTAATTCAATTGGTATTCAAGCCGCTGGTGGTGCTGGTAAATATCTGGCCGAATGGATTGCTGGCGGTGAGCCACCATGCGATTTATGGGAAGTTGATATACGCCGCATGCAACCATTTCAAAACAATAAAGTCTACCTTGCAGATCGCGTCAGTGAATCTTTAGGGTATTTGTATGATAATCATTTTCCTTATCATCAATTTTCGACAGGCCGGGGTTTGCGACGCTCGCCTCTACATCGTTTTTTTGAAGAACGTGGCGCCTGCTATGGTGAAGTAGCCGGCTGGGAGCGCCCCAACTGGTTTCTATCACAGGAAGACCTTGATAAAGGTGTTGAAGCCAAATATGAATATTCTTGGGAAAAGCAAAATTGGTTTGATTATCACCGGGCGGAGCACATGGCTATGCGCGAGACTGTTGGTATGTATGAAATGTTGTCTTTCTCAAAAATTCGCGTTAAGGGTACAGATGCAATGGACTACTTACAATATATTTGCGCGAATGATGTAGATGTTCCAATTGGCAAGATTGTCTATACGCAATGGCTTAATCGTAAAGCTGGCATTGAAGCTGATGTTACTATTACTCGACTAGCAAAAGACGACTACTTGGTTGTTGGTGGCTCAATGTGCGCTAATCGTGATATGAATTGGCTAGAAAAAAACTTGCCAGAAGGCGCTAATTGTGCATTTTTCGATGCCACTAATAGTGAAAACTGTTTAGCGATAATGGGGCCTAATTCGAGAGCACTATTGCAATCATTAACTGATTATGACCTGAGTCACGAGAATATGCCCTTTGGCAGCACTTGCCAGATGGCGCTTGGAATGGTCAATGTTCGTGCTCATAGACTGACTTATGTTGGAGAGCTTGGCTGGGAGATATATTTTCCCATTGAATTTTCTGAGTATGTGGCAGAGCTTTTGTTTGAAAAAGGTCAAGAATTTTCACTTAAATTATGTGGTATGCATGCCGTAGATAGCTGCCGAACTGAAAAAGCATACCGACACTTTGGTCATGATATTACTGATGAGGATAACGTTCTTGAAGCGGGCTTGGGGTTTGCTGTAAAGCCTGACAAAAAGCCGTCAAAGTTTGGTAAATTTATTGGTCACCAAGCTGTGCTTGAAAAGGAGGAGAAAGGTCTTGAGAAGCGCTTATTGCAGTTTCTATTGGATGATCCCGAGATTATGCTTTATCACAATGAACCTATACTAATAGATGGCAAGGTTGTTAGTTATTTAAGTAGTGGCGCTTATGGTCATGCACTTGGGGCCTCTGTGGGTCTAGGTTATATTGATTGCGTGGCTGATGTCAGCGATGAGATGATTTTATCGAACAATTACACACTGGAAGTCGCGGGTGAAATTCAAACGGTAAAAGTATCAATAAAGCCAATGTTTGATCCTGCTAATAGCAAAATCCGCATTTAACTTTATGCCATCATCATCTTGATTTGGTTGATGAGAATATCCATTCCACGATTGATTTTTCCGGTGTTAATGGCCGAATAACCTACATGAAGATAGTTTATTGGATGATTGGCACCAAAGAATGAAGCGTGGCCAGGCCTCAGAACAACGCCTTTTTTGCTCAACTCTTCACAGAGTAATTTGCTGTCGATAGATTCAGGAATTTTGATCCAGAAAGTGGAGCCGCCAAATGTTGGTGTGCATGAGAGCAAGGGCTCGTTTTTTATTTTTTCGTTGATGAGTCCCCAGCGTTCTTTATTTGTTCGTTGTATTTTGGCAAACATGTTGTGGTAATGACCAAGACCAATAAACAAAGCGACAGAGCGTTGATTATTAGAGGGCACGTGTCTCATCATCAGTCGTCTAAGTGCTCTTGCTTCCTTGATAAGACTTTCGGGTGCCACGAGATAGCCTAAGCGCAAGCCTGGGGCAAATGCTTTGGAAAAACTGCCAACATAGACCACGTTGTTGTTTTTATCTAGGCTCTTGAGAGAAGGTTTGACTTTTTTAAGAAAATTGATCTCGGCTTCATAGTCGTCCTCGATAATGACAGAGTTATGATTGGCAGCATGTTCTAATAACTGCTCTCGTCTTTCCATGCTCATAGTGACACCGGTAGGGTATTGGTGACTAGGTGTCGTATAGATTAGGTCACAATTTGGATTTATATCGTCTACAACAATTCCTTCTTTGTCGACAGCAACTGGCTCCAGTTTATCTGTTTTGTAGCTAAGAATATTGCGCACATCTGGATAGCCGGGGTTTTCAATTCCGACGGTGGTGTTATTGTCGACCAAAAGATTGGCTAGAATGTAAATGGCATTTTGGCTGCCTGAGGTAATAAGTATTTGATCTTTATTAGCCCAAATCCCTCTTTTCGGTAGCACTTTAGATTGAATTTGTTTTATTAGCGAGGGGTCGTCGGTATCTACGTGGTCAACATTCCATTTTTTAATTTCCGGTACTGTTGAAGATAGTCTGACTACTTCCCGCCATTCATAAAAAGGAATTAAGACGTGGTCGAGTTGTCCCACAGTAAATGGGTAAGGTTGTTTTTGCCAGTCCTCAGTTTTACTAATATTGGTTTTAGCTGAGGGTTTTTTAGTTATTAAACGGTCTATCCAGCTGGGTGCTGTATCGGCTTGTTCATGTGTGTTACCTAAAACTAGATTTTCGTAAGACGCATCACTAACAAAATAGCCCTTTCTCTCTTTTGCCTCAATATAGCCGTCATACTCCAACTCCTTGTAAGCCGCGATCACTGTATTACGCGCTACTTTTAATTCTGCAGCCAAAGCTCTAGAGGAGGGCAGAGACTCTTTTGGACGAATTAAACCGGTGCTAATAGCATCAATTAGTTGTTGACGTATTTGCAACTGTAGCGTTCTTGGTTTGTCATGACGCAAGGAGAAGAATTGGTGCCACATTTCATTCATATTTCTGGCTCATTAGTTCCATATTTTCTGGTTCTATAGAAAGGGCAAACTTATAACTCTTATATCCTACAATTCCACTTATTGGTAAATTACACAAAAAAAAGGGGGGTGGTATGTCTGAAAACACAATTATACAAAATGACAAGCAACATGTTTGGCATCATTTGACACAACACAAACCTTTCGAAACAGTTGACCCAATTGTTGTTGTCAAAGGCAAGGGGTTGATTGTTACAGATTCAAAAGGTGATGAGTACCTTGACGCAACCTCAGGCGGTGTATGGACGGTTAATTTGGGCTTTGGTCGTGATGAAATGGTAGAGACTGTTGCCAATCAATTGCAAGAAATCCCATATTTTGCTGGCTCTTTTGGAACAGAGCCTGGTGCAGAGTTCGCGAAAGAATTAACAAGTCTGATGCCTGGACTTGATAGAGTTTATTACTCTAACTCTGGTTCTGAGGCGAATGAAAAAGGCTACAAAATGGTGCGTCAGCGTGCACACTCATACAATGATGGTAAGAAGCATAAAATTATTTATCGTGATCGAGACTATCATGGAACAACAATTGGCGCTTTAAGTTCAACGGGCCATGCACAGCGGAAAAACCAATACGGCCCCTTTGCTCCCGGATTTGTTGAAATGCCACACTGTTGCTGCTACCGTTGTCCTTTTGGTAAAAAGTATGGTGAGTGCAACATCGAATGTGCACATGCACTTGAAACGGTTATCCAGCAAGAAGGACCAGACACTGTTGGTTCGGTAGTGCTTGAACCAATCACTGCTGGTGGCGGTGTGATTCCACCAGTTCCGGAATACTTTCCAATTATTGAATCCATTTGTCGCAAGTACGATGTGTTGTTGCATATTGATGAGGTGGTATGCGGCCTTGGAAGAACCGGTAAATGGTTCGGCTACCAAAACTACGAAGTACAGCCTGATATCGTTACCACAGCTAAGGGCTTAGCTGCTGGCTACGCTGCTATTTCAGTAACCGTTACTAGCGAAAAAGTATTTGAACACTTTAAGAAAAATGCTTCAGATCCAGAGGGTCATTTTAGAGACATCTCTACTTTTGGAGGTTGTACTGCTGGACCAGCAGCGGCAAGAAAAACCTTGAGTATTATCAAAGAAGAAAATCTTCTAGAGAACGTTAATACGATGGGTGATTACTTAAAAGAAAAGCTGTTTGAGCTCCAAGACAAACATCCTGTGATCGGTGAAGTTAGAGGCAAAGGTTTGTTTTGTGGTGCAGAGTTGGTCAAAAATAGAGAAACTAAAGAGCCACTTGGTGATGGGGCTGTTGCATCAATTGCCGGCCATTGTTTGAAAAATAAAGTGATGATTGGGCGTAGTAATAGTAGCTTTGTTAATTCTAATAACGTGCTCTTGTTTAGTCCTGCATTTATCACAACAAAATCTGATATTGACGCTATTATTGAGGCAGTTGACAACGCTTTGAGTGAGAATACTTAATTTTGATATTCAAGGGGGATTATCATGATTATTGGCGTACCAAAAGAAATTAAAAACCACGAGTATCGTGTTGGGCTCACACCGCCTAGTGTCAAAGAGTGCGTAAAGCACGGACACAGTGTATTAGTACAAACTAATGCTGGTAATGGGATTGGTGCAAGCGATTCTGATTATGAATCGGTAGGTGCAACCATTATCGACACTGCTGAAGCTATTTTTGCTAAGGCTGAGATGATTGTGAAGGTGAAAGAGCCCCAGGCCAATGAAAGAGCAATGCTAAGAGAGGGTCAAATTCTTTATACTTATCTTCATCTTGCTCCAGACCCAGAACAAACCAAAGACCTGGTTAATAGTGGCGCTATTTGCATCGCTTACGAAACTGTCACTGCTGAAAAGGGCGGCTTGCCTCTACTAGCACCAATGTCAAAGGTAGCAGGCAGAATGGCTGTACAAGCAGGTGCGCATTTTCTTGAGCATCCAAATGGTGGCTTGGGCGCACTCTTGGGTGGTGTTCCAGGCGTTGAGCCTTTAAAAGTTGTTGTAATTGGTGGTGGTGTTGTTGGCTCGCATGCTGCACATATTGCTGTGGGTATGGGTGCAGATGTTTGGGTGTTGGATAACAATCCGCAGACATTGGAAAGTCATTGGGAGCAATTTGGCAGAACTACAAACGCTGTCTTTTCAACGCAAAGCTCTATTGAAGAACATGTTACTAGCGCAGACCTAGTAATCGGTGGGGTTTTAATTCCGGGCTCAGAAGCACCAAAACTGGTTACAAAAGAGATGATTAGTGCAATGAAGCCGGGTTCTGTTGTGGTTGATGTCGCTATTGACCAAGGTGGTTGCTTTGAAACTTCAAAAGCTACAACGCACGCCGATCCAACTTATGTTGTTGACGATGTTGTGCACTACTGTGTGGCTAATATGCCAGGTGGTGTGCCAAAAACGTCTACTTATGCACTTAACAATGTGACATTACCTTTTGCGCTGAATATAGCCAATAAGGGTGTTAAGCAAGCCCTACTTGATGATGAGCATTTAAGAGCGGGTTTGAATGTTCATTCTGGAAAAGTAACATGTGAAGAAGTCGCTCACGATTTGGGCTATGAATATTTCGATGCGCTTGATGCGCTTAATTAACTAATTTATAACAGGAGAATCAAAAATGACAAGAATGACCTCAAGTGAGGCCTTTGTAGAAACAATGGTTGCCAATGGTGTTAAAGACATCTTTGGTATTATGGGCTCTGCCTTTATGGATGCTATGGACATCTTTGAACCGGCAGGCATTCGCCTTATCCCAGTGGTACACGAGCAGGGTGCTGGTCACATGGCAGACGGCTATGCTCGCGTTAGTGGCAAGCACGGTGTTGTGATTGGCCAAAATGGCCCGGGTATCTCTAATTGTGTAACTGCCATTGCAGCTGCTTATTGGGCACACTCTCCAGTGGTTATCATTACCCCTGAGGCTGGCACTATGGGCATGGGTCTTGGTGGCTTCCAAGAAGCTAACCAGCTACCAATGTTCCAAGAGTTTACTAAGTACCAAGGGCACGTTTGTAACCCAATGCGTATGGCTGAGTTTACTGGTCGTTGCTTTGACCGTGCCATGAGTGAAATGGCGCCAACACAGCTTAACATTCCAAGAGACTACTTCTACGCCGATGGTGAGTTCACTATCCCACAACCAAGAAGAATCGACCGTGGTACTGGTGGTGAAGAATCTCTTAACGATGCCGTTAACCTCATTGCGCAAGCGCAGTTCCCAGTAATTGTCTCTGGTGGTGGTGTAGTCATGGCCGATGGTGTTGACGAGTGTAAGGCACTTGCTGAGCGCTTAGGTGCGCCAGTAGTTAACTCTTATCTACATAATGACTCCTTCCCAGCTAGCCATGAACTATGGTGTGGTCCACTCGGTTACCAAGGCTCTAAGGCTGGTATGAAGCTAATTGCTCAAGCCGATGTTGTAATCGCCTTAGGTACGCGTTTAGGACCTTTTGGCACATTGCCTCAACATGGTATGGATTACTGGCCAAAAGACGCCAAAATCGTACAAATTGACGCCGACCATAAGATGCTTGGTTTGGTTAAATCAATTACTGTTGGTATTTGTGGTGATGCTAAAGCGGTTGCTGAAGCACTCACTGCCAAACTGGCAACAGCAGATCTTGCTTGTGATGCCAGCAAAGCTGAAAGAGCGGAAAAAATCGCTCAAGAGAAAGCCGACTGGGAAAAAGAATTGGATGAATGGATCCATGAAACTGACCCATACAGCCTAGACATGATTGAAGACCTTGAAGAGGGTTGGTTACACCCAAGACAAGTTTTGCGTGAGCTTGAGAAGGCAATGCCTGAAGATGTGATGGTATCAACTGATATTGGCAACATCAACTCGGTGGCTAACAGCTACTTACGTTTTGAGAAGCCAAGAAGCTTCTTCGCACCAATGAGCTTTGGTAACTGTGGTTATGCGCTACCAACCATTATCGGTGCTAAAGCAGCAGCCCCTCACCGTCCAGCTGTCTCATACGCAGGTGATGGCGCTTGGGCCATGAGCATGGTAGAAACCATGACTTGTGTACGTCACGACATTCCTGTTACAGCTGTGGTCTTCCACAACTGCCATTGGGGTGCTGAGAAGAAGAACCAAGTAGACTTCTACGACAGACGCTTTGTTGCCGCTGAACTAACAGATCAACACTTTGTCAACATTGCTGAATCAATGGGTGCCGAAGGCATCCGTGTGGACAAACTTGAAGAGGTTGGTCCAGCGCTTAAAAAAGCCATTGACATGCAAATGAACGAAGGCAAAACAACCATCATTGAAATCATGTGTACGCGTGAATTGGGTGACCCGTTCCGTAAAGATGCATTGAGCAAACCGGTGCGTTACTTGCCGAAGTACAAAGACTATGGTGTGAATCAGCAGCATAGGTAGAAAGTAACTCGAAGCACTTTTTAGCTCTTTAAGAGTTGTGTGGCTTTCACAATTAAGGCAGGTTTTATCCTGCCTTTTTTGTACATATTTTCTTTGTTTGCAAACAAGGTTGACACACTAATGGGAAACATGATAAGATGCTCGAAACTCATATATATGAGTAATATAAAGAGTAATCTCAATAAGATATAGCAAAGTTAAAGTCTTGGATCAATGGATTGAATAATCTGGCTCTAAAGATTCGGTTTGTGATAAGTAAGAACGTTTTACAATTGACAAGCTTTAAATGATTAACCCGATGCAAAAATAAATGAGAAGCCGTTTTAAGAAAAAAATAATCAAACTAAACCTTTGCGTTGATATGGCTCCCTTAAAGCCAAAAGTTGATTATGTCTAATTTAGTGCCTGCGCATGGCGGCCTTGGTTTAAAGCCTTTAGGTCTTAATGATTATGAATTAACATCAGAGTTATCTAGAGCACAAGACTTGCCATCTATTCCTTGCTCATCAAGAGAATTTGGCGATATTATTATGATGGGTATTGGTGGTTTTACTCCCCTTGATGGCTTTATGAATGAAGCAGACTGGAAAAATGTCTGCTCTAATATGACAATGTCTGACGGCCTCTTTTGGCCAATCCCTATAACCTTGTCAACGAACGACGAAAGTATTCAAGAGGGTGATGACATTGCCTTAACATTTGGCGACAGTGGAGATGTAATCGCTACGATGACAGTCACTCAGAAATACTGTATTGATAAAGATTTTGAGTGTCAATCAGTCTACAAAACTACCGACCAAGAGCACCCTGGCGTGTCTATGGTGATGGCTCAAGGTAAATACAATCTTGCAGGCTCTATTAAAGTTTTGTCAGACGGGCATTTTCCCCAGACTTACGGTAGGCTTTATATGACCCCCAGTGAGACACGAACCTATTTTGAAGAAAAAGGTTGGTCAAGTGTTGCTGCCTTCCAAACGCGAAACCCTATGCATCGTTCGCACGAATATCTGGCAAAAATTGCGATAGAAATCTGTGATGGAGTGATGATACATTCAACTTTAGGTGAGCTTAAGCCTGGGGACATCCCAGCAGAAGTTCGCTCAAACGCGATAAGTGCTCTTATTGAGAATTACTTTACCGACAATAGTGTGTTGCAATCTGGCTATCCACTAGACATGCGATATGCAGGGCCACGAGAGGCACTCTTGCATGCTCTTTTCCGCCAAAATTATGGCTGCTCACATTTGATTGTTGGGCGTGACCATGCTGGCGTTGGTGACTACTACGGACCTTTTGATGCTCACAATATTTTTGATGAAATTCCAAAAGATGCATTAATTACTCAACCCCTTAAGATTGATTGGACATTCTGGTGTAATAAGTGCGCAAGTATGGCCAGTATGAAGACTTGCCCACATAGTTCTGATGATAGGTTGTTATTATCAGGTACTAAACTAAGACATATGCTAAGCGAGAATCTTGATGTTCCTGAGAATTTTTCTAGAGCAGAGGTCTTAACCATATTGCGCGACTATTATGCGAAGCTAAAAGACGATGAAAAAGTCAAGGTGGAGTTAAAAGGCCACTCGGCGCAATAAAAATGTAATAGCGATTTTTTAACGAAATTTATTATTTATTTAAGGAGAGATAAAAGAGATGATTTCAACCAACCGAATTGCTGAATTGTCGGCAGAGATACCTTACGAAGTGATGCAATACTATGTTGCAATCATGATTGCGCTTGTTGTTATCGCAACAATTGTTGATGTTACTCATAAAAAAAGCGCTAAATATTTCTTTGAGAACGCTAAAAAGGCTCAAAAAAATGCAACAAGAAAGGTTCCCAGTGGAGAGAAGGCAAGCATTGCAATAAAAACCGCCATAGAGGATGTTGCTCTTTCAGGTGAATTTTGCAATACTAGGCGTAGAATAGCCCATTTGCTTACTATGTATGGTTTTATTCTCTTTGTGCTTTCAACGGCTATCATGGTCTTTTGTGCAGAATCCGGTGAATCCTATACTATCCTCCCACAGTTGTGGCATTTAGGTGCTGGCATGCTGGCATTAGGTAGTTGGTGGTTTTGGTTATTTATTCGAGTCGACGTTGCTGCTGAGGGTAACAAGTGGTACAACATTGAACCGATGGATTTATTTAGCCTGTCATTAATGGCTACATCGGCATTTGCCCTAATTTGGTCCCTTAGCGGTGGTGGCGTTGGCCTCTTGTTTGTTTTGTTTGTGGCTGCCAGCACTATTCTATTTGGTGGTGTTCTATGGTCAAAGTTTGCACATATGTTTTTCAAACCTGCAGCAGCGTTTAACAAACGCATGATGAAGGCTGATGGTTCTATGGAAAATCTACCAGAACCAGCTGACAGATCAAACCCTGAAACTCGTGATAGGCACTCAATGCTATTGCTTAAAGATGCGCCGATGGATATGGGCTTAGGTATTAAGCGTGAAGCGCCACGCCATTATTAATTAGATTAAGGAGAAAGATTATGCCAACTTTTGTATATATGACTCGTTGTGATGGCTGTGGACATTGTGTTGATATTTGTCCTTCGGATATTATGCACATTGATAAGAAGTACCGTCGTGCAGTAAACATAGAACCCAATATGTGTTGGGAGTGTTATTCTTGTGTCAAAGCTTGCCCACAAAATGCAATTGATGTGCGCGGTTATGCCGATTTTGCACCGCTAGGACACAGTGTTAGGGTGTTAAGAGAAGAGGAAAAAGGCACCATTTCATGGAAGATTAAATTCCGTGACGGACGTGAAAAGAACTTTGTTTCCCCAATAACAACCAAACCTTGGGGCGAAAATATTCCAAAACTTAGTGAGTTGCCAATGCCCACTGAAGACGAATTTAAGAACCAATTACTTTGTTATGAGCCTGATGCGCTAAACCTCGAAGAGGGTCTTCATACAATGAAAAATCTAACACTCAAAGAGGGAGTTTATTACTAATGGCAAAAGTTAAAACAATCTACGAAAATTGCGATGTGCTGGTTGTCGGTGGTGGCATGGGCGGCACGGGCGCGGCTTATGAGGCAAGATATTGGGGACGGGACATGAAAATTGTTGTTGCCGAAAAGGCTAACATCGACCGCTCTGGTGCTGTTGCACAAGGCTTATATGCAATTAACTGCTACATGGGAACCCAGTGGCAAGAAAACAATCCAGAGGATCATGTTCGCTATGCGAGAAATGATCTAATGGGCATGGTTCGAGAAGATCTCGCTTATGATATGGCTCGCCATGTTGATTCAGCTGTGCATAAATTTGAAGAGTGGGGCTTACCATTGATGCGCAACGAAGAAACTGGTCGTTATCAAAGAGAGGGTAAGTGGCAAATTATGATCCATGGTGAGAGTTACAAGCCAATTGTAGCGGAGGCGGCGAAAAAATCTGCTGACAAAGTCTACAACCGCATAATGGTCACTCATTTGTTAATGGATGAAAATCAAGAAAATCGTGTTGCTGGCGCAGTTGGCTTTAATTGTCGCACGGGCAATTATCACGTTTTTAGAGCAAAAGCGGTAGTAGTTTCTGCCGGTGGTGCGTCTCACATTTTCAAACCTCGTTCCGTAGGTGAAGGCATGGGTCGAACTTGGTATGCACCGTGGAGCAGTGGCTCAGCGTATGCGTTATCGATTGAGGCTGGCGCAAAAATGACACAAATGGAAAACCGTATTGTATTGGCCAGATTCAAAGACGGTTATGGGCCAGTTGGTGCCTACTTTCTACACCTTAAAACATATACTCAAAACGGTTATGGTGAAGAATACGAGTCCAAATGGTACGAACACACAAAGGAAATTGTTGGCGAATATATAGATCACACACCAACGCCAACTTGTTTGCGTAATCATGCTTTTATTGAGGAAGTAAAAGCGGGTCGTGGCCCTATTCACATGGTCACTATGGAAGCTTTCCAAGACCCTCATCTTGAAGAAGTGGGATGGGAAAACTTTCTTGGTATGACTGTTGGTCAAGCGGTAGTTTGGGCTTCGCAAAATATCGATCCTAAATACATCAATCCTGAATTAACAACCTCCGAACCTTATGTGATGGGTTCACATGCAACTTGTTCTGGCGCTTGGTGTTCCGGACCAGAGGATCTCTCTCCGCCAGAATATTTCTGGGGCTACAACCGAATGATGACGGTGGATGGTTTGTTCGGCGCTGGAGACGCTATTGGTGGTACAGCGCATGCGTTTTCATCGGGTTCTTTTACTGAGGGTCGTTTGGCTGCAAAAGCTGCAGTTAATTACATTCTCGATGGTAAGGGTGAGGATATTGATGTATCAAAGAAAAAAATTGCTGAACTAAAAGAGGCGATATATAAACCTCTCGAAAATTACACAGTTGGACGCAATGAAATTGTCGGTGGTACGGTTTCCCCAAGCTATCTTTTGCCAATCCAAGGGCTTCAACGCCTTGAAAAAATTATGGATGAATACTGTGGTGGCATTGGCGTTAATTATATGACCAATGATAAACTGCTTAACATGGGCTTAGAAAAACTAGCGGTCCTTGAAGAAGATTTAGACCACATCGGTGCTGAGGATACTCACCAATTGATGAGAGCGTGGGAATTGAAGCATCGTCACCGCACATCTGAATGTGTCATGCAACATACCTTATTCCGCAAAGAGACGCGCTGGCCAGGGTATTACTATCGTGGGGACGCACTCAAACTGGATGACGAGAATTGGCATGTACTAACTGTTTCAAGACGTAACCCTGAGACAGGGGAGTACACGATGGAGAAAGCACCGGTGTATCACTTGGTTGATGATGAACAGGGGGCTGGCTAACAAGCCCGCTGAAAAGCAAAACGTCAAATTTAATCAAAAGACCGTTATACTTATTGTGTAGCGGTTTTTTAATGTATAGAAAATGAACTTATTAAATAAAACAGACGATGAGATTCTTGAGATTGCTAACCCAATGTGGCGCAATCTTATTAAGAATTCGAATAATCAAAACTACATCGGTTTCACCAAGAATTTTTCCAAAGAAATGTTGCGGGGAGCCAACGAAATCGAAGTTGGAAAACAATGGGCGAGAAACGAGTTAACCAAGAACTTATCCAAAGACATGGAATTACTTGGCATTCTTAGGCGAGGCGATCATGTCAGTATTTTATACAAGCAAACAAATAAGAAAATCCCTGGGGAATACTTGGGTCGTCTTGTGCTAGGTGTGGAGGATGGTATGGTTAGAATTTTTGGTGCAACGATATTTTAGCCATGTTATGAAAGAAATTATTCAAGACGATAAATTTGTCGAATTAAACTACAAAATTACAGATCAAAAAACGGGTGAAATAATTGCTCAAGTGAATGTACCTTTGGGTTATGTTCAAGGCGATAAATCGCCATTATTGCCTCAAGTCATCCAGGCGCTTGAAGGAAAGTCGGTCGGTGATAAAATAGATGTGCCAATAGATTGCACTGAAATATTTGGCCCATGGGATAAGGATTTAACCTTTACAGACGACCTTGAAAACGTGCCAGAGGAGTATCGCTCGATTGGTACTAAAATCACGATGGAAAATAACGAGGGTGAGCCTAAAGATTTTTTTGTAACCAAGATTGAAAATAACAAGCTTACAGTAGATGGCAACAATCCTTTGTGCGGTAGGGAAGTGATTTTTTCCTTAAAGATTATTTCAATTCGCGATGCAACCGAAGCAGAGATTGAATCTGGTTGTGCCGTAGAGGTTGATCCAAACGAAACACGACATTAATATCATTAATGCAATTATTATGCCAATAGACTTCTCCCTTTTAGAAATAAACCTAGCAAAGAACCTTGTTAATGATCGATGGCGTGACGTAAAAATTGAGCTCGCTGATGTTGAAGTCTCAAGATCATCGAAAAGCGAATCTTTGCCTTATCCAGCCCTTGTATGGGAGGCCTCAAAGTGCACGTTCGTTGTTATCAAGGTCGACGAATCCGCCTATAAGTGTATTTTTTATTATTTAGGTACACAACGTTTTGATACTGGGGTCAATGAGTATGAAGATTTACACGATTGTGTTCTTTCGATCATGAAGCTTCAAGCCAACTTTTTGTTGACAAAAAACAACGATATCAGCGTTTCAAACACTTAAAGAAATAAGCTAAGCAGAAAGGTCGTTAAAGACATGCGACTCAAACATCCAATTTTCTTTGTTGTCGATTGTTAGCGTTAAACATCTGGGCCCACCCTGGTTGCGAACACCACCTGAAGCTCCAGGGTTGATTATCCAAGGTTTGGTGTCATCGTCTATTGTTTGCACATGAGTGTGCCCATATACAACAGCCTTTGCGTCTGGATAAGTTCTTCTTAGTGAGTCATGGCACGGTTGGTAATGACCATGCTTATGCCCGTGCTCTATTACCAGGGTGCCACCAGGTAAATCAAGGCTCTCAACTTCTTTAAGGAAGAGCATGTGTGGATCATTGTTTCCTTGAACTGCAATAAGCTTTTGTCTTGGTGTAAGGTATTGCAGGATGGATTCATCAATAATATCTCCAGCATGAACAGCAAAATCACAGTTGTTAATCAACTCGACTATTTGCGGGTGGATTTCACCATGTGAGTCTGAAAGAATTGCAATAGTTACCATACAAAAAACCTTTATAAATTATTATGCTTCTCTGCCATAGTATAAATTGACAACGTGTTTGGCTTCAGCAAAAAATAGCCATCTTTCCAACAGGGCGCCAAGGAAGCAAGTACATGTCGCACTAACTAATGTAACAAAATCAAAACCCTGTAACAAGCTGAATACTGGAAAAACTACCATCAAAATGAGAGAAGCATAACGAAGTACCTGCACTTTTTTTGCAGATACCTCAAAACCAAATTCACGCATTGAGAAGTTTTTGGCACTTTCACCCGTATGCAATAAGCGCACGGTTCTTGCAGAGAGACCTGTTGCTGTTTTGATACTTAGACCAGAGGGTTTGCCTATAAAGTAATAGTAAATGATTTTAGTAATAAGAACCAATGTGGGTAAAACAAGCAATATTTCAACGGGCATATTAGGCCCTTGATCAAAGAATTTGAAGATTGATAGGCATGCTAGGGAGCCAGAAAGTAGCCCAATTAATATGTAATTGCATGGTACTAGGGGTGAATTCCAGGCGCGAATAGTCTTAAGGCACGCATAAATCATTCCCGTTGAATAAATCGTGATTAATGAAATAGCCATGAGAGTAATTGCAATAGAACTAAACAACGTTTCGCTTGCTTCGAACAGATAGAATGAAGCGATAAAAATCAACGCGATAGGAAAACTTAACACCGCAAATACACCTTCTCTTGAAAGCCAAGATGAACGAAAACGCAAAAATGCTCGCCAAGCATTCTTTGGATTTGCCAAATGAAATGTTGATGAAATTAACCCCAGCACAACACAAAGTAAACCAAAGGACGTACTTGTGAATAGCGCATCAGAAAAGTGATTTACAGACTCTTTACTGAGCAGTGCAATTAACGCGGAGAAAACCAAAACGCCATATCCCATTCCTGAGGAGACCGTAAATAAGATAACTGAAAAAGCTGGATGCATAATTACTCCAATTAGTTAGCGACTAATTAACTCATTCGCCCAGTTTTTAACTTGGCTAATGAGTGTTTTTGGTTTTTTGTCAATCTTGATATTGTTGGCAAGTCTTGGCGGTAAATATTGGTTTGTTGGGTTGTATCCAAGTTCACTCATTAAACCATCGCCATTTCTCTCACGAGTTAGCTTGCTAACATTCGAGTTAGGGTCATCGAAGTCGCCAAAATGGCGTGCACTGGTTGGGCAGGTCATAACACATGAGGGTTGGCGCTCAGCCTCTGGCAGTGATTCATCATAAATTCGATCAACACATAGGGTGCACTTTTTCATCGTGCCAGATTCTCTGTCTAGTTCTCTAGAGCCATAAGGGCAGGCCCATGCGCAATAATTGCAACCCATGCATTTGTCTTGGTCAATTAAAACAATGCCATCGCTTTTGCGTTTGTAAGATGCACCTGTTGGACAAACAGTAACACAGGCGGCCTCTTCACATTGCATACAAGACATAGGGAAATTAACCGTTTTATCATGAGGGTAGTCGCCTTCTTCGTAAACACGAACACGGTTAAAAAAAACGCCCGAAGGATCTTTGTCATAAGGTTTATGATCGCTAAGTGAGCCTGTTGTTCCAGATGTGTTCCATTCTTTACAGGAAATGGCGCAAGCATGACAACCAACACAGGTGTCTAAATCAATAACTAATCCTAATCTCATAATATCTCCTTAACGCGCTTTTTTGCCACGGGTTAATACGTCTTTTGTTGGGCGCACAATATTGACAGGGTCGTGAGTTTTGTATCTAAGAATGTCGGGTTGTAATGGTGCGTTAGGTATAGGCTTAATAGTGTCAAACTGCGGGAATGAAACCGGCGTTTGATCTTCAGCTCTTCGCACTTTGACTCGGGCGTCGTACCAAGCAGCTTGGCCAGTAATTGGGTCAGAATTTGTCAATTCTTTTCTGGAAGGTGAATTGGGTAACAATTCTGAAATTAAATGGTTAAGCAAAAAGCCTTTTTCCGATTCGTTAGAACCCGCTTTTAAGCCCCATGCGCCAGATTGCTTGCCAATAGCGTTCCAAGTCCAAACAGTGTGCTTTTCACAACCTTCCATCAACTTAGCTTGAACTTTAATTGCGCCACTTCTAGATTCGACCCATACCCAATCGTGCTCAGCAATACCCATCGATTCAGCGATTGTTCGATTAATATAAAGCCTATTTTGAGCCATAATTTGACGCAACCAAGCGTTTTGTGAATCCCATGAGTGGTACATAAACATTGGTCTTTGAGTGGTGGTTGAGAAAGGATATTCATTTTCATCAATCATTTCCACCTCAAGAGGTTTGTAGTAACTTGGGCAGGGTGTAAAGTATTTGCTTAAACGTTCTTTATCAGTTTCGTTTGTGGGGCAAGGTCCGTCGTAAAGGCCCTTTCCAGCTAAGCGGAACTTTTGCAAGGTCTCTGAGTACAACTCCATGACAATGGGTTTGTCATTAAAATTTAAATGAGTCTCGGCTGCAAACTCAAGATACTCTTTATTAGCAAAACGATAGTACTTTTGTGAGTCCGGAATTTTGGTCTCGAAAAAACTTTCGTTTTCAATATATTTTTCCCACTGATCCGGGTTTGGCTCTCCAACAATACTTTTTTCACCGTTTTTACCTCTCCAGCCAGCTAAAAAACCTATTCCGGGGTGCTTTTCCCAATTGGTGATAAATTCTTTGTAACCTGAGTATTTAGCGCTGCCATCCGCATTCGTGAATACGGGAAATTTTAACCTAGTGCCCAAGTCAACCATGACTTCTTGCCATGGCCTGACATCGCGATCTAGTTCAACAATTGGGTGTCTGATTGAGTCAGCAATAACATGCGGCTCGGAAATAGGGCGGTCAAGGATAGAGATTGTGTCGAAGCGCTCTAGGTAGGTAGTGTCAGGCAGAATAAGGTCGCCAAAATTAACTGTTTCTGAGTGAAAAGTGTCCACAACCACCAAGTACGGAATTTTATATTCACCGTTTTCGTCTTTTTCTCGTAAAAGTTTTTGGGTGTCTCCGGGATTCATGCTTGAATTCCATGCCATATTCGCCATAAAGAAAATAAGCGTATCAATTGAGTATGGATCTCCCTTTACTGCGTTGTTGACCACCATATGCATAAGGCCGTGGTTTGCAATGGGCGCTTCCCATGAATAGGCTTTATCAATTCTAAGTGGTTTTCCGCTCTTGTCGATACACAGATCTTCTGGACATGTAGGAAAGCCTAAAGGTGGTGTTTTTAAAGGCGTATTAGGCGACATCTCTTTTGCCGGTTTAATTGGCGGCGGTATCATTCTTGGGAAGGGAGGCTTTGCCAAGTGTGACCCCGGGCAATCAATGGCTCCTAACAGCACTTGCAAGATATGAATGGCGCGACAAGTTTGAAAGCCGTTCGAGTGTGCAGCGATACCACGCATCGCATGCATTGACACTGGTCTGCCAATAAATTTATCGTGTTTTCTGCCAGTCCAATCTGTCCATTCCGTTTCAATTTCTATGGTTTCTTGAAAAGCTACATGTGACATTTCTAAAGCATGTCTTTCGATATCTTCAACAGAGATACCAGTTTCTTTCTCAATCTTTTCTAAGCTGTATTCATCATCAAGGTAAGTTTCAACCAAAATAGTAAAAGAGGTTTTAACCATAAAACCTTCATCAGTTTGCCACTCACCAAATAAAGCAGGCTTTATATCTGCTTGACTCGCATCCACAAAGCTGTTTTCTTCAAGCTCCCAAGCCAGAGGCTTGCCTTCACTGTTTCGCCAAATAAGGCCGTCATTGCTTTGGCCTGGATTTTGAATAACCAAATGAGGCGCATTGGTGTAACGCACCAAAAATTCTTTGTCAAATTGATCGTTTTCAAGCAATACACGAGACATTCCTATTGCAAACAAGCCATCGGTTCCTGGTCGGATAGGAATCCACTCATCAGCAATAGCTTGGTAGCCAGTACGCACTGGGTTTACGGTGGCAAATTTAGCACCATTTTTTTTCAGTTTTGAAAGACCGATTTTAATTGGATTTGACGAATGGTCTTCGGCTACACCCCAAAGCATAAAGTACTTGGTATTATCCCAATCAGGATCGCCAAACTCCCAAAATGACTGCCCTAATGTATAGAGACCCGCCGCCGCCATATTGACAGAGCAAAAGCCGCCGTGTGCAGACCAATTAAGCGTTCCAAATTGTTGTGCCCAAAGCCCCGTAAGCGCCTGCATTTGATCTCTGCCGGTAAAAAAAGCCAATTTTTTTGGGTCAGTATCACGGATTTTTTGTAAACGCTCTGTGAGTTCGTTCAGGGCTTCATCCCAGGATATAATCTCGAACTCCCCTGCACCTCTTTCTGTACCAGGCTTTCTGCGCATGGGAGAGTGGAGTTTAGCCATAGATTCATGCTTCATAATGCCAGCATTGCCTTTGGCACAAAGCACACCTTTGTTTATTGGGTGGTTGCGATTACCTTGTATGTAGCGAACTTTTTTCCCTTCAAGCGTCACTTTGATGCCACAACGGCAAGCACACATATAGCAAGTGGTTGTTTTTACTTCTTGATTTGATCTGTCTTCAAAAATCGGTAAAGGGTCTTCAAGATCAATATTTTGCGGGCATGTTTGTGTGCTCATTCTCGATTTGGCAATGCTTATATTAATTAAAAGGAAGTTTGTGATTTGAGTAACTCATATATATGAGTACATTCGGTGTTAATTTTACTTGGTTGTAAGTCTGCTTGGCAATAAATATAAGAGGTCTGATAATTTGCTGGGCAATAAATTATTCTGGCACACCAATAGTGGTTGTGTAACTGAACATATCAGCACGACCAGTTGTTATACGATATTCAACCAACCCTTTGCCTTTTGCATAAGAATGACGGTTTAGGATAACAACAGGGTCTCCCTCATTAATATCAAGAATAGTAGCAGTTTTATTATCAGCAATGCTTGCAGTTAGTATTTCTTTAGATGAGGTAACATGGGTTCCAAATTGTTTGGATACCAATGCATATAACAAGTCTGGGATATGAACGCTAGATTTCTGCAAACCCTCAACTGTCTCAGCGATCCACCAAGATTTTTCAATTATGATCGGGTGCTTTTTATCGATATATCCCATTCTTTCTAGGTAAATCACTTCGTCACCATGCTCAATTTCAAGTTGATGGCTGATTTCAGCGGTAGCAGAAATCTTTTTTCTAACCGGAGTTGTTTTATAGATGCGGATTGACGAGCCAGTGCTACTACCATAACTGAAAAAGTTAAACATACTATTGTCAAAGCCATAATCCGAAACATAGGTGCCTTTACCATGATGGCGATAGAGTAATTTGTCTTGCTCAAGAATATCAATGGCCTTTCTGACTGTCCCAACACTGACGCCGAGTAATTTTGACAGCTGTGATTCAGAGGGCACAAGGTCACCAACCATTAATTCACCACTAGTAATTCTATCCTTAATATGGTCAACTACAGTTTCGTAAAGTTTCTTTTTCAAAGCAAGGCATATAATTGAATTTTGATATATGATAACACACTGATCATATCCACGAAGACTCGTATTGGTCCATTTAATTATAGTATGTCAATTAAGGTGCAGTTATAACTAATTGTTTTTTATTGAAAAATATAATTTTTTGCTTTATATCAATATAAAAAATATAATTGACAACCTGTAAGTTGCCATGGTAAGATGCATCACTCATATATATGAGTACTGGCGAATCATAAATATAATTAATTAATTTATTGAGTGCAATAGAATGGAATATTTCGTATTTTTAGACTACTTTGATAACGTTTTTACTTGGTATCACTTAGCACTACTTATTGGCGGTACATTTGCTGGAATTGTTTTGGGAGCATTGCCTGGCCTTAGCCCAACTATGTCTGTTGCTCTTCTTATTCCATTTACTTTCCATATGGAGCCAGCTAGTGGCCTAATTTTGTTAGGTGCTATGTACACAGCCACTGTAGCTGGTGGCGCGATTAGTGCTATCTTGGTGAATGTGCCTGGCGCACCGGCTAATATTGCTACGGCTATGGATGGTCATAAACTAGCAAAGCAAGGCAAGGCAAAAGAAGCTCTTCACTATTGCTTTATGTCGTCATTTGTTGGCGGTATATTTGGTGTTATTATTCTAATTTTCTTTACCCCACCTTTGGCTGAATGGTCGCTAAAATTTGGCACGACAGAGCTTTTTTGGGTTGCGATTTTAGGTATTACCATCATTGCAACAATTGACTCGAATTCTGTTGTCAAAGGCCTTTTATCAGGCCTTTTTGGTTTGATATTGGCGACAGTGGGTGACAATCCGGTTCTTGGCGTTGAAAGATTTGTGGTCTCAGATCACCTTACCGGCGGTGTTAATATTGTTGTTGGTTTGATTGGTTTGTTCGCAATGCCACAAGTCCTAAGCCTGATGGAGGGTTATTATAAAGACAAACACGATGTATTAGAAGCCACAGGTTCTTCCACTTTGCTTCAATCATTTAGGTATGTACTTAGCCGTATTAAAGCGTTGTCAATTGGATCTGTCGTTGGCTCTTTGATTGGCATCATCCCAGGTGCTGGCGGACAAATAGCGGGCCTAGTTTCCTACGATCAGACAAAAAAAGTAAGTAAAGTCCAGGACAATTACGGCAAGGGTGAGCCAGAAGGTGTTGTCGCAGCTGAAAGCGCAAACAATTCGATGGTTGGGCCTTCTTTAATTCCGTTATTAACTTTGAGTATTCCAGGCAGCCCTACAGCAGCGGTTTTGTTGGGTGGTCTTCTTATTCATGGTATTTTTCCTGGCCACGAAATTTTTGTGTCAGAAAATACTAAAGAAGTGGTTTGGACATTTATTGATTCTTTAATTCTTGCGCAAGTGTTCATGCTTATTATTGGTCTTTTCCTAAGCAGACATAGTGGCTGGATTATGAAAGTACCTGACAACTATATGGCTGTCGGTATTTTTGTTTTGGCAGTTTTTGGTACTTATAGTATCGGTAACTCGTATTCAGATGTGTTGATCATGGTTACTTTGGGCACTGTAATGTTTTTTGCCAGTAAGGCAGGTTTTAGCGCTGTACCTGTTGTGTTGGGTATTATTTTGGGTCCAATTGCTGAGAATAACTTTTTATTGGGTAAATTAATTGGCGGTGCAAAATATCAAGGTGATTGGTGGCTGTACTTTGTTCGCGATTCTCTCAATATAACTTTGATTGCAATCTGTTTACTTTCAATCGCATGGGGTGTTTACTCCACAACAAAATCTAAGAATAAATCTTAATATGAAGCCCCAAATCAAACTTTCCACTATTGTTGTCACATTACTTACCATTGGTTTACTGATAATCTCCTTTGACGAGGTTCTCAACCCGAACAAATGGACTGAAAACGAAGACTACCTATTCCCACGATTTGTAGCTTGTGGAATCGCATTTTTGACTCTACTCTTATTTTTTGATCAAACAAAAAATAAAAAAACCCTATTAAAAGACTTATTGCCAGGCCTGGGCTTAATAATTGTCTACCTTGTCGTCATGAAAACCATTGGTTTTTATGTGACCTCCCTAATTATGTTCTTCGCAGTTGTGATGATTTATCAAAAGCGTGAAGAATCTACTGACTTTTGGCGTGCGAGCATTTATAAACTCGCAATATCAATAGTTTTTACAGTTGTACTGTACTTGCTATTTACTGTGTTATTGAATGTTTACCCGCCAAAGGGGTTGTTTTTATAACTAACTCATATAAGGAGAGAAAAATGAAAATTAAACAATTAACAAAAGTTGCATTACTTGCAGCGGCATCAATGATGGCGTTTCAAGCTTCTGCAGCATACCCTGATGGTAAGCCAATCGGTACTATGGTTGCTTATGGTCCGGGCGGTGCGACAGACTTCCAAGCACGTATTGCAACTTTAGCAGCGGGCAAAGAGGCGTTTATTGGCTCGCCAATTTACATCGTTAATAAGCCGGGTGCTGGTGGTCGTACTGGTTGGAACTGGTTCGCTAGTGAGGCGCCTAAAGATGGCTTTATGCTTGCTGCATACAATGTGCCGCATTTCATTGCCCAATCAATCGTATTTGACACTGCATACAATATCGATACTTTGGAGCCATTAGGTAACTGGGGTGCAGATCCTGCGGTATTAATCGTGGGTAAAGATAGCCCTTTCAATACAGTTGAAGAGTTACTTGCACACGCTGATGCAAATCCTGGTGCTGTAACAATCAGTGGTGCTGGTAAATTTGTTGGTCACCATATTGCATACTTGCAGTTTGCAAAAGCCTCCGGCAAAGACATGACATACATCCCAGCTAAGGGCGGTGTTGATGCTCTTAGAATGGTTAAAGCGGGTGAAGTATCAGCTGGATTTAACAACTTGTCTGACTCTGCAAGAAGTGCTGCTGATCTTAAGATCTTAGCTGTTGCAGACCTTACAAGACATGAATACCTTCCAGATGTTCGCACATTAATGGAAGCTGGTGTTGATGTAGATGATTCAAGTGTTAACTTCCGTGGATTGATGGTTCCTGCTGGAACACCTCAAGACGTTATCGATTACCTAGCAAGCAAAGTGCCTGCTATGTTTAACGATAAGAAGACACAGGGCAAGATGAAGTCGACTAACTCTCCTTCTCGTATCATGAGTAGAGATGAAGTCGTTTCCATGTGGTCAGAAAGACAAGCTTACTTGACTGAGCTACTAGCTGGTCTTTAATAGTTAATATTTAAGCTTTACCGACTAGGGCGTCGTTTAGGCGCCTTAGTCAACTCAATGTATATTTTCTTTTAGATTACAATAATGAAATCCAAAACCGATTCCTTGATTGATGAATTAATCAGTCGAGCCAGAATAGCTCAATCCATAATTAATGATTTTTCTCAGGAACAAATCGATGAAATGCTCCTAGCTGTTGCATGGGAGGTTATCAAACCTGAAAACAATCACCCTTTGTCCGAAATGGCTGTAGAGCACACAGGCTGTGGCAAGGTAGAAGACAAAATGCGAAAGAATCAGCGCAAAACAATGGGTTTGCTTCGCGATTTAAAAGATGTTAATACTGTTGGTATTATTAATGAAGATACTGATAATGGAATAATAGAGATAGCAAAACCGGTTGGCGTTATTGGTGCGATAGCACCCTCAACCAATCCAATTGCAACACCACTCAATAAAACCATTAATGCACTCAAATGCCGCAACGCAATTATTCTTGCACCTTCACCAAAAGGTGCTGTAGTTTGTCAAAAAGTGGTCTCACTTATGCAAGATGCTTTACGTAGAGTTGGCGCGCCTGTTAATTTAGTGCAAGCGCTACCTATGCCAATAAGTAAAGAAAATACCAATGAATTAACCGAGAAAGTTGACTTGGTGGTTGCAACCGGCTCACAAAACAATATTAAAAGGGCGTTGGCCACAGGAACACCAACCTTGGGCGTGGGTGTTGGCAATGTACCTTCTATCATTGATGATAGTGCAGACTTAGCTGATGCTGCAGCAAAAATAAAAGCATCAAAAACTTTTGATAATGCCACCAGCTGCTCATCAGAAAATAGCGTTGTTATTCTTGATTCGATATATCAAAAAACATTAGATGCACTTTCTGCCGAGGGTGGTGTATTGCTTAACGAGAAAGAAAAAACATCTCTTTGTGAGCAAATGTGGGACGAAAATCACGTTATTAATCGCAATATCATTGCCAAGAGATCGGCTGAAATTGCTCGATTAGTTGGTTTTGAGAAACAAAAATTTGAATCTTCAGAGTTTCTAATGGTCGAAGAAACAGGAATCGGCAAAGATTATCCTTTTTCTATGGAAAAGCTTTCACCCATATTAACAGTCTATCGTGCACAGGATTTTGACGATGCTGTTCGCCTGACTACCAAAATTCTTAAAAACCAAGGCCAAGGACACTCGTGCAGCATCCACAGTAAAACGGATGCTAATATTGACAGGCTTGGTCTTGAATTGCCTGTATGCCGTGTCATCGTTAATCAGGCACACTGTTTTGCTACTGGTGGTAATTTCGATAATGCCTTGCCATTTTCACTGTCAATGGGTTGTGGCACCTGGGGGAATAATGTTTCAGGTGAAAACTTAAACTACAAACAATACCTCAACATAACCAAAATTGTAAGAACTATTAAGCCTAATGAGCCAACTGAAGAAGAGCTTTTTGGTGAGTACTGGGAAAAACACCTGCTACCAAATTCAAAGACAATTACAAACTTTGTAGATAAGTTTGCATTAAGCACACCAGAAAAAACTTATCTGATAGAAGCTGACACTGACAACCATATTAGCTACAAACAACTCAAAGACGATATTCTAAAACTGGGATCTTACTTTAACCAAAACTCGATTAAACCTGGAGATAAAGTGGGTTTTTTATTGGACAACAGTTACCCAACAACGCTCTTATTTTTAGGGGCAATGTACCATGGAGTTATCGTTGTTCCAGTTAACATTGTTGCAGGCAAAACGCAGATTCAGTACACAATAGAGCATTCTGGCTGTAAGAAATTGTTCGTCTCTGCCGACTATATAGAGAAGTTTAGCGATATTCTTACCGAGGTCAGTGCTGAAACAATAAAGTACGAAACTCTAAATGATCTTGGTAGCTTAGTAGCCTCAAATAAAGCTCCGGATTTAACTTCTGAAACACCTGGCGTATTAATATATACCTCGGGCACTACTGGAGTCCCTAAAGGAGTGCTTCTTAATCATGGCAATGTTTTAGCAGGCGGGGAAAATACTGCTATCGCGCACCAAATTGATAGCGACGATATTTCTTTATGTGTACTACCACTTTATCATATTAATGCCGAAATGGTTTCTGTTTCATCCGCTTTGGTTAGCAACAGTTGTGTGGTAATGATGAGCAAGTTTAGTGTTTCCAATTTTTGGCAAACCATTGAACAGTATCGATGCACGTGGTTTAGTGTTGTGCCAACGATTATCAACTATCTAATTGGTGATGATTGTGATGTCTCTAAATTGGACTTGAGTTGCGTCCGCTTTGGCCGCTCTGCCTCTGCACCTCTTTCGCCGGAAGTTCATAAAAACTTTGAGAAAATTTTCAATGTTCATCTTGTTGAGACAATGGGGTTGACTGAAACTTCTGCGCAAATATTGTCCAATCCACTTGGTAATCGCAAGCACGGCTCTGCAGGCATTGCATACGGCAATGAAGTGCGAGTTGTTAATGATGCAGGTGAATACGTGAAACCGGGCGAGATTGGTGAGTTGGTCATCAAAGGCAACAACGTTATGCATGGTTACTATAATAATGAAGAGGCTACAAAATCAGCATTTAATGATGATGGATATTTACTCACTGGAGATCTTGGCCGTGAAGACGATGAGGGCTTCTTTTATATTACCGGCAGGACAAAAGAGTTGATTATTAAAGGTGGTGAAAATATTTCTCCACGGGAGATTGATGATGCGCTCTATCAGCACAATGCCATCCTTGAAGCATGTGCTTTTGGCGTGCCTGATGACAATTACGGAGAAGAGATTGCAGCCTTTGTATTGCTAAAAGACAATTGCCAAACCAATGAAGAAGAGCTTAAAGAGTTATGCATTTCATTGCTGGGTAATTTTAAAACACCTAGTCGAATAGTATTTGTTGACGAGCCACTTCCAAAAGGGCCGTCCGGCAAGATTCAGCGCTTAAAAATTGCCGAAAGTTATTCACAAAACTAAACAAACTAATTTATAACAGGAGAATCAAAAATGACAAGAATGACCTCAAGTGAGGCCTTTGTAGAAACAATGGTTGCCAATGGTGTTAAAGACATCTTTGGTATTATGGGCTCTGCCTTTATGGATGCTATGGACATCTTTGAACCGGCAGGCATTCGCCTTATCCCAGTGGTACACGAGCAGGGTGCTGGTCACATGGCAGACGGCTATGCTCGCGTTAGTGGCAAGCACGGTGTTGTGATTGGCCAAAATGGCCCGGGTATCTCTAATTGTGTAACTGCCATTGCAGCTGCTTATTGGGCACACTCTCCAGTGGTTATCATTACCCCTGAGGCTGGCACTATGGGCATGGGTCTTGGTGGCTTCCAAGAAGCTAACCAGCTACCAATGTTCCAAGAGTTTACTAAGTACCAAGGGCACGTTTGTAACCCAATGCGTATGGCTGAGTTTACTGGTCGTTGCTTTGACCGTGCCATGAGTGAAATGGCGCCAACACAGCTTAACATTCCAAGAGACTACTTCTACGCCGATGGTGAGTTCACTATCCCACAACCAAGAAGAATCGACCGTGGTACTGGTGGTGAAGAATCTCTTAACGATGCCGTTAACCTCATTGCGCAAGCGCAGTTCCCAGTAATTGTCTCTGGTGGTGGTGTAGTCATGGCCGATGGTGTTGACGAGTGTAAGGCACTTGCTGAGCGCTTAGGTGCGCCAGTAGTTAACTCTTATCTACATAATGACTCCTTCCCAGCTAGCCATGAACTATGGTGTGGTCCACTCGGTTACCAAGGCTCTAAGGCTGGTATGAAGCTAATTGCTCAAGCCGATGTTGTAATCGCCTTAGGTACGCGTTTAGGACCTTTTGGCACATTGCCTCAACATGGTATGGATTACTGGCCAAAAGACGCCAAAATCGTACAAATTGACGCCGACCATAAGATGCTTGGTTTGGTTAAATCAATTACTGTTGGTATTTGTGGTGATGCTAAAGCGGTTGCTGAAGCACTCACTGCCAAACTGGCAACAGCAGATCTTGCTTGTGATGCCAGCAAAGCTGAAAGAGCGGAAAAAATCGCTCAAGAGAAAGCCGACTGGGAAAAAGAATTGGATGAATGGATCCATGAAACTGACCCATACAGCCTAGACATGATTGAAGACCTTGAAGAGGGTTGGTTACACCCAAGACAAGTTTTGCGTGAGCTTGAGAAGGCAATGCCTGAAGATGTGATGGTATCAACTGATATTGGCAACATCAACTCGGTGGCTAACAGCTACTTACGTTTTGAGAAGCCAAGAAGCTTCTTCGCACCAATGAGCTTTGGTAACTGTGGTTATGCGCTACCAACCATTATCGGTGCTAAAGCAGCAGCCCCTCACCGTCCAGCTGTCTCATACGCAGGTGATGGCGCTTGGGCCATGAGCATGGTAGAAACCATGACTTGTGTACGTCACGACATTCCTGTTACAGCTGTGGTCTTCCACAACTGCCATTGGGGTGCTGAGAAGAAGAACCAAGTAGACTTCTACGACAGACGCTTTGTTGCCGCTGAACTAACAGATCAACACTTTGTCAACATTGCTGAATCAATGGGTGCCGAAGGCATCCGTGTGGACAAACTTGAAGAGGTTGGTCCAGCGCTTAAAAAAGCCATTGACATGCAAATGAACGAAGGCAAAACAACCATCATTGAAATCATGTGTACGCGTGAATTGGGTGACCCGTTCCGTAAAGATGCATTGAGCAAACCGGTGCGTTACTTGCCGAAGTACAAAGACTATGGTGTGAATCAGCAGCATAGGTAGAAAAACATCCTGAGGTTATGTTTCTAGCCTCTTCTCCATATGGGTAGGTTGATGGCTACCAAACCAAAGCAGGGCTAATATAGCCCTGCTTTTTAATGTAAACTGGCTAGTTCTTAATAAGGCTTATACAATGACATCACTAGATAAACTGACGATTAATGCAAGGCAGAACTGTCCAAGAATTTTATTACCCGAATCCACTGATGACAGGGTTTTAAAAGCAGCTTTATTGATAGATGAACAACGTCTTGCTCAAGTTGTCCTACTGGGTGATAAAAAACGAGTAAATCTCAAACTTTCGCAACTAGGCAGTACTGAAAACACTTCTATTGAATTTATTGACTCTGATGATGTATTGATGCAGCAAGATTATGCTCATACTTTGTATGAGTTGCGTAAGAGCAAAGGTTTGAGCCTTGAAGAGGCAACTGATTTTGTTAAACAAGGCGTCGTGTTTGCCATGCTTGCTCTGCAACGTGGCGAAGTCGATGGCATAGTGACTGGCGCCATCACACCAAGCCAACAGGTCTTGAGCAACGCATTGAAAATTGTTGGTGTTGCCCCAGGATCACGGTTGGTTTCCAGTTTCTTTTTGATGTTATTTGATGAAAATCATCAAAAGTACGGCAGTGAAATGTTGTTCTCCGATTGTGCAATGAATATCAACCCAAGCGCTGAAAACTTGGCCGAGATAGCAAAAAGCACCATCCGCTCTGCCAATGATCTTTTAGGAATAAAACCTAAAGTTGCCATGCTTTCCTTTTCAACAAATAAAAGTGCTGAACATGAGCAGGTTGAGAAGGTGAGTCAAGCAACCAGTTTGTGTCATAAGGCAAACTTGAATGCTGATATTGTTGGCAACATTCAATTAGATGCTGCGCTTGATAACGAGGTGCTGAATCTTAAATTTCCAGAGACATCTTTTGTTGCGCCTGCCAATGTATTGATTTTCCCAACCTTAGACGCAGGAAATATCGGCTACAAGCTTGTTCAGAGATTTTCAGGTGCAGATGCTGTTGGGCCAATACTGCAAGGTTTAGAAAAACCAGTAAATGACTTATCAAGAGGTTGTAGTGTTGATGAGATCGTCAACACCGTTATTATTACTGCCAATCAATGCGCTTAGCGCATAGTTACATACTGATATAGTTTGGCCCACCACCGCCTTCAGGTGGTGTCCAAGTTATGTTTTGTGCTGGATCTTTAATGTCGCATGTTTTGCAATGCAGGCAGTTTTGAGCGTTAATCTGAAAACAATCTTGGCCTTCTTTCTCAATAATCTCATAAACACCAGCTGGGCAAAACCTTTGTGCAGGTTCTGCGTATTTCGCCAGATTCTCACCTAACGGAATGCTTAAATCGCTTAGCTTTAAATGTACAGGCTGATCTTCTTCATGATTAGTGCCTGATAAAAACAGCGAGGAGGTAATATCAAAAGTTAATTGATTGTCTGGGGCAGGGTATTCTTTAATTGTTGCCTTGTTGGCTAAATTTAGGCTCTCTGAGTCCTTTTGTTTGTCCTTAATTGAGAAGGGCAATTTGTTTTGAAAAACATTAGAGTCGATATAGTTGTAAGCCGAGCCAAGATAAAAACCAAATTTATGTAATGCAGAACTGAAATTTCTTGACTGGTAAAGCTCTTTATAAAGGTTGCTAGACTTAAATAAATCATCAAAGTCACAAACTTCTTCATTTAGTACTTTATTGATGTATTCAGCTGCAAGGATGCCGGATTGCAAAGCGCAATGGCTACCCTTAATTTTGCCCGGATTCAATGTGCCAGCATCACACCCAATAATCATGCCACCTTCGAAATCCATTTTCACCAATGAATTTAGGCCGCCCTTGCTTATCGCTCTAGCGCCATAAGAAATTCGCTTACCACCCTCTAAATATTTCTTAATAACAGGGTGGGTTTTATACTGCTGAAATTCTTTAAAGGGATTTTGATGTGGATTGCTATAGTTTAGGTCAACTATCAAACCAACAGAAATACGGTTTTTATCCGCATGATATAGATAGCCACCACCCGAAGCGCCTTGAGTTAAAGGCCAGCCAATGGTGTGTAGCACATCACCCTCAGCGTGCTTGTCGTTTTCCACTTCCCAAATTTCTTTGAAGCCAATGGCAAAATGTTGTGGTGTTTTGCCCTCGTCAAGATTAAAGTCTTTTATCAATTGCTTACCAATATGACCACGCGCACCCTCTGCGAAGATGGTTTGTTTGGCCATAATATTCATACCGGGTGCCCAGGTGCCTTTTTCATTACCCTCTTTGTCAATGCCCATGTCTGGTGTTACAATGCCGCAAACTCGTCCACTTTCATCAGTTAAGTAGTTTTCAGCAGGAAAGCCTGGAAAAATATCCACACCCAATTCCATTGCTTTTTCACCAAGCCATTGACACAACTCACCTAAGGAGATGATGTAATTACCATGATTATGAAGACCTTTCGGTGTAAGCCACGATGGCACCTTGATGCTTTTGGCATTATTTCTTAGAAAATAAACATCATCCCCTTTCACCTTATTATTTAATGAAGGGCAGCTTTGAGCATCTTCTGGGAAGAGATCAAATAAGGCTCCTGGCTCAAAGACGGCGCCAGAGATAATATGAGAGCCAATCTCAGAGCCTTTTTCAAGCAAACAGACCGAAAGGTTAGGATTAAGCTGCTTTAATTTGCAAGCCGAAGCAAGGCCTGAAGGCCCGCCACCAACAACAACAACATCGTATTCAATCGATTCTCTTTCCATCTTGTTTGCCTCAAACGAATATATTAAGTATTATCGATTAATTCCTGAACAGCGCCAAACAAATCAGTATTCCATACAAGATCTGCCATTCTAGCCATTGGCGCATCTGCATCGTTATTAATAACAACAATCACTTGCGAATCTTTCATGCCAGCTAAATGTTGAATGGCTCCGGAAATACCAACGGCCAAATACAATTTGGGCGCAACCACCTTACCTGTTTGACCTACTTGATAATCATTAGAGATAAATCCTGCATCAACAGCTGCCCTAGATGCACCAACCGCGGCATCGAGTTTGTCTGCTAATTGCTCAATCAAAGAAAAGTTCTCCTGCGAACCAAGTCCTCGACCACCAGAAACAATACGGTCTGCTGTAGTTAATTCTGGACGCTCAGATTGAGACTCCTGAAGTGAAATAAAAGTGGAGTTTGAGTCTGGAACAGAAGTGGACAACACATCAATGGAGGCCGAACCACCATCTTCTGTGTGATCAAATGCCGTTGGGCGAACTGTCATTAGGATTGTTTCGTCACTGCTCTCAACTGTCGCCATGATGTTGCCAGCATAGAGAGGGCGTACGAAGGTGTTAGCTGATTTAATTTCACAAACATCCGATATCGGTTGAACATCAAGCAGAGCACCAACAACAGGCACAATATTTTTACTGTAGGTCGCAGAACCTGCAATTAGATATTGATAAGAGCCCATAACCTCAGCAATGAGTTTACTTGCGATACCTGCAGACACATGTTCAAGCACCGGGTCAGCTATAACTTTGACATTGCTGATCCCGCTTAGTGAAGCTACTGCGTCAGCGTTTGCAGCATCGTTAGTTAATACAAGTGCATCAACAGTATCCGATAATTGGGTAGCAGCAGTCACTGCAGCACGTGAGTTGGCGCTGATTTCTGCACCATGTAATTCGATTAAAACTAAGGCTGACATTAGAGTACTCCCATTTGGTTTAATTCATTAAGCAATTCTTTTGCCGATGACACTTGTTTCGCTGCTCTGTCCTTGGTACCAGATTCCTCAACACTAACGACTTTAACTCGAGGACTTACATCAATGTCAAGACTCGACAACTCCACGGTTTCGAGCGGTTTAGATCTTGCCTTCATAATATTGGGCAAAGAGGCATATCTTGGCTCATTTAAACGCAAATCGACGGTTACAATTGCTGGAAGGTTAAGCCCTCTTTGTTCAATTCCTGAATCAATTTCTCGACTCACTTCAACACCATGCATATCTTCACTTAAAGTGAATTTTGAAATGAAAGTGCCCAAGGAATAATCAAGAAGACCCGAGAGCATTTGCCCGGTTTGATTATTGTCGTTATCGACAGCTTGCTTGCCCATGATGACCAATTCTGCTTCTTCACGTTTAACAACGTTAGCAAGGATTTTGGCCAAATGCAGCGGTTGCAGATCAGCATCGACTTCAGTCTTAATAAAAATAGCACGATCTACACCCATTGCAAGTGCTGTTCTAAGTGTGTCAACTGTTTTATCAGAGCCAATGCTTACAGCGATTGTCTCACTTGCTTTGCCGCTTTCTTGCAATCTAAGCGCCTCTTCAACAGCAATTTCACAAAAAGGGTTCATCGCCATCTTGGCATTGGTTAAATCAACCCTTTGTGTTTGCTTGTCAACGCGAGCTTGTGTGTAAGGGTCAAGTACACGCTTGATTGGTATAATGATTTTCATCTGTCGTAGCGTCCTAACTATAAAATCTGCGAATAATACCATATAAGTATTGATTGTTCATAACTCGAGTAACGATATTTTTTCGACTTGTCGATTGGAAAAATCGATAGTTTTTTGCGCGCTAACAGGGTGGCAATATAGATTGAAATATCTACCGTATCGGAAAGCGCAATCTTGCCTCAGCGCCGCCCTGTAAAAAGCGATTTTGCAGTGTTATTTCCCCGCCGTGAAGCTGCATGATTTTCTTAACAAAGCGCAAGCCCAAACCATTTCCTCGCTTACCTGTGTCTGGCCTAGAAACTGAAAAAAATCGCGTAAATAATTTGCGCATCACATGTTCGGGAATACCTGGGCCTTCATCCAAAACAACTATGTTAACTGCCGTATTGGTTTCAGTTGCTTTAATTGTAATAGTGCCCTCGATTGGGCTGAAATCAAGGGCATTATTAAGAATATTGCCAATAGCCTGTTCTAGTAACAATTTCTCAGCAATTATTTTTCCATCTTGCTCAATTTCAAACTCTACACTAAGATTTTTATTGGCAATTGCGCGAACGCGGCTTGGTGCCTTTAAAACATTTTCGACAATAGTTTTGATATTAAGCGTGGCTACATTTTTTAAATTCTCCCTTCTTTCAATACGCGAAAGCTCCAACAATCTAGTTACCAATTTATCCATCTGTTTGTTTGAGTCAAGAATATTTTGGATAAAGTGCTTCCTTTGCTCGTCATCCATTGGTAAAAGTAGGTTTTCTGCTGTTGCTCGTACACCAGTAATTGGTGTTCGTAATTCGTGAGCCAAGGTGTTTATATATTCTTCTACGTTGTCTTTGAGCTCTAGATCACCACGCAATTTTTCAATGGCTTTAGTGAGCTTGATAAATTCATCGTTCTTAATATGAGGTTTGGGCGCATTTTCACCTTTGGAAAGTTGAGTTGTGTATCTGACCAAAATATTGGTATCACGAGAGACAATATAACTTGCAAAACCACCAAAGATTAAGGAGACAAACAATATATACAGGGCGTACTCATATATTTGCACAGCGCCTTTGTCAAAATAGGGTGTTAGTAGAAGCATGGGTTTTACAACAACAAGCACACCAACAATGTTCTTTTTTAAGTCGAAAACCGGGCTTGAAACATACAGAGCCTTTGCGGCAATTAATGGTTTTTCATTGTTAGGATCATAAGGTATTTTGCGAATACCGTGATTACCCTTAAGTGCATTGACTACTTCTTTGTGCTGGCTCATATCTTTTCCAAGCGACGAACCACGTGAATCATAAATAACCTTACCGGACTCATCCGTAAGATAGACCTCTAAGTTGGTGAGAAAATGATCTTTATGGGGGCCAATTTGGGGATTGAGGTAACCGGAAATAACATTGCTAAATGTATCCACATCAATGCCATCATTAACAATATGATGCGCGGCTATTTGGCCCAACAGATTTGAGGCGTCAATCATCACCTCTTCTGCAGACTGTTCGCTTGTTCGGTGCGCGATAAGCCAAACAATTGAGCTACTAATCAAGAAATATAGAATAAAGAGCTTGGTGCCGATATTGAATTTGAAAGGCTTCATTCAATCAAGCTGTAACCAATACCGCGATGCGTTTCGATGTATTCATTTTTACTATCAATCTCGTGCAAGCGCTTGCGAATCGATTTGATGTGTGTGTTAATGGTTTTAACATCCGAACCATGAGGTCTATCCCAAATAATGCTCAGTAAATATTCGCGGGAATGCACTCGATTTGGATGCTTTATTAAATGAGAAAGTATTTTAAATTCAGCAGGGGTTAGGGTTAAATCCTGAGCACAAAAAACGACTTTTTGCATGGCATCGTTAATGCTAAAGCTAGACTGTGAGACGTTAATATCGGTGCGAAGATGTCTCAGTTGGGCGCGAACGTGCGCCACCACCAATCTTGGGCTTAGCGGTTTCGTTACATAGCCATTCGCCCCTAATCCTTCTAAACCCAAAACTTGGTCGGCTTCATCATCTCTAGCAGATATGATTACCACGGGTAGTTCTGATTTAGTGCGAATCTTGCGCAAGACATCAAAACCACTCATGTCTGGAAGTCCTATATCGAGCAACACTAAATCAACCGTATTGTTGTCAATATAATCAAGCGCCGCATGGCCATTGTCAAACCATTGACAAGTAAAAGAATCTTTTTCTAAAATGAATTCAATGCTTTCAGCAATGGTTCTATCATCTTCAACAATCAGAATATGTTGCATATTTATATAGGAGTCTTAAAAGGCATTATTGTAGTTAAAAATCAGATAAACAAAACAACCTTCATACAATCTTCACCAAAACTTCACTTATAAAACATTTGACATTGGAATCAATAGCCTAAACTAAGAATCATTGTTTTTGGTCAATTAGGGCGAAGTGTTTCACATTCTCCTTTTTGTTGGCAATCGTAAGATGGCGATAACTTAGCACGTTAAGCTCGATGTTATCACAGGCTATAAGCAAGCGAACGCCCTAATGGCTAAAAACACCATTATTTAGGCTTTTAATTTATAACCTTGAAGCTACTGAATTATGAAAAAACAAATTACAAAGAACCTCGAACATTTCTACCACAATCCTCTCCTTGGGGTAGATGAGGTACCGGCTGATGCTGGTGGTCTCTCCTTCCGCCAGCAGCACCTTTTTGCTAAGGCATAATCAATGTCTGCCCAAGCAAACAATAAACACTGGTCAAGTATTAACGCTGTTCCAGTATTGCACTTAACATTAAAAAAAAACAATCAGCATTTTGTTGTTTTAGAAGGAGTTAGCGACGAAGTGTTGGAGGTCGGACTTGGTAGATTATCTGCCAGTTACTTTCCCTCAGATTCAGGCACTGTTGTCATTTATGTCAGTCAATCATTTAATTTTTTACAAAATTTACAACTTAACGATCAAATTATTCTAAACGAACAAAAAGGAGGGCAGTTTAATTATGCCGTTTGCAAAATGGAAATTATCGACATAAAAGACAACCCTATCAATATTCAGGAAGATATTGACGAGTTAAAGCTGTTCACGGCTTGGCCGTTTGGTTCAGATAAAGATCAAACCACTCTTAGATATATTGTTCACTTAACTCAACTTAGCAAACCTGCTTTGCATTAGGCATTGGGAAATTGTCAACAATGAAAGAAATTCAAAGCCAAGCCGATAAATCTAAATCCAAAAACGATAAAGAGAAGATCTTTTGCAGACATCTTAATGTCAATGAATCTCAGCTTCATAAAGCACTAGCTTGGTATCACAGTGCCATGCAAAGCACACAACAAAGAAAGCTTCATCACTAGCTTTTAAGAACAATTTCCACCTATAGCTCTAAATAACGACAAAAGTAAGCATTTAGTTCGAGTGCAAAAAATTTGGAAAATTTTCACTTTTAAGCTTTTCATATTGAAAAAATACACCTAAGTGGTTATTATTAGCCAAAAACAGCTTGTTTTTCTCAGTTTTTTACAGAAAACACTCATTTAAAGAGAACCCTGAGGAAAAAATGAGTTTGATGACTTCAGATGCATGAATCTTCATTTTCACTATAAAAGACTGTAATAACTACCTTGTAATCATTGGGTAAACTCATTGTCTTATGTATACTAGCCTCAATTATCTTGCGCTAAGCTGGGAAGAAAAATGGATTTAATCAAAGCACTTTCGATTGTTGGCGATGAGTTGTTAATTGATTGGCACGATGGCATGCAGAGTCGTCTATATAGCCACTGGTTGCGCGATCATTGCCAAATGCCAACTTCTCGTAATTCGGCCAACGGTCAGCGCCTGCTCAGTGTAATAGAAATTCCACAGGACACTTTTATTGAGAAAGTTGAGCAAGATAAAGACGGCAATGTGCGTGCACTCTTTCAACCAGAAAACCATTTATCCGTTTTTACCGAACAATGGTTGAGAGATAATTGTTATAACCTGAATCAACAATTTGATGATCGAAGTGCAGTAAATAAGAAACTGTGGCAAAAGAGTAGCTTTTCGGGCAACCTGCCAAGAGTTGATTTTGATGATATGCGCAAAACCAAGCAAGGAAAAATTGACGCCTTGACGTGCGTTAGAGATTTTGGTTTTTGCATCTTGGAAAGTGTGCCTTGTATTGAAGGACAAGTGCTGAAAGTAATTGCAAAAATAGGATTTACCCGCGAAACAAATTACGGCGCAATCTTTGAGGTACGCACCGAGGTAAACCCAAATAATCTTGCTTATACAAATATGGGGCTCGGATCGCATACCGACAATCCATACCGCGACCCAGTGCCCACCGTACAATTATTACACTGCCTAGAAAGCTCGACAGAGGGTGGCGATTCAGTACTTGTTGATGGCTTTCAAGCTGCGCAAGTTTTGCGTGAAGAAAGCCCAAAAAATTTTGAAACCTTGGCTAATACATGGATAAATTTTCGGTTTTCTGATGAAAAGACCGATCTACATTCTCGCGTGCCAATGATTGAGGTCAACGATAAAAACGAAGTGATTAAAGTCAGGTACAACAACCGCTCCATTGATACCATTAAGCTGCCCTTTGAAAAAATTCGTGATTATTATCAAGCCTATCGTCATTGGGGGGAAATTATTGAAAGGGAGGATTTAAAGGTGACTTTTAAGTTAACGCCTGGAGACCTAATGCTGTTTGACAACACACGAGTTATGCATGCCAGAACTGCTTTTTCAAAGGATGGTAAGCGCCATTTGCAAGGAGCTTATACCGACTTAGATGGCTTATACAGCCTTTTAAATGTATTGGAAAAAGACCCGTAATATGACTGAAGTGAATGCCAATAATATAGTTAATCATATCGAGGATGTGTTTGATCGTCGTGGCGCAGAATCGTATCTGGGCGAACAAGTAACTATGGCACAACACATGCTGCAAACTGCAGAGTGTGCTGAAAAAGCTGGCGCCGATAACAGCTTGATTGTTGCAAGCTTGTTGCATGATATCGGCCACTACAAAAATGAAATTCCCGAGAGTGTACTAGCCAAAGGTACAGATAATTACCACGAGGAAGCTGGCGCTAACTTTTTGCAAGATTTCTTCCCTCAATCCGTTGTTGAGCCAATTCGTCAACACGTAGCCACAAAGCGTTATTTATGCGCTGTTAAACCCGAATATTTTGATCGGCTTTCACCAGCTTCCGTTCACACACTTAACTTACAGGGCGGACCAATGAGTGCCAAAGAGGTCGAAGAATTTGAAAAGAATGATTTTCTCGAGCAATGCATTGCTTTGCGCTATTGGGATGAAGAGGGCAAAGATCCAGATCGAACACATCCACCATTTTCTTATTATCGGCATTTAGTCGAATCTTTAATTGTACGTTGATGCTGCGCAACAATAATCGGGGAGGGAAATGTTTAAAGTAATTTTAGTGATAGTTGATGGACTCAAGTACGAAACAGCCATTGATCAATGTGGCTATTTAGAAGCTCTCGTGGAATCCAATCAAGCCAGGAGAATGAAAATGCTGGCTGTTTTGCCAACGCTCTCAGCGCCAATTTATGAAACACTTCATACCGGTCTTGAGCCCCATGAGCACGGCATCACGTCGAATGACAACTTGCGCCAATCAAATTTTGACAATATTTTTTCAATTTCTAAGGCGCATGGCCTTGTTACAGCTGCTGCTGCACACAGCTTTTTTTCCACTTTGTATAATACCGATCCATACAATCCAGTAACAGACCAAGAAGTTAACGACCCAAATAAACCAATACAACACGCAAGATTCTATTCTGAAATTGGCGCTACGTCATTTAATATTTCACTACTTTCTGAACATGATTTAATGAATCAAGCCAGCATGTTGATTCAGCGCTATCAGCCAAACTATTTAATGATCCACTCTTCAAGCTGCGATGCTATTGGACACAAATATGGTGGTGACTCCCCCGAATACTCAAAACAAGCTTGGATGGTGAATGATCAGCTGGCTCAACATATACCTCTTTGGATAAGTGCGGGATATCGAATTCTTGTTACGGCGGATCATGGTTTTACAGATCTGGGTACTCACGGAGGAACCAGT
Source organism: uncultured Candidatus Thioglobus sp. (assembly GCA_964653365.1). Classification (GTDB taxonomy): domain Bacteria; phylum Pseudomonadota; class Gammaproteobacteria; order PS1; family Pseudothioglobaceae; genus Pseudothioglobus. The sequence continues at coordinate 53,670 of CAZZER010000004.1, forward strand.
GACGTCGAACGCTGGACTCCTTACTATGATATCGGTCATCCACGCCCCGGCATTGAGGAGTCAATAGTCTCTCAACTTTCTGTCGCACCAAGTATCTTGGGGTTGTTAAATCTGCCAATACCCAACCAGATGAAGGCAAAGCAATTGCATGTCTGAAGCCCAAATTAACTGGACAGTTTATTTGCTAGAATGCGGGGATAAAAGCCTTTACTGTGGGATAACAAACAATCTTGACAAACGACTAAGACAACACAATGGAGAACTTAAAGGTGGAGCTAAATATACCCGAACTCACCAGCCCTGTCGGCTAGTATACCAAGAGCAATCAGTAAATCGCAGTGAAGCGTTAAAGAGGGAAGCTGAAATTAAAAAAATGCCAAAAAGTGAAAAACAAAATTTGGCGAATCAAAACTAAGTCGGTTTCAATCAAGAGCTTTTTGTAATACACTTAAATCGTCAAGCACCATTTTCGAATGGCTATTTGGGTCAACCGAAAGATAAATCTTAGCAATATTCCCTTTAGGGTCAATAATAAAGGTGTTGCGTTTGGCAAGTTTGATTAAGTAATAGTTTCGTAAAGAATCATAGGACTCTGATACCTCGCCACTGGCATCTGAAAGCAGAGAGAAGGGCAGTTTGAATTTATCGGAAAACGCCTTATGTGACTCGATACTATCAACACTAATGCCAAACACAATGGCTCTTGAGTTGATAATTCGCTCTACAGCATCTCTAAAATCACAGGCTTGGGTTGTGCAACCTGGGGTGTCGTCCCTTGGGTAAAAATAAAGAACAAGCCATTGCCCGTAGTAATCACTTAAGTTGTGATTACTGCCGTATTGATCTGGCAGATTGAAATCGGGCGCGGGGTCACCAATTTCTAGGTTCGCATTGGTGTTTGAAAATATCGAAAGTAAGACAGCCATAATGATTGTTTTTAACATCGTTTTTCGGCGTATGATGCTCATGAAAAACACTTTATCATAATTGTTTATTTGCGGTTGAATAATACATTAAAATTCGCGCTTTAAATTTTCTAGCCCGCCTTTTTGTTGTTAATACTACGTAAAGGGTTTGCCTTAATTAAGATCGGAAATCATTATGCTTAGAACCGTTATGCTTGCAACTTGGCCCTTGTTTTTGGGCGTTTTGTTTATCAGCCTTGGTAACGGGCTACAAGGTACGCTTAGTAGCTGGCGAGCTGAATCCGAAGGTTTTGCAGTTCTCACCATTGGTTGGGTTATGTCGGGCTATTTTATTGGCGCTCTAACCAGTGCACTTGTGTCGCCAAAACAAATAAATAAAACTGGCCATATCCGTACTTATGCTGCATTTGCCTCAATCGCTTCAACAGCAATTTTGTTGCAAATCATTTTTATTGAACCACCAGTTTGGTTTATCGCGCGATTGTTATCGGGTTTTTGTGTCGCAGGAATAATGATTATTGTTGAAGGCTGGCTTAACGCTATATCCAACAACCAAAATAGAGGGCAGATATTCTCTATCCATATGGTGGTTGTTTGGGGTGGTCTTGCTCTAGGACAAGGTTTGTTTGTGGTTGATGATCCATCTGGTGTTAATTTGTTTTTATTAGCCTCTATCTTGCTTTCAGTCTCGTTAATTCCCATACTTTTGACAAAAATAGAATCGCCTGTTATTGAAGATCAAGAGTCACTTGGTGTTATAGCTTTATGGAAAGCATCTCCTTCTGGCATGGCAACTTTTGGTATCTCAGGCCTTGCTTCCGCGGCATTTTTTGGTTTAGGCACGATTTACGCCATTAAAAAAGGCCTGAACATTCCAGAAACAGCACTTTTTATGACTCTTTTTGTGGGTTTTGGTGCTGCATTCCAGTGGCCCCTCGGTTGGCTTTCCGATAAAATTGACCGCAGAAAGGTGATTATTCTATGCTGTGCAAGTGTGGTTGCAATATGCTTGGTGCTTCATTTTGTTGATTTTTCAACCCCTGTCTTTTTGGTGTTTAGTGGCTTAATAGGTGGTTGCACTTTGCCTTTGTATGCTTTAGGTGTTGCACAATCCAATGACCGACTAGAACCTAAGCAAATGGTTAGTGCTAGTGGCACCATTGTTCTTGTATATGGCTCTTTTGCAGCACTTGGCCCTTTTACAATGAGTTTCTTTCTTGATGTCTTTGATGCAACGGGATTTTTACTCTACTTGGGTCTTATCCATTTAGCCATTGCCCTCATTGTTCTGTTTATGATGTTTATTCATGAGGATGTTGAAGAGGCTGAACAAGCACACTTCCAAGTTATGGCGCACAGGCCAACGGCTGTTGCTATGGAGGTTATTGCTGAAGAAGCAATCGAATCTGCTGATACAGAAGAGGGTGACAGCGTTTAGCTAATATTTAAACGCTTGCCGGATTGTCTACGTCGTGACCCAGATCCTTAAGATCTTGATAACGATCACCGATACGATGGTGAGGCCTCCCGCCGATTGAAGCGCCTAGAGCAATAACAATCTCATCATCTGCTGGTGCATCAGGAATTGCCAGCTGAATGGTTAAATAGTGCGATCGACGACCGGCATCGTTTTTATCCATCAGTGGGATTAAAATTGGTGCATTGGCGCCAGCACGAGTATTGCAAAATGACAAATACGATTTTGCACCAACTGCTTCCCGGTAAAAATTGCCAAAACGTAATGTGTGAATAAGTGCAGAAGCATGCTCAACCTCACCACGCAAACCAACAACGGCGGATTTGCCATAACCCTCAATTACTTCTCCAGAGCCTGCTTCTTTAATTACCATATCAGAAAGCATTTTTCCTAAACCAGGGGCAACGTCGTGAATACCGGGCTTTAAATCTTCTACAAAAACATCATTGCCGTCTTTGGACAACCAAGGGTTCTTAACAACAGCAATGGCTGCAATAAGTGTTAAAGGTGTAGCTGCAACTTTACCGCCTTCGATAAGAGTTTGTTCAACATGAAGTAGGGTTTTTCGTATTTCTGCTGGCATGATTAATTGGTAATTAAATCGGAATTGGATTATATCAGTGTTGAATGTTTAGATGATAATTTCAAATTCTCATACAACAAGTGAGTTGTGGCCAATAATTTTTTCGATTTAATCTTTTATTGCAGCAATAACTGAGATTTCAACTAGTAAGGCTTCACGTGCCATTGAAGCGCGTACACACGCTCTCGCTGGTGCAAAACCTTTGGGTACCCAAGCATTCCAAACAGCATTCATGGCGGCAAAATCATCCATTGATTTGAGGTAAATAGTTGCCGAGAGAAGATGTTCCATGGAGCTGTTATAGGTGTTGAGCAAACCTTCAACCTTATCCAGCATGCTCTGAGTTTGCCCACTAATGTCAGCGTTAGGGTCTTCAGCGACCTGCCCTGTAAGGTACAAGGTGTGGTTATGGATAACTGCACGACTCGAGCGGTCGTTAGTTTCGAATCTAGATATTTTCATAGTGATTATTATTTAAGGTAATTTTTATAAACTCGCTTGGTGATTTTTGTAAGAATTTCATAAGATATGGTGTTTGAAAATTCTGCAACTTCATTGATGGTAATATTTTCACCAAACATCTCAACACGATCGCCTATTTTCGCATTGGGTACATGGGTTAGATCAATCGTTGTCATATCCATTGAGACTCTACCGACTACTCTTGACCTGGTGTTGTTAATATAAACCGGGGTGCCGTCTTTAGCGTGGCGTGAGTAACCATCAGCGTATCCTACTGCAACCACGCCAATTTTCATATCTTGCTCACAAATAAAACGTGATCCATAACCAATGCCTTGGCCTTTTTTAAAATCTTTAATTGAAATTAACACCGAAGAAAGTGTCATGGCAGGAGTAAGATTTTTTTGATATCTAGCCTCAATGAATGGGGATGCGCCGTAGAGCATAATGCCAGGGCGATTATATTGTTTATGAGAGTTTCGCCAAGCAACAATCCCAGCAGAATTGGCTATTGAAGAAGGATGACCAGACTCTTTAGCGATACGATTAAAGTTGTCGATTTGGTTTTGGGTAAAAATATCGTATGGTTCGTCCGCTTTTGAGAAGTGAGTCATCAAAACAATGTCAGCAACATTGTTGCTTTTCTCCAAAGCATTTAGGGCAAGTTTAAAGCCACTTTCATGAAAACCGAGACGACACATACCAGAATCGTATTTTAGAAATACAGTAATTGATTCTTTGAGTGATGCATTTAAAACCCATTGAAGCTGTAGGTCGCTACTTACAACAACCATCAGGTTGTGTTTTTCTACCAATGCAAGCTCTGATTCTTCAAAAACACCCTCCAAGAGAAGGATGGGCTTTTGTTGAATGCCAGCTCCTCTTAATTCAATAGCTTCCTCTATGCATGCTACTCCATAGGCGTCAGCAACATCTTCAAGGTAGGATGCGACTTCTATTGCTCCATGTCCATACGCATTGGCTTTGACAATAGCTATAGCTTTAGAGTTGGGTGCTATTTTTTTTGCATACAAGTAGTTGCTTTTAACCGCCTGTAAGTTGATAGTTGCAATGCATGCCCTGGACATAAATTTAAACCACCTTGTTAGAATACGGATACCTAGTCATCTCAAGACCGTCTAGGGGTATAGCAGTTTCGTTATCAGAAACAATATCGGCGATTAATTTACCAGACCCAGTTGACATGGTCCAACCTAGAGTGCCATGCCCGGTATTTAAAAACAGGTTTCCAATGGGTGTTTTGCCAATAATTGGCGTACCATCAGGCGTCATTGGTCTAAGTCCTGTCCAAAATTGATCTTCACTCATGTCAGCTGCATGCGGAAACAGGCTTTCTACTGAATGCCTAACTGTTGCTCTAGACTTTTCTCTTAACGACAGATCGAATCCAGTCAATTCTGCAGTACCTGCGGCTCGAACGTTATCGCCAAGACGCGTAATAGCCACTTTGTAAGTCTCATCCATAACAGTGGATTGCGGGGCATCTTTGTCACTAATAACAGGCACAGTAATTGAATAACCCTTAACAGGGTAAACAGGGATATCAATACCAACAGGTTTTAGAAATTGAGAAGAATAACTACCCATGGATACAACAAACTTATCTGCGTCCATTTCGCCTTGATTTGTGTTAATTGATATGACCTTGCCCTTACTAATGTTTAAACTCACGATTGTTGTATTAAATTCAAATTTAACACCTAATTCAAGGCACTTTTTTTGAAGTTCGTTGGCAAACTTAAAGCAGTTGCCAGAAGCATCTCCCCTAAATTGCAGCCCTCCGGCAATTTTGTGTTTCACATGCCTCAAGCCGGGCTCTGCTGATAGACACTCTTCAACATCCAAAGCCTTGTATTCGGTACCAAACTTGTTTAAAACGGCAATGTCTTTTTTAGTTTCAAGTACTTGCTTAGCAGTTCTTAGAATTTGCACAAAACCTTGTTTTCGCTGTTCATATTGTATACCAGTATCTCTTTCAATTTCACTTAAGCATTCTCTAGCGTAGTTAGATATTCTAAGCATACGGCCTTTGTTAATATCGTAGCTTTTGTGGTTGCAATTTTTTAGCATTCTATAAGCAAATTTGATCGTTTCGCTACTCATCATTGGGTTAATGACTAATGGAGAATGTTTACTAAATAACCATTGAATGGCTTTCAGTGGAACTCCTGGAGCAGCCCATGGAGAAGAGTAGGCAAAGGAAACTTGGCCAGCATTGGCATGGCTCGTTTCAAGTGCGACACTTTTTTGGCGCTCAACAACGCTTACTTGATGGCCTTGTTTAGCCAAAAAATATGCAGAAGTGGTGCTAATTATGCCTCCACCGAGTATTAATACCTTCATTTATTTTAGGTGTGCAATATCAAAAAAGTTGAATTTTACCATTCACAGAAATAACATAATTTTACAAATATGGAGCCATATCAGAACATTATCTCTACCAATAATACGAAGAAGAGAATTACTTAGAAGTTATTGAAGTTCAATTAATATTTTAAAATATTCGGCCTTACTTTGTATTATGAAAACGATTGTTATATATTGATAAGTTTGTTTGCCTAAATTGTATTATCAGTTTAAAATAATTCACTTTCGTTATTCATTTATTAATAGGAGAAGGGTATGTTTGATAAATCTCAAACTTTGTCTGTCGTTGACACTGAAATCGCTGATGCAGTAAATGCTGAAGTAGGACGTCAAGAAGCACATATTGAATTAATTGCTTCAGAAAATTACACGTCACCTGCTGTCATGGAGGCTCAAGGTTCACAATTGACTAATAAGTATGCTGAAGGTTATCCATACAAACGCTACTACGGTGGCTGTGAGCATGTAGATGTTGTTGAGCAATTAGCCATTGATCGTGCAAAAGAATTGTTTGGCGCTGATTACGCCAACGTTCAACCACATTCAGGCTCTCAAGCCAACGCTGCAGTTTTTCAAGCGCTTTTGGTTCCAGGCGATACAATTCTTGGCATGAGTTTAGCTCACGGTGGTCATTTGACACACGGTGCGGCACCCTCATTTTCTGGTAAAAACTTTAATGCAATTCAATATGGTTTAAAGCCTGAAACTGGTGAAATTGACTACGATGAAGTTGAACGTTTAGCTAATGAACACAAACCCAAAATGATTATTGCTGGTTTCTCAGCATACTCTCGTGTAATTGATTGGAATCGCTTTAGAGAAATTGCTGATGCAGTTGGCGCTTACCTATTTGTTGATATGGCACACGTTGCAGGTTTAATTGCAACTGGACTTTACCCTTCACCAATGGCTATTGCTGATGTTGTTACAACAACAACGCACAAAACATTAAGAGGCCCAAGAGGTGGTTTGATTCTTGCCAGAGCCAACGAAGAGATTGAGAAAAAACTAAATGCAGCGATTTTCCCGGGCATCCAAGGTGGGCCGTTAATGCACATTATTGCTGCTAAAGCAGTTGCTTTCAAAGAAGCCCTAGGCGAAGAGTTTAAAGCTTATCAACAGCAGGTAGTTGTAAATGCTCAAGCAATGGCTGAGACATTTATCTCTCGTGGTTATGATGTTGTTTCAGGTGGTACAGATGACCACTTATTCTTAGTTAGCTTTATTTCACAAGGCCTAACAGGTAAGGCGGTTGACGCCGCTCTAGATTCGGCCCACATTACTGTTAATAAGAATGCTGTACCAAACGATCCGCAATCACCATTTGTGACGAGCGGGATTCGTGTGGGTACACCAGCCGCGACAACAAGAGGTTTTGGCGAATCTGATTGCCGTGACCTAGCTACTTGGATTTGTGACATTTGTGATGATATTGAAAACCCTGCAGTAATTGACGAGGTTAGAGTAAAGGTTGAAGCGCTTTGTGCACAACATCCAGTTTATAAGTAATAATCTCGCTTAAAATGCGCTGTCCATTTTGTCAATCTGATGATACAAAAGTACTGGACACGCGACTTCTCGACGATGGTTCACAAGTGCGTCGTCGTCGGGAATGCCTCTCTTGTGGAGAGAGGCACTCTACCCGTGAAACAATCGACTTAAATCTACCACGATTAATTAAAAGCGATGATTCAAGACAGTCATTCAGTGAAGAAAAACTTCGTTCTGGCTTACTCAAAGCCTTAGAAAAAAGACCGGTTGAAACAGCAAAAATCGAAACAGCCATCCAAAGGATTGAACGACGCTTGATGGCACAAAATGATCGTGAAGTTCATTCTTCTAAAGTAGGCGAATGGGTAATGGAGGAGTTGCAAGCCCTTGATGAAGTTGCTTATATTCGTTTTGCTTCTGTTTATCGCCAATTTCAAGACATTGAAGCCTTTAAAAGCGAAATAGATAAATTGATGAAAAAGTAACCTTTAACTTTACCAGATAGGCATAATGCCTTGATATGCATCTTTCTTTCGCTCACACTAAAAAACACTCCGAAAATACTCAGTCTTTAGGCAGTATTTATTCTTTAAATCATGGCTAAAACAAAAGTAGAATATGTGTGTGCTAACTGTGGCGCAAGCCATTATCAATGGGTGGGGCAATGCCTAGAATGCAAAGAATGGAATACTTTAGAAGAGGTGTTTGTAACACCTACTAAAGCTGCCAAATCTGAGGCTTTAAGGGACTTACCCGCTTCAAAAGTGCAAATGCTTAATGAAGTAAGTGCACAATCTAACAGAAGGCTATCAACCGGACTCAGCGAACTTGATCGAACTTTGGGTGGCGGCCTAGTCGAAGGATCTGTTGTCTTAATTGGCGGCGACCCAGGTATTGGAAAATCAACTCTCATTTTACAAGCCCTTGCTTTTATCAACACTAGCGAAAATACTCTATACATCAGTGGTGAAGAATCTGCCCAGCAAATAAGTGAACGAGCTCACCGACTCGCTATTGATTCAGATGTTCAATTGCTGAGTGAAACCTACCTTGAAAAAATACTTAAAACGGCAAAAAATCTGAATCCAAAAGTCATTGTTATTGACTCCATTCAAACTCTGGTGAGCGATAGCTCAACTTCAGCACCTGGCTCGGTAACCCAAGTTAGAGATTGCGCAGCACAGCTGACTCAATTTGCAAAACAAACCAATACCATCATGCTTATGATCGGGCATGTGACAAAGGGTGGTGCATTAGCAGGACCTAGAATATTGGAGCATATGGTTGACACCGTGCTTTACTTTGAGGGCGATGCCGGTGGTCGTTACCGAGTCATTAGGGCGGTGAAAAATCGCTTTGGTGCAGTAAATGAAATCAGTGTTTTTGCAATGAGTGAAAAAGGCCTGCAACAAATCACTAATCCTTCGGCTATTTTTCTTTCAAATGAAAACCTATCCTCACCTGGTTCAATGGTGATGGTCACCAGGGAAGCAACTAGGCCAATACTAATTGAGGTGCAAGCTCTTGTTGACCAGTCTAATGGCGCACCAAAACGAGTGAGTGTTGGCATGGACCAAAATCGCCTTGCCTTGCAATTAGCCATTCTGCACAAACATGGAGGTATTGCAACTTTTGATCAGGATGTTTTTATCAATGTTGTGGGCGGCATTAAGGTTAGTGAAACAGCCTCTGATTTGGTGGTGATGTTAGCTATTGTCTCCAGTCTTCGTAATAGGGTAATCCCTAAAGATTGGCTTGCTTTTGGTGAAGTTGGACTGGCCGGAGAAGTCAGACCAGTGTATAACGCACAAGAGAGACTTTCAGAGGCTCAAAAACAAGGCTTTAAACTGGCTATTGTACCCAAAGCAAATGCACCAAAAAAACCGTTAAAAGGGATGAAAATCGTAGCTATAGACCGCCTATCTGAGGCGCTAGATTACTTAGCAGAGCATATTTAGTGTTCAGAGAAGTTGTGTTGTTCGAGTCAATAATCAATGCCTTTTTGTGCTCTGATATTGTCTCTAAAAGCGTGCTTAACGTCTTTGATGTCGCTAACAGTATCAGAAATATCAATTAAACTCTGGCTTGCAGCCCTACCAGTGATAACAACATGTTGTTTTTCTGGACGTTTCTTAAGTGCCAAAAGAATATCGTCTTCGTCAAGATAGCCGTAGTTAATCATATAGGTAAGCTCATCAAACACAACTAAGTTCGTATCTTTATCTTCTAAAAAGGCCTTGCCTTTTTCCCAAGTTGAGCGAGCCTTTTCGGTGTCCAATTCCTTGTCTTGAGTGTCCCAAGTGAAGCCACTCTCCATCAAGGCTGTGGAAATATTTGGGTGGTTATTAAGAAACAAATCTTCGCCCGTATCTTGCACACCTTTTAAAAAGCGTACCAGGCCTACTTTTAGATCATAGCCCAAGGCCCTACAAATCATACCCATAGCTGATGAGGATTTACCTTTGCCATTTCCCGTTAATAAAACAATAATACCTTTGTCAATATTGGCAGCATCTATCCTAGAATCAATATAGGCTTTCTTCTTCTGCATGCGTTTTTTGTATGAGCTATCCATGGTAATTATTATAGAGATTAATTGTTTGGCTTGCTCCTTGAGAAGGTGTATATGTCAACATGCTCAAACTCCTGATTGACAGTCGTAAAAAGCCTATTAAGTTGATGTACAAATCTTGTTGGAGCAGTTGCAAGGCAAGGGGCTGTCCTTGCCGCCACTCCAAGACAATAATGTTTTTTTAGAAGTTATAGATAGTGCCCAATGTTATTGTGCGACCCAAATTGTTATAACCTTTAGCCATTTCATAATCTTTATCCAGAGCATTATTAATGTTAAGAGAAATACTCATATAGTTATTGTAATGGTAACGAGTCGATAAATTTAAGAGACCATAACCACCCAACTTTACATTGTCTGTATGCGCATCTTTATCCCATGCCCATGACTTGGCACTTAAGTTGACTTTATGGTCAAAATTGTCAGTGCTTTTGGTCAAAGTTAAGTTAATAAAATGGTTTGGTCTTCTACCTTTTTGCAAACCTGTAGATTTCGCAACCGCTGTATTGTAATCGTAGCTGGAGTTAACATCCCAACCTGCCAGATGAGTATTAACAGCCAATTCAGCCCCCTTAATATCCACAGTGCCTTCATTAATATAATGATCATCAACACTCCATGTGCCTGAATATTTAAAGGCATTGCTTAATTTGCTTTTGTAAATCTTTGTGTCAATGTTTCCCCAGTCGTATTGCTTATTTGCACCAATTTCAAAGGTAATGGAATGTTCAGGTTTAAGGTTGGTCTTGTTACGAGTGATATTCAAATTATTTTGATAGTGACTTGGTAAATTCGTTGCTTTACCAAAGGCAGCGTTTACCCTGGTGTTGGCCGAATAATTTTTGGCCCAGTTTAGGTTATAGGTGGTATGGGTGCTAAACTTATCATGGTCCACCAATCTAACGCCAAATGACAACTCATTGTCACCAACATTGCCTTGCCACTGGGTAAATAGGTCTGTGTGCTTTATTTGTTTACTGTTGTCAACATCTTTGTCAATAACGTCAGAAAAACCAATTGAAAGCTTGGCATTTTCAAGTGATAACTCGTTTATAAGAGTGAGTGTATTTAGCTTGTATTTATCACCTCTACGTTGTGTTTTTTGACGCATAACATCAAGCCTTGTGTTTAGCTTTTCACTAAATTGATGTGTTGTTTCTAAATTAAATTGCGTAAGATTGTTATCGGGTTTTGGCGTACTCCAAGAATCATCATATTCAATATCAGCCTCAGTTTTTAAAACATTCAGCTTAACATGAGTTTTATCGGTGATAACCGTGCCAAAATTTACGCTACTTGAAGTTCTATCGACCGGGTCTAAATCACCATTACCGGTAGCGTCAATACCATCAGTATGATAATCACTCATTGATAAATTAAGGTAATTTTCGCCACTCTTAAAATGGGAGGCAAGACTGACTTTTTTACTGTTATGCGTGCCGTAAGACAATTTAATTGTGCTTTGTTTTTCTTTTGTTGATTCTTTATTGGTAAATACGTGAATCACACCGCCAATTGCTCCGGGACCATAAAGTGACGAAAAAGGTCCTTTAGAAATTTCAATACGTTCAATTTGATCGAGCGGCACAACGTCAAAGTTGGGTTGTGTCGCAGTGATTGAAACCACACTTCCATCAACCAATAATAAAGTATGGCTCGCTTCATTGCCTCGAATACGCAGCGCCCCTAAATTTCCTTGTCCACCTTCAAAGGTGACAGATGGAACAGTAGCCAACAACTCTGTAAAAGTATTTACGCCAGTTTGTTGAATTTCACCTTTTGTCATTTTGATGGTTGAAGCAATGGAACCAATAACTGGGGAGGCTGTCCTATACTCGGTGTTTAAATAAATGGGTATTGGGCCCAATACCGCATTGGCGGTTGTAGCAAAAGCAAGAATTGAGGTTGCAGTAACCAGGGCAATTTTATTAAGATTCATGGCAGCTCCTAAGAAAAAGTAAATGAGCTAAAGGAAAGCGAATCAAGAGGATAAGACGCCTTACTTACCACCCATCGTAGTTAGTAAAAAAGTTGATTGAATATGTCTCGGGCTAATCTTTAAAAGAAATACCGTTGCGAGGGCAGCGTTGGATTTTAACCAACTTCCAGAGATTCAAAAATCGCGTTATTATACTGATGATTCTAGTTCCTGTTAAGCGAAACAAATCGATGGTATTGATTAAGAAATACAATACTCAAAGTAATAGATACGCTTGGGTAAAATTAACGCCATAAAAATTTACAACATATCACCTCATGAGTCAAATTTTCAATTTTAGTGCTGGCCCATCTACACTGCCTAAACCCGTTTTGCAAAAAATTCAGCGTGACCTGCTTGAGTTTGGGAATGCAAAAGCCTCTGCAATTGAAATATCACACCGAGGGGTGGATTTTATGGCTCTGGCAAAAAAGGCAGAGCAGGATTTAAGAGATTTAATGGCAATCCCTGACAATTACAAAGTATTGTTCTTGCAGGGGGGTGCCTCTCAGCAATTCTCAATGGTCCCAATCAATTTACTGTGTGGCAAGAAAACAGCTAATTATAGCCATACTGGACATTGGTCGGATAAAGCGATTAAAGAGGGTGCTCGCTACTGTGATGTGAACATTTGCACCAGTAGTAAAGATAGTGGCTTTACGGATATTCAAGATTACTCTGATTGGAATATTGACGAAAATGCGGCTTATTTACATTTCACGCCGAATGAGACGATTGCAGGCCTGGAGTTTGATTATGTTCCTTCAGTCAACATGCCGGTAGTTGCTGACATGTCTTCCTCAATACTCTCTCGACCAATTGATGTGTCAAAATTCGGCGTTATTTATGCAGGTGCACAAAAAAATATCGGTGCTGCCGGCTTGACCGTTGTCATTGTTAGAGAAGATTTAATTGGTAATTCAATGCCCAACCAACCCATACTTTTTGATTACGGTTCGCAAGCATACAATGATTCAATGTACAACACCCCTTGTACATTTGCTTGGTATGCTGCAGCTTTGGTTTTTGAGTGGTTAAAAGACTTGGGTGGCATTGAAGCAATTGCCAAACAAAATGAGAAAAAATCTCAACTATTGTATCAAACCATTGATCAATCTGATTTTTATTCAAATAATATCAACCCTCGTTACCGCTCATGGATGAACGTGCCATTTTTTCTAGCCGATGATAAATTGAATACTAAGTTTATTGAGCTTGCGTTTGATGCAGGTCTGTTGGCACTAAAAGGCCATAAAGCTGTTGGTGGAATGAGGGCCAGTATCTATAATGCTATGCCAACTGAAGGTGTAGAAGCTTTAGTGAACTTTATGAAAGAATTTGAGAGATCAAAAGCTTAAAGAGGACACATAAGTCGCTCAAATCTAATAAAATTCACAACTAGCATGAAAGAACAAGCCTTAAAAGACTTAAGAAAGAAAATTGACGACCTGGACGAACAAATTCAGGCGCTCATTTCAGCGCGCGCTGATCTAGCAGCCGAAGTTGCAAAGGTTAAAAAAGAAACCAACACGCAAAGTGTTTTTTATAGACCTGAAAGAGAGGCGCAAGTTTTATCTCGGGTGATTGAGCGCAACCAAAGTCTGCTAAAAGATAGGGATGTTGGCCACATATTTCGGGAAATAATGTCTGCATGTCTAGCCCTTGAGCAACCCCTTAAAATTGCATTTCTAGGGCCTGAAGGCACCTTTACACAAGAGGCTGCATTAAAGCATTTTGGCCACGCTGTTTCTACGCTTGACTGTGGCAATATTGACGAAATCTTTCATCAAGTTGAAACAGACAATGCCCACTATGGTGTTGCCCCGATTGAAAACTCATCAAACGGTGTTATTGGTGGCACTCTTGACCTTCTATACAGCCACAAACTAAATATTTGTGGAGAGGTTGAGATTGCAATCGCCCATCAGTTGATGATGCAAGATCAGACACAAGAAATTAAAGTGATTTATGCTCACCAACAAGCGCTTGATCAATGTCGGCGTTGGCTTGCTAATCACCACCCAAATGTAGAATTGAAGGCTGTAGCCTCAAACGCGCTTGCGGCACGTTTGGTCAAGGATGAGGCAAATTCAGCAGCGATTGCTTCTGAAGCAGCTCTTGGCCTGTATGGTTTGCAACGGGTGGCAAAAAATATTGAAGACAAGGCGGGCAATGTAACTCGATTTGTTGTAATTGGCAAAGATACTGTGCCTGCCGGTGGTACGGATAAAACCTCACTGTTAATTGCTACCAAACACAAAGCTGGTGCACTTTTTGACTTGCTAGAACCATTTAAAGCACAAAATATTAATTTACTGCAATTGGCACGGCATCCGATTCCTGGCGTCAAATGGGAATACCTATTCTTTATAGATGTTGAGGGTCATCAAAATGATATGAATCTTAGTGCCGCCCTGAAAGAAGTTGAGAGTCGTGTTTCTGAACTTAATGTTCTTGGCTCATACCCAGCAGCCGTTTTATGAAGATTCGACAATCCATTATTGACTTGCAAGCCTATCAAGGAGGTAAGCCAACCACTGAGTTGAAGCGCGAACTGGGCCTTGAAAGGATTATAAAGCTCGCTTCTAATGAAAATCCAATGGGTGTTAGCCCACTTGTATCCGAAGCAATGGTTGCATCTATCGCTGACTCCAACCGATACCCAGATGGCAACAGTTATGCACTTAAAAACGCGCTCTCTAATCACTTTGGCGTATCGCCAGAAACGTTAACACTTGGCAATGGATCTAACGAGTTGCTATGCCTGATCGCGAAGGTATTTGTTGAAAACAAACAAGACGAGGTCATTTTTTCACAGTACGCCTTCCCAGTCTACGCTATGGCAACAAAGACGTTAAGCGCAACTGCTGTTGTTATCCCTGCACGAAACTTTGGCCATGATTTACAAGCAATGCTCGAGGCAATAACCGACAATACCAAACTTATCTTTGTTGCTAACCCTAACAACCCGACTGGCACATTGCTTTCCGATGACGAGCTACATTCATTCCTCGAGAGAGTTCCTGGGGAGATTCCAGTTGTTTTGGATCAAGCTTATATTGAATATTTGAATAAAGAAGACGTCGCAATTGATTGGCTTAATGCATTCAGCAACTTAATAATAACAAGGACTTTTTCCAAAGCTTATGGACTTGCAGGCCTTCGGGTAGGTTATGCAATATCAAGTTCAGAAATTGCTGATTTAATCAACCGTGTGCGAGACCCTTTTAACGTCAACAGCATTGCACAAAGTGCTGCTATTGCTGCCCTAAATGATTCTGAGCATTTGCAAAAGGCAGTTGGGTTAAATTCTGCTGGACTAAAACAACTCGAACGTGGCTTTGAAAAACTGGGTATAAATTTCATTCATTCTTTTGCAAACTTTGTTGCCATTGAAGTCACTAATGCCATTGATACTTACAAGAAGTTGTTAAGAAAAGGCGTGATTGTCCGCCCAGTTGAAATGCCAAACTACCTAAGAGTTTCTGTTGGCACCGAGGCAGAAAATGACTGTCTTTTGGAGGCCTTAGCAACAGTATTATGATGAATAAAGTTTGTATTATTGGTGTTGGCCTAATCGGTGGCTCTTTGGCTAAATCGATGATTAAAACCCAACAAGCCAATCATGTTATTGGCTTTGGCCGAAGCCCAAAAAGACTACATGAAGCTCAAAACAACGGTGTTATTACCGACTATACCACCGACATTAAAGATGCGCTTGATGGCGCAGATTTAGTTGTGATTGCGACACCAGTTGGTAGTTTTGAGTCTATTCTCAGAGATATCCATCCTCATCTTAATCCTTCGACAATTATTACTGATGTTGGCAGCACAAAAGAAAGCGTTATTAAGGTTGTAGAGTCTGTTTTTGGTAATTTACCTGACAACTTTGTGCCGGCCCACCCAATTGCGGGCAAAGAAAAGAGTGGCTTTGAAGCAAGTGATAGTGAGCTCTTTGCCAATAGAAAAGTGATTATCACTCCCACCGAATGTAGTTCGAGTGAAGCTGTCGAAACAGTATCACATATCTGGCAAACAACAGGAGCAACTGTCGATATGATGAGTGCTACTTCCCATGATGAATTATTAGGAATGACATCTCATTTACCTCATATGCTTGCATTCTCCATTATGAATTATCTTATCTCTCAAAACCCAAATGCCAGCTTATATGCTGCAGGGGGCTTTAGGGACTTTTCTCGAATCGCTTCTGGCGACCCAATTATGTGGCGTGATATTTGTCTTAACAATAAAGATGCTATCATTAAACATATAAAGGGCTATAGGGCTACTCTGGATAATTTAATTGATGCTATTGAAGCTGAAGAAGCTACAACCATCGAAACCTTGTTTACAGATGCAAAAACCACTCGCGATAAGTGGTTGGTTTAATAGAGGCAGTAAAAGGAAAATATGAGTAGTTTTGTAGTATCACACGCGCAGTCGTTAAAAGGCTCAGTCAAGGTCCCTGGCGACAAATCAATATCTCACCGCTCAATCATGTTGGGTTCAATAGCCGATGGCATTACTCATGTAAAAGGTTTTTTACAGGGCGAGGATGCGTTATCGACCCTTAAGGCGTTTCAAGATATGGGTGTTGTCATCGAACGAGAGGACTCTAATGTCACTATTCATGGTGTTGGCATGGATGGACTTAAAGCACCCAACCAACCTCTTAATCTCGGCAATTCTGGTACTTCAATACGCCTAATATCAGGACTACTCAGTGCCCAAAACTTTAGCAGTGAAATGCATGGTGACGAATCCCTTTCAAAAAGACCAATGGGCAGGGTTATTGATCCCTTAACAGCTATGGGCGCTGAAATAGAATCTCAAGATGGCAAACCACCGTTAATAATTAAAGGCGGGAAAAACCTTAAAGCCATTGACTATAGACTGCCTGTAGCTTCTGCGCAAATTAAGTCTTGTCTGCTACTGGCTGGCCTTTACGCCAAGGGCACAACTTCTGTCACAGAAGGTGGAATAACTAGAGATCATACTGAAAGAATGTTAAGAGGCTTTGGCTATGAAGTATTAAGTAAGAACGGTCGAATATCACTAACAGGCGGCAAATCATTGACTGCTTGCGATATTGAAGTACCTAGTGACATCTCATCTGCAGCATTTTTTATGGTGGCTGGCTGCATTGCTAAAGATTCTGACATCACCCTTGAAGCAGTAAATATCAATCCAACCCGAACCGGTGTGATTGACATCTTAAAACTAATGAACGGCAAAATCGAACTAAGCAATGAGCGCCTATCCGGTGGTGAATTGGTGGCTGATATTCGCGTACAATCTTCAAATTTGAAAGGGATCCACATTCCGGAAAATTTAGTGCCGCTTGCTATTGATGAATTTCCATCACTCTTTATTGCCGCAAGTTGTGCAGAGGGAGAAACTGTCTTAACTGGCGCAAGAGAGTTGCGTGTTAAAGAGTCCGATCGTATCCAAGTGATGGCTGATGGTTTAGATATTCTGGGCATTAAAAATGAAGTCCTGGATGACGGTATCCGTATAGAGGGTGGTATATTTTCTAAACCTCAATCGCCCATTGAATCACACCATGACCATCGTATTTCTATGTCTTTCGCTATAGCATCTGTGGCTTGTGAACATGACATTGAAATTAGCGGGGTAGATAATGTAAAAACATCTTTTCCAAATTTTGCTGAGCTGTGTACACAAATTGGCATGAATATCAGCGAAATAAATTGATAAGAATTGCCAAATAAATTACCTAAACAAATCATTACATGAGCAGCGATATTAATTCAAGAGTACTAGCAAATGCAGAACCATTTTTTGCTTGGGATGTGGTTGCTTATTTGTTTGTTGCTCTTTTGTTAGCGTTTGTTATTGTTGTTCTTGATTTGCTTTTATTTTCAAAAAATAGAAGTGCGATTAAGTCACAAGAAGCGGGGCAACGCAAATTACAAAACTGGGTGTATTTTCTTGTTTTTTTAAAGTTTTCCAAAGATGAAAAATACAATAATCGTCCAAAAATTGTACAGTGGTCAATTGAATTCTTCCCAATTTTGTTGTTGGTGATATTTATCCGTGGCTTTGTCTTTGAACCTTTTCGTGTACCCTCTAATTCTATGATGCCAACCTTATTAACTGGTGATTTTATTGTTGTTAATAAGTTTGATTATGGATTAAGATTACCGGTTACAAACACCCAATTAATCGAATTTTCAAAGCCAGAACGTGGCGATGTTGTTGTTTTCAGATATCCCAACTACGAGCGAAACAGGGTCTACCTTGGTGCGGATTTTATTAAGAGAGTCGTTGGGCTCCCCGGTGATAAGATCTCTTATCAAAAAGATAAGCTAATTATTAATGGAAATGCCGTCGAGTACAATAACATCGGACCTTACAAGGGGGTCGATTCAGGTCGCGCTATGAGTGGCTATAATCATGTTAGGGAGAACATCGAAGGTGGTAACCATGATGTTTTGCTCAGTCCAATTAAATTCTCAGTTCAATTCCCAGAAATAACCGTACCCGAGGACCATTACTTTGTGATGGGGGATAACAGATCAAACAGTGGCGATTCTAGAGCTTGGGGCTATGTGCCAGAAAGTTATATTATTGGTAAAGCGGTAGGTATTTGGATGCATTGGGATTGGAACTACAATGCTATGCAATTGTCCAGAATCGGTGGATTTGACTAAGATATAAGCTTCAAATAAATATCCTTTAACGATTGCTTGGAATCGAAATGAATGATGATTTTCCCCGAGTCATTTTTACCAGGCTTAATTTCTACTTTTGAATTCAGTCTTTTGGAGAACGACTCTTTCATCTCTAGCCACTGAGGATTTAACTTTTTGATATTTTTTGGACTTGGATTTAGTGCCTGACGAACCAATACTTCAGTTTGTCTAACAGACAATCCTCTATCAATAATCTGGTGTGCCAATTTTGCTTGCAAATCATCGGGCAGCGGCAATAGAGTTCGGGCATGGCCCATCTCAATATCACCAGCCTCCAATAGAGCCTTCACCTCCTCGCTAAGTTTGAGTAAACGCAAAAGGTTGCTAACCGCTGAGCGAGACCGACCAACAACTTGAGAGATCTCTTCATGCGTCATCTTGAAGTCTTGAATAAGTCTTGACAATGCTTTGGCTTCTTCTATCGGTGTTAAAGATTCTCTTTGAATATTTTCAACCAGCGCAACAGCAAGTGCCACTTGATCCTCGATTCTCCTAATAACAACAGGTACTTCTTTAAGTCCAGCTTGTTTGGCAGCGCGCCATCGGCGCTCACCGGCAATAATTTCAAATTGATTTTGAGATATTTCTCTGACTACCAACGGTTGAATAACGCCTTGAGTGGCAATAGATTGTGTCAATTCAACAAGTTTTAAATCATCAAATTTTGAACGCGGCTGGAATTGGCCAGGTTGTAATTGATTAACCGCCATATGGACCAACACATCATTAGGGCGGGCATACGCTGGGCTTTCAACAGCTTGACCCAACAATATATCAAGGCCTCTTCCTAATTTTGATTTTTTTGCCATAAGTTCTAATGCACTCTAGTTTTACTTATCAACTCACCAGCCAACTCAACATAGGCGATAGCACCTTTGGAGGACTTTGCATAATCGATTGCCGACAAGCCAAAACTGGGCGCTTCAGCTAATTTTACATTTCTAGGAATTATTGTATTAAAAACTTTATTTGCAAAATGATGAGAAAGTTGCGCTGAGACCTCATTTGAGAGATTATTTCGTGAATCAAACATAGTTCTAAGGATGCCACATATCTCAAGAGTAGGATTACTGGTTGCCTGTATTTTGTTAATTGTTTCAATCAAAGAGCTCAAACCCTCTAACGCATAGTATTCGCATTGCATGGGTATGATAACGCCATCACTAGCAGTAAAGGCATTAACAGTCAGCATATTAAGCGAAGGAGGGCAATCAATAATTACGAAGTCATAGTTATCTCTCCACTTTTCAACCATTTCTTTTAATTTTGTTTCGCCACCTTGTTCTTTTAAAAGAGCGACTTCAGCGGCAACAAGGTCAGTATTCGCACCGACTACGTCAACTGGCGCATCCTCCGAAGCAATAATTGCCTGTCCTAGTGTACACTCATCCAGAAGCAACTCACAAATACTATGTGGTAAATTGTATTTATCAATACCGCAACCCATTGTGGCATTACCCTGAGGATCAATATCAATCAATAACACGCGTTGATTGGCAGCATGGAGTGCAGCACTTAAGTTGATCGCTGTAGTTGTTTTACCAACACCGCCTTTTTGATTCGCTATTGCAAATACGTTTGCCATAATTATTTATTCACTATTGCTAGGGCTTTTAACAAATTCATTGCCTCATGCACAAAATAATCTTTTTTCAAATACGCAATGATTTCATCGTCTTGTTTTGCCTTAATTTCATTTTGGGTTCGGATTATTTCCTCCTCAGATAATAGAGTAGGGTCTTCAACAGACAGATGACCTTTTAAGTCTTTTTCAAGGGAGCCCAAATCCACAGAGTCTTCAGGTTCGGTTAATGTAATATCGTCTAATTCTATATCAGGGGTAATTCCTTTAGCTTGTATAGATCTTCCAGAAGGAGTGTAATAACGAGCCGTGGTAAGCTTTAAACCATAACCATCTTTTAAATCAATCACGGATTGAACGGAGCCCTTGCCAAACGAAGGGGCGCCCATAATAATAGCTCGCTTATGGTCTTGAAGCGCACCCGCAACAATTTCAGAAGCCGAAGCAGAGCCTTCATTCATTAATACTACGATAGGTGAGCCGTTGACAATGTCACCCGGTTTAGCTGGAAAAGTGATATTAGCGCTTTTAATCCTCCCCTCGGTGTAAACAATGATTCCATTTGAGTCAATAAATAAATTCGCGACATCAATTGCAGAAATCAATGCGCCACCAGGGTTATTCCTTAAGTCTAGGATGAGTGAATCGATGTTTTCACCGTTTTCAGCAACTAATTCATCTACAATTTTTTCAAGCAATTCTGCACTTTGAAATTGAAAATCTGAAACCCTAATATAAGCAATACCCGGCTCAAGCAAAAATCCTTTAACAGAGGTAATGGTAATAATCTCCCGAGTTATTTCAAGCACAAAAGGCGCTTTATCTGAGCGAATAATCGTCAACTTTACTTTTGTTCCAGGCTTACCTCGCATCAATTTAACAGCATCGTCAAGGTTCATATCCCTAACACGATGATCATCGATCTTTAAAATAACATCGCCAGCTTGCAAACCAGCTCGATAAGCGGGGGTATCATCAATCGGTGAAATAATTTGAATTAAATCTCCCTGTGTTGAAATAACAATACCCAGACCGCCAAACTGCCCCATTGTACTTTCAACTAAATTAGCTTGATCTTTTGGATTTAAATAGCTTGAGTGTGGATCCAAACCATCAACCAATCCTTGAATGGCATTGTTAAACATTGTTTTGTCATCAATTTCATCCACATACAATTGTTTAATTTGCGTATAGATCGTCGTGAAAACATTCAACTCATCAAAAAAGTCTGGCGAATCAAAAGGTGAGTAGTCATCTTTTGCCATACTGACTTTAGATAAAGTCAATAGCAGTGTTATTATGAGACATAAAAACAATCTCGAAACTGTGTTAAATGATGTCATTAGAAAAAAATAATAGCGTGAAGTTTAGGTAATTAATAGTGAGAAATTAAATCCAAGTGCATTATTGTACTTTGTTTTTCTTTGGATATTATTCTCAATCGAAAGACCTGATTAAATACCCTGAATTGGTAGTAATGATTAAAATGGAACAACTTAATGCACAGGTCTTTAGTTAAGCGTTTTATAAGTTCATCAACCAAAAACACTTTCCTTGCATTTATTGATTAACTGCG
>CAZZER010000005.1:0-34845 GCA_964653365.1 uncultured Candidatus Thioglobus sp.
ACCTAAAACCAATGTTGGAAAAGTACTTAGAAGAGCGTTAAAAGATCTGAACTAGTTATTTCAATTTGCAGTAATTGCGAGTATTTGTTTTAAGCATTAATCAGTGCTTTGCTAGGCATCTTTTGAGTGCGTAGAGTGACAAAACCTTTGAGAATCAAATATTGTGCAATGGAATACGTCAACATAATAAAGATGTTGGCGTAAGGTATTTCAACAATGAATTTGTGATAACCAATTAAGCTTGAACAAAAGATAAAGACAAGGGCGCCAATAACTGAGTAGAAGAAGGCATTATAGTTAACGCGACCAAACCTTCCTAGAGATACCAAACCCATAAAGGCGATGACAATTAAATATAACAAAACTGGCATCCAGAGATTACCCAAGTTTGGAAGCATTAAAATATAAAAACCGATAGCATATACCGTGATAGCCGCTTGCAAGCCTAAGATTACTCTGTTGCAATAAATTAATTTTTCAGCTGATTGATAAAAATAAATAATATAGGCGACTTGTGCAAGGAAGAATAAAGCTAGGCCGCCGATAAAGAAAAGACTATTAATGCTTTGTCCTAGGAGTACTATGTCACCTAGAAAGGAGTACATAAAGGCCACTAATAGCCAATTATGATGCTGTTTTTGCTTTAAATATTTCAATAAAAAACAAATGGCTGAAACCAAGATGAGTGGTTTGAGAAGTATGTGGAGGGCAAAATTATCAGCCGTAAAGACACCAGGCTCAGAAAAAACATTAAGTGCAATAATATCTGCCAAAACAAGGCTGAAAAACACCAAAGTAAATATATTCCAGGATTTTCTGCTTACCATGTCAACCATAGTGTGACTGCAATAAAGAGTAACAAGAGAATATTATCATACCAAAACCTCTAGTGCAGTTTTGGTGTATTCTAACTATTGATTACCTTGCCAAGGAGGTAGTAATCGGTGATCAATTTCAAGATGATCCAGTATTCTGGCAACAACAAAATTAACTAAGTCATCTATTGATTCTGGCTTTTGATAAAAAGCAGGGTTGGCATCAATAATAGACACACCAAGTCTTGCAAGCTTGAGCATGTTTTCTAGGTGAATGGCTGAATAGGGCGTTTCTCTAGGGACTAGAATCAGCTTTTTGCCTTCTTTGATGACAACATCTGCTGCTCTATGCATAAGATTGTCAGCATGACCATGAGCAATAGCTGCAAGTGTACTCATTGTACAAGGACAAACTACCATTGCTCGTGGTGGGTTGGAGCCGGAGGCCACCGGCGCCGTCCACTGGTTTTTTGAAAAAACTTGGAATTGCCCCTTTTTAGCACCAAAGTAATCACATAGGTTTTTCTCAATTTCAGCAGTGCTGTTACCAAGTCGAAGATCTGTCTCCATACTGATGACCGTGTTGCCTGCTTGAGAAATCATAATATAGATTAATTCTTCAGTACGGATTAGCTCTCGGATGAGGGCAAGGGTGTAAGGCATACCCGATGCACCAGTTAGAGCGATGGCAATTGGTTTCATTTTTTTTCGGAAAAATTTAGCGCGACAGAGTTAATGCAGTAACGGTTGCCAGTCGGTGCGGGTCCATCTGGAAACACATGACCTAAGTGTGCGTCACACTCAGAACAGCGAACTTCAATTCTTAACATGCCGGTAGAGTTGTCATCTAGACGTTTGACGCAATCGTTACTTGCCAAGTCGTAAAAACTTGGCCAACCACTGCCAGAGTCAAATTTTGTGTCGGATTTAAATAATAAAGCATCACAACAGATGCAGTGATAATCTCCCGTTTCATAATGACTGTTATATTTACCAGTAAACGGCGGTTCAGTGCCACACTCCTGAGTGATATGATAGGCCTCTGGGGTTAATTTGTTCTTGTTGCTCATTCGTGTATTATAAGAGGCCTCTTCATAGTTTCGATGAATAATCATGGAAATATATTTAGTTGGTGGCGCCGTACGGGATAAATTATTAGGCATAGCTACTATTAATACTGAAAATGATTATGTAGTTGTTGGCTCTACAGCCGACAAGATGCTGGCTTTGGGTTATCGTCAAGTCGGTAAAGAATTTCCAGTTTTTCTCCATCCCGCTACTCACGAGGAGTACGCCCTCGCTCGTACTGAGCGGAAAGTGAGCGCCGGCTATACTGGCTTTGAATTTAATACCGCCACTGAAGTCACTATCGAGGCGGATTTATCACGACGGGATTTGACCATTAATGCTATTGCTGAAGATAGTGATGGCAATCTAATAGACCCTTATGGCGGTGTAAATGATATCCAATCAAGGGTAATTCGCCACATTTCCGAGGCATTTAAAGAAGACCCTGTCAGAGTGTTAAGGGTTGCCCGCTTTGCTTCGCGTTTTCATCCATTTGGTTTTTCTATTGCTGATGAAACCAAACAATTAATGAAAGAAATGGCTGCATCTGGAGAGGTAGATTCACTTGTTGCCGAACGTGTTTTTAAGGAAATGTCTATTGCGCTTTGTTATGATAGGCCTGCACTATTTTTCGATGTTTTGTTAGAGTGTGGTGCTTACCAAAAGCTTTTCCCCATGCTGGATACAACAAAGCTAGGGATTTTACATATTGCCGATATAACAGATACAAGCGAGGCGGTGCGTTTTGCACTTTGGCTCTATCAACAAGAGCTCAGTAGTATTCAAAGTCTTTGTAAACAACTGAAGTGTCCTAAAGAGTATCAACAATTGGCAGAGCTAAGCGCCCACTGGTATTTGTTGGCAAAAAACCTGTTAAAACAATCCGCAGATTCGGTGCTTAATTTTATTGTTGCTACAGACGCACTGCGCAGACAAAAACGTTTTGAGCAATTGCTAGAAGTTTTTGATTGTTTGGGTATTGATACCTATGCTATTGAGAGATTACTCGATCAATTAAAACAAATTGACATTTCACTCCTAGATCGCTCAACCATTGCACAAGGACTACCTCAAGAACGTTTAGCCGTGATTCAGCGTTTTCTCGACTCTACAAAGTAATTCATAATCACAATAATCACAAGCGGTTTTTGTTGGCGCTACCGCAGCCACACCTTGTTGATAATCTAAACTAGCCTGAGCCAGTGTTAGTTTCCAAGCATTCAATTGTTCATCCCAATCTGGCATTTTGTTTTGGGCTTGTTTGCTACTAGGAAATGCTTCTCTGTCTTTGCTAACTGCTTTATACCCACATTCGCTGGCAGTGATTTGTGCAAAGGCAACACCATCGACCTCATTGCTAATTGCATAGATGGGTAGTTGCGCCCGTTGAATTGTCTCACCGGTAATGTGACCAAGCTCAGTTTTGCCGGTTTTGTAATCGATAATGAGTTTGTCGCCATTTGGCAATTGATCCATACGGTCAAGTTTGGTTGAGAAATTTAACCCCTCAATGCTAACTTGTGCGACAGATTCTGTTTCAATAACTTCGAAATCTGATCTTTGTCTCTCTAAGGTTAAATATTGGTTGATGATGCGAATAATTCGCTCTTTCTCAATAGATTGATAATGTTGGTTTTCACTACCAATGGCGTCTATTGTATGGTTTTCGACCAGTTGGTTAATTGACTTTTCAGAAAGGCTTTTTAGAATCTTCGAATTTGAAATTTCAGCAAATAGCGTTTCTAGGATTTTATGAATTAATATGCCCTGTTCTGCCTTGTCCAAACCTTGGTGGCCTCCTCTTAACTCTTGAATATTTAGGCGCCTTACGAAACCTTTGAAAGGGCAGCTCATTTGGTCTTGTAATGTTTGCACGCCTTGATTGATTGAAGAATTTTCTAACTGAGGGGCACAATTGTCTTCTAAAGTGAATTCCACTCTTTCTTCGATGGTGTTGAGTGGTTTTTTGACGCAAGGCTGGAAGCACAACATTGGTGTGGCAATTTGCTCCCGCCCATTATTTGTTTCAGCATAACTAAAATTAAGATTATCACCCAAACGCTTGAGTGCGTTTAGTGTGTCAATTGCATTGTTTTGGAGTAATTCAAATGTTGCGTTGGGTAAGCGAAACTCACTGCAAATATTGCTAGGAATGAATAATGGAAATTTGACGACCCCAGGCAGGAATTCATTTGTCATATTGGCTACCCACGCGGCGTCAAAATAAAGCCCTTCTGCTTCTAGGGCGCCCAAAATATGGATATTAGCATCACCCCCTTGTGCTTGGAAAATGACACTATCAAAGTGTTTTTTCAGCAGATCAATGCAGAAATCAAAAGTTATTTGACGCTTAAACACTGGAATCTGATTAAGAATCAAACTTTCTTTTTGAAATTTTTCAAATAATTGATATTCGCTACTACTGAGGGTTCTATCTGAGGCAAATGACCAAATATTAAGCAATTGGTAAAGGAATTCAAGCCAGTCTTCAGAAGAGGCTTGTTGCTTGTTTTTTATCTGGCTGATGTTTGTTATCTGTTGCTTTAATATTGGACAATCATCCATCAACTGTTTTAAACGTTGAATCGTAAAATTGTCTTTACCGCTGCCTAAAATAGTATTAATCAGAAGCTGTCGATTATTGCTTTCTTCCTTCGCGCCATTGATATAGGGTGAAGGTATGATTCGGCATAATTTTTCCGATTCGACACTACCTTGCATAATCTCATTTGAGAGTTCAATAAGGTTAAATAGGTGGCGCATTAATGGATAGCTTGAAAGAGGACTACCCAGTGAAATATTAAAAGGTTTTTGGTGGACTTCAACGCCGTGAGAGTTAAAGACTTCATTAAAAATTGAGTTGACTTGTTGTTGTAATTCTCGTAAATTTGGAATAACAATGGCAATTTTATGCTCTGAGTTTTGGCTTTTTTTCTTAGACCATTGTGCAATGTGGCTTAATTCCTGTTCAATTGTGGGAAAGCTTAAGGCTTGAAAGGCGTTTTTAGTTTTCGGTGTTGTTAAGGCTTGACTTTTTAGTAAGTCAAATAATTTACATTGTTCAGGTGTTGGATTGTTGATGCCATAATGATAATAATTACCCAGAGCTGTTGATTGCTCAACTTTCTTGTTGATTTCTGAAAACAAATCAGACGAATCAATAGTTTGCGATTGTTTTTTTAGTCTGGAAAATGTTTTTAGCCAGTCAATAAATAAACCAGTGGGAGCGCTTTGGTATTGAGCAATAGACTCATTTGAAATAAAGTACGATTTCATCAAACGGTAGCATTTGATTACCTCATCTGTTACTCCGCTAGGGTTTTGAATCTTGCTATTGTCAATGATCTCTTGAAACAGAATTCTCAGTTCAGAATCTGATAGCAACCGAAGGGGTGATTGCGGGTTTAGCTGAGACCAGGTCTTTTTAAGGAAGGCCGAATAAGAAAATATCTTTGGTGCCTTATTTGTGCCAAGTTGCTTAAGAATTGTGTGTTTAAAAGCCAGCGCTTGTCTATTGTTGGCAACAATAATTGTATCATCGGCCTGAATGTGGGACAAATCAAGCGCCACCCTCACTTTTAAGTCTCCTTTGGGTAGTTGAATAATCTATCGAGGTTTTGCCATATTTCTTCCAAGCCGTTTTTTTTCAGTGATGAAAACAGTTGTACACTGACATTCGGCAGATCTTTAACTGTCCTTTGTACAGCCAGACGAGTATTGTTGGCAGCGCCTTTTTTGAGTTTGTCTGACTTGGTGAGAATAATGTGGGCGGGTATTTGATTGGAGACACACCAATCCAACATCATTTCATCGAAAGGTTTGAGCGGGTGTCGACAATCCATAACCAAAACAGCACCACTGAGGCATTCACGTTTCTGAAAATATTCACTCATATCTTTGTGCCACTTTTCTTTGATTTTTTCTGGCACCTTGGCATAACCGTAGCCCGGAAGGTCAACAAGGCGCCGCTCTTTGTCAATTTCAAAAAAAACTAAATGCTGGGTGCGTCCAGGAGTGCGCGAGACTTTGGCTAATTTTTTCTGCCCAGTTAATGCATTAATAGCGCTTGATTTTCCAGCATTAGACCTGCCTGCAAAAATAACTTCATAGCCTTGGTCATCTGGGCAGTTTTTCAGAGATGGACAAGACAAAATGAATTTTGCTTGTCGATATGGGTTATGCATAAGTGCGGCCTTAATCGGGTCAATTGCGACAAGCTTATTATAGAGCTTTCCCTAAGTTTACAGGTGTCAGTATTAATCAATTCAGTGCGTTTATTTTTCGTATTATGTACAATTTATTGCGGGAAATGTATAGCTATAAGAAGCACTATCAGTAACATATTCTCATCAAAAGGAGAGGGTCTATGGATAACGAAATCTATTTGCATCGGCAGTATAAATCATTTGCGAAAGACGATGATTTATCAAAGCCGTTAAAGATTTATCAGGCGAGTGTTTCCGAAGATTGGATCGACTATAACGGTCACATGAGTGAATCGTTTTATCTCTATGCTTTTGGCGACGCTTCAGATGCTCTTTTCCGTTATATCGGTATTGATGAGTCTTATAGGCAAAGTGGCCGCTCTTTCTATACGGTAGAAACTCATATTAATTACTACCAAGAGGCTTCCAATGGTGAGCCGCTTTACTTCACCACACAACTATTAGGGTTAGATGCAAAACGCCTTCATTTTTTTCATCAGATGTTTCATGGTGATTCAGATGAGTTGCTGGCAACAACCGAGCAAATGTTGTTGCACGTTGATATGAATGCCGCCAAAGCTAGTGCCATAGACGAGGCGGTTTATAGTGTTCTTAATAAAATCTGGATACAGCATCAAAAGTTGCAGTCGCCTAAACAACAAGGGCGAGTGATGAACATTCCAAGCAAGTAATCAGTTCGATAGTAATCGGCATTAAAAATAGGAGAATTTTATGGACTTTGGCCTTTCAAACGAACAGCAAATGATTATTGATTCTGTTCGCAGTTTTGTCGAACAAGAGCTCTACCCGCATGAGGAAGCGGTTGAAAAAACCAATAAGATAGACGAGGCTGTCGTAGAGAAAATCAAACAAAAGGCAATTGAGTTTGGCCTCTATGCGGCTAATATGCCAGAAGAGTTTGGCGGCGGTGGCCTAGATTCGCTAACACTTTGCTTACTGGAAAAAGAGTTAGGCAGAGCTAGCTTTGGCCTTCAATACATCGTTGCAAGACCAAGCAATATCCTGCTCGCTTGTAAGGGTGATCAAGTAGAGCGCTACCTGTTGCCGACTATACGCGGTGAAAAAGTTGATTGTTTGGCGATGACCGAGCCCAATGCAGGCTCAGATGTACGATCAATGCAATGCAAGGCAGAAAGAGATGGCGAACATTTTGTTCTTAATGGCTCAAAACATTTTATTAGCCATGCTGATATGGCGGACTATGTGATTTTATTTGCTGCCTCGGGTGTAGAAGATACGCCTCGTGGCCCAAAGAAGAAAATCACCAGTTTTTTGGTCGATATAGATACGCCAGGTTTTACCGTTGAACCTGGTTACAACAGTGTTTCGCATAAGGGATATCACAACTCAATTTTGAATTTTGATAATTGTCGAATTCACGAATCGCAGGTATTGGGTGAAGAAGATCATGGGTTTGATGTTGCCAATGAGTGGCTGGGTGCCACCCGACTCTCAGTGGCAGCAATGTGTCTTGGTAGAGCGGAAAGAGCTCTTGAAATTGCCACAGAATGGGCAGCAACCCGTGAGCAATTTGGTCAGCCAATCGGTAAATTTCAGGGCGTATCGTTCAAATTAGCCGACATGGCAATGGAATTACAAGCCGCAGAATTGTTAACTTTGAGAGCTGCTTGGAATGACTCGCAAGGTAAGATGAGTAACTCTGATGCGGCGATGGCCAAACTGAAGGCGACAGAAATGCTGGCCATGGTTTCTGATGAGGCAATTCAAATTTTGGGCGGCATGGGTCTTATGGATGAATTGCCCCTAGAGCGTATTTGGCGAGATCACCGAGTTGAGCGCATTTGGGATGGCACCAGTGAGATTCAGAGACACATTATTTCTCGCTCTCTTTTAAGGCCACATGAAACATAGTTGCTATGGGAAAGGCCAACCTTAAGCGTTTTATTTCGCCAAAGTCAATTGCAGTTTTTGGCTCAAGAGGGGCAGACTTTGCTATTCGAGAAACGCAAAAAATGGGTTTTACAGGTGACCTTTGGTCTGTTCATCCTAGTCGCGAAAATTTGTCGGGACTAACTTGCTTCAAAAGCGTGGCCGAGTTACCCGCTGTACCTGATGCAGCCTATGTTGCTGTCAATGCTGATACCGCAATCGATATTGTATCTGAACTTCGTGAAATTGGCGCGGGTGGTGTGGTGCTGTACGCATCAGGCTTTGGCGAAGTTGGCGAGCAAGGGGACGACAGAACGAGGCGATTGATTGAGGCTGCGGGCAATATGCCTGTTATTGGCCCGAATTGTTATGGTCTTCTCAACAACTTGGATAATATTGCCTTATGGCCTGACCTCCATGGTTGTTCCAGCGTTGATAAAGGTGTGGCGATAATAACCCAGAGCGGCAATATTGGCCTTAATATGACTATGCAGTCGATTGGGCTTGAGATTGCTTATATGTTCACCCTTGGCAACCAAGTGGTTACTGATATTGCTGATTTAATAGGCGCCATGTTGGATGATCACCGAGTCACTGCAATTGGATTGCACATTGAGGGTATCAACAATATCGAGGCATTTGATACTGTTGCAAGACGTGCACTTAAACAAAAAGTGCCAATTGTAACCATTAAAAGTGGACGCACAGAAACATCGGCGAAAATAGCTTTGAGTCACACAAGTTCACTAACTGGCGCAGACCGTCTATTTGATGTTTATTTTGAACGTCTTGGTATTGCACGGGTCGATACTGTGCCAGAATTCTTAGAAACCTTAAAATTATTAAGCACTATCGGACCGCTCGAGCATAACGGTGTTGCATCAATGAGTTGCTCAGGTGGTGAGGCCGGGATGATGGCAGACTTAATTGAGGGTTTGGATGTTTATTTTCCTGCAATTAAAGATGCACACAAGGCAAGAATAAAAAGTACTTTGAATGAATATGTAGAGGTATCAAATCCACTGGATTATCATACATTTGTATGGGGAAATAGGCAGCAAACTAGCGCTTGTTTTGAGGCAATGATGCAAGGAAATTATGCGGCCACTATGTTGTTATTGGATTGGCCTAAAACTCATGAGGCAGAACAAGAAGAATGGGATATCACCTTGTTGGCTTTCTCAGATGCCATGAAGGCTACAGGTAGTAAAGGTATTATCCTTTCGTCAATGGCTGACTGTATGCCAAAGCGCATTATTGATACCTGTCTTGAGCACAATATTACTCCAATGATTGGCCTAGATGTTTGCTTAAAAGCCCTTCATCACGCTTATCGATCTGCCGAGGCTTTTAAAAGGGATTCGATTGAGCCAATACAAGTTAACGGTGAGGCTGTTGACTTGGTTGCAGTTGAAAAGGTTTTGGATGAATTTAAGGCTAAACAAAGTTTGGCTGATTTTGGCCTACCGATACCAACGGGTGTGAAGGCGTCAAACATAGAAGAAGTCGAGTTGGCGGGAAAACAACTGGGCTACCCTTTAACGGCAAAGGTACTCAGTGAAGACATTAGTCATAAAAGCGAGCTCAATGGCGTGCGACTCAATATAGGAGATAATCAGTCGCTAGAAAAAGAAGCGGCCGAGCTTCTTCAGATAGCGCCAAGTCTCTTAATTGAGACTATGGTGGAGGATGTCGTTGCTGAGCTTATTATTGGTGTAAACAGTGACCCACTTTTTGGCAATTATTTAGTCATCGGTTGTGGTGGTGTACTGGTTGAATTATTAAATGATAGCATTCCTTTGTTGATGCCTATTAATAAGGAAAATGTTCTGCGAGCACTGTCTCAACTTAAGGTTTATCCCATTCTAGAGGGATATCGCGGTAAAAACGGTGCAGACATTAGTGCAATTGTTGATGCAGTTATGGCTGTTGTAGAATTTGTAAAGAATAATAATACAATCGAGTTGGACATCAATCCATTATTGGTGCTTAATCAAGGAAAAGGTGCGGTTGCGGTGGACGCATTGGTTAAACTAAGACAATAATTATTGAAAAAGAGGACTTATGAGTGAATCTGTTGTATGCGAAGTGTTTGATGAGGTGTTGCTGATAACCCTGGATCGCCCTAAAGCGAATGCTATAGATGCAAAAACTAGCCATGAGTTGGGCGATGCATTTATCGATTTTGGCAAAAACCCGGACTTGAGAGTGGCAGTTATTATGGGCGCTGGAGAACGGTTTTTTTCTGCTGGGTGGGATCTCAAGGCGGCAGCTGAAGGCGAAGCAGTTGATGCGGATTTTGGCCCAGGGGGTTTTGCCGGTCTGACCGAGCTTTGGGATTTGGACAAGCCAGTAATTGCAGCTGTTAACGGTATGGCAGTTGGTGGTGGTTTTGAGCTCGCGTTGGCAGCTGACCTGATTATAGCCTCTGATAATGCAGCATTTTTTGTGCCCGAAGCAACCCTCGGTATTATTCCTGATAGTGGTGGTGTATTAAGATTACCAAGGCGCTTGCCTAAAGCAATCGCGATGGAGTTATTAATGACAGGCAGACGCATGGACCTTGACGAAGCCATGCATTATGGCTTGGTTAATAAGCGCACTGTGTTGGAGCAGTTAAAAGCCGAGGCTATTGCCTGGGCGCATGAGATTGCACAATCTGCGCCTTTGTCATTAGCAGCAATTAAATCGGTTATCAGAGAGACAGATCATTTGGAGCTTGAAGAGGCCTATAAAGTAATGCGTTCGGGAGATATTAAGCCCTACCAGCAAATGCTCAGATCTGAAGACGCCGAAGAAGGTCCGCGTGCTTTTAGTGAAAAGCGAGCACCGCAGTGGAAGGGGAGATAAAAGCTTAGAGCGGATTGTAATGCGCTAAAATAGCTATATAGTTACTTTTATAAAGCAACAATTTAATCGCACTATGATAAAAAAAATCTCACTCGTTTTGTTATTTGGTGTTGCTACACTTTTCTCTCTAAGTTCATTTTCAAACGAAAGTGTTAGCGAAGGAAAAATGATGTTCGAGGCGCTTGGCTGCATGGGATGCCATGGTCAAGGTGGGTATTCCACTAACGAACTATATCCAGTATTAGCTGGTAAAAATGCTGATTGGATAGTGCAGCAATTGGAAGGTTTTCAGTCTGGCGAGATTGTCTCGCCAATGATGAATGCGATGGCACCAATGGCTGAAGGATTTGAAAGTATTATTGCTGAATATTTGGCTTCTCAATAGCATCTCAAATGTCTTTGTAATCCAAAAGTCAACAGCTTCCAATAGACTTGGACACTCGCGTATAATGCTCAGAAATTTTTTTGGAGAGTTACAATGAAAAAAACCATAATTCTATTATCACTAGTTTTAACGACCTTCTCATCTTTTAGTTTAGCAGCTGGCGATGTTAAGGCGGGTGAAGCGCTCTCAGCGACTTGTTCAGGTTGCCATGGCGCAGATGGTAATAGTGTCATGTCTAACTTTCCTAAATTAGCCGGTCAAGGTGAAGGTTATTTGCTTAAACAGCTTCAAGATTTTAAATCTGGTGCTCGTCAAGATGGTGCTATGGCAGGTGTGGTTACCTCTCTTAGTGATGAGGATATGATGAATTTGGCTGCGTTTTATGCTGCGCAAACTATTTCCGAAAATACCGCCAAAGCGGATGCTGAAACAATTGAGTTAGCACGTAAACTTTACTTGGGTGGTAATCAAGAATCTGGCACAACAGCTTGTATTGCCTGTCATGGTCCAAAAGGTAAAGGCATCCCTTCGGCAAAATTCCCTGCGATTTCAGCGCAGCATGCTGACTACACAGCTAGCCAATTAAAGGCATTTAGACAGCACGCACTGAATTTACAGACTGGGGAAAGCAAACCTGAAAGAGCAAATGAT
This sequence comes from uncultured Candidatus Thioglobus sp., assembly GCA_964653365.1. GTDB lineage: Bacteria > Pseudomonadota > Gammaproteobacteria > PS1 > Pseudothioglobaceae > Pseudothioglobus. The sequence continues at coordinate 11,886 of CAZZER010000005.1, forward strand.
TATGAGAGCATGATGAGAAGTGTCACCAAAGGACTGACAACGGTAGAAATTGAAGCGTTAGCGCAATACATTGCCGGGCTTCGTTAGCATCAATCATTTGGTGTACACGCACCAATTTAGTAATAAAAAAGGCAGCGTTAGCTGCCTTTTTTATTGCGCACAAAATACTGTATAATCTCTTGTTTTTTTAACGAAAGTTACGGACGCAATTCATGAAGACTTCATTAAACACACTTGAGGGGCTTAAAAGGTCACTGACAGTTGAATTACCCATTGATTCTTTTAACGAGAAGAAAGATAAAATTATCAATAATCTGAGTAAGAATGCCAAGATTGATGGCTTCAGAAAAGGTAAAGTTCCCGTCGCAATTCTTCGTCAACGTTTTGGTGCTAATGCAAATTCGGATGCGACCAACGAAATGGTGAGCGAGTCTTTAGAAAATGCACTAAAAGATGCCGATGTTATGCCTGCAGCGCAACCTGCACTTACAAAAGTAGACTTAGATGACAAGAAGTCTTTCAGCTACACAATTGAGTTTGAAGTCTTTCCTGAGGTAGAGGTTGCACCGTTCGCAGATTTAACAATCGATCAACTTGGCGCTGAAGTATCCGAGGAAGACGAAGCTAGAGCATTGCAAGAATTGCAAGATAGGGCGACAGAATATAAATCTGTTAAAAGAAAATCTAAAGAGGGCGATCGTCTAATTATTGATTTTGAAGGTATGGTTGATGGCGAGGCTTTTGAAGGTGGTGCCGCAGAGGGTTTTGAGATTATTCTTGGTCGTGGTACGATGATTGATGGTTTTGAGTCTGGCTTAATAGGTGCGTCAGCAGGCAAAGAGCTTGAAGTTAATGCTACTTTCCCTGAAGATTATTCGGTGGCCGAATTATCTAGTAAGGCGGCAGTATTTAAAGTTAAAGTAAACGAGGTGGGCTCTCCCAAAGAGGTGAAGCTTGATGATTCTTTAGCCAAACACTTTGGCGAAAAAGATTTTGAAACAATGAAGTCCCGTGTCATTAGTCAGATGCAAACAGAGTTGGATTCTCGCCTTATGCAGAAGAATAAAGACGTTGTTTTCACTGCACTTCTAGAGGCAAACGAATTTGACGTGCCACAAGGCAGTGTCGATGAAGAAGCTAATAGACTTCAGAGAGATATGGCTAGCAGAATGGAACAACAAGGTGTTCCTACAAAGGGTAATTTACCTGATGGACTGTTTCAAGAAGAAGCAACACGCCGTGTGAAATTGGGTTTATTGGTGAATAAAATTGCCGATGATAACGAAATTACCCCAGATAAAGATTTGGTTAATGCTAAACTTCAACTTATGGCAAGCTCGTATGGTGAAAATGCCCAACAGATGCTTGACTGGTATAACGCTGATCCACAAAGAATTTCGGGTATTGAGTCAGTTGTTAAAGAGGAGATGGTGGTTACCTTGATTGCTGAGCAAGCCAAGATCAACGTGACCAAGAAAGATTTCTTAGAAATTATGTCACAACAGCAATAAAACAATGGCAATCCAAAACTTACATCAAATTCCAATGGTAATCGAGAGCTCGGGTCGAGGCGAAAGAGCTTATGATATCTATTCAAGATTACTAAAGGAGCGCGTTGTATTTTTGGTAGGTCCTGTAGAGGACTATAGTGCCAATGTCATAGTTGCACAGTTATTGTTTTTAGAGTCTGAAAATCCTGATAAAGATATTCACTTATATATTAATTCACCAGGTGGCTCTGTCTCTGCTGGTTTAGCGATTTATGACACCATGCAATTTATTAAGCCTGATGTGTCTACCCTATGTATTGGTCAAGCGGCAAGCATGGGAGCATTACTTCTGAGTGCTGGTGCTAAAGGCAAGCGCTTTGCCTTGCCTCACGCACGTTGCATGATTCACCAGCCTTTGGGTGGCTTTTCTGGCCAAGCGAGTGACATCGATATTCATGCTCAAGAGATTCTTAAGGTGAGAGATAAACTCAATAACATCCTCAAAACCCATACAGGGCAAAACTTAAAGACAATCCAAAAAGACACCGATAGAGATAATTTTATGTCGGCAGACGAATCAGAAAAATACGGTTTGATTGACAAAGTGCTGACTAAGCGCTAAGCTTACAGCATTCAAATAAAAAACACTAACGATGTCACAAACCGCACAAGATCTACATTGTTCTTTTTGCTCTAAGCACAAAGAAGAAGTTAGTCGTCTTATTGCTGGTCCAGGTGTTTATATTTGCGATGAATGCATCGAGTCCTGTCACGAGCTGATAATAGAGCAATCTATAAAAGAAAGAGGACAAGAACAACAAGATTGGAGTTATACACCAAAGCAACTTTTTGGTTTTCTAGATGAGTATGTAATTGGTCAATCTCACGCCAAAAAAGTCTTGTCAGTTGCGGTATACAATCACTATAAGCGCTTAAAAACCAACCATCTTTCTAATGATGTAGAGCTGGATAAATCCAATATTTTATTGATTGGTCCTACGGGCAGCGGAAAAACCTTATTAGCACAAACGTTAGCACGCTTTCTTGATGTGCCGTTTGCGGTCGCTGATGCTACCACGTTAACAGAGGCGGGTTATGTAGGCGATGATGTGGAAAACGTTATCAAAAGCTTGTTGGCAAAATGTGATTTTGACCCTGTTAAAGCCGAGCAAGGTATTATTTTTATCGACGAAATTGATAAAATCTCTCGTCGTTCCGATTCACCCTCCATTACCCGTGATGTCTCTGGTGAGGGTGTTCAGCAAGCGATGCTCAAGTTAATTGAGGGTACGATTGCTTCAGTACCTCCGCAGGGTGGTAGAAAACACCCAAATCAAGAGACCATCGATGTTGATACCTCGAAAATCCTATTTATTTGTGGTGGCGCTTTTGATGGTCTAGAAAAAGTGATAGATAGGCGTGTTGAAAAGGCCACAGGGATTGGCTTCTCAGTTGATGTTAAAGGCGAGAAAAGTGAAAAAACTTTGAGTGAGTTATTTAAGCTACTTGAGCCGGATGATTTGATTAAATTTGGTCTAATACCTGAGTTAGTTGGCCGTCTAGCGGTGCATACATCTCTAAGCGAATTGGATGAAGATGCGTTGATCCAAATCCTCACCAAACCCAAGAATTCGGTAGTTAAGCAATTTCAAGAGGTGTTTGCTATCGAAAGCGTGAAACTAACCTTTAAGAAAGCAGCACTAAGCGCTATTGCAAAGCTTGCCATTGAAAGAAAAACTGGCGCCAGAGGCTTGCGCGCCATATTAGAAGATTTGTTGCTTGACACGATGTATGAAATCCCATCAACGCCAAGCGCGAAAGAAGTGGTCATCGACAAAGCTGTGGTTGAAGGGAAAAAGAAACCTGTTGTAGTGCATATTAGCGAACAACAGAATGTCAAAAGTCGCAAGGCCAGTTGATTACTCAGGCAGCCACCCTCATTTGTAAAGATTAATGGCGACGGAATTATTCGATCGACAAAAAGACGCTGTTGGCCAAGGCGAGCGCACAATCCTTATCTATATTGAGCTAGGTGGTAACGGACACCTTACTGATGGCGTTGGCGAATTTGAACAATTAGCTACCTCGTCTGGCCTGAATATAATCCAAACCTTGAAGATTAAGTGTCATTTTGCTGCAGCCCAATTTTTTATTGGCAAGGGTAAAGTCGAGGAATTGAGCGAACTTGTTAGCGATAATGACATTGATCTGGTTATCTTTTCTGCAGAACTTTCACCCTCGCAAGAGAGGAATTTAGAAAAATCACTACAATGCCAAGTGATGGATAGAACTGGCTTGATTTTGGATATTTTTTCCCTAAGAGCGCGCTCATTTGAAGGTAAGTTGCAAGTGGAATTAGCGCAGTTGAGGCACTTGTCCACCCGACTTGTTAGGGGGTGGACTCACTTAGAAAGACAAAAGGGTGGTATCGGCTTGCGAGGCCCGGGTGAAACCCAACTTGAGACTGACAGACGGTTGATTGGTCAGCGCATCAAATATCTTAAAAAACGCCTTGAGAAGGTCGACAAACAGCGTGAGTTAGGCCGCAAATCAAGAACAAAAAATGATTTGCCGATGATTGCTCTTGCAGGCTATACCAATGCTGGTAAGTCAACATTATTCAACCACTTAACAAAGGCAGAAGTCTATGCTGATGATAAGTTATTTGCCACGCTTGACTCTACCATTCGCCGCGTTATTTTGCCAGCGTCGGGTGAGGCTGTAATTGCCGATACAGTTGGGTTTATTCAAGACTTGCCTCATGATCTAATTGCTGCTTTTAAGTCAACACTTGAGGAAACAAGCCAAGCCAATGTTTTGCTTCATGTGGTTGATGCCTCGGACGCACACAACCGCGACAAAATTGAGCAAGTTGAGCATATTATTGAGCAAATTGAGGCCGATAAAATCCCGAGTATTATTGTCATGAATAAAATTGACGCTATTGAGGAATTTGAGCCAAGAATTGATACAGATCATGAAGGCAATGCAACGAGAGTGTGGCTTTCAGCACATACTGGCGAAGGCGTTGATTTACTTTATCAAGCGCTAGCCCAGCGCCTAAGTGGTATGATGACTCATGCCAGCATTCAACTAGAAGTTCAGTCGGCCTATATTCGTAGCGAGATACACAATGTTGGCTATATTCATGAAGAAAAAATGAATGAATTTGGGCAATGGCTACTTGAAATTAACGTCACGCGACACTATCTAAAGAGATTACTAGACAAGCAAGGCGTTTCATTATTATGGGAACAGAAGAGACCACAGAGTCAATTGATATAGAGCAGCAATCAGTGCCGTTATTGCCACTGAGAGATGTTGTTGTTTTTCCACATACAGTTATCCCACTATTTATTGGCAGAAAGTCATCGGTTAATGCGATTACGCAGGCGATGGAGTCGGACAAGCATGTTTTTTTGGCCACTCAAAAAGACGAGACTACTGAAGAACCAAACAATGAAGACTTGCATTCTGTTGGTACACTTGCCACAATTCTTCAGTTACTAAAGCTGCCCGACGGCACAATCAAGGTATTGGTTGAGGGTGTTAAACGCGCCAAAATCGAAGAATTTATCGAGGTGGACGAGCATACCGAAGTTCGCCTTAGTGATTGTAGCTTAGCCATTGAAGACGATACCGAGATTAAGGCGATGATGCGCCTTGCTCTTGAGAAGTTCGAAAATTATATTAAGCTCAGTAAAAAAATACCCGAAGAAGTCTTTAAAGTTCTGAAAGAAATTACCGATGCTGAGCGCTTTACCGATGTCATTATTGCTAATTTAAATCTCAAGGTAGAAGAAAAACAAGTCTTGTTAGAAGGCACGCAAGCCAAAGACAGGCTGGAAAAAATCTTGGAGATTTTGGAGGGAGAATTAGATGTTCTAGGTGCTGAGCAAAAGATCCAATCTCGTGTTCGCAAGCAAATGGAGTCCAATCAAAGGGACTATTATTTGAACGAGCAAATGAAGTCTATCCAAAAGGAACTTGGCACACTCGATGATGAGACCGAGCTTGAAGAATTACAGCTAAGCATCAACAAGGCCAAAATGCCCAAAGAGGCCAAGGCTAAAGCACAGAGCGAGCTCAACAAATTACAACGTATGTCGTCCCAATCGTCTGATGCCTCTATCATCAGAACTTATATTGAGAACCTTTGCGCTGTACCATGGAGTAAAAAAACACGCATCAACCAAGATCTTAAAAAGGCCCAGAAAATTCTAGATGGCGATCATTACGGTTTAAATAAAGTCAAGGAGCGCATTCTTGAGCACCTAGCTGTGCAAACACGAGTCACCCACAACAAGGCCAACATACTTTGTTTGGTGGGCCCGCCAGGCGTGGGCAAAACCTCTTTAGGCGAGTCAATTGCGAAAGCCGTGAATCGTAAATATGTACGTATGGCTTTGGGCGGTGTCAGAGATGAAGCTGAGATTCGTGGTCACAGAAGGACTTATATCGGCGCAATGCCGGGCTCGATTGTGCAAAAAATGCAAAAAGTGCAAGTCAAAAATCCTTTGTTTTTGTTGGATGAAATCGACAAAATGGCATCAGACTTTAGAGGCGATCCAGCGTCAGCCATGCTTGAGGTGCTAGATCCTGAGCAAAACCACACCTTTAATGATCACTATCTCGAGGTTGATTATGACCTCTCGCAAGTGATGTTTGTTGCAACAGCTAACAGTCTTGATTTGCCCCAGGCCTTATTAGATAGGATGGAAATCATTCATTTGTCTGGCTATACTGAGGATGAAAAAATACAAATTGCCAAGCGCCATCTTATTACCAAAGAAATGCAAAATAATGGGGTCAAATCTAGTGAAATTTCATTTAAAGATTCTGCAATTTTAGACATTATCCGCTATTACACGCGTGAAGCTGGCGTGCGCAACCTTGATCGTGAAATCGGAAGTATTTGCCGTAAAGTGGTAAAAGAATTTACGATTAAAAAACGTAAGGCACGCGCGATTATCAACTCTAAAAGCCTCCCTAAGTTTTTAGGTATGAAGAAGTTCCGCTTTGGTCTGGCCGAAGAGCACAATCAAGTGGGCGAGGTGACTGGCCTTGCTTGGACATCTGTAGGTGGCGACCTGTTAACCATTGAAGCAGCAACCTATAAAGGCAAGGGTAAGCTGAAATACACTGGTCAGCTGGGTGATGTTATGCAAGAGTCAATTCAGGCAGCAATGTCTGTTACTCGAGCCCGCTCTGAAGCGCTTAATATTGCTGACGATTTCCATGAAAAACTGGATATTCATATCCATGTACCAGATGGCTCAACACCAAAAGACGGGCCGAGTGCAGGGGCAGCGATGTGCACTGCGCTTGTGTCAGTGCTTACAGGGAGAAAGGTCAAAGCCGATGTGGCGATGACCGGGGAAATCACCTTAAGAGGGGAAATCACACCAATTGGCGGTTTGAAAGAAAAGCTTCTCGCAGCACTTCGTGGCGGTATTAAAACGGTCATTATTCCTGATGATAATGAAAGAGAGCTTTCAGAGGTGCCCGACAAGATTAAAGATAATCTTGAAATCATCCGTGTTAAATGGATTGATCAGGTGCTCGATATCGCTCTTGAAGAAGAGAAAAAGTAATTATCCCTTGGTGAGTTTGGCGTAATAAAAGCCGTCAAACTCACGACACGGCAGTTGTTGTTTGCCAATCTCTCCCACACCCCAGTCTAGATTAATCTGTTCGTGTTGGGCATCTTTTGTGCGCTCAAGAAAATCACTTATTTGCTGTTCATTTTCACTTTGAAGTACCGAGCAAGTAGCATAAAGTAGCACCCCGCCAGGCTTTAAACACAACCATAAATTATCAAGAATGCCAGATTGTATGGCTGTTAGTTGGGTAATGTCGCGGGGTTTTCGCAATAGCTTAATGTCAGGGTGTCTGCGGATAACACCCGTCGCAGAACAGGGCGCGTCCAGCAAAATTTTGTCAAATTGTTTTTTGTCCCACCAGTCATGATTACCAGCATCTCCCTCCATGAGTTTGATGTTATTAAGTTGTATGCGCTTGATGTTTTCTTTGACCTTAGCAAGCCGGGCTTGATCATTATCAATGGCCACAATATTTACCCCTTCACATAACTCTGCTAAATGTGTTGTTTTGCCTCCTGGGGCGCAACAAGCATCAAGGATGCGTTCACCGTCTTGTGGCTTAAGTAGTTGCCCCGCCAGCTGAGCCGAAGCATCTTGCACGTAACAAGAGCCCTCAAAAAAACCTGGCAGCTCTCCAACATTCACAGCCTCACTCAAGATTAGCGCTTGTTTGGCAATAGCACAAGGCTCACTTTCAATGCCTGCACTTTTTAGTTGCTTTTGATAGTCTCCACGCTCTATGGAGGGACGAACACGAAGCGTCATCGGCGCTTGCTTGTTATTCTCCATTAAGATTGCTTGATAATGCTCTGGATAGTTTTGTTTGAGTTTTTTAGTTAACCATGATGGGTGTGATAAATGCTCGGTTGCAAGTATGCTTTCACGGTTTCTATCGATATTTCTCAAGATGGCGTTTATAAAACCCTTTGCCCAGTTTTTTTCAATTTTTTCGGCTATTGCTACCGTTTCATTAATCGCAGCATGGGTAGGTGTATTTGCATATAAAAGCTGATAGGCGCCTAATAACAGTAGGCAGTGCAAATCCAGATTCGTCTTTTCTAGAGGTTTATTGATGAGCGGGGTAACCACATCATTAAGGTGGTGATAAAACCGAATCGTTCCAAAAGCCAGAGATTTGGCGAAAGGTAAATCTTGACAAGATGTTGAGAATGCAACATCCGAGAGTGATTTTTTATTGAGTACTACCGAACAAATAGCTTGTAGTGCAACTACTCTGGGATTTTTATTACTGCCCAAGTGATTGTTTTATGCTTTGTAGAAGCGCACTTGGGTCTTGATAGCCTGGCAGATTACCCCCGTTTTCAAAAAAAATAGACGGTGTTCCGTTAACGCCCAGTTGTTGGGCGAGTGCTATTTGCTTGGCCACTGGATTGCTGCAATCCTCGCTATCAGGCACAATGCGTCTGGTTTTGTAATCATGTATGGCTTGTGCGCGGTCCTCAGCACACCAGATTTTTTCCATAGCGTATTGTGCATATGGGTGGAGTTGCTCGAGTGGCGAAGCGATATATTTAACTGTTATACCCAAATCATTCATTTCACCCATGTTGGCATGTAACTTAACACAATAGGGGCAATCAACGTCCGTGAAAACGTGAATGACATGTTGTTCATTTTCCGCTTTAAACGCAATCTTATCGTATTCCGGAATTTGTTCGATGAGTTGTTTTCTTAGGCTGTTCAAGCGACTAACCGAAAGACTTTTCATTGTGTCAAGATCCGTTATGTTGCCTTGAATAATGTAGCGACCGTTTTCAGAAACATAGATAACATCAAGGGTTGGTGTTTGCACCAACACTTCGTAAAACCCATCAATTTGTGAGCTATGGATGTGCTCTGCAGTGAGGTTTGGCAAGTATGGTTGGAGTCTCTCCAGTACATCAGACTTGCTCGCAATAACAGTGTTTGACAGCAATATTGTCGCTAAAAAAAGAAATCGATACATGGGTAAATGAGTGCGATAAATCAGATAAATTTTAGCATTTTTTGGTAGAATACTGGCTTTATAATTTTTCTGGAAATACCATGGAATTCACAGTAACAAACCAGAGTATTGAGCAATATTCCGGCGATTGTTGTGTCGTTTTTGTCCATCAAGATCAACCTCATCCCAACAACGACCTTCAAGGCCTAATAGCATTAAATAACTTTGATGCAAAAATAGCTAACACACTATCGCTTAATCGAGTAGAAGGGTTTAAAACACCAAGGTTACTGGTCGTTGGCTTGGGGGATGCGCCCGTTACAGCTAAGAACTATGTTAAAGCCATACAATCGCTTGCAACAGCACTCGAATCAGCTAAGGTTGGCAACGTTTTTCTACCAAGTGTAGAGGTTGATGCTTGTGATGAAGCTTGGGTGCAATTGACAACAAGTCGTGTGTTGCAAAATGCCAGTTACCAAGTTGAAAAGGTGTCATGCGATACTGACGCAAAAGAAAACACCCTTAAAGAGGTTGGTTTGTTTTCTAATAACGATACTGCTGATGCGCTTGAAAAAGGCCAAGCGATTGCCAATGGTATGGCCTTAGCTCGACAGTTGGGCGATATGCCGGCCAACATTTGTACACCAACTCATTTGGCAGAAACGGCTGAGTCTTTAGCCAAAGCTTATAATCTTCAATGCGACATTCTAGAAGAGAGCGATATGACCTCTCTAGGTATGAATTCCCTACTTTCGGTGGGCAAAGGTTCATCTGAGCCCAGTAAACTTATCAGCCTTCAATACAGCAATGGTGGCGATGCCAAACCCATTGTTTTGGTAGGTAAGGGGGTTACTTTCGATACTGGCGGTATTTCATTAAAGCCTGGTGCAGGCATGGATGAAATGAAATACGATATGTGTGGCGCCGCATCCGTTTTGGGCACGATGCGAGCCGTGGCAGAAATGGCCTTGCCGGTCAATCTCACCGTGGTTGTGCCAACGGTTGAAAATATGCCGGCCCACAACGCCTCTAAACCGGGCGATGTGGTTAAAAGTATGTCGGGCCAAACCATCGAGATTCTCAACACCGATGCCGAAGGTCGCCTGATTCTTTGTGATGCTTTAACTTACTGCGAAAAATTTAACCCCGAAGTAATCATCGATGTCGCAACATTAACAGGTGCCGTGATTATTGCCCTTGGTAAGCACCATTCTGGTGTCATGGCAAACGACCAATCTCTAGCTGATGATTTAATCTCTGCGGGCAATACGGCTCTGGATACTGTTTGGCAACTTCCATTGGACGATGAGTATGACGAGCTATTAAAATCAAACTTTGCTGATATGGCCAACATCGGCGGGCGAGAGGCAGGTACAGTAACTGCTGCTTGTTTCCTATCTCGCTTTACCAAAGATTACCGCTGGGCACATTTAGATGTCGCTGGCACTGCATGGGTCAGTGGTTCAAAAAAAGGCGCTACCGGCAGACCTGTACCGCTACTAACACAATACATTATTAACCAATTATAAGGAACTTTATGTCAACTTTTAAAAACGTAGAAATCAACACAGAAGCAAATATTTATTTTGATGGCAAGGTCACCAGTCGTGTGGTTAAGTTTGCCGATGGCACCCATAAAACTCTAGGCATTATGATGCCGGGCGATTTTGAGTTTGGAACTGAGCAACACGAGCTCATGGAAATTCAAGCTGGTGAGATGGATGTGCTTTTGCCAGATGCAGATGACTGGATTACAATTACTGGCGGTCAGTCATTTGAAGTGCCAGCGAACAGTTCTTTTAAGCTACAAGTAAAATCCGTTGTTGATTATTGTTGCTCGTATTCTTAATACTTTTTGACACTTTGAGCAAACTCCAAGCTGAAGATAAAGTTCTTAAGCTCGAGAGAGTAGTAGACTGAGTCATTAATATTGTATCTTCTTCTACTTACTTTATGGTTAATTTTACAAACCACTCGTCTCGTCAGCGCCTCTTAATTCGTTGTTGTTGAAAACTATACTGGTCAAGCTGATTACGCCAACGATTTCACCATCGTCAATGACAGGACAACGAGAGAGGTTAAATTGCGTTAGCATTCTGGCGCAATAACGCACGTGCATTGTCGAGTGAACCGAAATTGCGGGTTTATTCATAATTTCGTAAACATTGACACGATCAAGGGATTTATTTTTTGCGATTACTTTGCCTGCAATATCACCCATTAGAACTACACCATATTCATCGTGTTCGTGGGCTTTGTCGATAATCAGCATTTTGGTTTTTTTGTGCTGCATGGTGTCTAGCGCGTCCTGTACCGTGACTCTGCGATCAACAATATCAACTTGTGGCCACATTACATCTTTAACTAGTATGTCGGTTTTCATAAATCCTCCTTCAGGTTTTTATTAAGTATATCAACTTGGTGCATGACGCCAACAGCATCTTCAACATCAATTTGAAAAGCAATGCCTTCGTGCGATTTTTTGTCAAAAGCACCTACATTGTTAATGGTTTCTAGAATCTCCCTAGCGTTGTTTGCCTCAACAAGCATCATTAAAACATCCCTTGGTGTTTCAATGTGAAGCCCTAGAAAAGTCTTTTTGTCGTGTGAACCTTCCCCTCTAGCTTGGGAGATTACGGTAGATCCGGTCGCGCCTTTTTCGCGTGCCGAGACGAGAATTTTATCGGTTTTGTTGCTGTCAACAAAAGCGATAATCAGTTTAAAGTGCATAACAGCCTCCTCACTTGTTTATTAAGTGTTTAAATTGAACATAAGCTAAAACGCTCATAATTGGGAATAGACTTGCAAACGCAATCAGTCCAAATCCATCTATCAGCGGGCTTCTTCCTTCAATGGTGCTGGCAAGACCAAGGCCGAGCGCAGCCACTAAAGGAACAGTTACAGTCGAGGTGGTTACCCCGCCTGAGTCATACGCCAAAGCAATGAATTGTTTTGGCGCAAAATAGGTTTGAATAATGACAACCAAATAGCCAATAAGAATAAAGTAATGTAGCGGCAATCCAACAACTATTCGGTAGCTTCCAAGTGCAATGCCAATCGCTACACCAATCGCCACAGTGATTCGTAGGGGCCAAGGTTTGACTGAGCCGCCTGAAACTTGATTGGCTTTTATGGCGACAGCTAAAAGGGATGGTTCGGCAATGGTTGTAGCAAAACCAATACTGCCAGCGAAAATATAAACCCAATAATAATCAGACCAGACAAGTGAATCTTTGCCGAGGAAATCCAGTGAAGTTAATTGCTCGGCCATTAATCTGCCGAGTGGGAATAGCGCCTTCTCTAACCCCAAGATAAAAAATGTTAAACCAATCCATACCAGCAGTAGGCCCAATAATACTTTCTTAGCGTTAGGTAATTTCTGTTTTAGGACAAGCAGTTGAAAAATAAAAATAATGACAATAATGGGTGCTACATCCCATAGCATATTGAGAAATGGGGCAATGAAGCTCATAAGAGTATGCCAAAAATCATAACGGCAATGATAGGTAGCAAGGCACAAATAGCAATCATGCCAAAACCATCTGTTAGTGGATTACGGCCACGAATACTACTGGCCAAACCGACGCCTAAAGCTGTTACTAGGGGAACAGTGATGGTTGATGTGGTTACACCACCAGAATCAAAGGCGATACCAATAATCCAATCAGGTGCTACGAGGGAGGTTAATAGGACGAGAAAATAGCCACCAATAACAATCCACTGGATCGGCCAGCCTTTGAGTATTCTAAAGACACCAATCATTACAGCTAATCCCACTGAAAAGGCAACACTCAGCCGTAGCGTTACCGCGTAACTGCTGATGGCAGATTCCGTGTTTTGGATTAGGTTGCTTGTGCTCGCTGTTTGTGCTGCTTTTTGTGCGACGGCAATCAAAGCAGGCTCAGCAATTGTGGCGCTAAAACCCAGCGCGAATGCAAAAGTCAGCAACCAAAATAGCGAACTTTTTTCGACAAAGGCGTGTGCAAGATTCTCGCCGATTGGAAATAGTGCAGATTTTAGACCGGAAATAAATAGGGTTAAGCCAATAAGAACGTAAAAAGTACCCAAGATAATAGAGCTGAAATCAGGGATTGATCGCTGAAGGACGGCGATTTGGAAAAAACCGATAACAATAACAATAGGAAGTAAATCTTTAACGCTGTCGAGCAAGGTATCGGCAAGTTTCCTAAGTGCTTCATTCATCTCGTATTTTTTTCCTTTTGCTCTTTACCGTATTATAAACCGGCTATCGACGCTTAAAATGGCTTGTACTTTGTTTATAATGCTTTTAGCGCACATCCTTCTTAAGACAATGAACCCAATCGTACTCATCAATGGCGCCAAGCGAAACAAGGCCAGCATTTTCAATCGCAACACACAATTTGGCGATGGTTTATTCGAGACTTGTCTGGTGGAGGATAAAAAATTGCTGTTTTGGCCGTATCATCTTTGCCGATTGAACAAAGGTTGTGAAAAACTCGGTATTACTAAGGTTGATGAGACTTTTTGGCTGAGCGATATCAAAAAAGCCTTGTCCATTTCTGGATTGAATGACTGTGTTGTAAAAATAATCTTATCAAGAGGCGAAAGTCTCAGGGGTTACGGTTTTACTGATGATATCAAGCCTATTCGAGTGGTGATTGTCACAGAGATACCCAAATCACCGCCCCGACAACAACTTGAATTGGGTTTTTGCAGTAGTGGTTATTCAACCAATCCCAAACTCGCTGGGATCAAGCATTGTAATCGATTAGAACAAGTACTCGCTAGGGCTGATTTAGTTCACGATGAAGGCTTAATGCTAGATGAAGAAGGCAATATTATCTCTGTCACTCAAGGTAATATTTTTGCTATTTATGCCAATACCCTTCGCACGCCCAGGCTTGATAAATGTGGCATTGAAGGCACTCGTCGGGCCGTTATATTGGAAATTGCGAGTGATTTGGGGATGCAAATAAGTGTTGGAAATCTCAGTGTTGATGATTTAAATGCATCTGATGAAATCTTTATTAGTAACAGTGTAATGGGCATTCAGTCCGTTGCTCAAATTGGCGAGATGAGTTTTTCCACCTCTGGCGCTACCGAGTCGATAAAAACCGCACTTGAGAAAAGAAAGAGCTCTAGTGAAGCTTGGCTTTCGGTAAAAAAAAACAAAACCTTAACTAGGATTATCAAATTTTCCCTGCTCCTTGTTTTGGCTGTTTGGGTTTGGACATCAAAAGATATACTCTCTGCGAATGGGCAGATTTATCATCTGCAAAAAGGCGCAACCATTGATGCGCTTGCAAAAGACTTGCGCAACAAAGAATTAATTAACTCGACGTTGTATTTCAAACTAGTCGGGCAGGTGATGGGTACAACCAAAAAGTTGCAAACGGGTTATTATCAATTAGAACCTAAAATGAGCGTGCCGACTTTTCTTGAAAAAGTGTCTACTGGCGATGTTGTTAGGCAGAATATTACCTTAATCGAGGGTGTTACCCTTGAGAGTTACTATCAACAGCTCTCTCAAAATCCCGCGGTTATTGTGAACAAGTCGCTTGCAGAAGTGATGCAGGAGCTTGGTGTTAAGGCGCCTTATGAGGGTTGGCTATTTCCAGAAACATACCAGATTACTTATGGAGATAGCATTGAAAGTGTTTTTGTAAGGGCGTATGACTCTATGAAACAGAAACTAGAGACCTTGTGGTTGGGTAGATCGAAAGATTTGCCTTTTGATACTCCCTATGAGGCTCTTATTCTTGCTTCTTTGGTTGAGAAAGAAACAGCACGCCACCAAGAAAAGTCCAAAATTGCTGGAGTATTTGTTCGTCGATTGACAGAAGGCATGAGACTGCAAACTGATCCCAGTGTTATTTATGCTCTTGGCGATGCCTACACGGGCTCATTATCCAAAAAAGATTTAAGAGTTCAAAGCCCATACAATACCTACAGAAATGCAGGCTTACCTCCAGGCGCAATTGGCTCGGTTGGTTACGAGTCTCTGTACGCCGCCTTCCATCCGGAAGATGGTGATACGCTATATTTTGTTTCCAAAAAAGATGGCAGTCATGCTTTTGCAAAAACTTATCAAGAGCATAAGGATAATATCAAACTATACTTGAATAAGTAGCAAGAAATCTTGACATCTAGTCTAAAATTAACACTATGACTCAAGGAAAATTTATTACTATTGATGGTGTAGAAGGTGCCGGTAAAAGCACGCAAATTGATTTTATTTGCTCTTATCTTCAAGAAAAAGGGATAGAAGTGATAAGAACTCGTGAACCCGGCGGCACCGAGCTTGGTGAAAAAATCCGTAGCCTTTTACTTGGTGTGGAAACAGGCGCTATGCATAGTGATACTGAGCTATTATTGATGTTTAGTGCACGCAATGAACACATACAAAGCAAAATAAAACCAGCCCTCGCAGAAGGCAAGTGGGTGGTGAGTGATCGATTTACTGATGCTTCCTTTGCTTATCAGGGTGGCGGTAGGTTACTAGATTTAGCTAGAATTGAGGCGCTTGAGTCTTGGGTTCAGGGAGAATTTCGCCCAGACCTAACTTTGTTGCTAGATCTTAATGTTGATGTTGGCATGACAAGAATCGAGGCTCGATCTAACAAGGATCGGATTGAGCAAGAAGAGCGAGATTTTTTTGAGCGGGTCAGACAAGTATTTGTCGATCGCTCAGAGCAATACCCAGAAAGAATTAAATTGGTGGATGCATCAGCGTCCATTGATCAGGTGAGTCAACAAATACAGTTGCATTTAGATCGGTTATGATTTTGCCATGGCACCAAAATGCTTTTGCGAAATTAACGCAAATGCTAGATCAAAATCACTTACCCCATGCGCTTCTTATCACTGGTGCTGATAAAATTGGCAAGTTTGAACTTGCCTTACGTTTTATTCAAACACTTTTGTGCGAGGATAATCATTGTGGGGAATGTTTGCATTGTAGGCAATTGGCCAAAGACAAACCAAGAGATGCCTCAGATGATAAAGTTCTCATCAGGCGCTCCCACTATCCAAATATGATTTACTGTAGAAAAGAGTTGAGTGACTCTGGTGCAGAATCAAAAGACATTAGGGTGGATCAAATCAGAGCTTTTTGTGAGAGCTTAAATAAGACGGCAGATGAATTACAAATTGGGGTGATTTTTTATGCCGACCAGATGAATGCAAATGCCGCTAACAGTCTTCTAAAGACACTTGAGGAGCCAAGAGACAATACTCTGATTATTCTTTTGGCGCATAATGCTAATGCACTGCCGGCAACGATTCGCTCTCGATGTCAAAGCGTACACATCTCGCCAACATTTGATCAGGCAAGTATTGAATGGCTTTCAGATCATATTGATGATGAGAAGCGGGCTGATTTTGATGCCGCTCAATTATTAGAAAGTGCGCATGGCATTCCTTTTAGGGCGGTGGACGACCTTCAGGGTGATTATTTCTTGCAATTTCAAAGCTGGCAAAATCATTTGCTTGAAATAGCACTAAACCCCGCTAAAACAATTGAGACTAAAGTGTTTGAAGGCTCTGAGAGAGAAGTACTTAACTGTTTGCAGCAACTAGTTAGCGAGGGTATTCGTTTAAAATTATTAGAAGCCGAAGGCGCATTATTAGAGCTTAACAAGATTGTTAGCAAGG
Source organism: uncultured Candidatus Thioglobus sp. (assembly GCA_964653365.1). GTDB lineage: Bacteria > Pseudomonadota > Gammaproteobacteria > PS1 > Pseudothioglobaceae > Pseudothioglobus. The sequence goes on from CAZZER010000005.1 coordinate 28,559, forward strand.
CGTCATCAGACCATTTATTTCGTCTGTTAGACGATATTTCACGGTCGATTTCATTGTCACAACATCCTGTCAACATGCCTTTATTATTGGATAATGTGTTGATTGTTTGGTCACACATTACTCACCTTAAACAATATCCAATAATTACCAACTTGCCGGAGGCTTCATGAGTCAATCTTCAACGCTTTTTAATGCTGCAAAAAAACATATCCCTGGTGGGGTTAACTCACCTGTAAGGGCATTTAATGGTGTTGGCGGTGATCCTGTTTATTTTGAGCGTGGTGAAGGTGCTTATCTTTACGATGTCGATGGCAAAGAGTACATTGATTATGTTGGCTCTTGGGGGCCGATGATTTTGGGCCACTCTAATCCTGTGATTCTTGATGCAGTCAAAGAGACCCTGGATAAAGGTTTGAGTTTTGGCGCACCTACGGAAATTGAAACAGAATTAGCAAAAAAAGTATGCCAATTAATGCCTTCTATCGAGCTTGTGCGTATGGTGAGCTCGGGTACAGAGGCAACGATGAGCGCTATTCGACTTGCACGAGGTTATACAAAGCGAGACAAAATTGTTAAATTTGAGGGCTGCTATCATGGTCACTCGGACTCACTTTTGGTTAAAGCTGGCTCTGGGGCGCTAACACTAGGTGTGCCAACGTCACCCGGGGTGCCGGCTGATTTGGCAAAGCACACCCTAACCCTTGAATTCAATAATTTGGAATCAGTGCAATCGCTATTTGCAGAAATGGGCGAAGAAGTGGCTTGTATTATTGTTGAGCCCGTTGCTGGCAATATGAATTGTGTACCACCGAAAGAAGGTTTTCTACAAGGCTTAAGAGATGTTTGTGATGCGAGTGGTACGGTGCTAATCTTTGACGAGGTGATGACGGGTTTTCGAGTCGCACTCGGCGGTGCGCAAGCGCATTACAAAGTAAAGCCGGATTTAACAACGCTTGGTAAAGTGATTGGTGGCGGTTTGCCAGTGGCTGCTTTTGGTGGCAAACGCGAAATTATGAATGAAATTGCGCCACTAGGCCCTGTTTATCAAGCTGGAACGCTTTCGGGAAATCCGCTTTCGATGGCCGCAGGCCTAGCGATGCTGAATGTGCTAGAAGGTGATTCAAATTTTTATCAACAACTCGCACAAAATACAGAGTATTTGGCTTCTGGCATCCTGACTGCTGCTAAGAATAACAACATTCCTATGACAGCCAATACTGTCGGCGGTATGTTTGGACTTTTCTTTAGTGATGAAGCGCAGGTGAGTAATTTCTCCCAAGCCTCTAATTGCAATGTCGACAGGTTTAAGGATTTTTATCAACATATGCTTAATGAAGGCGTTTATTTGGCGCCATCAGCCTACGAGGCTGGGTTTTTATCTAGCGCCCATGGTAAGCAAGAGCTGGATAAAACAATTGAAGCTGCAGATAAGGCCCTATCCCAGCTATGAACATTGTAGATGTTGGCATTGAAATGAGTGAGGCTCAGCAATTGTTGAGCGCCTATCAAAACAATATTACAGTTTTTGGTTCTGCAAGGGTTGCGCGAAAAGACCCTTTGTACCAAGAAGCTTATCAGCTAGGCAAGGCGCTGTCAGATTCTGGCTATAACATCCTCACAGGAGCTGGACCAGGCATTATGAAGGCCGCTAATAAGGGTGCTTATGAGGGAAAATCAAAAAGCATTGGGCTTAATATTGAGCTGCCACACGAGCAAAGCGCCAACCCGTATTTGGATGAGTGTTTTACTTTTGAGCATTTCTTCTCACGTAAAGTTATGTTGGTTAAGCATGCTAGTGCTTGCGTGTATTTTCCAGGCGGTTACGGAACAGCCGATGAGTTGATGGAGGTGTTGACTTTATTGCAAACCCAAAAAATGCCTAATGTGCCTATCATCTTATATGGTTTTGAATACTGGAAGCCACTGTTATTTTGGTTTTCAAAATTAGCAGAGGATGGTTATATTGATCTTAAGGATATTGCACTTATGAGCATTGTTGACTCAATCGAGGATATTATTAGCACAATTGAGGAGAAAGTATGTCATTAGCCATTTTTGATCTAGACAATACACTTATTGGTGGCGATAGCGATTATCTATGGGGTGAATTTTTGTGTGAAATTGGTGCTGTTGATGCTGAGATTCATCGGCAAAAAAATGAGAGCTACTTCCAGCAGTACAACCGTGGTGAGTTAGATATTTACGAATATTCGGAATTTGCGATTGAGCCGTTGTCTCGCTTCAGTATGAAAGAACTTGCTTCGATGCACCAAAAGTTTATGGATGAGGTAATAAAGCCCATTTATTTGGATAAGGCGCAAAAGCTGATTGATGAGCATAAAAGCCAAGGCGACACGATACTGGTGATTACTGCAACCAGTCGCTTTGTTACCGAAGCGATTGCCAAACTTTATGGCATTGATAATATTTTGGCGATTGAGGCAGAAGTTGTCGATGGTCGTTACACGGGCATGATTGTGGGTATTCCGACTTATGCTGGAGGCAAAGTGGATAATTTAATGCTCTGGCTTGAGCAAAATGATGAGACTTTGGCAGGCTCAAGTTTTTATTCTGACTCGCACAATGATATTCCACTTTTAGATGTTGTGGATCACCCAGTTGCCGTTAATCCGAGCGATGCGCTTAAAACTTATGCCGAGGATAGGGGCTGGCCTATTCTTGATTTGCGCTAATCAAACAAATAAATCGTGATTAGAGCTTTGAGCTACATCTAGGTATGTTGCCGCGCCTGCGTATTCAATGCCGTCGATAAAGTCTTCTCTGCTATAACCAAACATACCAATGGTCATTTCGCAAGCAATCAGCTTTACGCCAATTTCAAGGCAAACATCTCTGAGTTCTTCGATGGTGGCGATGTTGTTTTTCTGCATTGTTTTTTTCATCATCTTTGTTGCAAAAAACTCCATCCCTGGAATGTTCCACATAATGTTGGGGATTTTTGGGGCGAAATCAATAGCCTGAAACCATTTCGGCCCGTAAGGCATTTTCATAGGCATGCCAGGGTTGCCTTGTGGGGAGACGCGCAGACCCGATAGATCTTTTAACAACAAACCAAGACCATAAAAAGTAAAAAATATCGTCACTTCTTTGCCCATTGCCGCGGCTGTAGAGCCAACGATAAACGGCGGAAAAGCCCAATCTAGCGTGCCCTTGGAGGCGATTATGGTCAGGCCATTGTTATTCGGTGTTTCGACAGTCATGCGCCTTTCTCAATGTGGAAAATAAATTGGCCATCGTTTTCTTCTTGAGAGAGCAATGGATTACCTGTTTGGTGGCAAAAGGCAATAAAGTCTTTGGTCGAGCCCTTGTCAGTACACCTCACCTCGAGCGTGTCTTTTGCTGTCATTTGCGCCAATGTTTGTTTTGTTTTAAGAATGGGCATTGGACAATTTAGCCCAGTTGCATCCAGTGTGTGTTGTGTCATGCGAACCTCAGTCTGTTTATACTCTATATTTTATTCTTGTGTTATATGGCTGTCAATTCACTGGTTCGGTGACAGTGTATGTGTTTTTACACCTTCTTGAGTACCCAATAAAAGAACATTTGCACCGCGATTGGCAAACAGCCCATTGGTGACAACACCAACAATACTATTGAGCTCTTTTTCTAGTACTTTTGGATCGGTGATATGGAGACCTTTTACATCTAAAATCAGATTACCGTTATCAGTCACAAAACCTTCTCGTAAAATCGGCTCTCCACCGATATTATCGATAATTCTTCGCGCGACATAGTTACAAGCCATCGGGATTACCTCAACCGGCAGGGGAAACTTGCCCATCACATCAACCAATTTTGATTCATCGGCAATGCAAACAAATTTCTCAGCAACAGCGGCAACAATCTTCTCACGCGTGAGAGCGCCACCTCCACCCTTGATTAAATTGAGTTGGGCATCAGACTCATCCGCGCCATCAATATAGACCGACATCGAGTCTACTTCATTGAGGTCAAAGACTTTAATACCATGATTTTCCAGTCGTTCTTGAGTGGCTAGTGAGCTAGCAACTGCGCCGATTATTTGCTCTTTTATTGATGCCAATGCATCAATAAAAAAATTGGCTGTGGAGCCCGTGCCGACACCAACAATGGTATTGGGGACAACATATTGAAGCGCAGCCTCGGCTACGGCTTTTTTCATTTCGTCTTGGGTCATTATTGGGTCCGTTAATGCTTGCTGGGGATTATACCTCAGATGCAAGTTATGCAACAAAATGCCACCCTGACTATATAATTTCATCCATACAATCACGTAATAATAGTAATGAAAAAACTGGTTCTCGCCACGGGTAATCCTGGAAAAGTTCGGGAGTTGAATGCCATGCTTAAAGGTATTTACGAGGTGGTTTCACAAAAGGATTTGGGGGTGGCTGAAGTGCCAGAAACAGGCCTTAGTTTTGTAGAGAATGCTCTAATCAAAGCGCGTAATGCCGCCAAACAAACTTCTCTTCCTGCATTGGCTGATGATTCAGGCATTGTCCTTGATGCGCTCAATGGTGCCCCTGGGATTTATTCTGCACGTTATGCAGGTGCAGGCGCTAGTGATGAGGATAATTTGCAAAAATTATTAGTCGATTTGAGTTCTCAAAAAGATAACAATAGACAAGCACGCTTTTGGTGTGCATTGGCTTTTGTTCAACACGCTGAAGACCCGACACCTTTGATTATTCAAAAAGCTTGGGAGGGTGAAATCATTGATGAGGCACAAGGCGAGGGAGGTTTTGGCTATGACCCGATTTTTTATCTTCAATCCCACGGTTGTACTTCAGCGCAACTGCCTGCAGAAGAGAAAAACAAAATATCTCACCGAGGTCAAGCATTGCAAGCCTTTTTAGAGCAGATTAAGTACTAAATCCCTTGTTGCAACTGCCACCTATTTCCCTTTACATTCACTACCCTTGGTGTGTTAAAAAATGCCCTTATTGCGACTTTAATTCGCACGAAGGTACGCCTGATGAAGCTTATATTAAGGCCTTGCTTAGAGATTTAGAGCAAGACCTGCCTTATCTGCAAGATCGTTCTATTCATTCTATTTTTATCGGTGGCGGCACTCCAAGCTTGCTCAGTGCTGAGGCGCTTGAGGATTTAATGCGAGGCTTGAAACAACGTTTAGATATTGAAAAAAATGCAGAAATAACCCTTGAGACCAACCCTGGTACATTTGAGATTGAAAAATTCGCTCGCTACAGAAAACTTGGTATCAATCGGTTATCGATTGGTGTACAGTCGTTTAATGATCAGCATCTGCGCCAATTGGGCAGGATTCATTGTAGTGATGAAGCAATATGCGCAATTGAAGAAGCCAAGGTTGTGGGTTTTGATAATTTCAATATTGATTTGATGTATGGTCTCGAAAGGCAAACACTTAATCAATGCTTAGGCGATATTGATACCGCTTTGTCATTTGGTTCGACACATATTTCTTTTTATCAACTCACTCTCGAGCCAAACACTTTGTTTGCCAAATATCCGCCAAAACTACCTGATGATGAATCTATTTGGGCAATGGGTGCTAAAGGCGCGGCATTGATAGAGAGTCACGGACATCAGCAATACGAGATTTCAGCATACGGCCAGATTCCGTCTAAGCACAATTTGAATTATTGGCAATTTGGCGATTATCTAGGCATCGGTGCAGGAGCACACGGCAAGTTAACGGACACCAAAAGTCACAGCGTTTTTCGCACATTAAAGCCAAAATCTCCAAAAGACTACATAGCACATTTTTCAGGTAAAAATGTTAATTTACCTATCAAAATGGTTGATAATGTCGTCTTTGAGTTCATGCTCAATACGCTTAGATTAAAGCAGGGTTTTAACCTAAAATTATTTGAAGAAAGAACTGGTTATTCGGCTGAAGTTATCACTGAGCAATTGAACCGAGCCAATGACTTAGGTTTATTATCTATCGAAAATAATTGGATAAAACCAACGGCAAAAGGCTTTAATTTTGTTAATGATTTGCAGGAAATGTTTTTATGAGAATACTGGGTGCTGTGTTATTGGTGTTGGCACTTTCTGCTTGCAGTAGTAGTGAATCTGAAACTGGCGATATTGCTATGGGTAGGGCTGTATTCGAGGGTAATTGTATGGCTTGTCATGGGGAAGAAGCTCGAGGCTTGGTGGAAAACTGGAAAGAAAAGGGCGCTGATGGCAAATACCCCGCACCACCATTAAATGGTTCGGCGCATGCTTGGCATCATTCGCCAGAGCAATTATTAAGAACGATTAACGAAGGCGGGATTAAAATGGGTGGCCAGATGCCG
>CAZZER010000005.1:34945-46079 GCA_964653365.1 uncultured Candidatus Thioglobus sp.
GCAATTATTAAGAACGATTAACGAAGGCGGGATTAAAATGGGTGGCCAGATGCCGGCTTTTTCAAAGGTGTTATCTGGTAAGGAAAAACAGGCGGTTCTTGATTATATTTTTAGTCTTTGGCCGGTGGAATTAAAGAGAGAATACGACAAGAGGTTTCAATAATGGATAGGGTTTTTTGGTCGTGCAAACACACATGGCGGCGTAGCGCCAACAACACCAAATGGTGTTTAATTGGTTGCTCAATTGGTGATTTTGGCACCATTGCTCTATTGCAAGACAGCGGTATTGCGACACTTGTTATTTTCGCATTGGCGATGATCAATGGCATTATTACCAGTATTATTCTTGAGACTTTTTTACTGGTTAGACAATCCATGACACTGAAGGTGGCTTTCAAAACAGCCGTAGGCATGAGCCTTATTTCAATGATCTCGATGGAGTTGGCGATGAACATAGTGGACTATCTGATTACCGGTGGTGCGATGTTTGTGTGGTGGGTGTTGCCGATTGCTCTGTTTTTTGGTTTCATAACACCGTGGCCTTATAACTATTGGCGCCTCAAAAAATTTGGTAAAGCCTGCCATTAACCCTTTAACAGTGAAAATACCCTTAGGGTAAAATACGCGCTAGTTTTTCTATAACAAATAATCATGCAAATAAACAATATTGCCAGTGTTCTCTCTGAGTCACTACCTTATATTCAAAAATTTCGCGGGAAAACCATTGTCATAAAATATGGCGGTAACGCCATGGTTGACGAAGACCTAAAATCAAGTTTTGCACGCGATATCGTTCTGATGAAATCAGTTGGTATGAATCCAATTGTTGTTCATGGCGGTGGGCCACAAATTGGCAATACTTTGAAGAAAATTGGCAAAGAAAGTGAGTTTATCGGTGGCATGCGCGTTACCGATGCCGAAACGATGGATGTTGTGGAGATGGTTTTAGGTGGCTTGGTCAACAAAGAAATTGTTAATTTGATTCACCAGCACGGCGGTCATTCTATTGGTCTGACAGGTAAGGATGGCCAATTAATTTCTGCAACCAAATTACATAGTAAGGTTGAGCCAACTTCAGAGATTATTGATTTAGGTCACGTCGGCGAGGTCGATAAGGTTGATGTTTCAGTTATAGATTTGTTACTTCAAGGTGATTTTATCCCTGTCATAGCGCCAATTGGCGTTGGTGAGGACGGTTTTTCCTACAACATTAATGCAGATTTGGTGGCTGGCGCTGTTGCTGAGGCGTTGAATGCAGAAAAATTGATTTTATTGACAAACACTGTTGGCTTGCTGGATGCCGAGGGCGAGTTGATGACTGGCCTGAGCGCAACCAAAGTGAATGAATTAATCACTGATGGCACCATTCATGGCGGTATGCTACCAAAAATTGACTGTGCTTTGTCGGCGGTTGAATCGGGTGTTGGTAGCTCGCATATTATTGATGGCCGCGTGCCGCATGCGGTGTTGCTTGAAGTCTTTACCGATAGTGGTGTGGGCACCCTAATTTCTGCAGATGAGTAGCACTCAGCGCGATACAATCGGCGTTTATGACTGCCAAGTTTTAGCGCACTACAAATTTGACGGCGAGCAATACATCATTACTCTCTCGTCTGCTGAAATTGCCAACGAAACAAAACCTGGGCAGTTTGTACACCTTAGCGTTTCCGATGCCCTGCCAATGCGCAGACCAATTTCGATTATGTCTGTGGACATCGAAAACGAAACCTTTGACCTGCTCTATAAAAATGTCGGTGAAGGCACGCGCCAACTAGCCGAGCGCAAAATTGGCGATTATATTTCAGTTATCGGCCCGATTGGCGTTGGCTTTGAGTTAACAAACAATAAGCGACCGTTGTTAATCGGTGGTGGTGTCGGCATGCCGCCGATGATTGCCATCGCACAACAATTACAAGGTGATTCTAGCTATACGCCTTTTACTATTTTAGGGTCTGAAGTACCGTTTCCGTTTGACGAAAAGGTGGCTGATAATGGTAATGATTATGGCGGTGCGACCCACACCATGCCACTATTAGAAGATTGGGGAATTGATTGCCGACTCGCCAGTCTTCAGGATTACGAGGGTGTGTATCAAGGTTATGTGACTGATTTGGCGAGAGAGTATTTAAATACACTGTCTGCTGATGAGAAGCGCCAAGTCGAGATATACTCTTGTGGGCCACACCCGATGCTTGAGGCAGTGGCCAAATTAGCAGCAGAATTCAATTTACCTTGCCAAGTTTCTTTGGAAGAATTTATGGCTTGTGCCGTGGGCGGTTGTGCAGGTTGCACTGTAGAGGTTCAGACCGAGAACGGCCCAGCAATGAAACGCGTTTGTGTTGATGGCCCAGTATTCGAGGCAAGTACTGTCTTCTAATGATTGCAGATAATCTTGCAACTGTTGAGTCCCGTATAGATTCTGTTAGTCACGCTCAAAGCGTGCAATTAATTGCAGTTAGTAAAACCAGACAAGCTCAAGAGCTGCAACAAGCAATTGATGCTGGTCAACGACATTTTGGTGAAAACTACCTACAAGAAGCCATTCAGAAGATTGATGCCCTGCAAGGACAGGATCTTGTATGGCATTTTATCGGCCCGATTCAATCAAATAAAACCGCAAAAATTGCCGAGCATTTTGATTGGGTGCACAGTGTTGATCGGGTGAAAATCGCCAAACGCCTTAGTGAGCAGCGCTCAACTTCTTTGGCTAAGTTAAATATACTTTTGCAAATCAATATTGATACTGAGGCAAGTAAATCAGGCGTTTTGATTGATGAAATTAAGGAAATAGTCCCCCAAATCGAAAATTTGCCAAATATCTTGCTACGCGGTTTTATGTGTATTCCCAGTCAAGTGCATCCCGCTGAAAGCTTTGCCAAAATGGCCAATTTATTGGCTCAATATCCAATAATGGACACTTTATCGATGGGAATGAGTCAGGATTTGGAATTGGCTGTCGAAAATGGTGCTACTTTTGTGCGAATTGGTACCGATATTTTTGGCGAAAGAGGCTAATTTCCCTTATTTTATTTTTATTAAATTTTTTCTTTCTTTTCGCGATATATCGTCAATTTTAACGAAAATAACGTATTTTAAAAGCAAAATACTTGTTTTTAACTCATTTTATGATGCACTAAGGTTGTTAAAGGATTATTAGATATCGGTTTTTTCTATAACAGTATTCGCTTTTTATCTACCAATACTTTTTGTCCAAATACATCTTTTGTTTTACAATGGCAATCAATTGTTGAATTGCTGAGAGGAGTCAAGGATGAGTAATCATGATGAGCCGAGCCGAGAAACAGGTATTGAGGGTTTGCATAAATTACATCCCGACACTCTGGCAGCAACAGCATTAGGGTGGATTAATTCAACTACAGATGCCATCGCATCACCTATTCACCCAAGCACCTCATTTCTTCGTGACCCTGAAAACCTTGAGCGTTCGGGACGGTTATTTACCCGAGATGACAACCCAACTTACGATCAGCCTGAAGCATTAATCAATCAACTTGAGGGCGGCATTGGTTGTTTATTATTTAGTTCTGGGATGGCCGCCATAACTTCAGTTTTTAACATTCTAGAGCCAGGTGATCATATTGTACTACCTGCTGCTGTATATTCTGGGTTGAGAGACTGGCTAAATCATCACGGTAAACGTTGGGGCTTGAAAATCGATTTTTTAGATTCTTATAGTGCCAAGTCTGTGGAACGTGCTTTGAGGTCCGGAAAAACCAAGATTGTTTGGGTGGAAACCCCTAGCAATCCCACTTGGAGTATCACAGACATTAGAGCTATATCAAAAGTTGCTCATAATGCAGGAGCCATAGTTGCCATTGACAATACAGTCTCGACTCCCATTCTTACTAGGCCTATTAAATTTGGCGCCGATATTGTTTTGCACTCAGGTAGCAAATACATGAGTGGCCACGGTGATTTGATTGCCGGTGCTTTGGTGGTTGCACCGGGCAGAGAGTCCCTCTTAAAACAATTGAAGGCAATTCGTAATGAATATGGCAGTATTCTTGGTACTTTCGAATCTTGGCTTTTGTTAAGAGGTATGCGCACTTTGGCGATTAGAGTCAAAACTGCCTCTGCTAACGCTTTGTCCATTGCAATATTCCTAAAAAAGCATCATAAGGTATTAGAAGTTCTCTATCCAGGACTGGAGTCACACAAGGGGCATGACATAGCCAAGATTCAGATGATGAATGGTTATGGTGGTATGCTCTCTTTCCGACTTAAGGGTGGAGAAAGTGAAGCTAAGGTAGTTGCGGGGCGAACAAGACTAATTCGCCAAGCCATTTCCTTTGGTAGTACCGAGACAGTGATTGAACATCGTGCAGGAATGGAGGGTTTGGATTCTCAAACGCCATGTGATTTATTGCGCATTTCGGTTGGTATAGAAAATCTTCAAGACTTAATTGCTGACTTACGTCAAGCACTCGATCTGGATTAATAAACATGGATAAAAATATCCCTAATAGGATAGAACACTTATCAAAACATAGTCGTCAAAAACGTATCGGTCTAATTGTTCCCTCTTCCAACACTAATGTTGAAACAGATTTTCAGATGCTGATACCAAAAAGCGTCACCGTACACATAAGCCGAAGTGGTGGTTATGATATTAATGCTATCCCAGATTCCACCGAAATGCGTCGATTTGCACACCAATCATTGAGTCAGAATTTACAGTTGTTGATGGACGCAAAGGTCGATGTGATTGCGTACGGATGTACTTCAGCAACACTCTCTGAAGGCCCCGCATTTGATAAAGTATTTTGCGAAAAAATCAGCCAACAATCTGGGTGCCCTGCGGTGACAACTGCAGGTGCACTTATCGAAGCGATGAAAGCGCTTGGCCTTGAGCGTGTGGCGTTTACTTCACCATACGTAAAAAAATTGGCGGATGAATCTGTGGATTTTATAGAGCAATGTGGTATTAAAGTTGTTAACCAGCTAGGATTTGAGGAGGAACTAACCAGTATCGAACAAAACGCTCTAACACCTAGGGACGCCTACACAATGGCTTTAAAAGCAAACCATGAGGATGCACAGGCTGTTGTCATCTCTTGCACTGATTATCGTGCACTTGAAGCCTTATCAGCAATTGAAAAGGCAATAGGAAAGCCAGTTGTTAGCAGCAACCAAGCCCTAATTTATGCTTGTATGAAGCGACTCAATATAAAGACAGAATTGATTGGAGCTGGTGGTCAATTATTCAAAAAGGAGTTTAAGTGAATGACAATATCAATCAACGGTTAGAAGCGCTGAACATTCAGTTGCCAGCCTTGCCTGAGCCAGCAGCAAACTATGTGCCTGCAGTAGTGAGCGATCATTTGATTTTTTTTTCAGGTCAGACACCCAAGGATGGTAGTAGAGTTTGTTACGCTGGAAAGCTTGGTAAAGATCTAACCGTTGAACAGGGTATCGCTGCTGCCGAGTTATGTGCTTTGAGGTTGTTAAGCGTACTACAAGCGTTCACACACGATTTGGCACAAGTTGAAAGAATTGTAAAACTAACCGCTTTCGTCAATGCGAGCGATGACTTTACTCAGCATCCACAGGTGGTGAATGGGGCCTCCGATTTGTTGGTCAAAATATTTGGAGAGCGGGGTCAGCATGCCCGGTCTGCTGTAGGGGTTAGTAGTCTACCTAGCGGGGCTGCTGTAGAAATAGAACTCATTGTACGATTGTTTAAAAATTAGAGTGTAAGAGATGCAAAACCAGACAAAACTTGCAAAGCTTTCTGTGGATATTGGCGGCACCTTTACTGATGTTGCAATAGATTTGGGCATAAGTGATACAATATTTATTACAGCAAAAACACCTACCACCACAAAAGATCCAGTGGAGGGCGCTATGAACGGTGTGGCTATCGCTCTAGAAAAAGGCGGTTTGGCTGCAAAAAATATTGCTTCATTTATCCATGGCACCACACTTGCCACAAATGCTCTAATTGAGCGAAAAGGCGCCAAAGTGGGCGTTATTACTACTGAAGGATTCCGTGATATCCTCGAAATTGGGTATGAGCGTCGCTTCAATCAATACGATATTTTTTTAGACAAACCTGATATGCTGGTGTCTAGGGAGTGTTGCTTGGTTGTTTCGGAGCGCATGTCAGCAACAGGAAATATCCTTAAGCCATTGAATGAGGACGCTCTTGATGATATTTTGAAAGAGTTTGAGAGTGAAGGAGTAGAGAGTATTGCTATTTGTTTGCTACACTCTTACGCAAATAATGCACACGAAATGCGTCTTGCTGAACTCATAGCAATGAAAAAACCTAATCTATTTGTCAGTTTGTCTTGCGAGGTTAGTCCTGAAGCGAGAGAATATGATCGCCTTTGTACCACTGTAGCGAACGCCTATATTCAGCCTATGATGAAGACCTATCTCATAAGGCTGTCCAATTCGTTGAAAAAAAAGCGCTTTGAATGCCCCTTGTTTATTATGACTTCTGGTGGCGGAATGACCACGCTTGAAACAGCAACTCGATTCCCCATCCGTCTTGTTGAATCAGGACCGTCTGGTGGGGCTATTCTTGCCGCTAAAGTGGCAAATAAATGTGGTTTGAACGAAGTTGTCTCTTTTGATATGGGTGGAACAACGGCAAAGGTTTGTCTGATAGATGGTGGCGAACCTCAAACTTCTCGTCATTTTGAAATTGGACGAGCAGAGCGGTTTATGAAAGGCAGTGGTTTGCCTGTCCGAATTCCAGTTATTGAAATGATCGAAATCGGAGCTGGTGGTGGTTCGATTGCAGGCGTTGATCGCTTGAATCGAATTACGATTGGCCCAAAAAGCGCAGGTTCCAATCCAGGTCCTGCTTGTTTTGGTAGAGCCGGGGAAGAGGCTACAGTTACCGACTCTGATGTGGTTTTGGGGCACATTGATGTTAGTGCTTTTGCAGAAGGACGTTTGAATATTAATTCTTCTTTGGCGGAATCGGCTATCCAAAAAAAGATTGGCAATACTATAGAATTAAATGCTCTAGATGCTGCTTACGGTATTAGCCAAATTGTCGATGAAAATATGGCAAGCGCTGGCCGCGTTCACGCAGTTGAGTGCGGCAAAGAGCTTGGTACGAGAACCATGATTGCATTTGGTGGCAATGGTCCACTTCATGCGACGGGTGTGGCAAAAAAAATGGGAATAAATCGAATTGTTATTCCATCAGACCCAGGTGTAGGTTCTGCAGTTGGGTTTCTTTATGCGCCTGTATCTTACGAAATTGTTCGTAGTCATTATACAACTCTAGAAGATTTTGATTTTCAAGGAGTAAACAAGCTGTATGACGTTATGCGTGAAGAAGCTTACAACATTGTCATAAAAGGAGCTGGGGACACGCCTATCGAAGAAGTGCGTCGAGCCTTTATGCGTTATAAAGGCCAGGGTCACGAAATAGAGGTAATACTGCCTACTAGGGAGTTGGGTTTACAAGATTTAAAAGAATTATTGAAAAAATATGATAAGGAATACATAAGGCAGTTTAATCGTTCAGTGCCGGGGATGGTGGTAGAAATAATGAATTGGGCAATCACCTTGTCAACTAAACAACATGCGGATACAAAATCGCAAAATCAGGCAGTAACAAACGACACTTTGGTGGGAGAAGAGCATCAGGTTTATTTTGGAGAAAATATAGGGCAAATCAATACCCCGATTTATCGCCGAGATGCCCTTACCCCAGGGGATTATATAAATGGTCCTGCGTTGATTGTGGAATCGCAAACAACAACGCTAGTGGAGCCAGAATTTGATGTTATGGTTGATGCGCTTGGATATCTAGTACTTACTCGTCGCGAAGAAGAGCAGGATATTTCGATATGAAAAGTAAGCACTCTTTAAATAACCAGGTTATGTGGAACCGTTTGCTTGCACTTGTAGAAGAACAGGGGCAAATCTTGATTCGTACAGCTTTTAGCCCTATTGTACGTGAGTGTGGAGATATTTCTGCTGGTATTTTTGATTGTAAAGGGCGAATGCTTGCACAGGCAGTAACTGGAACACCAGGGCATATTAATACTATGGCAGAGGCAGTTAAAAATATGCTGGACAGTTTTCCAATTGAAACTATGCAATCCGGTGACGTTTATTTGACCAATGATCCTTGGCTTGCGTCCGGGCATCTTAACGACTTCTTGCTAGTGCAGCCGGTTTTTTTGCACGGCAAAGTTGTTGGTCTAACGTCATGCACTTCCCATCTTATGGATTTGGGTGGACAAGGTATGGGACCGATGGGTAGTGATATCTACGATGAAGGGCTGCAAATTCCACCCTCTAAACTTGTTGATCAAGGACAAGTTAATCAATTGTTGATAGATATTGTAAAAACAAATTCACGTGAGCCAATTCAGAATGAAGGAGATATTTATGCCCTAATCTCTTGCTGTGAAGTTGGTGCTTCACGCCTATTGTTAATGATGCAAGAGTTTGGTATTGCCAGCCTTGGTGAGTTATCGAATTACATCGTCGAGACCTCAAGGCAGGGCGTTCTTGATGCTATTGGTGAAGTGCCAAATGGAGTTTACAAGCATAAGATGATGATTGATGGCTATGATTTTGAGATAAAAATCAAACTCACATTAACAGTGACTAATCACGACGTGATCTTGGATTTCAGTGGTTCATCCCCCTGTTCGAAATATGGTATCAATGTGCCACTAAATTATGTTGCAGCCTACGCAGTATTTGGGATGCGCTGCATTGTCGGGCCTGACATTCCCAATAATGCGGGCTCGCTGGAACCATTCAAGGTGACTGCGCCCAAGGGATGTATCCTGAATGCACAACATCCAGCACCAGTTGCAATGCGACATACGATAGGCCAACTGATGCCAGATGTGGTGTTTGGCTGTATTCGTCAAGCTGTACCAGAACTAGTGCCCGCTGAGGGAGCGTCCTGTATGTATGATTTACCCATGCGAAATGCACCAAACCTTCGGGCAAATAATAAACAAACTCGGTTTGCAGTTGAACTGGTCCACAATGGAGGCACTGGAGCCCGTCCTGGTAAGGATGGCTTATCTGCAACAGCTTTTCCAAGTGGTGTTTGGGGTTCGCAGGTAGAAATTACGGAGAGTATAGCGCCCCTTATTGTCCGAAAACGTGAATTAAGAGTTGATTCTGGTGGTCCGGGCCAATATCGAGGAGGATTGGGTCAGGTGATAGAAATTGAATCTTGTGAATCGCAATCTTTTTTACTATTTCTTTCACTTGAGCGAATAAAATACCCAGCTGCTGGCGCCTTTGAAGGGCAAATGGGTGCTCCAGGAAGAGTCGTGTTATCGTCTGGGAAAAAGTTAGGCGGAAAGGGTGAAATTACAATTAAAGGTAATGAGTTTTTGATCTTTAAAACGCCAGGCGGGGGCGGTTTAGGTGATCCGTTAAAAAGAAATATTGAAGCAGTCCTGACAGATATCAAAAGGGGGTTTATTTCTGTAAAAGTTGCCCGTCAAAGTTACGGTATTGTTCTTGATAAAAAAGGGGAAGTTGACAAACATTTAACTCAACATTTGCGTTCGGAAGTTTAAGATTATTGTCATTATTACATTTCTCAATATTGACTTAAAAAATCCAAGTCAAGCTTCTCGGGAGTATGCAATTGAAAAAAATGCAAAAATCATCACAGTCTTTGGCGGAAAATGGAAAACATCACGTGCACTGGGTGAAAAGTTTGCCGAAAAATTCCTTTATGAAACTTCCAATGATTGTTGCCCACAGGGGTGCATCTGGCGATGCGCCTGAAAACACCCTTGCTGCATTTGAACTTGCTTGGGAACAAGGTGCTGATGCCATTGAAGGGGATTTTCGACTAACCAAGGACGGGGTTATTGTCTGTATACATGATGAGGATACCGAGCGTGTTGGCGACAAAAAGCTTAGAGTTGCTGAATCACCTTTGCAGGTGCTAAAAACTGTTGATGTTGGCAGTTATCATGGCGCCGAATTTTCAAAGCAAGTCATACCAACGCTGGAAGAGGTTATAGCCACCATCCCAGAGGGTAAGAAAATATTTATCGAGGTGAAGTGCGGTTGCGAAATTGTGCCAATCTTAATCAAACAACTGCGGACAACAAACTTAAATCCAAATCAAATCATTATCATTGCATTCGATGCAAAGGTAATTGAAGAGTGTAAGGCAACGGCGCCAGAGTTTGAAGCTAATTGGCTTAATGATTATGAAGAGCATTGCGACCTTTTGACAATAATTCCAACACTTGTTGAGACAGGTGCTGACGGTTTGAGTTCAAATAATGAACAATCAAAAGCCTTAGTTGATGCGGTACTTGGATTGGGCTTATCGTATCACGCAGGTTGGACAATGGACGATGTTGACTTGGTGAGACAATTGCTTAACTGGGGAGCTTCATCAATTACAACAAATAACCCGGGAAAGTTACGAGAAATACTTAGTGAATAGGAAAAATAATAAAGCTTGACTCATAGTCTTTCTGAGAGATAAAATGCAAGCTTTCACAGTGGTCATCTCCCATTTGGCGTGAAAACTATACTCTCTTCAAATATTCTATCGGCTGTTTTTTCAGCATTTTTCTTTTCCTTTGCAGCTTCGATGGCACCTTTGTTTTATGCTGCTGGGGGATCGGTGTTCTTGTTGCTATGTGTGCGTTACACCATGACACTGATTTTATCTAGCACACTAGATAAGCCCAGTACCGCCAAGAAGTCGAAATCGCTCTATATTAGGCTTATTTCCATTAGTGTTTTGCAAGCAGTTTTTGTTGGCTGTTACATGTATTCGCTAAAATTAATACCTTTGAGCTTGGCCGTTGTGGTCATCTATACTTTTCCATTATTTACCTTTTTTGCTAATTCGGTCATTAAGAGTAGAAGCATCGATTTAATATCAGCTGCGGCATTATTTTTTTCACTTTTTGGTATTTGGTTAATGGTGCAGGGTGATGCAAGCGACTGGAATGGCTGGGGCGTATTTTGGGGTACGATCGCTTCGATTGCGCAAACAGGGGTTAACATTCTTTCGCGCCATCCAGATGTTAAGCCTGGTTGGGGTTTAATCAAATATCTTATGGTTCTACCGACCTGTATATTTGCCCTGATATATTTTGTAATAACTGCTGAGCCATTCGCCTCGGTTACTCAGGAAATG
>CAZZER010000005.1:46179-58985 GCA_964653365.1 uncultured Candidatus Thioglobus sp.
TATTTAAATGCAAGTGCAAATAATACCGTAATATATTACTTATTTATGATTTATTAAGTTAAAAAATGACAATTTTGACAAAAAATAACATAAATAATTACATTTAATGCAAAATATGAGAATATAATCTGCGGATACAAAATATTTGTTGTTTATTGATAGGGCTTGTCGTGAGTAAAAATACAATCGAATTGTCTGCCTTTTATGAGAAAGGTGCTCTTAGGCGTGGCTTGCCCGCCACTGCTTATAACGACGAGCAATTTTTGCAAGCTGAATGCGATACCTTGTTTTTTGACAACTGGGTTTTTGTTGCATTTGCACATGAGCTAACCGAGCCGGGTGATGCACAACCTGTAACAGTGGCTGGAAAACCTGTATTACTGATTAGGAGCGCGCAAGGTGAAATAGGCGCTTTTCATAATGCCTGCTCACACCGGTGCCTTAAGTTGGTAGATAAGCCAACGAATGTTGGTGCAATGTTAATGTGCCCTTATCATGCTTGGACATATAACTTGGATGGCGACCTATGTGCTACGCCATTTTTTGGCGGCAAGGTGCATCAACCAGAAGGTTTTGAGATGTCTGAACATGGCCTTAAACCTGTTAGAGTCGCTGTTTGGCATGACTGGATTTTTATTAATTTAAGTGGCGAGGCTCCAGATTTTCTGGACTATGCAAAACCTTTAATTAATCATTTAGCCGGTATAAATTTTGAACAAATTGAGCCAGTAGCAACGTTGGATTTTGGTGAAGTTTCATGTAATTGGAAACTGCTCATGGAAAACTTTATTGAGCCCTATCATGTTCAATTTGTCCATAGGACAACAACCAACCAACCCTTAGAAGATCACTATACCATTGTCGATGATGTCTGTTTTGGCAGTGCTGTTGACTTAGATGACAATGATCAAGCTCAAGATTCTCTTTCGGTGAGTTCGCGATACTTAACCCTATTTCCCAATTTTATTCTTGGACGCTATTTTCCTGACCAACTCGGAGTTTATTTGAGCGTCCCAGTAGATCCTGAACACACAACACAAAAAAGAGTGATCTACACGACTGAAGGGCAAACTTTATCAGTCTCTGAGGTGGAGGGGCTAAAAAAGCTATGGTGGGATGTGCACAAAGAGGATCATGCCATCTGCGAACGGATGCAACTCGGAAGAGCATCACCTGTGGCAGAGTCCGGTGGTTTATTGTCGCCCCATTGGGAAAATAGTGTTCATGCATTTCAAACAATGATTGCAGACGCAGTCTTACAAAGTAAATAATCAATAATAGGAGTAAATAAATGACTGATAAAAACAAACAACCGCACTACAGATTGGCCCACACAATGATCCGAGTGTTGGATTTAGACAAGTCTATCCACTTTTATTGTGACATTTTAGGGATGCAAGTGCTGAGAAAAACTGACTATCCAGGTGGACGATTCACCAATGCTTTTATTGGCTATGGCCCTGAGGCAGAATTTCCAACCTTGGAGCTGACCCATAATTGGGACCAAGAGGAGCATTACGATAAGGGTAACGGCTGGGGCCATTTATGCATTGAGACGCCTGATGTGCACAAGGCTTTTGAGGACCTTAGTGCACAAGGTGCTGAGGTTATTTCAGCTCCTGCACCAATGAATGCTGGAACAAGAATTTTGGCTTTTTTGAAAGACCCAGATGGCTATGTTATTGAGCTTAATGAAACGATTGGTATAAATTAACGATTGGAGAGAAAGATGAGAGATAAAACACCAAAATTGTACAAGTTCTCAGATATTGAGAACCGTTTGCATACTTTAGAGCCGGGCAAGTCTTATATTAAACCATTTGTGACTAGTAACGTCAGTGACACAATGTGCGGTGGACTTAACTTTTTGAATCAGGTGTCGGTGCCATGGGACCTTACCTGCGATGAGATTATTTATTGCATGGAGGGTGAGTTTCGCCTCACCTGTGATGGCGAATCCTATACTTGCTCACCAGGGGATGTGCTCTATATACCACGAGACAATCACATAGCTTATGAGTGCGATGAAAAATGTGTGATTTTTTATGCTGCTTATCCGCACGATTGGAAGCAACAAGCAGGCATTACTTTTGTACCAGGGATAGATCCAGAAGATATGCCACAAAACCAGGATGCATAGTGAATAGCCCAGCTAAATCCAACACTCAATCTTCTGGAGATGTAGATCAGTTGTTGCGTATCCCAACTAGAGACACCTTGGATGACAAACTCAACCAACAAATAATCAGCATGCTAGAAATAGATGGGCGACTACCATTTAAAGAGATTGCTACAGCATTAGATGTTTCTGAGGGAACCGTGAGAAATCGCGTTAACCGATTAAAAGATGCAGGGGTACTGCAGTTCAGAGCCTTGGTGGATCGTTCAGCGCTTAATTATGCAACTGACTCGATGTTGGGGATAAAGGTTTCGCCGACATCCAGTCCTGAGGCCGTCGCAAATCGACTCAACAGTTGTGATGAAATTGTATTTATGATTTGGTTAACGGGTCGTTACGATCTTTTGGTAGAAATTGTTTCCGACGGGGATGACACTTTGTGTCGTTTTCTTGAGACGCACATTTTCAATAGAGAAGATATCAGTAATGTCGAGGTAATGAAAGGTTTAGCTACTTATAAAAACCAATTCTTACTCAAGTCTCACAAACCCATAGGAAAAGTATAAGCCACAAAAATAAAGGAGATAATAATATGTCTATCATTTACCCAACAACAATGGCCGAGGCCCTGCCTTCAAAAGAGCGCGTGGCTGAAGCCAAAGCAATGCTCGATAAAGCGGGCGTTAAGTATATCTTATCATGCTGGATTGATCTACTTGGTATCCCGAAAACAAAGCCCGTACCAATGTGTGAATTTGAAGCACTATGTGCAGGCAAGGGTCCTCAATTTGCAGTGCACTCGATTTCTTTTGTGCCTGAGTTGGGCCCTGCGGACTCTGACCAGATTCCGGTTCCAGATTTAAATAGTCTAGTAATTTGTCCTTGGGATAAAACTTGCGCTTGGGTTTTTGCTGACTTATGGTGGGAAGATAAGCCCTACAACCTCTGCCCGCGTCAAGCTTTAAAACGGGCGGTTCAGAATGCCGAGGAGGCGGGCTACAAAGCTTATTGTGGCATTGAGCCAGAATTTATTGCCATGCGGTGGGAGAATGGACAACCTGTCAAGGCGATCGATGATGACCCCTTGCCTGGTGAAGGTTTGCGTCCGCGCCGCCAAGCCTTTGGTTATGACGCCGAATACAGTATTGAATCGATGGGTTTTTTGGGTGATATGATTGATATCCTTAACGACCTGGGGTGGGGTGTGAAAGATGTGGTTGCCGAAGGCGCTTATTCACAATTTGAGTTAGACTTTACATACACCAATGTACTTGAAATGGCTGACCGACTTGTTTTCTTGCGAGTCCTATTAAAGGAGATAGCAAAAAATCATGGTATGTTTATTACTTATATGCCAAAACCTACTATCGGTGACTGGCGTTCTGGGGCACATATCAACTTTAGTTTAACTAGCGCTTCTGGCGGGGGCAATATTTTTGAAGGGGAGGGTAGTCAATTCTCTCCAGAGGCGTATCATGCAGTAGGTGGTATTCTTAAACATGGTCACGCAATTACTGCAATCGCTTGTTCAACGGTGAATTCTTATAATGGATTAGTGCCAAAGGTGGGTGGATTCGAGGGGGGTACAGTTACCTGGGCACCAACCCACATGGCCTATGGCGACAATAATCGCTCGTGCATGATGCGGTTACCACAAAATCGCTTTTGTATTGAAAATCGAGCCGCCGATATGTGCATGAACCCCTACTTATCACTTGCACTCACAACTGCAGCTACGGTAGATGGTATTCAAAACAAAGTCGATCCAGGCGAGCCTTTGAATCTTGATTTGTACTCAATGAGTCTGGAAGAAATTAAAGAGGCAAATATTGCATCTTTGCCACGAAACCTTCTAGAGGCATTGGAGTCGTTACAAAAAAGTGAGTTTGCCCATGAGGTATTGGGCGAGTCTATGATAAAACAGTTTTTTGCCTATAAGATGGACGAGTGGGATCGTTATCATCAGACAGTTACAGAATGGGAAGTTGAAGAATATCTAAGATTGTATTAAGTCAACATGGTTGCAAATCAAAACAATTAAAAGGAGAGTTAAATGTCAGTTAATCTATCGAGAGTAGCTGCTGAGCGCGGTATTGAGTATTTTCTTATTAGTTTTGTCGATCTTTTTGGCAACTTACGCTCCAAGCTTGTGCCCGCAAGGGCGATTGATGGTATGCAAAAAGAGGGTGCCGGTTTTGCCGGTTTTGCAGCCTGGTTGGATATGACGCCAGCGCACCCAGATATGTTTGCTATTCCGGATCCTGATAGCCTTATTCAGCTGCCTTGGAAGCCAGAAGTGGCTTGGTTGGCATCCGATCTGTGGATGGATGGCAAGCCCGTAGAGGCCTCGCCTAGAGTGGCTTTAAAACGTCAGCTTGAAAAGGCAGAGGCGCTCGGTTTCCGTATGAAGACAGGGGTGGAGTGTGAGTATCACTTAATTAAAGAAGATGGTACAAACATTGCCGATGAAAAAGACCAACAAAGTAAACCTTGCTATGATCAACAGGCGCTCATGAGGCAGTATCCAGTCATCAAGCAAATTTGTGATGTAATGCTTGAGCTTGGCTGGAATCCGTATCAAAACGACCATGAGGACGCTAATGGTCAATTTGAAATGAACTGGGATTTTGATGATGCATTGAAAACCGCCGATCGTCATGTATTCTTCAAGTTTATGGTCAAGTCAATCGCTGAAATTCACGGTTTGAGGGCCACTTTTATGCCCAAGCCCTTTAAGCATTTAACTGGAAATGGCTGCCACTCACATATTTCAATTTGGGATTTACAAGGAAAGAAAAACTTATTTAGCGGCGATGATGGTAAATACGGACTCGGTTTGTCGTCACTAGCTTATCAGTTTTTGGGTGGTATTATGAACAGTGCTGACCAACTTACCGCCATCTTTAATCCAACGGTAAACAGTTTTAAGCGTATTAATGCGCCACGAACCTTATCTGGAGCCACTTGGTCGCCCGACTCCATTACTTATGGCGGTAATAACCGAACACATATGATACGCATCCCCGATGCTGGTAGGTTTGAGCTTCGCCTAATGGACGGTGCTGCCAATCCTTATTTAATGCAAGCAGGAATATTAGCTTGTGGCTTGGAGGGTGTTGCATCCAATAGAGATCCGGGTGCGCCGCTCGATATTAATATGTATGAACAAACGGAAAATCTGGATGGCTTTAAGCGACTACCAAATAATTTGTTGGATGCTTTGAGACTGCTTGATTCGAGCAAAGTTATTAGAGCATGCTTGGGCGATGAATTAATTGATGCTTATGTTAAATTAAAGAAAAAAAATTGGGACGAATACACCTACCATCTATCGCAATGGGAACGTGATAACACCTTGGATTGCTAATAACCTTCAATTCTTTAACAGTTGTTAATGACTGACTATCAACAATTTCAGTTAGGTGATGTAGAACTGCTTTCTGGTGAGGCGTTGCTTAATGCAAAGCTCAGCTACAAAACTTATGGAAACCTAAACACCGGCAAAAACAATGTCGTGGTTTTACCAACTTTTTATACTGGCTCACATACAAGAAACGAGGGGTTTTTTGGGGCGGGTAGGGCAATTGATCCTAATAAGCATTTTATTGTGTCAATCAATCTATTTGGTAACGGAATATCTTCGTCTCCAAGTAATACTCCCGCACCCCAAGACGGCCCTCGCTTTCCTAAAATCAGCCTATGGGATAATATCGCTTGTCAATACAAATTACTAACTGAGGCGCTTGGGGTTGAGCGCATTGCGCTGGTTGCGGGCTGGTCTATGGCTGGGTGTCAGGCTTACCAATGGGCTGCGCAATATCCAGATTTCGTTGATGCTATTTTGCCGTTTTGCGCATCAGCGAAAACATCAATTCATAACCACGTTTTTCTTGAAGGAGTTAAAGCGGCACTTTGCGCAGACAGTCTTTGGAACAAGGGTGATTATCTAACGCCACCAGTTGTGGGTCTAAAGGCATTTGCCAGAGTCTATGCGGGCTGGGCTTTTTCGCAAACATTTTATCGCGATGAATTGTTCAAAGAGATTGGTTACGAATCAGCTGAAGCCTTGTTGCAGGACTGGGAAGCCGATCATGTTCAAAACTGGGATGCCAACAATTTATTAGCCAAGTTGGCCACTTGGCAGGCGGGTGATATTAGCATTGGGCCGCTTTATGATGGCGATTTTCATCTTGCACTCAGGTCGATTAAAGCTAGAACAATTATTATGCCTTGCTCACAGGATTTATACTTCCCCCCCCAAGATAATGAGATTGAAGCCCAACACATTGCAAACGCAGAATTAAGAATCTATGATTCGCCTTGGGGGCATTGTGCGGCTAATCCGGGCAATGATTCTGGCTTTACAAAGGCACTCGAGCAATCTATTAACGAACTACTTCCTTAGCTTTACAAAAGCAGCGCCTCAATAATAGAAGACAAGTGCCTTGTTGTGTTATTATTGACATCGTTATGGGCCTGTCGAAACTTCAAACCAAGATTCCACCACCACTGTTAGCAGCATTGTTTGTCTTGAGTATGTGGTTGATTGATCAATATTTGCCAAGTTCTGTGCTCAATGAAAAGGTGCGTATATCGGTAGTTATAGCTCTGAGTTGTTTTGGGGTTCTGTCCTCTATCTTAGCTGTGGTGTCTTTTGTTAAAGTGGAAACCACCACCAATCCTTTACAGCCAGAAAAAGCAGGCACTTTGGTCACTACAGGTATTTATCAGTACAGTCGTAACCCAATGTACCTAGGCTTGTTTTGTCTACTTTTGGCTTGGGGTGTATTTTTGGCGAATGGGTTTTCTATTCTTTTAGCCATATTATTTGTTCCACTGATGAACCTACTGCAAATCATCCCTGAAGAAAGGTTGATGGAGCTCAATTTCCGCGAGCGCTACACAGCCTACAAGACAAAAGTACGACGTTGGTTTTAGAGAAGGTTTTTAATTAATGAGCAAAATAACTTGGCAAGATTTTGAGAAAGTAGATATTAGAGTTGGTTCGGTATCTTCGGCTATAGATTTTCCTCAGGCTAGAAATCCTGCTTACATACTTACGGTGGATTTTGGTGAGGAAATTGGTATAAAAAAAACCAGTGCTCAAATAACAGACTTATACGACAAGGGTTCATTAATTGGAAGAAAAGTGCTTGGGGTTGTTAACTTTCCTGAAAAACAAGTGGGTCCAATTATGAGCGAGTGTTTGGTTCTGGGTTTTTATCGAGAGGATGGATCCGTGGTATTAGCAATACCTGACGCTGAAATACAAAATGGAGCCAAGTTGTTGTAAACTGTCGTTTTTCCTACCAAGTTGGTCTCTATAACAAACAATGCGGCCAATTTTTTTATATTGAAACCATATGCTCAATTTAAGTTTCTTTTGTATCTCAAGCATTTCAGGTTACTATTAGATTAAAGAAGATGAAGCCGATTATTTCTATAAAAAATTTGTGCAAAACCTATAAAACTGGTTTTGAAGCCCTGAAGAATATTAATCTTGAAGTTGAAAAAGGCGAAATTCTTGCACTTCTAGGACCTAATGGTGCTGGTAAAACAACCTTAATTTCAACCATTTGCGGCATTGTTTCTCCAAGCTCTGGTCACATTACTGTGGCAGGCAAGGACATTATTAAAGATTTTCGTCAAACCAGAGAAATGATTGGCTTGGTTCCACAAGAGCTAACAATTGGAGCGTTTGAAAAAGTTTGGGGTACGGTTAGTTTTAGTAGGGGGCTATTTGGTTGCAAGAAAGACGACACATATATTGAACAACTCCTAAAAGATCTTTCTCTTTTTGACAAAAAAGATGCCGAGCTTAGGGCATTGTCGGGAGGGATGAAGCGAAGGGTATTGATAGCCAAGGCACTTTCTCATCAGCCGCAGATCTTGTTTTTAGATGAACCAACAGCTGGCGTGGATGTTGAGCTACGAAAAGACATGTGGGCGATTGTTCGCAAACTTCGTGAATCAGGTGTTACTATAATATTAACAACGCACTACATTGAGGAGGCTGAAGAAATTGCTGACCGTGTGGGTGTTATTAATAACGGTGAATTACTGGTAGTCGAAGAAAAAGACAAACTAATGGCCAGCTTTGGCAAGAAGCAATTGATTTTAGAATTAAGCGAAGCAATCGAAGCCATTCCAGAATCTTTATCAGTTTTGAGTCTTGAGTTGGTCAATCAAGGGCATTCGATAATTTACAATTACGAACTCGGTAGTGATGATCCAGAGATTGTTGATGTGCTTCAAGCAATCAACAAAGCGGGCATAGAGCTTAAAGATTTAAAAACCTCTCAAAGTTCTCTTGAGGATATTTTTGTGGATTTGGTTAAGGAGGTTGTGTGAATTTTCGAGCAATCAAGGTGATTTATTGCAATGAAATGGTGCGTTTTTGGCAAACTATTTTTCAAAGTATTGCCTCACCCGTTATTTCCACCGCACTCTACTTTATAGTTTTTGGTGCAGCAATTGGAGGAAGTATCGACAATATCGAAGGTGTTTCCTATGGGCTTTTTATTGTGCCCGGCCTGACGATGCTTTCCATACTTTCTCAAAGTGTTTCAAATGCTTCGTTTGGAATCTTCTTTCCTAAGTTTACCGGTACCATTTACGAAATACTTTCAGCGCCAATTTCATTTTATGAGGCACTAATTGGCTATGTGGGTGCTGCAGCCACAAAATCGATCATTTTAGCAACAATCATTTTGATTACAGCAGGCTTCTTTGTTGAGCTCAAGGTTGAACACCCTATTTGGATGCTGTCTTTCTTGGTGCTGACCTGCATCACGTTTAGTTTGTTTGGGTTTATTATCGGCCTTTGGGCGGGTAACTTCGAAAAACTCCAAGTCGTACCACTATTGATTATCACGCCATTAGTTTTTTTGGGCGGTAGTTTTTATTCAATTAACATGCTGCCCGAGTTTTGGCAAAAGGTGACCTTGTTCAATCCAGTACTTTATTTGGTGAGCGGTTTTCGTTGGAGTTTTTTTGAGGTATCGGATGTTAGTGTTGGTACCAGTTTAACAATGATCCTTGTATTTCTAGGCGCATGTTTGGCCATTGTGGCGTGGATGTTTAGAACCGGTTACCGACTCAAGGAGTAACGTTAATTTATCGCTTGGCAGTTAAGAAAATTTGTTTTACAATGGGCACCTCTTTTACTCTTGAGTCAGCCATGAGCAAGCAATTAGCTAACCAACCGATTGCCTTCCCAAAAACCTTGCCAGAGGGTTATCAGTATTTGGACAATGAACCAACTTATAATGCAGACAAGCACCTGCAATTAGAGCATCCGAAAGAGTCATTATCTCTGCACGATTTTGGTTATAGCGCTGTTGAAATAAACGAATGCCCAACAGACTTTGGCATTTCTGGCATTGCCAGACTCCTCTCTGACGATGGCGTATCTGCACTTATGGACGTTGCTCAACAATTAAGGCACTTCGCAGTTGGTGGTGAGAGAATTCAATATATGCTTCGGGGCGGGGTTTATCGCTCACGGTTTTTGCGGGATTTATGCTTATGCCCAAGGGTGAGTGAATTTTTATCCGATATATATGGCATTGCTGTTGCACCCCACAGTGTACCTCTACATTTAGGGCATTGTAATTACGCCCCAGATGATCTCGATAGGGCTGTTGATAAATGGCATAGCGACACTCTAGGTCTTGATTATGTCTTAATGGTTTCTGATCCAAGAGAGCAAGTGGGCGGTGAATTTCAATACTTTTTGGGTACTAAGTCAGAGGTTGAAGAAATAAAGCGTAAGGGCCAATCTATGCCTGAGGATAGAATTGTAAGCCCAGATTTCCCTGGGCCTGGATACATGGTTGTGATGCAAGGCGGCATGATTGTGCATCGTGGCGCGAAATTAAAAGAACCTTTTGACCGAATTACGATGGTTAATGGCTATGTACCGCTTGACACAATATCTTCTGATCCATCTCGCTTTTCCGACATTAAGGCGGTTGACCCCCATGATTTATTATTTCCAGAGTGGGCGCGACATAAAGCTTGGTTAGCGCGTGGACGATTGGATCGTCTAATTGATGAACTGCCTTTTACCGAAGATCGACAGCTTATAATCAAAGAACTTAAAGGGGCAATACAAGAGGTAGAAGTAGCTATTAAGGATTTAAGTGATGAAGCTCCGGGCGTATCAAGTAACTACGGCGATTTGTAGTGCTACACAATTCAGAACATATCCCGTTCCAGTTTATCGGTCAATTAATGAGAAAATAACTCCTATAGAATGGATAGATATTTATGAGGCTCGAGGTGGATAACGATAATGATTAGGATTACAGGGCTTTTTATTTATCCAGTTAAATCTTTAAAGGGTATTCCACTGAATTCAGCAACAACCTCCCTGCGTGGCTTTGAGTACGACCGCGAGTGGATGATTACCGATACCGGCTATCAGTTTGTAACTCAGCGCCAGATTGAAAAAATGGCCACAATTTCTGTGGCGATTGATGCAAATGAATTGACATTGACATGTAGCGGCTACGAACCACTTGCTATTGATTTGAAAGCAAAAAAAGAGCAGTTGATTACAGCTAAGGTGTGGAGTGATCAGTGTGCTGCTTATGATGAAGGAGATGAGGCTTCAATTTGGTTGACTACGGTGCTGGGCACGTATGGCGGAAAGCCACTGAGATTGGTTAGATTTTCACAAAATGAGTTGCGCCCAGTTCCATCCGAGTTTTTGCAGAATGAAAAAGCTCAAAGTGCTTTTTCTGATCAATTTCCCTATTTAATTACAGCTGAGGAAACGCTCAATTATTTGAATGAAAACTTAAGAATTAATGGCTCAAGCGAAATGACAATGACTCGTTTTAGGGCTAATATTGTCGTCAAAGGATTGGATAAAATTGAGCAAAAAACAAATGACGACCTAGAGGAAAAGGATAGTAGTTACTGTTTTGGCTTAAGAAAGCCTTGCAAGCGCTGCAAAATCACTACGATTGATCAAAATACTGGAGAAATAAAAGAACCCAAAGAACCACTCGCTACACTAACTAAATTAGCATTAAGTCCGGTGTTCGATGGGGCATTTTTTGGTCAAAATTCGATTTTATTAGGCAATAAATCTTGCACGATTAAAGTGGGCGATAGCTTGATTCTCAAGGGCTCTTTATAAAGCAATAAAGTTACGGAGTTTGTAAAAAAGTTAAACTTTTAGTCCATTTGCAAAATTTCTCAAATTTTATCGAAAGCTGGCTTTAAGCGACCTAATTAAGCCAATAATTGCCTAATTTAAGCTTAAAAATGGCATTTTTTGACTCTTTTCAAGGGTTTTTATCCGCCATTTTGATAATTTCTCAATTTTTGGCAATAATCAAAGATTTCCTAGTTGATAAATTCTTAGATATCTATCAATTATCTAGAGGAATTGCACTGAGTTGATTGTCTCCTTTCCAGGCGTGGCCATAAATAACTTCGTAAGTGGCAGGGAGTTTTCCTTCACTACGGTAAGACTCGTACATATCAATCATTTTTTTGAATTTAGTTTTTCCGGTCAATGATTTTGAACGATTGCGTACGGTTTGTGCGCCGATTCCTTTCAAGTCACGCATCAAGTCGATTACTTTGTCGTAAGTTAGTGTAAGCGTTTCCATTTCCATGATGGGGTTGTTGAAGCCCGATTGTAGCATTTGATCGCCAATGTCGTGCATATCCACAAAAGTGTTAACATGCGACTCTGAATCAACAACAGACCAGCTGCGTTTTAATTCTTTTAGGGTGTCAGGGCCGAATGTAGAAAAAAGCATTAACCCCTCTGGCTTTAATGTACGGTAGCACTCATCAAAAAAAGTCGCTAAATTTGGCGACCATTGCATCATTAGATTTGAGGCAATAAAATCAATACTGTTATCTGTAAAGGGTAACTGGTGCGCATCGGCGCAAACTTTAAGTTTGGCTGGGTTTGACTGCAGTGATTGCTGGGCAAAATCAAGGCAAATTACTTTTGCATTGGGTAGTTTTTGTGAGAGCTTATTGCTCAACAGGCCTGTTCCAGAACCCAAATCAACAACTACTTCGGCATTACTGGAAATAACATTGAGTTTTTCTGACAGTCGAAGAGATACCTCGTCTTGCAAGAAGGCGTGATCATTGTATTGTGTTGCTGCTTTATTAAAAGTTGGCCTTACTGAAGACATTTTTTGACCGCTAAGGTGAGGTTGTTCATCAATTGAAAATATTGCTCTGGACCCTGATCAAGTCCATTACCCAAAATACTAATTTCATTGTGGTTAATTGTCATACCCTCGGTGATAACTTTAACGTTCCTCAAGCTTACCTCCTGAGTATGTAGTAAACATGCAGTATTCTGTTGTCTCATTTTCTTTTTTGCATTTAAGACTTTGTTGATGCTGAGTCGCGCACCATGATAGGGCATGATAATAATCGGCTGTGATAGCCCTTGGCTTTTTTCAAAATATTGCAATGTGTCTGAAAAATTGGCAAAACTGGACGAGCCAAATTCAGCTAATTGCGCTTTAATGTCTTTTTGCAGTTGCGCTAGTTTTATGTCTAGGGCCTTAAGGTTGGTGTTGTACTTTTCTGCATTTTCTGCATCAATTTTGATTAAGCGCTTACGTATATCCTTTGCCATTGATCTTGCGTTATTTATATCTAGCCACAGGTGAAAATCATATCTGTGATCTTCGTGATCTTC
>CAZZER010000005.1:59085-60813 GCA_964653365.1 uncultured Candidatus Thioglobus sp.
ATAAAGGTTGGCCAAGTTTGTTTCGCTTATAATTAGTTGAGATGCGGTATCGTAGTTGCTTAGCATCTGTGCCAACCCCGCCTCAAATTGAGGATCAATAGAAATAATTAAGTTTGCTCTTTCAAGACTGTTGGCCTGAGAGGGTCGAATATGAAAACTATGAGCAGAGTCGTTACTATCTAGTAACAAGAGGGGTTCTCCAACGCCAAGCATTAAAGCCGACACGATTGAATGAATTGGCTTAATGCTAACAACGACGTTGGGTGCG
Organism: uncultured Candidatus Thioglobus sp.; assembly: GCA_964653365.1. Lineage (GTDB taxonomy): Bacteria > Pseudomonadota > Gammaproteobacteria > PS1 > Pseudothioglobaceae > Pseudothioglobus. The sequence goes on from CAZZER010000005.1 coordinate 59,354, forward strand.
CTTATAGCGCTTGCAGAGTATGTTAGCAATAAAAGAGTTAAACTTAGGTAAAGTCGAGAGATCATGGCATGCCTTAAAAACAAGGCTAAATTATACTCGAAGCGGTTTAATGTTTAGCAATCACAATCACCCTTTTTGGTGCTGGATATCCCTCGATGGTTAGATCGCTATTTTCTGGATACAAAAAATCCTCAAGAGATGCGCTATTTTCGCCAATCCACTTAGTTCGACGCTGCTCTTTTGGAGTTGTTTTGCAAGTATCAAGAACTTTTATATCACTGAATTCTGCTTTTTTTAACCAAGACGTGAGTGTGCCTATACTGGGTAAACAGTGGACATTGCGCATTCTGGCGTAGCGGTCTTGGGGGGTGAGTGTGTACCCTATTGGGCCTTCTACAATAAGGGTTTCCAGAACAAGCTCACTGTCTGCAGACATCATTTTTTTGAGTTGTTGTAAGTGCCCTATATGATCTCTTTGATGGTACAAAACCCCCATTGAAAAAACGGTATCAAAAATAGGTGTGGGAGTCATTTCCTCCAGTCGAGTTGCCAATAAATGTGCCGTGGTGGGAGAAGATAAAAGAGACTTGATGGCGTTGAATTGATAATTGAAAAGCAAAAATGGTTCAACTCCCAAGGCAAGTGACGCACCCTCCAGTGCCATCCTGAGGGTAAAGTAGCCGTTTCCAGAACCAACATCTAGAACCTTTTTTCCACTCAATGGTTGAATGTGTTTGATGAGGCGTTGCCATTTTAAATCCCCTTGCCATTCACTCTCTAGCTTTAACTTGTTAATTTTGAATGGACCTTTGCGCCAAGGTTTGAGTTTTTCGAGTGCTGAGAATAAAACATCATTGTCTAAACCAACCTTATCTATAAAAATATACGGCGAGCGAAAATTCAACTTCCCTTTATTTGGCGTTCTTAGTAGCTCAAGCGCTTGCTCCCATTTTGGAATATTACCATTGTTAACACAATATGACTTGCTGCTTAACTCAAGCCATTGTTGAGGGATTAAGGAGGCTATCGACTCATTATTAGTAGGAGCTTCATCCATAACCATAAAAAATGCACAAGACAGTCATTAGAAAGATAATGTAGTATAAAATGAAATGGATACTTTCTTAATCTTATTACTTGGAGGTTTGTGTGGCAAAGCAATTATTTAAACTTTTCTTTATCTTCTTCTTAGCGTCAAGCGTACTTGCTGGCGGCGATGATCGTGACAATGAGCTTGTGGAATCTTTGGATGCGATTTCAAACTCACCTTGTTCTGATGCAGAAGGCGCTGTTCCATGTGCTGATTTGGTTGTATCTTCCGATGAAGATGCGTTACAAATGGGCTTGACTGATGAAGAATTAGAAACTGAACTTGCAGCTTATCAAGCTAAATTAAAAGAAAAACGCGCAATGGCTGCACAACAACTTGCGGATGAACAAGCTGTTCTAGATGAAATTGC
>CAZZER010000006.1:0-6952 GCA_964653365.1 uncultured Candidatus Thioglobus sp.
AAGCCGCCAGTGATATTCAAAAAATTATTCGTTCGGTTTTCGTCTAAGTATATAATATCCGCCTTTGTAGTCGCGTAGCTCAGTTGGTTAGAGCACTACCTTGACATGGTAGGGGTCGGTGATTCGAATTCACTCGCGACTACCACTCAAATCCCGCACCAAATAAGGCTTTAAGACACATTAGGACAAAGCTGTAAATCAAAGAAAAATTTGCAATTGGGACAAAAAAGTGCACTTAAGACCTAAAAATAAGTTTGTATAGGATATTAGAAGCGAGAGCCAGCAAAGCTGACTTGGTGTTTAACGCAAGATAGCCACTCACTATTAATTTCAATTCCCCAGCCGGGCTTATGAGACATCTCTAGGTTTCCTTTAACAATCTTAAAATCTGGAGTAAAAATGTTGTCTTGCCAAGGGTAATAGTCAAGACCCTCAATAGAAAATTCGAGATATTTTCCTGGATTTTTAATAGAACCCATAACATGTGCAGAAAAAAGCGTCACTAATGAGAGATTAGCCGCATGGAGAGTAACAGGAATATTCATCTTTTCAGCCATTTTAGCAACCTCTAATGTTCTAGTAATGCCTCCTAAGTAACAAACATCTGGTTGAATAATATCGACAACTTTAGTGTCAATCATATGCTTCCAAATCCTCATATCATTGTCCTGCTCTCCGCCACTAACATCAATGTCAAGGGCATCGGACACCTCACGAGTCCAATCAGGCTTCCAATATGGGCATGGTTCTTCAAAATGACTGACCCCATAATCCTGGAGCATGTGTCCTACCTCTATTGCTTTTTTCGAGCTATAAGCACTGTTTGCATCAACCAGTAAAGTGGCTTCATCACCCAGTACCTTTCTAACCTCTTTGACGATTGATTCAGTTCGACCAGGCCACTGGTCTATGTCATGTCCACACTCTTTGCCGATTCTGAACTTAAATGCAAAATAACCATACTCTTCTCTTAGCTCTAAGAGCCTCTGTGCTTCAGACTCAGGAGAGATCTCGCGTTGCATACTGGAGGCATAGACTGGAATCGAGTTAGGACTCCCACCGATTAGTTGACAGACACTTTGATTTGCTCTTTTGGCCTTAATGTCCCATAGCGCTGTGTCAATGCCGCATAATGCTCTATAAAGGTAAGTCCCAGGAAACTTGTGCTCCCTCTCCAAAACCTCTCTGTTAACTTCCGGTATATCTAGTCCACTCATGCCCAAAACATGGGGAGCAACTTGAAGGTGAACCACTTGGGCTGTTATTTCACTGTTATAGGTTGAAGTCTGCCCCCATCCTTCATCACCCTCATCAGTTCTTAAACGAACCAATCCAACATATTCGTTAGTAAATGTTTCAATGCTGATTATCTTCATGCTTTGTTCTTTGATCCTTCAAAATGAGATCAGATGCTTTTTCACCGACCATAATTGTTGCTGCGTTAATATTACCACAGACTAAGCTCGGAAATATTGACGCATCAGCAACTCTCAATCTCTCAATCCCATAGACTTTAAGGTCACTATCTACGACATTGCTTTTTGGATCTGGCCCCATTCTACAGGTACTAGATGGATGAAATACTGTCCATACAGTATCTTTAATGTGCTGAATCATTTGCTCATCTGTCTGGCACTGAGGGCCTGGTCGAAACTCCTCTCCAATAACTGGTCTAAAGCTATCAGTTTTTGCTAGCTTCCTTAAAATCTTTACACCTGCTAATAAATCTTTGACATCATCCTCATTAGAAAGGTAATTAGGCGTAATGATGGGTGGTTTTAATGGGTCACTACTTCTCAGCCGAACGCTGCCTCTTGATCTCGGACTACAATTCGAAATTCCAAGAAGCATTGCTGAAAATGGATCCGGACTCATCATTGCACGTTTGTCCGGTAACTCTAACGAGTAGCTGACTGGCGAAAAATAAAGCTGGATGTTTGGTTTTTCCAGATCATCACGAGTTCTAATAAACCCGCCCGACTGATTGACACTTAAACTGAGCGGACCACTTCTTGTCAATATATATCTCAGGCCCTGATAAATCTTCCCTACTAGTGGCCTTAACTGGTTATTTAAAGTTGGCACCTTGCTTTTATAAAAATAACTCACACCTAGATGATCTTGAAGGTTTTTACCTACTGCAGGGCTGTCATAAACCAGCTGAACAGATGCCGCCTCCAAAATCTCCTTAGGTCCAATTCCTGAAAGCTGCAATAATTGCGGTGAATTAATCGAGCCAGCGCTCAAGATCACTTCACAATTAGCTGAAACTTGATATAGACTGCCAGACTTAGAATACTCAACTCCATATGCCTTATTACTTTTAATCAATATTTTTCTGACCAGAGCTTTTTTAATTACAGTCAAATTACTTCGACTCATTGCTGGCCAAAGGTAGGCTTTAGAAGATGACATTCGTTGACCTTTATGAGTTGTTATCTGATAATTCCCAACACCTTCTTGGCGCTCACCATTCATATCTGAATTTAAGTTAATACCAATCTCCTGCGCCGCAGCTAAAAAATTGTCACATAGGGGGTGTAACTGATTTGAAACTTCGGAGACTTTTAATGGGCCGTCACCACCCCTAAATGCATCAGCACCATTTTGCCAAGACTCCATTTTTTTAAAATAAGGCAGAACTTCTTTGTATGACCATCCTGAATTTCCTGCCTCAGACCACTCATCAAAATCTTTTGGATTTCCTCTAACATATACCATTGCATTGATGGAGCTAGAACCACCCAATACCTTTCCTCTAGGCCAGTAACTAGGCTTATTGTCAGCATCAGGACTAGGTTCAGTTAAATACATCCAGTTAACCGCTTTTTGATGATAAGTTTTGCCGTAACCAATAGGCATCTGGATAAAGAAGCGACGATCTGAGCCTCCGGCCTCCAAGAGTAAAACCTTGTTAGACGAATCTTGACTTAATCTATTAGCTATTACGCAGCCAGCAGAGCCAGCGCCAACAATAATATAATCGTACTTAGTCAATTGTGTAGGTGATATGGTTGTTCTGCATGAAAATGGCAACTATTCAATCTATATGATAGACAATTAAGTCAAGCAGAATTAGTAAATATATTTCTATAAGCTCAATAATTTGTATAACTCAAGATTCAATCTTATAATAATTTTCTCAATACTAATAAACAAATTTTCATATTAAGTAATTCGTATACAATCTCCCCCTATGAAAACAGTTTTATTAATGATTTTTTTATCTACTGTAACCGCTTCAACTTATGCGGGCTCCTCTTTATACGATAGAGGTAAGGCTTATTTTTATGGTGATGGGGTTGAGCAAAACTATGCAAAAGCACTGCTGGCTTTTGAGCACGCTGCAAAAAGCGGAGACTTGGATGCTGTAACTGCTTTAGGTGTCTTGTATATAAAAGGGGATGGTGTTGAGCAAGATGATTTAAAAGGTGTTAATTATATTATAAAGGCTGCTAAGAAATCCCACCCAAAGGCGCAGTATTTTTTAGGCGCTATGTATTGTATGGGGATAGGCGTTAAACAGGATCTCAATCAAGGCTTTCATTTGATTCAGTTGGCTGCCAATCAAAACTATCTTGATGCAAAATACAGCCTTGGTGAACTTTATGAAAATGGTATTGGAACTCCAATAAACCTAAGTAGAGCTTATGACCAATATATAGCAGCTGCTAGAAAGGGACATAGACTGTCACAGGAGCGAGTGGTGGTTTTGTATAAAGAAGGCATTGGAACTGAAAAAGACTTATCGAAAAGTGATTATTGGGTAAAGCGTCTTAATGAGGGTGATAAATAGTCGTGTGTTAAGGCTGTGGCTAGCAAAATAGGTACGAAACTAGAAACAACGATATAATACTCAAGCATCTAACTGATACATTATTTGAATGAATTACGATATAGTTATTATTGGTGGCGGGCCCGTGGGTCTGAGTTTTGCTTGCTCGATGATCAAATCAAAACTCAAAGTGCTGCTAGTGGAGAAATCACCGTTGAGTTCCATTGCCAATCCTAATGCAGATGGCAGAGAAATTGCATTAACTCATCAATCAAGAAAAGTACTTACTGAGCTTGATGTTTGGACACTGATAAACCAGGATGAGGTGAGCCCACTAAAGGAGGCTAAAGTTTTTGATGGGAATTCACCTTCGCTTCTAAATTTTAATACCAAAAAATCATCTATCGATGCATTGGGCTACTTGGTGCCTAATCAGCTAATCAGAAAAGCACTTTTTGAGCGTGTGATACAAGCTGAGAACATTGATATTATTAATGAGGTTAGTGTTGAAGATGTTATAACTGACCTAAATATTGCAAAAATTAAGCTTTCAGATGGCAGATTAATAGACACTAAACTGGTTGTTGCTGCGGATAGTCGATTCTCTTCAATCCGGGGAAAGATGGGTATACCTTCATTGATGAAAGATTTTTCCAAGGTAATGATTACCACACGAATGACTCATGAAAAGCCACATAATCATGTTGCCCTTGAATGTTTTAATTATGGTCACACCTTGGCTCTACTGCCAATGAATGGCAATGTCTCATCGGTGGTTTTAACCGTGCCGGCTAACAAAGCTGAAGAAATGCTTCAACTGGATGAAGTTGATTTTAACGAGCTGATAACACAAGGTTTTAATAATAGAATAGGGGGGATGGTGCAAGTTGGTAAGCGCCACTCGTATCCATTGATGGGTGTCCATGCACAGCGCTTTCAGTCACTTCGATCAGCCCTTATTGGTGATGCAGCAGTGGGCATGCACCCGGTCACAGCTCATGGTTTTAATTTGGGATTAAGGGGGCAAAATATTTTGGCTGAGAGTATTTATGAAGCTCTGGACAAAGATGGAGATATTGGCTCAAGTGCAGTTCTAAAACGTTTTGAGAAGAAACAAATCAACTTAACTCGACTTATGTTTTTTGGCACTAATGGTATTGTGGCTTTATTTACTAATGACGATGCGATTGCTAAACAAGTTAGAAGGTTTGTGCTCAGGTTTGCAGACAAATTTCCGCCAGTTAAAGCTTTGATAACTCAGCATTTGACCGAATCTAAGAAAAGCAATTTACTCCCCTTTTAATAGAGAATTATGACAGGCGACCTAACACATCTAAGACGCGAGTTTCGTCAAAGTGGATTGCGTAGGGCTGAGCTAGATGCCAGCCCAATTGTACAGTTTTCACATTGGTTTGAACAAGCCAAAGATGCAGGTGTTGTTGAGCCTAGCGCAATGAGCCTGGCAACTGCAGATGAAGATAATATTGGTGTTCGTACAGTTCTCCTCAAGTTTTTTGACGAAAAAGGTTTTGTGTTTTTTACCAACTATGATTCAACAAAGTCCCATCAAATGGGAGCGCGACCTCAAGCAGCCCTTTTGTTCCCATGGCTTGCTCTAGAGAGACAAGTGAAAATTATGGGCAGGGTAGAGAGAATATCGTCCTTAGAATCAATAAAGTACTTTGCATCAAGACCCAAGGAGTCACAGTTAGGTGCCTGGGCATCACAACAATCTTCAAATATCTCCTCAAGGAGTTTGTTACTTAGCCAGTTCGAGTCTATGAAAAAAAAGTTTGCCAAGGGCGATATTCCTTTGCCAGACTTTTGGGGTGGTTATCGAGTTATTCCCAATAACATTGAGTTTTGGCAGGGAAGGGAAAATCGCCTTCATGACCGCCTTGTTTATAGAAAGGTCGGTGACGAATGGTCAATTAGTCGATTGTCGCCCTAAGACAGGACAATACTTCATTGGTATTCGGCATGACACCATGCCAGAAGTGAAAAGCTTCTGCAGCTTGCTCTACAAGCATTCCTAATCCATCACTCGTTCTGCTAGCATCACTTTGTTCTGCCCATTTCATAAATGGGGTTTTTTCACCATACATTAAGTCATAACAGAAAGCGCCTTTTGCGACGCCCGGAGAAACAGGGGGCATATCGCCAGATAGTGAGGCACTGGTTGCGTTAATAATAATGTCTACAGGTTTTTCTTTTATCTGGTCCATGCCAAAGCCACAAACCTTGCCAAATTTTGAGAAATCAAACGCCAGTTTTTCTGCTTTAGCTTTTGTTCTATTAGCAAGGAGAACTCTGATTGGGTCCTGCTTGAGGATAGGCAGTAGTATTCCTTGGGTTGCCCCTCCAGCGCCAAGAATAAGAATATCCTTACCCTTCAAGGATAAAGATAAGTTATTACAAAGATCGTTCACAAGGCCTTTGCCATCGGTGTTTTCACCATAAAGCTTATTATTTTGAACTTTTATCGTGTTGATGGCGCCAGCAATTTTGGCATTTTGAGTAAGGTGGTCTGCCAAATTAAGAGCGTCAATCTTAAAAGGAACAGTGATATTAAAACCCTTGCCACCAGTTGCAATAAAGTCTTGAACGCTTTGACTAAAACCATCTTTAGTTGCTAGGATTTTTTTGTAATTAATGTTGCACCCAGTTTGTTTGGCGAACTGGGTGTGAATCATTGGCGAAAGGCTGTGTTCAATAGGGTTTCCAAAAACAGCGAAATTATCCATTATTCGGACGTATCAGCCACAGCTTCAACTGGCTTGGAGGGTTTGCTTTCAACCACTGGTTTACGTGCTGACTTTTCAACCACTGGTTTACGTGCTGACTTTTCAACCACTGGTTTACGTGCTGACTTTTCAACAGGTTTGTTAATCTGTGTATCGAGAGGTAACCTTTGCTTATTTTCAGTTGGTTTTTTTGGTTTACTCTGAACAGGTTTAGCAACCTGCTTATCAGAAGTCTTTTGCTGGGAGCTTCGCCCTCTATTTTGATTATCGGTTTTGTTTTGGTTGTTATCCTTTATTTGGCCACTTCGGTTTTGCCCTTGCCCCGGGCTTTGATTTCGGTTACGATTCTGGTTTCGATTTCGATTTCGATTTCGATTTCGATTTCGATTTTGCTGTTTTTTCTGAGGTTTGTTGACTTCAGTTGTTTCCTTGG
>CAZZER010000006.1:7052-59782 GCA_964653365.1 uncultured Candidatus Thioglobus sp.
CGATTTCGATTTTGCTGTTTTTTCTGAGGTTTGTTGACTTCAGTTGTTTCCTTGGGGCCAAACAATTTAGCAAAAAATGAGATTTTCTTTTCGGGTTTTTTGGTTAGTGGGTGATTTATAGAAATTGCAGGCTTGTCAGCTTTTTCAGTTAAACCTAAATCGAGAGAATTTTGAGGTTTTGAGACACCTTGATAGCTTTTATGCTGAGAACGCCTTAAATTTTTTTGCTTGGTGATATTAAAAGCAGGAAAATGCAGGTATTGGTTAGGTAGTAAAGTTATTCTAATACCGTGTTTTTCTTCTAATGTTGATATATAGCGTCTCTTTTCGTTAAGTAAGTAGGTAATAACTTCCACAGTAGACTGAACTGTAAATCCGCCTGTTTGCTTGCTAGCATTGCAAGTATCCTCCAGTTGTCTAATAATTGACAAAGCAAGCGTTGGTATCGTTGGTGTATGACCACTACCATGGCATTGTGAACAAGTCTTGCTGATTGACTCGTTGACAGAGCTTTCTAGGCGTTGGCGTGAGAGTTCTAGTAAGCCAAATCGTGAAATAGTGCCTATTTGAACACGTGCACGATCATTTTCAGTTGCTTTTTCCATTGCTTTTTCAATTGCTTGTCTATGTTCTGCGCTTGACATATCGATGAAATCAATGACCAACAGACCGCCAATATCTCTTAGTTGAATTTGAGCGGCAATTTCAGCTGCGGCATGAAGGTTGGTTTTGTAGGCGGTTTCTTCAATATTGGCACCCTTGGTTGCTCTTGCGGAGTTGATATCAATGGCAGTTAAGGCCTCGGTTGGATCAAACACGATAGTGGCACCAGATTTAAGAGAAACTTCTCGTGAGAAGACATTTTTAACCTGAGATTCGATATTCATGTGGGCAAACAAAGTGTGCTCTGAAGAGTCGAATAATTTTATTCTGTCAAGGTAGTGTGGCATGACAAAACTGACAAAATCTTTAACGCTTTGGTATGTTTCAAGATCGTCAACAATGACGCTATCAGTGTCTTCCCTGAGATAATCACGGATAGTTCTTATTGTTATGTCACTCTCTTGGTAGATCAAGAAAGGTTCGGATTGTTTCTTAGAGGCTGTTCTTATTGAACGCCAAAGTTGAGTGAGGTGGTCAACCTCCCACTGAAGCTCTTCTAAACCTTTACCTGCGCCCTCAGTTCTAATAATCAGACCTGAGTGTTTGGCTAATTGGATTTGGGGTAGTAGCTCCTTTAAGGCTTGACGATCTCCTGAACTGACTTGGCGAGAAATGCCAGAACTTTTAGGATTGTTTGGTGTCAAAATCATATAGGCACCAGCAAGATTTATGTAAGTGCTTAAAGCTGCACCTTTATTGCCACGTTCTTCTTTTTCGACTTGAACAATTATTTCTTGGCCTTCTTTTAAGACGTCACTTATCGTGAGCTTGTCGCCCTTTGGGGTAATGCCTTTTGAGAAAAACTCAGAAACTTCTTTGAATGGTAAAAAGCCGTGCTTTTCTTTACCATAGTCTATAAAAGCCGCTTCGAGAGATTGCTCTACTCGAGAAATTTTTGCTTTATAAATATTGCCTTTTGTTTTTTGATTAAGGCTGGTTTCAATATTGAGGTTAGTAAGTTTTTGATTCCTTACTATAGCAACTCGGATCTCCTCTTTGTGAGCTGCATTGATGAGAATGTGATTCATGGTTAAGTCCTATAATGTCAGGACTATCGAGCACGTACATGAGCTCAATACAAGTGTATTGAATGGGAATAAAAGTGTGATTAATGGAATTCATCATCTACTAAAAATTGTTCTGTATGTGGCGTCAAATAGCCCAAAAAAATACCCCTTGAACGTTTTTGTTTATAGTTTCAAGGTGTATGTAAAAAATTCTTGTCAGTCGAAATTCATATTTTCGACAGTGCATTATATCATAACTCACAATAACAACCTGCTTTACTGATGTAAAGAGCGGCCACCGTCAATGTTAATTATCTCACCAGTGATGTAGCTTGCGCCGGCAAGAAACAAAACAGCTTTTGCTATATCTTTAGGAAATCCTTGCCTTTTAAGGGCAATACGTTCAAGCATAATTTGTTTTTTACGGGGCTCAAGTGTCGATTTATCTTCTGGCCAGAGAATGGAACCGGGAGAGATGCCGCAAACTCGTACGTCAGGCGCCAACTCCTTGGCGAGGGTTTTTGTTAAGGTTTTTAAAGCTGTTTTTGAAATGTTATAAATCGCATAATTTTTCAAGGGTCGTTCAGCATGAATGTCGACAATATTAACTATACAACCTTGCACTTCTTTTAGTTTTTTACTTAGTCCCTTAGAGAGTATAAAAGGTGCTCTGATATTGATATCCATGATATCGTCCCAATCACTATTTGAACATTTATCAAGCGGTGTTGGGTAAAAAACAGAGGCGTTATTCACAAGTAAATCAAGAGATTTTGTGGTCTCTATGATTTGATTAATTTCGTTGATTGAGGAGAGGTTTGCATGAATAACTTCTGCGGAATCTGGGCGTATTTTATTTAATTTTTCACATAATGCGAATGCTTCTTTTTCGGATTTATTGTAATGAATAATGACATTGAATTCACTCGCATGAAGCACTTTGATAATTTCAGCGCCAATTCTGGCAGCCCCGCCTGTAACCAATGCAGTTTTCATTTTTGTTGATCCTTATAGAAGCTACTCTCAATGAGCGTGTGAAGGTATAAAATATTTTGCATATGATTTATACAAAGGTTTCATGGCTCTGAAAGATATTATAGCGCAAACTATTCATGAAAATAATGGCGCTATTGGCTTTGATTCTTTTATGGATATGGCGCTTTATCATCCTGTTAGTGGTTACTACCGCTCTGGAAGCGTTATTTTTGGTGAGCATGGTGACTTTATTACTGCACCTGAAACATCGGACCTGTTTGGCTACTGCCTTGCCAGGCAATGCGCTGAGATAATCGGCCCTAATGACAGCATCCTAGAGTTTGGTGCTGGAAACGGGCTTCTTGCCACTCAAGTACTTTTTGAGCTTGCCAGACTTGATTCTCTGCCCAATAAGTATATTATTTTGGAGCTAAGCGGACAATTAATACAAGAACAAAAAGACACGATCTTAAAAGTGTTACCAGAGCTTTATGGTTGTGTTGAATGGTTAAGTGAATTGCCCGAGAATTTTTCAGGTGTAGTTATTGCCAATGAAGTTCTAGATGCAATGCCTGCTAAAAGGGTTTGTTATAGCAAGGGTAATTACTATGAAATGTGCGTTGGTTTTGATAAGGGTTTGTTTCATTGGAAAATGAACAATAAGCCGTTCGAAAGTCCATTAGCACCGCTACCAAGTCAATGTGTTGAGGGGTATACAACCGAAGTTAATCAGCAAGCCATGGCATGGGTTAATTCGCTTTATCAGATAATGACAAGTGGAGTTGTATTTATAATTGATTATGGAATGCCGCGAAGTGAGTATCACCACGAACAACGCACTGATGGCACCCTTAGATGTTATCATCAACACAAGGCAAGTGACAATCCGTTTGTTAATGTTGGTCAACAAGATATTACAACTTCAGTTAATTTTTCTGATATTGCAGAGCATGCAGTAGAAAGTGGTTTTACAATTGCTGGTTACTGTACTCAGGCCATGTTCTTAATTTCATTGGAAATTGACCAATACCTTTTGAATGAAAAAGATGTGGAAAAGCGTAGTTTTTTGGCTCAACAAGTTAAGCAGTTGATACTGCCAAGTGCTATGGGGGAAAGTTTTAAAGTACTAGCATTGGCAAAAAAACAATCCGTAAAATTAAGCGGATTCAATGAACAAGACCTTTCGAATAAACTGTAGTTGACAAACCAGCAATCTAAATGGATATTTTTCAAACTATCGCACTTGCTTTAATCCAGGGCCTCACGGAATTTCTACCAATTTCGTCCTCTGCGCACTTGCTATTCCCAACAGAGCTGCTAAATTGGCCTGACCAAGGGCTTGCGTTTGACGTTGTTCTGCATTTGGGCACCCTTAGTGCTATTGTTTTTTATTACCGCTATAGCTTGCTTACAATGTCTAACGACTTTATTAGCTCTTTTAAAACAGGAAGCTTAACAGCAGATGCAAAACTGGCTTGGGCCGTTTTACTGGGCACTATTCCTGTTGGCTTGACAGGCTTGATATTTAAAGATTATATTGAGCTTAATCTAAGATCAATTGAGGTTGTGGCTTACTCAACACTTTTTTTTGGTTTATTATTGGGATTTTCTGACTGGGTTCATAGAAAAAAAGAAACGTTAAGAGAGGTAATTAGTTGGTCTGATGTTGTAATTATTGGTATTTTCCAAGCTATTGCCTTGGTGCCCGGCACTTCAAGATCTGGCATTACAATTACGGCTGCATTGCTTATGGGTTTGTCATATAAATTATCATTAAAGTTTGCCTTTTTACTTTCAATACCCATTATTATTTTATCAACACTGTTAATGGCAATAGATTTGGCTTCCACTACAGCCACTATTGATTGGTTTGAGCTATTATTGGGCTTTGTTATCTCAGCTATTGCAGCATATATGACCGTATCGTTTTTTATTCGTTTGGTGGCCAGGGTTGGGATGATGCCTTTTGTGCTTTATAGATTATTATTGGGAGGTGCGTTGTTTCTACTATAGAACGACAAGAGATTTTTCGCAAAGATTACACGCCGAGCGCCTATCTAATTGAAAAAACCGAGCTCAGTTTTGATCTTGGCAATGACGGCACGACTGTCTCTTCGAGCATTGTCTTTTATCAAAATCCGAATACTCAAAATAAGACTTCTGAATTATTTTTGGATGGCGTTTCATTGGAGCTGCTTTGTATTAGCGTCAACGGTGATGCTGCAGAATATGAGTTAAAAGAAAAAGGCCTTTTGTTGCATAACCTGCCTGAGCGTTTTGTTTTGGAAATTGAAAATCGAATTCATCCAGAGACCAATACTAGTCTTAACGGTCTTTACCAGTCTAGCGGTAATTTTTGTACACAGTGTGAAGCGGAAGGATTTAGGCAAATTACTTATTATCTCGACAGACCTGATGTGCTTAGCGTCTTTACGACTCGCATCACTGCCAATAGAGATCAGTACCCAGTGCTTCTAAGCAATGGCAACTTAATAGAAGAGTCCGAGAATCATGTGCTTTGGCATGATCCCGCACCAAAGCCTTGCTATCTTTTTGCCTTAGTTGCAGGCAAGCTCGATTATTTGCAAGACTCTTATGTCACAGCTGAAGGCCGCGAGGTTGATTTGAGGCTCTACGTAGAGCCACATAATATGCATAAAACCAAGTTTGCAATGACATCCTTAATCAGTGCTTTTGAATGGGAAGAGCGTCGTTTTGGTTTGTCTTATGACCTTGATATTTACATGATTGTAGCGGTTGACGATTTCAATATGGGCGCCATGGAAAATAAGGGGTTGAATATTTTTAATTCAGCCTGCGTTTTAGCTAATGAAGAAAGCACAACAGATAAAGATTTTATTAATATTGAATCAATTATTGGTCATGAATATTTTCATAACTGGACTGGTAACCGCGTGACTTGTCGTGATTGGTTTCAGCTCAGTTTAAAAGAAGGCTTGACAGTTTTTAGAGATCAAGAGTTTACTTCTGATCTTCGCTCAAGATCAATCCAAAGAATTTCAGATGTGGTTGCACTTAAAACTTTTCAGTTTGCCGAAGATTCTGGCCCAATGGCGCACCCGGTACGCCCTGAGTCCTACATTGAAATGAATAATTTTTATACTGCAACTGTCTACAATAAAGGTGCTGAGGTGATTCGCATGATTCACACCATTCTCGGCGAGGCTGGTTTTCAAAAAGGTATGAGGCTATATTTTGAGCGACATGATGGTGACGCGGTAACGATTGATGATTTTGTAGCTAGTATGGCGGATGCAAATCAATATGATTTTGATCATTTTCTGCAGTGGTATTCAAGACCTGGGACGCCTGAAATAGAAATCAAAGAAGAGTATGACGCCCAATCCATGACTTATAAAGCAACTTTTACACAAACTAACCAGCAGACCCCTTTGTGCATTCCGAATGCTTTTGGGTTATTAGATGAGCAGGGTGACGAGTTATTTTCAGACGTTATTATGATAGATGAGTTACAGAAATCGCTTGAATTTAGTGATATAAAATACCGCCCTGTTGCCTCATGGTTTAGAGGCTTCTCGGCACCCATACGAGTCAAAACAAACGCTTTGTTCGATGAAAAATTGTTTCTGTGTATCAACGACTCAGACGCCTTTAATCGTTGGGATAATGCGCAACAGTTGTGGCTAGATTGCATATTATCTGATGATTTTGATAACCAAGAAAAACTTTTAAAAACCTTTGGCAACTTGCTTGAAAATGAAAGTGATTATGCTTTACTTTCAGAAATGTTAAGCTTGCCAAATGAGAACATTTTGCATCAAAGTGTTGCCGAGATTGATGTTGGTGCGCTTCATAATAAGCGAGAGAATACTGTTCAAGCATTAATAGCCTCTCTTAAGCCAAAATTACTTAATACTTATAATAAGTTACACGACAAATCCACATTTGAACTTTCACCAGAATCTGTGGGCAAAAGAGCGTTAAAGAATTTATGTTTGTCATATTTGGTAGAATGTGGTGAGTTTGAATTGGCTTTTACTCAATTTGTTCAGGCAAACTGCATGAGTGATAAACTAAGTGCTTTTCAGGCGCTTCTCAAAAGAGACAATCCATACTTGGAGGATGCGATTGAGAAGTTTTATTCTCAATATTGTGATGATGTACAAGTGATGGATAGGTGGTTCGCCGCTCAAAGTGTAGCGCCAACCATGAGTGCTGAAAGATTGAATAAGCTCATGAAGCACCAGCTATTTAACATTACAAACCCTAATAGGGTGCGTTCAGTGCTTGGGGCTTTTTCACAAAACCATATAAGATTTCATACCGAAGAGGGTTATCAACTACTGGCTGATAAGGTCATTGAGCTTGATCGTTTAAACCCCCAAATGGCAGCTAGGCTTGTTAGCTCATTTAATCATTGGCGACGCTTTAGTATCCATTACTCTAAGTTTCAGCGAAATCAATTGGAGCGTATTTATTCCCTAGAAGATCTTTCAAGCGATGTTTATGAAATTGTGAATAAGGCTTTGGCATAACAGCGGTGGATAATATTCATAAACTTGCAGAACTACTGACAGGCAATGGTATAACAATATCCGTCGCAGAGTCTTGCACAGGTGGCGCATTGGCTTGCGCTATAACCAGTGTTTCTGGCTCGTCTCGTTACTTTGATCGTGGTTTTGTTTCTTATAGTAATCAGGCCAAGGTGGATATGTTAAGAGTGGATGCAGAGCTTATTCAATCAAAGGGCGCTGTTAGCGAGGCTGTCGCTAAGGAGATGGCTAAGGGCGTAGCTAAGGAATCGGGCTCGGATATTGCGGTGGCAATTACTGGTATTGCAGGCCCAACTGGTGGAACAATTGATAAACCAGTTGGCACTGTTTGTTTTGGTTTTTCGGTTAATAACCGTTTGTCAACGAGCACACAATCTTTTCAAGGTAATAGAAAAGCGGTGATTAACCAAAGTGTCGATTTTGCTCTAAATCGACTTATTTCTTTATTTTGATTCCTGCACACACAGTTTCAGTGGCACCAATGATGGATTGGACGGATAAGCATTGCCGTTATTTCTATCGACTGCTAAGCTCAAAAATTCAACTCTATACAGAAATGATTACCGCCAAAGCGATTCTAAATGGCGATAAAAGTCGGTTACTCGACTTTAACAAAGAAGAGCATCCACTTGTTCTACAGTTGGGTGGTAGTGATTCTGGTGAAATGGCAGAATGTGCCTATATAGCGCAGGATTGGGGTTATGATGCTGTAAACATTAATGTTGGCTGTCCATCCGAGCGTGTCCTTTCGGGAAGTTTTGGTGCTTGTTTAATGAAGGAGCCCCATCTAGTTAGCGCTTGTGTTGAAAAGATGAAGCACTCTTGTGATATTCCAGTCACCGTGAAATGCAGAATCGGGGTTGATGAGATGCAGAGCTATGCGCAGTTGAGTGAGTTTATCAAGTGTATTGCTGATAGTGGCTGTGAACAATTTATCGTTCATGCAAGAAAAGCTTGGCTTAAGGGTTTGAGTCCTAAAGAAAACCGCACCATTCCTCCGCTTAATTACCCTTGGGTTTACCAGTTAAAAAATGATTTTCCGCAGTTGATTATTTGCATCAATGGTGGTGTACAAAATACGCAAGAAATTAATAATCATTTGTGCAAAACTGATGGTGTAATGTTGGGTAGGGCGGTGTATCAGCAGCCTTATTTACTGGCTGAAATAGATCAGCACTTTTACGGAGAAAGCCCCTTGGAAACAAACCGAGAAGATGTGTTAATTAGGTATATGGATTATATGCAAAATGAGAGCGAAAAAGGGGTGCCAATTAGGGCTATGACAAGACATATTTTGGGGTTATACCACGGTGAAAAAAATGCCAAATTATTTCGTCGATTGCTCAGTGGCAAGGTTGTTAATTTAAGCCATTTAGAGGAGTGGTTAAATATTGTAAAAAATTAATACAATAGGCTTAATAGAGATAAAAGGACTAAGGTAAAATTCTTCAAACCATCCTATAATTCCTAATAATCTTAAAACATGTCCAGCGGAAACGATTTTATTGCAAGTATCGACATTGGCACCGATAAGATTGTTGTTTTGGTTGCTGAAAAAGAGGGCGATGTTTTGCGCTTAATTGGGTATGCTGTTGGTCCTTCTGCTGGCGTTAAAAGGGGCCACGTATCCTCAATTGAATCCCTTGGGCGTGCTATTTCAAAAGTCGTAAAAAAAGCTAACAGGAGCTTTAATGGAGATATTGCTTTGGTGCGTGCCAATTTGTCTGATACTCACCTTACATGCTCTTCGGGAAGAGGGCGCATTCCTATTATTCAAGAAGTGACTGCTGAAGACGTTGACGGTGTGCTTGAATCAGCTAGAGTTGTAACTACGGCTACGAACAAAATGGTACTTCATGTAATTAACAAAAAATTCACCATAAACGAAACCCAGGTAGTTGATAATCCAGTTGAAATGGAGGCTTCTGTTTTAGAATCAGAGGTGCATATTGTTACTGTTTCCAGTTCAAGCGTTAGAGATATTGAAAATTCTTTAAAACCAAGCGAACTTAATGTTGATATTATCGTGCTTGATTCTATAGCTAGCTCTCAAGCAATATTGACTCAAGAAGAAAAAGATGCGGGGGTTTGCTTGCTTGATATAGGTGCCGGCGTTACGAATTTTTCAGTTTTTCAGCAAGGAAGCATTGTCTATAGCGGCGTTATTCCCGTTGGCGGGAACGATGTTACTCAAGAGGTGGCATATGCCTTTGACACCTCTTATGAAGAGGCACAAAGACTAAAAGAAAGACATGGTTGCGCCAAAGCATCAATCGTAAGGGATGAGCATCTAGTGGAGTTTGTGCAAGCAACGAATAAGGACCTTCATCAACTCTCTAGTCTAACTTTGTCTGAAGTGATAGAAGAAGCATATCGGGATATATTGACTCGTGTGAAAGACGATTTAAAACACCGAAATATGGAGAGTAGCCTCAAAGCTGGATTTGTTTTGTGTGGTGGTGCTACTGAGATAGTTGGTTGCTTGGACTTGGTGCGAAGTTTTTTTTCAAGACGAGTAAAAAAAGGCTTTGTTCAGCGCTCAATGGTTGCAGGACTGGAATCTATAATTGGTGATTATCGTTATAGTAGTGCCATTGGGCTATTACTCCACAAGGAAGATGTGCCACAGCGTGAACTAGTAAAAGTAAAAGGCAATGAAGGTTTCTTTAGTACAATACGGGGCTTCCTAACCAGGGAATTCTAAACAATGGTTAAACAAAGAACAATAAGAAAAACAGTTAGAGCTCGAGGCGTTGGTATTCATAGCGGGAAAATGGTCAATATGTCCTTAATTCCTGCCGAGGTAAATCATGGGGTAGTTTTTAAAAGATTAGACGCCGGAGGAAAAAAAGTACACGCACACAGCGCATTTGTTAACGAAGTTGTTTTGTCAACTGGATTAGAAAGCCAGGGTGTTAAGGTCTCAACCGTTGAGCATTTAATGTCGGCTTTTTCAGCCTTGGGAGTTGATAACGTATTGGTTGAGCTTGACTCTTTTGAGGTGCCGATTATGGATGGTTCTTCAGCGCCCTTTATTTTTTTAGTGCAATCTGCAGGCATTGAAGAACAAGAGGAGTCAAAGCGTTTTATTGTAATTAAAGATACTGTTAGAGTTGAAAATGGTCAATCCTGGGCACAAGTGGAACCTCACAGCGGCTTTAAGGTAACTCTTGAGATAGACTTTGAGCATAAGAAGGTTAAAGAAAGTGGCCAAAGGCTCTCTATTGATTTTGCAGAACAATCCTATTTGAAAGAAATTTCAAGAGCGCGTACTTTTGGTTATTTAAAAGATGTAGAAATGATGCAAAAACAAAACCTTGCCCTTGGCGCTAGTGTTGATAATGCCATTGCCTTGACGGATGATGATATTCTAAATGAAGACGGGATGCGCTATCATAATGAATTTGTAAAACATAAAATTCTTGATATTGTTGGGGATCTTTTCCTCCTGGGGAGTAATTTGATTGGACATTATGAGGGCTACAAAACGGGCCACATGCTTAATGATCAGCTCTTGTCGGCCATTTTGTCGCAACCCGGGGCTTATAGTGTAGAGACCTTTGATCAGCTCTCGGCACCAATAAGTTATTACTCTGAGGATTGGCAAAACGATCTTTAAAGTCGCAAGTACGCGGTAATTTGATTAATTATTTTTACCTGCTTTTAGCAAAACAACTGCTCTAATAAATTCTGAAATTTTGTTGTTTTCATTAACCAAAAAGGCTAGTAACGAAGGGCTATTCGCCAGACATCTTTGGGTATAATCGGAAAGTTTTAATTATTGAAACCAAACATGGAAATAAATGGCGCTCAGATACTGATCAATAGCTTAAAGAGTGAGGGCGTGGAGTATGTTTTTGGCTACCCAGGTGGCGCGGTCTTACACATTTATGATGCGCTAGAGATTCAAGACGATGTCAAACATGTATTGGTTAGACATGAACAGGGTGCAGCGCACGCTGCAGACGGCTACGCAAGAACAAGTGGCAAACCTGGCGTTGTTTTGGTAACCTCGGGCCCTGGGATCACCAATGCTGTTACAGGTATTGCAACAGCCCATATGGATTCAATTCCTATGGTTGTAATTTCTGGTCAGGTGCCTTCACCTTTAATTGGTGGCGACGCCTTCCAAGAAGTAGACGCTGTTGGTATTACACGCTCCTGCGTTAAACATAATTTCCTAGTTAAAGATATTAAAGACATTGCCGTTACGGTAAAGAAGGCTTTTCATATCGCAACAACGGGTAGACCCGGCCCTGTTTTAATTGATATACCCAAAGACATAACCATTGCCCAAATTGAGCCGAAATCTTATCCTGAAGTGGTTGATATTCGGTCTTATAAGCCGACAATAAAAGTCAGCGATCGACAAATTAAAAAGGCAGCGCAACTGATTGCAAAGTCTAAACGTCCAATTCTATATTCTGGTGGAGGTAGTGTTATTGGCAACGCCTCAAAGGAACTTAGAGAGTTTACCCGATTACTTAATTTTCCAATTACGCAAACACTTATGGGTCTAGGGGCATTTCCTGCAACCGATGATTTGTCCGTTGGTATGCTGGGAATGCATGGGCAATATGAGGCCAATATGGCCATGCATGGTTCAGATCTTGTTGTTGCTATTGGCGCAAGATTTGATGATCGTATCACTGGCAATCTTTCTAAATTTTGCCCGACTGCAAAAATCATCCATATTGATATTGACCCATCGTCTATTTCAAAAAATGTTCTGGCCCACATTCCAATTGTTGGCCAAGTTTCGACTGTCCTTAGTGCTTTGACAAATGAGCTAAAAGATGCAAAGCTTGCAGATATTTCTAAGTGGTGGAAGCAAATTAATGATTGGCGAAGTGTAGACTCACTAGCTTATCAAAAAACCAAAGGCATCATTAAGCCGCAAACTGTTATTGAGGCCTTGTATGAGGTAACAAAAGGTGAGGCGATTGTAACTTCTGATGTGGGACAACACCAAATGTGGGCTGCGCAATACTACCCGTTTGATGAGCCGCGCCGATGGATTAATTCTGGTGGACTGGGTACGATGGGCTTTGGTCTTCCTGCTGCAATGGGTGCAAAATTGGCCGATCCAAAACGCGATGTTGCATGCGTCACTGGCGAAGGCAGTATTCAGATGATGTTGCAAGAGCTCTCAACGATGCTTCAATACCATACGCCTGTTAAGATTGTTAATCTTAACAATGGTTATTTGGGTATGGTTCGCCAATGGCAAGAATTTTTCTATGAAAAACGTTATGCAATGTCCTATATGGATGCTTTGCCTGATTTTGTTAAATTGGCTGAAAGTTATGGGCATATGGGTGTTCGAGTTGAAAAAGAAGCGGACCTTAAGCCAGCGCTTATTGAGGCATTCGCCCAAAAAGAACATACTATTTTCTTGGATATAATGACTGATCCAACGGAAAACGTATTTCCGATGATTCCAGCTGGAGGTGCGCATTGTGATATGTTGCTTGCGGGCCGTGATGAGATGGTATCGCAAAATGAAACAGATTTTAATGCGGTGTAGTTTTAGGAAAAATTTACTATGAGACATATTATTTCAGTATTGGTAGAAAATGAGGCAGGTGCACTTTCTAGGGTGTCTGGGCTTTTTTCAGCTCGTGGCTTCAATATTGAGTCGCTAACAGTAGCGCAAACAAATGACCCAGGTCTTTCTCGCATGACAATTGTAAGTTCGGGCAATGATCGAATAATAGAACAAATCGTTAAACAACTGAATAAGTTGATTGATGTTGTTAAGGTAATTGACCTTACTGATCAAGAGCACGTTGAGCGTGAGTTGATGCTAGTTAAAGTGTGCGTTAAAAAGAAAGATGAGCTCGAGGTCAAGCAATTAGTGGATATTTTTTCTTGCAAGATTGTTGATGTAAGTGACCGCACTTACACGATTGAAATTGCGGGCAAAACAAGAAAGATTAACGCATTTTTAAATGCGCTTGATTTTGCATTGGTAATGGAGGTTTCTCGAACAGGTGTGACAGGAATTTCTAGAGGTAGAACGGTTTTATAAAAATTAAGGAATAAAAGGTAAAAAAAATGAACAGATATTACGACAAAGACGCAGATCTTTCAATCATTCAAGGAATGAAAGTTGCAATTATTGGTTACGGCTCACAAGGCCACGCACATGCAAACAATCTTAAAGATTCGGGTGTTGATGTAGCTGTAGGTCTTCGAGAGGGCTCATCATCAGCTATTAAAGCGCAGGAACATGGTTTAGGTGTGATGTCTGTTGAAGATGTTAGTGCATGGGCGGACGTTATCATGGTGTTGGCGCCAGATGAATTTCAAGCTGATATTTACACTAATAATATTGAGCCAAATTTAAAACAAGGCGCAACCCTGGCCTTTGCTCATGGTCTGAACATTCACTTTGATCTCATTACCCCGAGAGCTGATCTTGACGTTATTATGATTGCTCCAAAGGCACCGGGTCATACTGTGCGCTCAGAGTTTGTTAAAGGCGGCGGTATTCCAGATTTGATTGCTGTTAAGCAAGATGTATCGGGCAATGCTAAGGCGACGGCACTCTCTTACGCATCTGCCATTGGCGGTGGCCGTACTTGTATTCTTGAAACAAGCTTTAAAGAAGAAACTGAAACAGACTTATTTGGTGAACAGGCAGTACTTTGTGGCGGCACAACTGCGCTTGTTCAAGCCGGCTTTGAAACATTGGTTGAAGCGGGTTACGAGCCAGAAATGGCTTACTTCGAATGCTTGCACGAGTTAAAACTAATTGTTGACCTAATGTATGAGGGTGGTATTGCCAATATGCGTTATTCGATCTCAAATACAGCGGAGTATGGTGACGTAACTCGTGGTCCTCGTGTTATCACCTCAGAAACTAAAGCAGAAATGAAGAAAATCTTGGGTGAAATTCAGAATGGCTCTTTCACCAAAGAATTCGTTTCGAACGTTGGTAATTTGCCGGGACGTCGTGAAATTCAGCGTGAGCATCAAATCGAGCAGGTTGGTGAAAGTCTGCGTTCAATGATGCCTTGGATTGCGAAAAATAAGTTGGTTGATCAAGCTAAAAACTAAAAACCGCTTATAATCCAGTAATGGAAAAAAATCAACTTAAAGCCAAAAGGGGCGTGTATTTGCTACCAAGCATACTTACCACTTTTGGCCTTTTTTGTGGCTTCTATGCGGTCATAGCTTCCATTAAGGGTGCGTTTGGCATTGCTGCGATTGCAATTTTCTTAGCCATGCTCTGGGACGCTCTCGATGGGCGCGTAGCTAGAATGACTAACACCCAAAGCGCCTTTGGGGCTGAGTATGATTCTATGGCAGATCTGGTTTCGTTTGGCGTTGCGCCTGCGATGCTTATGTATCATTGGGTTTTGAGCGATTTAGGGAAATTGGGCTGGATTGCCGCCTTTATTTATGTTGTCTGTGCATCACTTAGGTTGGCTCGCTTTAACACTCAAATAGGCATTGCTGATAAGCGTTACTTTCAAGGCTTACCCTCACCAGCTGCTGCAGCTGTATTGGCTGGCATGATTATGCTCCACGAATGGTTTTTAAATGAGCACAACTATACTGTTGTGCGCTCAAATTTAGAAATTATTGGCTGGGTAATGACTGTGGTCTGTGGCATTGTAATGGTGAGTAATCTTCGTTATTACAGCTTTAAAGAGATCAATTTGAGGGGTAAATCCTCATTTAAATTTCTTCTATTGGCGGCCTTAATTATCGTTATTATTGCTTCAAAGCCGTCCTTGGTTCTTTTTCTGTTTTTCTTTGTCTATTTATTATCGGGCCCAGTTCTGACTGTCATTGGTCTTCAGCAAAAGCGTCGTCAGAAAAAACGAAGCAAGTCTGTTTAAGTTGCTTTATAATCTCGCTTTATGAGAATAGATAAAACTTTATTTACTTTTCTACCCTTGGGCAGCCTTTTAGCGTTGTTACGATTACTGCCGTAAGGCAATAATACTCACCGTAGACGAAAGTCTATCAAAATAAACACTAATCATAAGAACAACGAAAAGGAATACACAATGTCTGACAAACTAATAATATTTGATACTACACTTCGCGACGGTGAGCAATCCCCCGGCGCTTCAATGACCAAGGATGAAAAGGTTCGAATCGCCAAAATTCTGGAGAAAATGCGTGTAGATGTGATTGAAGCGGGTTTTGCTATAGCTTCTCCGGGTGATTTTGAGGCTGTCAAGGCAGTTGCCGAAGCTGTAAAAGACTCAACAATTTGCTCTCTGGCCAGAGCTCTAGATAAGGATATTGACCGTGCTGGTGAAGCGATTAGTAACGCCAACTCTGGAAGAATACATACCTTTATTGCCACTTCAGATATTCACATGAAAATGAAATTGAATATGACACCGGATGAAGTGGTGGCGCAAGCAGTACGTTCTGTGACGAGAGCGACAAAATATACCGATAACATTGAGTTTAGTCCGGAGGATGCTGGCCGTTCTAATCTTGATTTTTTGTGCCGCATTATTGAGGCGGCAATTAATGCGGGCGCTAAGACAATCAACATTCCGGATACAGTGGGTTATAACATTCCACACCAATTTGGTGAGACTATGCGTCTACTCATTGAGCGCATTCCAAATTCGGACAAAGCTATTTTTTCAGCCCATTGCCATAATGATTTGGGTTTAGCTGTGTCGAATTCACTTTCTGCAGTGTTAAATGGTGCAAGGCAAATTGAATGCACTATTAATGGCTTGGGCGAGCGTGCTGGTAACACTTCACTTGAAGAGGTAGTGATGGCGGTGCGAACAAGACAGGATGTTTTTGGCGTTGATACTAATATTGATTCTAAGCATATCTTAGCGGCTTCTAGACTGGTTTCATCGATTACGGGTTTTGTTGTGCAGCCAAATAAAGCGATTGTTGGCGCTAATGCTTTTGCACATGAGGCCGGCATTCATCAAGATGGTGTCCTGAAGCATCGAGAAACTTATGAGATAATGCTTGCCGAAGATGTTGGCTGGGGAGAGAATAAACTAGTGCTTGGTAAACACTCTGGACGTAATGCCTTTAAAGCTAGACTGAGTGAGTTGGGTGTAGAGTTTGATTCGGAAGCAACCTTGAATGATGCGTTTGCCAGATTCAAAGATTTAGCAGACAAGAAGCACGATATTTTTGATGAAGATTTGCAAGCTCTTGTTACAGAAACACAAACTGAATCTACAGAAGCGATTCGCCTACTTTCACTTAAAGTTTGCACAGAAACTGGAGAGCAGAATACAGCTGAAGTCTCTCTTTCAATTAATGGAGAAGAAAAAAACGCATCAGCCCAAACTCCGGGTGCTGTTGATGCTACTTTCAATGCGATTTTGTCGATGGTTGACATTGAGCCAACCTTGCAGCTCTATTCTGTCACAAACGTTACACAAGGCACTGATGCATTGGGTGAAGTAAATGTGCGCCTTGAGCATGAGGGAAAAATTGTCAATGGCCAGGGTGTTGATACTGATATTATCACTTCTTCGGCTAAGGCTTATATTCATGCCCTAAATAAGGTTATGGTTCACGTTGAAAGGGCGCATCCTCAGGTATGACACCAGAGGTTAGACAACAATATCTTCGGGCTTTAGATATTCCTGAGTTCCTTACCTCTGCTGTTGCTAATAAGAAATCAATTAAATGTTTAGCGATTGAATCTAGAGACGAAGGCTCAGTTTGTCGCCCTGGTCAGAGCTATGATTTGTTTGAGAAAATGTTAGCCGCCATAGGTTTATCAATGGTGGATGTGCACTGTTTGAACGTAACCAATAAAGAATTATTGGGCGTGATAGATGCTAACCCTGCGCAAGTTGTGTTAATGATGGATAGGTTTCCTGCTTTGGGCCTTGGAAACTCTTTTAATCTACATCATCCCCAAGAAATTTTGAATAACCCCACCTTGAAAAGAGAGGCTTGGGAGGTATTAAAAAAGGTCGCAAAATGCCTAAGATAGATTATTCGCTAGATAATTACAAGCGACCAAAATTAACCCCACCTAGCGGTGAAAAGCGCTTATTGCTTCATTCGTGTTGCGCTCCTTGCGCTGGTGAAATTATGGAGGCTGTTGCCAGTGCAGATATAGAAACGACTATTTTTTTCTACAATCCCAATATCCACCCTGTTGATGAATACGAATTGCGCAAAGAGGAAAATGTTCGCTTTGCGAATAAATTGGGCATGGAAATTATTGATGGCGATTACAACAAGGAAGAATGGTTCGAGCGCACTAAGGGGCAGGAAAACGAACCGGAGAGAGGTGCGCGTTGTACAACTTGCTTCGATATGCGCTTTGAAGTGACTGCCAAGTATGCAAAAGATCATGGTTATGACCTAATATCATCAACTTTGGGAATTTCCCGTTGGAAAGATATGAACCAGATCAATGGTTGTGGGCATCGTTCAGGTGCACTTTTTGATGTACCTTATTGGGACTTTAACTGGCGCAAAAAAGGTGGCTCCTCTAGAATGTTAGAACTGTCCAAAAAGGAAGAATTCTATCAGCAGGAATATTGCGGTTGTGTTTATTCATTGCGTGACACCAATCGTTGGCGCGTTTCTAAAGGGCGTGACAAAATCGAGCGGGGCGTTAAGTTTTATCAAGAAGCCAAGCTCAAGCTAGCTCAAAACAACTAATTAGGCGAAGCTTCAACTCATTAAAAACAGCAATAGGGCTTTTTGTGCGTGCAAGCGGTTTTCAGCCTCATCCCAAATAACACTTTGCTTGCCGTCTATAACTCCTGCACTAACTTCTTCACCGCGATGCGCAGGCAAACAGTGCATAAACAAGGCATCTTCGTTGGCTGTCGACATCATTTGTTCATTAACCTGAAAGTCTATAAAAGCCGATTCTCGAGCTTTTTGTTCAGATTCCATGCCCATACTAGCCCAAACATCGGTCACTATAAGGTCGGCATTTTTGCAAGCCTGTGATGGGTCTGCACAGTAGTCTACATTGTTTTGGTATTTGTCAATAAAAGTTTGTGCTGGCTCATAGCCTTGTGGTGTGGATATTGTCAAAGAAAAATCAAATATTTCAGCCACTTGCATAAAAGTTTGGCATACGTTGTTGCCATCACCAATCCATACAACCTTTTTGCCTTTAATGGCACCACGATGTTCTTGGTAAGTCATTAAATCCGCCAACATTTGGCAAGGATGAGATTCATCGGAAAGGGCATTAATTACTGGTGTGCTTGCGTGTTTTGCAAAGGTCAAAATATCATCATGAGAAGAGATACGCATCATCACAGCATCGACCATTGAGCTGATAACAATAGCGCTATCGGTGATGGGCTCTCCACGGCCAATTTGAATATCTTTGTCGGATAAGAATAAAGCATGACCACCCAGTTGTGTCATGCCAGCTTCAAAGGAAACACGGGTACGGGTCGATGATTTATCAAAAATCATTGCTAAGGTTTTGTTTTTCAGAGAAACGTTTATCTCGCCAGATTTGTGTGATTTTTTCAAGGCAATTGCGTTGTCAATAATGCCTTGGAGATCAGTGTACGAGTATTCGTCTATATTGATAAAATGTTTTGTCATAGTTAAGCAGCGTTATTGATGAGTTTAACGACTTTTTCAAGCAAAATATCAGCCTCACGTTGAGTGATAATTAGCGGCGGCAGCATGCGAATAGAATTTCCCGTGATGTTAATTAAGAATTGATCTTCCAATGCGCTTTGTAATAAAGCTGAGCAGTCAACATTCAGTTCAATCGCAATCATCAGGCCTTTGATTCGTATCTCTTTGACGCTTGAGTTGTTGCCCAATTCTTTGTTAAGTTTCGAAAGAATATATTTGCTTTGGGTATTGACGTTTTCAAGAATATTGTCTTTTGCAAATACATCCATAATACATAGAGCGACTTTGGTAACCAATGGGTTGCCACCAAAAGTGGAGCCATGAGTTCCTGGCGTTAGCATTTCATTGGCAGAACCTTTTGTTAAGCAAGCGCCAATTGGTACGCCATTGCCTAATCCTTTTGCTAAGGTCATTACATCAGGTGTGATATTGCTGTGTTGATGGGCGAATAATTTACCAGTGCGTCCCATGCCCGTTTGCACTTCATCAAGAATGAGCAGCCAATCATTGGTTTGGCAAATTGACTGAACGTTATTAAGATAATCTTCACTCGGCACGATAACACCACTCTCACCTTGTATGGGCTCCAACATCACAGCAACAACGTTGCTATTACCTTGAAATGATTTAATGGTCTCAACATCGTTAAAGTCCACGTGAATAAATTCACTCACTAGTGGCGCAAATCCCGCTTGAACTTTGGCGTTTCCTGTCGCCGAAAGAGTTGCCATTGTGCGTCCGTGAAAGCTTTGATTGGCAGTGAGAATAATAGGATTATCTATACCCTTACTTTTGCCATAAAGACGGGCAATTTTGATTGCAGCTTCATTGGCTTCAGCGCCAGAATTGGCAAAAAAAACTTTGTCCATATTTGCCACGTTGCACAGTCGCTCAGCAAGTAGCTCTTGGTTTTCTATGTGATACCAATTTGAAGTGTGCAGTAAAGAACCAGCCTGTTCTTGGATGGCCTGAGTGATTGCAGGGTGGCAATGACCCAAGTTGACAACACCAACACCCGAAAGACAATCTAGGTATTGATTTCCTTTGTTATCTGTTAACCAGCACCCTTTACCGGACGCAAAGCTAACATCAAGTGGTAAATAGTTAGACATTAAGTGTGACATAATAATTTCCTTAGCAAAGGTCTTTAAAATAAAAAAAGCCCCAAAACGGGGCTCTTGAAACTAAACAACTGTATAAATTAGTGCAAAATAACCGCTCTCAATAAATCTTTTTCAGATCTATATCTTCGCGCAATATTTCTAAAAAAAAATGGCACCGATGCACTCATATTTACAGTGGTAAATAAATAAAAAGAATAAATTATATCCTAATTTAAACCCCCCTCTTTCTGTAATTTAATTAAAAAAAAGATAAATAACTTAACAAATATCAACGATTTATGACACAATATAGGTGCCTATAATCTAATTAAATTTCACAAGGAGAATCAATGCAATTAAACATTTCAGGCCATCATCTCGACATCACTCCCGCCCTTAGAGAGCATTCAACCGAAAAACTTTCCAAAATTAAACACCACTTTGACCAAGTCATTAATGTTAATATGATTTTAGAGGTGCAAAAGGATATGCAAAAAGCTGAGGCAACGATTCATGTCAGTGGCGCTGATTTATTTGCAAAAGCTCAAAGCAGTGATATGTATGCTTCTATTGACCAGCTGGTTAATAAACTAGATACACAAATCATCAAACACAAAGAAAAACTACATAGCCACAGAGGTTAGTTTTTATAAATTATAATAAGTTCTTTTTGGTTATGACGGGGTCACCTGTCATGTCTAATTGTAGCGGATTGTAATTATGGCAGAGGTTGAACGCACTTCTTTTGAGGAGTGCTTGGTACAGTTAATAAATGCACTTGAAGCCTCACTACTTGAGGAGGCCGTAGCACAGCTTGATGAACTTCATCCTAGTGAAGTTGCTAATCTGATAGAGGCCTTACCCCCAAGAGATCGTTCATTAATTTGGCCTCGCATCGAGCCAAACGTACAAGGTGAAGTCCTAAGAGAAGTAAATGAAGATGTGCAGACTCAGCTGATTGATGAAATGTCAGTCGATGCTCTGGTTAGGGCAGCAGAGGGCTTAGATACCGATGATTTAGCGGATATTGTACCTAATCTGCCCGAAACGGCTGTCCATAGCTTGTTGCTTACTCTCGATTATAAGCACCGAGAGCACCTTAAAAAAGTCCTTACATATCCAGAAGATTCAGCTGGTGGCTTAATGAATACCGACTTCATTACTGTGCGCTCAGATGTGCTCGTACGCACTGTAATTCGTTATTTGAGGCTACTTAGGGAAATGCCTGTTGACACCGACAAAGTGTTTGTTGTTGACCGCGATTTTAAGTATTTAGGTGCTTTGTATATATCCACGTTGTTAACGGAAGAGGAAGATCAGGAAATTCTGCCTTTAATTAATATTGATGACTCAATACCCATTTTAGCTGAAACTGACGAGGCCCTTGTAGCCAACCTTTTTGAGCAAAGAGACTTGATTTCAGCACCTGTTGTGGATGAAAACAATCAACTAGTAGGGCGAATTACCATTGATGATGTGGTTGATGTTATTCGTGATCAGGCTGAACATTCGGTGATGTCAATGGCTGGCTTAGACGAAGAGGAAGATGTGTTTGCGCCCATTGTCCAAAGCACAAAAAAACGTAGTATTTGGCTTGGTGTTAATTTGGTGACGGCTTTTATTGCTGTTTCTTTTATCGCTCTATTTGAAGCAACTTTAGAGCAAAAAATAGCCCTTGCAATTTTGATGCCTGTCGTAGCAAGTATGGGAGGTATTGCGGGAACACAGACCTTAATTCTAGTGACCCGAGGTATTGCTACAGGCAAGGTGACAACAGCAAACATCAAATCTTTGGTTAATAAAGAGGTGTCTGTTGGAGTGCTAAATGGCATTAGTTGGGCAATTGTCATTTCCCTGGCTACTTTTTATTGGTTTGGCGATTTTGGACTCAGTGTTGTTATTGGTATTGCTATTATTGTTAATTTAATAGTTGCGGCACTTTTTGGGGCTTTTTTGCCATTATTGTTAACCAAGCTTAAGATTGATCCAGCTTTGGCTGGTGGTGTTATTTTGACAACCATTACGGATGTAATTGGTTTCGTGGCTTTTTTAGGCTTGGCGGCTTTGGCTTTGAGTTAATGCTTACTCAAAATGCCATTAGCAAGTAATAACGGTATCCACGCATGAGTGTTTTTCATTTGGCTTATACTGTTGGTGATCTTGATTCAGCGCGGTCATTTTATGGCGAATTTCTAGGTTGTGAAGAAGGACGAAGTACCGACACTTGGGTTGACTTCAATTTCTTTGGAAATCAATTATCTCTTCATCTGGGTGAGATTGTCTCTCCTTGTAAAACTCAATCGAGCGTTGAGGGCACTGAAGTGCCCATGCCACATTTTGGTTGTGTGCTTGAGTGGAATGCATTTCAACAACTAGCAGAGAAATTAATATCAGCGTCTGTTGATTTTGTTATTGAACCGCATATTCGTTTTGCAAGATTACCCGGTGAGCAAGCAACGATGTTTATCAAAGACCCATTTGGTAATGCGCTTGAATTTAAAGCTTACAAAAATACAAAAGAAATTTTCAACCATTAATTAATTTAGATTGGAGACAGTGGTGGACTTGTTAAGTATTAAAACCATCATAACTTTTATCAGTGCCTCGGTAATCCTGTGTCTTGCTCCGGGGCCCGATAATATTTTTGTTTTAACCCAATCTGCATTAAGAGGATGGCGGGTAGGTGTGCTAACCACTCTTGGACTTTGCACAGGCTTAATGATGCATACAGCTTTAGTGGTGTTTGGTGTTTCGGTTATTTTTCAAACCAATCCCGCGGCTTTTCAGGGCTTAAAAATCCTTGGTGCTTGCTACCTTGTATTGCTTGCTTATCGAGCTATACGTAGCGAAAACGTAGACATTAAACCCAGCGAAAATCCAACAAAATCTTTTTACTTGACAGGCGTGGTGATGAACCTTTCTAACCCTAAAGTTGCTATCTTCTTTTTGGTTTTCTTGCCTCAGTTTGTCTCACCTGATACCAGCGATGTACCTAGTCAAATGATGTTGCTTGGCTTAATTTTCATTCTTTGTGCGCTGTGCGTTTTCAGTTGTATTGCTTATTTATCGAGTTTTCTCAAGCCATTATTAATGCGCTCCCCAGTGATTACGTCTAGGCTGAATTATATTACGGCACTTATCTTTGTTGCTTTGGCCTTCAATCTATTATTGGTCAACTAGACTTTAGCGCTAAAATAGAATTAGTCGAGCAGGACTGTCTCACCTCTATGCACAAAACTAGTTGTTTGTATCGTTGCTATGAGGGTAACTCTCCGCCACGCTAGATGTTGAAACTTTTATACCCATGAAAGAAAACTTTGAATTCATCATTACTGATTTTCGAACTCACAGCAAAGATATTCGAGCCATTAGAGACAAGGTTTTTGTTGTTGAGCAGTCTGTGCCCATTGAACTTGAGCACGATTCACTGGATGAAAGTGCAACCCATATTGTGGTTTATAAAAGAGGCAAGGCTGTGGCAACCGGCAGGATTTTGGAGGATGGCCATATTGGCCGAATTGCTGTACTTAAAAGTTCACGGGGCAATGGTATTGGTAAACTTATCATGCAGCAATTCTTTAAACACGCCAAAGAAAAAAAATTCAATAAAGTGTGGTTATCTTCTCAGTGGCATGCTCACAAATTTTACTGTAATTTAGGTTTTATCTGTGTTGGTGAGAAATATCATGAAGCTGGCATTGAGCACATAAAAATGATTAAGCCTATATAGCAACTTTTTATTTGTTTTCACTTTGTTGAGTGTCTCCTAGGCTCGATAACTCCTTTACTTTATTTATACTTCTTTTGATAATTGCTCAACTCTTTGAGTCTTATTAAAAACGAAATATTTGTATAATGGTATTGGTTAAAACAGGCGCCTAACACCCTCTTTATTGGTTTTATATTTTCCTGTTGACATTGTTTGTTTTTGATCATTTGACAAAGAGATTATTATGAAATTATTAAGAGTTGGCCCCGTGGGCGAAGAAAAGCCTGCCTTATTGGATGAGAGCGACATCATCCGTGATTTAAGTAGCATTATTGAGGATGTTAATGGGGCATCTTTAGGTGCTGATTCTCTTGCAAATCTGGCCCAGATTGACATAAGTCAATTGCCAGAGGTGGCGAGTTCTGTACGCATTGGGCCTTGTGTTGGTAGTGTTGGAAAAATTATCTGTATTGGCCTTAACTATACCGATCACGCTGAAGAAGTTGGCGCACAAATTCCACGTGAGCCAATCATTTTTGCCAAGGCAACTAGTGCAATTTGCGGACCATATGATGATGTTATTATTCCGAGAGACTCAACCAAAACTGATTGGGAAGTGGAGCTTGCAGTGGTCATTGGCAAAACAGCTAAATACGTTAGCGAGGAAGATGCCCTTGATTATGTAGCAGGGTATTGCATTCTTAATGACGTCTCTGAGCGCGCCTATCAACTGGAGAGAAAAGGGCAGTGGAGTAAGGGAAAAAGCTGTGATACTTTCGCCCCTATGGGGCCATGGTTGGTTACCAAGGATGAGTTAGGTGATCCACAACAATTAGAATTATGGCTTGAAGTTAATGGCAAGAGATATCAGAATGGATCAACAAATAACATGGCCTATGGCGTTGCCTTTTTAGTCAGTTATTTGAGCCAATTCTGCAGCTTACAGCCCGGCGATATTATCGCTACTGGGACACCAGCTGGCGTTGGCATGGGTGTTAAGCCTGAGCCTGTGTTCTTAAGACCGGGCGACAAGATGCACCTAGGAGTTGATAAATTAGGTGTGCAAAGCCAAACGCTTGTTGCTGACAGATGAACCTGGTCTTTTAGTCTAATTAAAAGGGATTGGACAAACTTTTGCTTTTCGAAGGCCCCAAGGGGTTTCTACATCTAGTTGGCAACCTATTATGGAGAATTCTGTTGCAACTGTTGCAAAGGCTATATTATTTTTCAGTCTCGGAGAATATGCCGCACTTGTTAGCTTGCCGCATTGCTCGTTGTTCGAGTAAATAGGCCAGGGGCTTTCGCAGCCACCAGCAAACGGTTCGCCATCAAGCTTTAAGCCAACAACTTTATTTTTTACACCTTCTTTGTCAATTTGCTTTAATGCCTCTCTGCTAAGGTATTCAGCTTTTTTGTCGAGTTGGCAAAATTTCCTAAGTGGTAACTCTAGGGGGTTGTTTTCAAGTTTCATATCATTTCCCCAAGAAAACAAACCTGATTCAATACGTTCAATATTGTTCGGCGTAGCGGGTTTGATGTCGTATTTGGCGCCAGCTTTCATCACTAGATCCCAAAGTCTATCACCATGTGAGCCATCAAGTAAGTAAAGCTCAAAGCCACCTTGTTTACTCCAGCCAGAACGTTGTACGATGAGCGGAATACCTTCAAGCTCAGTTTCTTTAAAGAAGAAATACTTAAGGTCGTTCACCCAGTCACCAAATAAATCGTTCATCAATGGTAAGTTATTGGGCCCTTGAATTGCCAAAGGTGATACATCAGGCTCATGGATTTCTACATCCCAGCCTAAGCCACAGGCGAGCCCTCTTGTCCAGAGTAGTACGTCGCTATCGGCAATGGACAGCCAGAAGCGCTGTTCTGCAAGTCGAAGGATAATTGGGTCATTTACAATACCACCATTTTCGTCTGAAATAAAGGCATACTTGCCTTGACCAACCTGTAAAGTTGAAAGGTCTCTTGATGTGATATACTCAACAAAACGGTAAGCATCCGAACCACTAATTTCGACTTGCCGTTCAGCGGCTACATCCCAGATTGTGACATTGTTGACCAAATGCCAATAATCTTTTTCTGAGCCTTCATAAGAGGTTGGCATTAGCATGTGGTTGTAAAGCGTAAAAGTGCTTGCACCAGAGCGAATTGTGGCAGCAAAGTAGGGTGATTTACGTAGACGATCCGAAACAGTTAGTTCTAATTTTTGTGACATAACACAACCCCCTGTTGTTAAGAAATGATTGAATTTTATCGAGTTTTAAAATGTGGTAACAGTAATTTTGTTGAGTTTCAGCCAGTCTCTAAAGTTTTGTTGAATTTTGTTTAATAGGTTTGTATTATTAGCTTCAAACCTAAGGACGAGACAAGGTGTTGTGTTTGATGGGCGGATTAAGCCCCAACCCCAATTAATACCATCTTTGTAGTCAACCCGAACACCATCAATTGTTGATATCTCAGAATCAGGGAAATCAGCGGTTTTGCTGAGTTTGTCCATCGCCTCAAATTGTTCACCGTGCTTTTCAAAATGAATGTTTATTTCTGGAGTGTTAATGCTGTCAGGTAAATTTGCAAAAATTTCAGCACAGGTTTTGTCTGTTTTAGACAGAATTTCCAATAATCTTGCGCCGGTGTATAGGGCATCATCAAACCCATACCAGCGCTCTTTAAAGAAAATATGACCCGACATTTCACCGCCCAGTGCCGCATTAGTTTCTTTAAGTTTATGTTTAATAAAGCTATGCCCTGTGCGAGACATAATGGGTTCTCCACCGTTATCACTAATGTCTTTCGGTAACAGTGAGGAGCACTTTACATCAAAAACAATTTTTGCACCGCTATTACGGCTAAGTATGTCTCTTGCATATAGAATCATCTGTCTGTCCGCCCAAATAATATTGCCCTTGTTATCAATCAGACCCAGCCTATCGCCATCACCATCGAAAGCAAAACCCATGTCAGCGCCAGTTTTAACTACCTCTTTGATAAGGTCTTGTAAATTCTCTGGTTTAGAAGGATCGGGGTGGTGGTTAGGAAAGCGACCATCTACGAGACAATATAGTTTAGAAACTTTGGCCCCTAAAGACTCAAATAACTTTGGAGCTATGGTGCCAGCTACGCCATTGCCGCAGTCAACAACAACATGAAGATTTTTATTTAAAGAAATATCCGATGTTATGGTGTCTATGTAGTCTTGATCGATATTAACAGCAATTGACGAACCTGCCCCATTGATAAAATCTTGATTAATGATTCTTGTGTGAAGGTCTTGAATTTTATTCGCAGCAAGTGTTTCGCCAGCAATCATTATTTTAAAACCATTGTATTCGGGTGGGTTGTGCGAACCGGTAATCATAACCCCAGAGGTCGCGCCTTTAGTATATGTAGAAAAATACGTAAGCGGCGTAGGGACCATGCCAATATCAATAACGTGACAACCGCTTTCAATGAGGCCTGATTTAAGGGATTCTAAAAGGGCTGGTCCCGAGAGTCGACCATCTCTACCAACAACAACACCTCGCTCTCCTTGGCTTATTGATTCGCTGCCAATGGCAAGGCCAATTGACTTAACAACATCTGGTGTTAGTTCTTTTTCAACAACACCACGAATATCGTAAGCTTTAAAGATCGAAGGTGAGATTTCCATTGAAATACTTGATAAAATTAGACAACAAGTATTTTAGCAAACTAACCCTTATATCAATGCAAGAAGATTTTCAGATAATTGAAATAAAACACAATACGATGGTGCTCAAAGCCCAGCGCCAGGAGGGTTGTAACTCTTGTGCTTCAAAAAGCGCTTGTGGCACAGGTGTTTTGTCAGGTTTTTTTGCTGGTTTCTCGGTGTTTAGAAGACCGTTAAAAGAAGGCGCTAAGGCTGGCGATATTATCACCTTGGAAATATCATCTTCTGAGTTATTTTTTAGAGCCTTTCAATTGTACTTAATGCCCCTTCTGGCGTTGTTTTTTGGCGCTTATTTTTCGTCGTTATTTTTTCCTGTAAATGACGTCGCACAGGCGCTCTCGGGTCTTGCTGCTTTTTCTCTTAGTCTGATTCTTTTAAAGCTCTATTTAAAGTAAACATTTCTGTCAGTTATTGGGCATAATACCCATCATAAAACTTGAATTTTACTCGTAGTGTTGTTGAACTGAATTATATGACAGATAAAGACATTGACCCTCAAGAAACCATTGAATGGCTAGAAGCTTTTAGGTCGGTTGCGCGTTTTGAGGGGGAGGATAGAGCTAAGTTTATACTCAACCAGCTAGTGGATATGGCGCACGAAGAGGGTATGGATTTGCCCGAAGGTGTCAATACCGCTTACCTTAATTCTATTCCTGTGGAAAAAGAAACGGAATTGGTGATTAAGCCAGATATTGAGCATCGAATTAAATCAATTATTCGCTGGAATGCAATGATTATGGTGGTCAAGGCCAACCAAGTTTCTGCTGAATTAGGCGGACACATTGCATCTTATGCATCCAGTGCAACTCTGTATGAGGTTGGTTTTAATCATTTTTATCGGGGTAACGACGCAGATCAAGGTGCTGATTTAATTTTTTTCCAAGGGCATATCGCCCCAGGCATCTATTCCCGCGCCTACCTTGAGGGCAGGATCACCGAAGAGCAAATGCTCAACTTTCGACAGGAGGCAAATCACCCTGGATTGTCTTCTTACCCGCACCCGTGGCTGATGCCCGATTTTTGGCAGTTTCCGACAGTGTCGATGGGTCTTGGGCCGATTATGGCGATTTATCAAGCACGTTTTATGAAGTATCTACACCATCGTGAAATTATCAAAACCGATAAGCGCACTGTATGGGCGTACATTGGTGACGGCGAAACAGATGAGCCCGAATCATTGGGCGCTATTTCATTAGCGGGCAGAGAGAAGCTAGACAACCTTATTTTTGTTATCAATTGCAACTTACAACGCTTGGATGGACCCGTAAGGGGTAATGGTAAAATTATTCAAGAACTTGAAGCAATGTTTCGTGGCGCAGGCTGGAATGTCATTAAGGTAATCTGGGGAAGAGATTGGGACGCCTTGCTTGCTAAAGACACTTCTGGTTTGTTAAAACAACGCATGGAAGAAGTAGTTGATGGCGAATATCAGGCTTATAAAGCTAAAGACGGTACTTATGTCCGTGATCATTTTTTTGGCACACATCCCGAGTTACTTAAGCTTGTTGAACATTTAAGTGACGACGAAATTTATAGGCTTACCCGTGGTGGTCATGATCCAAATAAAATGTACCAAGCCTATAAAAGAGCTAAAGAACACAGTGGACAGCCAACAGTGATTTTGACTAAAACGGTCAAAGGTTATGGTATGGGTGAAGCTGGCGAGGGCAAGAACACTACTCACAGTCACAAGAAACTCGGTGTAGAGGCGCTGATTCGTTTTGCCAAGAGATTTGAGATTCCTGTTACTGAGGAGGATGCCAAGCAGCTTAATTTTTACAAACCCCCAGAAGACAGTGAGGAGATTATATATCTCAAAGAAAGGCGCAAAGAACTGGGTGGTTATTTACCAACTAGAGTCTTTGAATTAGAAAATATTAAAACCCCAGATCTAAGTGTTTTTGATGTGTTGCTACAATCATCAGAAGAAAAAGAGTTGTCAAGCACTAAGGCATTTGTACGCTTCTTAACTTTGCTTGTACGCGATAAAGAGCTTGGACCAAGAGTGGTGCCCATTGTGCCTGATGAAGCAAGAACTTTCGGCATGGAAGGCTTGTTTAGGCAAATGGGAATTTACTCGTCCTCTGGGCAATTGTATGAACCAGAAGATGCTGAAACGGTTATGTGGTATCGAGAAGATATCAAAGGGCAAGTCTTACAAGAAGGCATTAATGAAGCTGGTGCAATCTCGGATTGGATAGCCGCAGCTACTTCCTATGCTTCTCATAATGTCACCATGATACCGTTCTACATTTATTACTCAAAGTTTGGTTTTCAGCGCGTTGGCGATCTCGCTTGGGCTGCAGGGGACATGCAAGCCAAAGGCTTTTTGTTGGGAGGTACAGCGGGAAGAACAACCCTTGCAGGAGAAGGTCTACAGCACCAAGATGGTGACTCTTTAATTGTTGCTAATACCATTCCTAATTGTGTTTCTTACGATCCAACTTATACCTATGAGTTGGCGGTCATACTGTGTGACGGGATGAGACGCATGTATGAAAACATGGAAAATGTGTTCTATTACATCACCTTGATGAATGAGGCTTACACACACCCTGCAATGCCTAAAGGTGTTGAACAGGGTATTATTAAAGGCATGTATCCACTCAAAGTCGTGGGCAATGGAGATAATGAGGTACAACTATTAGGTAGCGGTACGATTTTACGAGAGGTTGAAAAAGCTGCTGAAATCCTTGCCAATAATTGGGGCATAAAGTCCTCCATTTGGAGTGTAACAAGTTTTAATGAATTAACTCGTGAAGCACAAAATATTGATCGAGATAATCGATTTAACATTAATGGCGAACAAAAAACCGCTTTTGTCACTCAGTGTTTAGAAGGCACCAAAGGCCCCGTGATTGCAGCGACTGACTATATACGAAACTACGCTGAGCAAATTCGAAAATATGTACCTAGACGTTATGAAGTATTAGGAACTGATGGTTTCGGGCGCTCAGATTCAAGGCAAGAATTAAGAATTTTCTTTGAGGTCAGTGCCAATTATATTGCTT
This sequence comes from uncultured Candidatus Thioglobus sp., assembly GCA_964653365.1. Classification (GTDB taxonomy): domain Bacteria; phylum Pseudomonadota; class Gammaproteobacteria; order PS1; family Pseudothioglobaceae; genus Pseudothioglobus. Next base: position 37,333 of record CAZZER010000006.1, read on the forward strand.
TTGCCGCATTAAAAGGCTTGGTGGATGAAGGGCTTTTGGAGAAAACTGTGTTGGCCGATGCAATTAAACAACTGAGTATTGACACAACTAAATCTAATCCAATGTATGTTTAATAGATTCCTATGAATACAGAGCAATATTTACACCAACTTAAGTTGGGCGAAGTGATGCAATTTTCTGACTTTACTGACCTCATTGAAAGTGAATACAATTTCACCCCAACTGCTTTTACTAATGGAGATTTATCCAATAAAGCCGAGGAGAATCAAGGTTCGGCCAAGGTCTTTTGTTTTGGTTTAATGCATTCACTTAGCGAACATGAGGCTCTCAGGTGTTTTGGTGAGCATTATCAAAACGTTCTGAATTCTTTAGGTGACAACACTTCGCATCTTAATATTCGAACTTTTATGCGCTTAGGTTGGAAGGGTGTTAATATTAATGCTTCCGCGCTTACTAACAAATAGCCTTTAATAGTGCGGTGGCTTATCGTCGCTATTAATGTCTTGGCCAGTTTCAGTATCATTTGAATTAATAACTTTTTCATTCAATTCTCTAACGCGCTTACTTAGCTTGTCAATAACTTCGCTTTGACGAAATACAACCATATTAAGTTCGTCCACCATGTGTTGCAGATGGGCTATTTTCTCCTCTAGGTCAATCATCTTTTCTTCGGACATATCATTAAGGTTGGGATAAAAAAGCCACCTTTCGGTGGCTTTAATTTTTTTTACTTGTCAATCAGTGCCTTGCGTGAAAGCTTGATTCTGCCACGGTCAATACCAAGGACTTTAACCTCGATTTCTTGACCTTCTTTCAGGTAGTCTTCAACCTTCTCAACGCGTTCGTGTGCAATTTCAGAGACATGTAGCAAGCCATCTTGATTTGGCAAGATAGTAACAAATGCACCAAATTCGACAATCTTAGCAACTTTACCCATATAGACCTTGTTAACTTCAGGTACTGCTGTGACGTCTTTAACCATTTGTACGGCTTTTTCGAAGCTCTCGTCATCATTGGCGAAAACATTAACGTTGCCATCGTCATCAACATCGATGCTGGCACCAGATTGGGCAATGATGCCACGAATTGTCTCACCGCCTTTACCGATTAAATCGCGAATTTTATCCGTTGGAATCTTAATCACTTTGGTTTTTGGTGCGTTCTTAGAGGCAGTGTTTGGCTCTGAAATGACTTGGTTCATTTGACCAAGAATATTAAGCCTTGCATCTTTGGCTTGTTTGAGAGCAATCTCCATGATGTCTTTGGTGATACCCTGGATTTTAATGTCCATTTGTAGGGCGTTAATACCGCGTGAAGTTCCAGCAACTTTAAAGTCCATATCACCCAAGTGATCTTCGTCACCCAAGATATCAGTCAAAACCGTAAAACGATCTTCGTCTTTTACTAGACCCATGGCAATACCCGCAACCGGTGCTTTGATTGGCACACCTGCATCCATTAAAGAAAGCGAGGAGCCACAAACACTGGCCATAGAGCTAGAGCCATTAGACTCAGTGATTTCAGAAACTACACGAATTGTGTATGGAAAATCGTCAATACTTGGTAGGCAAGCAGCAATACCACGACGGGCAAGACGACCATGACCAACTTCACGACGCTTAACACCCATTACACGACCGGTTTCTCCAACACAGTACGGAGGAAAATTGTAATGCAACATAAAGTAGTCTTCAACGCGATCATTTGTTTCTAACTTTTCGATAAGCTGTGCATCGCGCTTAGAACCTAATGTTGTGGTAACCAAAGCTTGTGTTTCGCCACGAGTAAATAATGCCGAACCGTGGGTGTTGTTTAACACACTTGTTTCAATCGCCAATTCACGAACCGTGTTACCATCGCGCCCATCAATACGTGGCTCACCAGCAAGGATACGTTCACGAACCGTTGATTTTTCAACTTTCTTAACGTAATTTTTTACCTCATCTGCACTGGTACCACCTTCTTCATCAGAGCTAAGAGCTTGTACAGCTGCGTCTTTAACATCGGCCATCATCGCTTGACGTTCCATTTTGTCAACGGTCGTATAGGCCAGTGAGATTTGCTCACCAAATTGCGATTGAATGTCAGAAAGCAGGGTTTCATTTGTTGCAGGGGCGACCCATTCACGAGGAGAAACGCCAACCTCTGCTGCAAATTCTGCAACGTTGTCAATCACTACTTGGAATTGCTCGTGAGCATACATTACTGCACCAAGCATAACCTCTTCAGAAAGTTCACTGGCTTCTGATTCAACCATCAGTACCGCATCTTTTGTACCAGCAACAACCATATCAAGATCTGATGATTCTAGCTCTGAATAGGTTGGGTTAATACTGTAGTTGCCATCTTGATAGCCAACACGTGCAGCACCAATTGGGCCGCTGAATGGTACACCAGAGATAGCTAGAGCAGCTGAAGTGCCTAGCATTGCTAAAATATCTGGGTCAACGTTTTTGTTGGCCGAGACCACCTGAATCATAACCTGAACTTCGTTCATATAGCCATTAGGAAATAGGGGGCGAATAGGGCGGTCAATCAGGCGAGAAGTAAGTGTTTCTTTTTCACTTGGGCGGCCTTCGCGCTTCAAGAATCCGCCAGGGATTTTTCCTGCCGAATAAATTTTTTCAATGTAGTCAACAGAAAGAGGGAAAAAGTCTTGTCCTGCTCTAGCTTCTTTTGCACCGACAACACTGACTAATACTTGCGTATCGTCCATGCTGGCGAGTACCGCACCATGTGCTTGACGTGCGATTCTTCCTGTTTCGAATGTAATTGTGCTGTTGCCGAATGCAAAGCTTTTTTGAACAATGTTCATGTCCATATTGAGTCTCCAATAAATTAAATTAAATGTTTTACGGTTTAACTCAATAAGCTTTATATAAAACATACCCAAAAGATATGTTTAAGATAAAACTTACCTAAACACATAAAACCATAGGGATTATCCCCTAAATACTAAGGTTTATGCATTAATTAAGGCTTGTCATGCTACATCAGGAGCGTAGTCTGCGGATCACGCAAGATTCCAATAGAAAAATCGCCAGACCGTGGTTGAATGTGTTGTGCTCAGAAATGTTTATCTTTCTTGTGTTGCAGAAATCAATAAGCATTTCGTCATCAAAATTGCCAAAATCAAAAGGCTCACCATTGATATAAATATGCAGACCTTTTGACGTATTGCAATAGCCGATTCGGCAACTTGGATGAAGCTCGTAGCTGGCACCGATTTCCAAAATTTCTTCAGAAGAATAGGCGCTAAATTCATTTAGAAGTTTTTCATCCATTGGGTCGAGCTTGGTAACAAAACAACCAAAATAATCTTGCGGAAGTTTTTTTAGTTGTAAGAAGTCTTGCGTAGCAACAATTGCATCATCTGGAATGAGTGCCGGGGTTTGGTTGTCTTGCCATGAGGGATCTTGATAAAATTGATTCTTGCTTTTGTTTTCATCTTGCTCAAGATATTCCAGCATTTCTTTCATAGAATAAGAACGATAACCAATTGAATACGTCATACATTCATCATCCAAACTAACACCATGATGGGCGATTTTAGGCGGCACATAGAGCACATCGCCAGGCTCAGCTTCAATGATAGTATCTGCTTCAAATTGCTTCATGATTCTAAGTGGCGTATCACCCAGGTAATTATCAAGTGTGCAATTCTTTGCACTTAGGTGCCAGCGTCGCTTGCCACTACCTTGTAATAAAAAAACATCATAGAAATCAAAATGTGGCCCGACACTTCCGCCTTTGGCTGCATAAGAGATCATGACATCATCAAACCGCCAGCGAGGGATAAAATCAAAGTGGTTAATCAGGTGATATGTTTCAACAATATAGCGATCAACACCTTGAACAAGTAGTGTCCAATTAGTCTCTGGTAGGGTAGCAAAGTGTGTTTCTGGAAAGGGCCCGTTGCTTAATTGCCAATTGTTGTTTTCTGTGCAGCCGGTAACAATTCTAGACTCGAAATCCTCCTCACAGGCCAAACCAGCGAGCTCATTTGGTGTCAGTGGAGAGATAAACTCTGGAAGTGCTTGCTTAATTAACAAAGGTTTTTTTTGCCAATATTCCTGCAAGAATTTTTGTTTTGATATATTTCCGAAATGAATCATTGAACTATAGGTTATGCTTACTGAAATTATAGTGATAATATATTGACATACTTGTATATACAAGTATAATAATTCTTGAATATTGCCCTAATCACTCTCAACTTTAAGTTGTATTAAAATAAATATACCTAATTGAAAAAGTTGGTGCATTTAAGTAGGAAAAATTGTGAAAGATAAATTGCAAGATATTGTTGATACTAAGAAACACCCTCTACATCAAGAGGCGTTTCGTCAATCATGTAAAAAACAGCTTGATGATGACGGCGCACTAGTTCTTGAGGGCTTGCTTTCAGCTGAAATAATAAAAGACCTTGTTAAAGAGGCAATCGATAAAGAACACCTCGCTTATTATTGTGAAAATAGTCATAACATCTATCTTAAGCCCATAGACGAATCGCTTCCAGCCGAACACCCAAGGAATCAAATAGTTGCCTCTTCAAAGGGTTGTATCACTGACGATCAGGTTCCAAATGAATCGGCATTAAAAACACTCTATAACGCCAAAGAATTTCAAGATTTTCTTTGCGCTGTATTGGGTGAAAAGGCCTTGTACAAATACGATGACGAGCTTTCTTCAGTTAATGTTCATTATGCGCACGAAGGTCAAGAACTGGGTTGGCATTTTGACAATTCTTCTTTCGCAATAACCTTGTTAATCCAAAAGCCAGAAGCAGGCGGTTCTTTCGAATATATTCGTGATTTTAGAAGCGTTGAAAATGATGACATGAATTATGATGGCGTAGGGGATTTGCTAGATGGCCAGCTTACTCCTGATGTGTTATCTATGAATCCCGGAGACTTGGTCTTGTTTCGAGGTAGAAACTCAATACATAGGGTTACACCCACAGAGGGTGATAGGGTGAGAATTCTGTCTGTCCTAGCCTACAATACTAAACCCGGCGTACAGTTGTCTGAATCAGCAAGAATGACGTTTTACGGCAAACTTCATTAAATTACTTTATTTGCCAAGCTAATTTCCATTCTCCTTACTTATAAAAGCGTTAGAATAATACTGGCCTAAAAGTCAGTATTATCTTTATTGGGGATTTGAAAAGGTGGCGAAGAAAATAAAAGGATTGAATTTATATGACAACCTTGATGTCTCGAATACGCAAAACGACGACGAACTAATTGAAGTCTATCAAAAGTGGGCTAACAATTATGATGATGACAATGACAACCTACTTGGCACAGTCTCTCAACCAACATCTGTTCGTTTTTTTGAAAAGTATGTTGAAGATAAAACGGCAAAAATAATTGACGTTGGTTGTGGTACAGGCTTGGTAGGCTCAGAGCTCGCAAAAAAAGGCTACAACAATTATGATGGTATTGATATCTCGCAAGATATGTTAGATATTGCCAAAACAAGAGGCTATTCAAATTTGTTTCTGGGTAGTTTAAACGATAAACAACCTTTCAATGATAATGCGTATGCTGGCGCACTTTGCGTTGGCGTTTTTACCCATGGCCATGTCGGTCCAGGTCGCCTTGTTGAATTGGCTAGAATTGTAAGACCTGGTGGTATTCTCTGTTTTACTGTTAACGAAGGCGTGTATTCTGACTATGGCTTTGATCGTAAGATTCAAGAGCTGGAGGCCAATAATGTATGGCAAGTTCTCGAATTTAATAAAAGTGATTATATGACCAAGAAACAAGTTCAGGGCTTATACTTTCTTGCAAAGATCCAATAAGATGTCATTTGTTATAACTATAAAAAAAGTGAGGGGATATAAAAGGAAGCTGCTTGTGTGGTGGTGTTGTTAACGAAATTGACCCACCTTTTAAGATTTTTCAATGTTGCCATTGTTCCCGCTGGAACACTGGATGAAGACCCCAACATTAGGCCTCAACAAAATATTTATTGGCAATCTCGGGCTTGTTGGTTTGAAAATCCTGAGAATTTGAAGATATTTGATGAATTACCAACTAGGGAGAATAAGTAGTGAATGTCGAAGGTAAAAAAGCCCTTGTTTTTGGTGGCACATCGGGCATTGGTCTTGCCACCGCGAAACAACTTGCTACGTTAGGGGCTGAAGTTATTGCTATTAGTCGCAATCCAGAAAAAACCGGTAATGATTTAGGGAGTATTGCATTAGAGCAATGCGATGTCCGTGATTCCGAGTCCTTGTCAAGGGTTTTTGAAAAGCATGCGCTTTTTGACATTTTGGTGAGTTCTGCAACAGGTGGCACAAGATCGTTTGGCCCTTTTCTAGAAATGGATATGGATGGTTACAAAGCCTCTTTTGATAAACTTTGGGGCTATGCCAATGTTGTCCGCTATGGAGCGCAACACATGTCAGAAAATGGCGCCATTGTATTGGTTAGTGGCGCGCCAGCAAGAAAACCAAAACCTGGGCAAGTCTCCTTGTCTTCTGTAGGTGCTTCTGTCGAGGCATTGGTGAAGTCGATTGCTGTTGAACTTGCCCCCAAACGCATTAATGTGGTGTCACCAGGTAATATTGATACACCACAGATTACCCAGAAAGGAGAAGAAAGAAAGATGCTTTTTAAACAGCTAACAGGCAATCATGCTATCCCAAGACCGGGTAAGGCAGATGAGGTGGCGCAAGGCATTTTATTCGCCATTCAAAATGATTTTGTGACCGGCACAACCATCGATATTGATGGTGGATGGTTGCTTTCTTAGTCAGACGCCCTTAGTTTCCATTTATATTGACTTAAAATATTAACCCTAAATAAACTGAGCACCTGTAAGGAAAATCATGAAAAAAACATTCAAATTAACCCATCCCAAAATTAAACCCGCAAGGCTTGTTGAGGCGGTCAGACGTGACGTAAAAAAATACCTAAAAAGAGAAGGAAAAAAGGTTTTGCCAGAAGGTGTTGATTATTGGGATTTTGATTGCAAATACGGCCCAACGGAAGAGAAGGCGGAAATGATCCACACCGCGGAACTCAGCAAGTGCATTGGCGAGGCAGAGGCTGAAGGTCTTGAATCGTTTTATTTAGAAATATTGGCTAAGCCGGGCTATAGGACAAAAAAGTCAGTTGCAGCCGACTTAGAGTAATTGTTAAAGTTTAGATTCGTTAGATGACCGGTTTTGTTTCTGGATTCGCACTTGGATTTAGCCTTATTTTGGCAATCGGTGCGCAGAATGCATTTATCCTCAAACAAGGCTTAAGACAACAACATGTTTTTATCTTATGTTTGATTTGTGCGCTTTCTGATGCTACGCTCATTATTATTGGCGTATTTGGGTTTACTCTAGCCATTGATGCTCTGCCTAGCGTGGAGTATTTTGCTCGATATGTGGGTGTTATTTTTCTTTTAGCCTATGGAGCGAAAAGTTTTTACGCTTCTATTACTCGTAACGACTTCTTAAATGAAAGCGATACACCAAAAACCACGCTTGTAACTGCCGTACTTACATGTCTTGCTTTTACATGGCTTAATCCTCACGTGTACTTAGACACACTTTTTCTGCTTGGTTCTGTTTCTACTCAATATCCTGAAGAGCAATATCAATTTACATTGGGAGCCACCATTGCCTCATTTGTGTTTTTCTTTTCTCTGGGTTATGGTGCTCGTTTGTTAGCACCAATTTTTGATAAACCCAACGCTTGGAGGGTTCTAGAATTTGTTATTGGCTGCATTATGTGGTTCATTGCAATTAGCTTGATTTATTTTTAATGTCAAATTCAGATAATACAAATCTACATACTGGCGAAGATGGAATTACTCGTTGCTATTGGGGCAAGGTTGATTTAGATTACCAAAAATATCACGATGAAGAATGGGGTAGGCCAACCACGGATGATTTTCGATTGTTTGAAAAAATATGTTTAGAAGGGTTTCAGTCCGGTCTTTCTTGGTTAACTATTCTACGCAAGCGTGAGAATTTTAGAAAAGCATTTTGTGGTTTTAACTTCAACCAAGTCGCCCAATTTAATGAAAAGAATGTTAAGCTACTGTTACAAAATAGTGGAATTATTCGTCATCGAGGAAAAATCGAGGCAACAATCAACAACGCCCAACGTGCCATTGAGATTGTTAATGAATTTGACTCTCTTACAAGTTATATTTGGCAGTGGGAGCCCAAATCAGCAGAGTCTCACATTGGTAAAGGGGATTATAATCACCCAATCCCCAGCATCACTACAACGTCCGTTGCTTTGAGCAAAGACCTTAAAAAACGTGGTTGGAAGTTTTTCGGTCCAACAACAGCTTATGCTTTTATGCAGGCGATGGGTTTAGTGAATGATCACATAGAGGGTTGTGCTTTTCGTGAGATTGCATTGACAGAGCGGCAAAACCTTGACTTGCTCTAGTATATTTTTTGTAAAGTGGTTCATTAAATCAAAAAAGTATATACAAAAACCGGTAAATAAGCTACCATTCAAAAAACTCCAAACAAGCGGGGGCATTGTGAATACAGAGATGAAAAGGGTCATTACAGAGGCTGAGGTTTCTGCATTTGATCGTGATGGCGTTATTTTGTTGCCAGATATGTTCGATGATGACTGGATACAATCTTTAAGTCGTGGTTTGGACAAAAATTGTCAATTGCCTACAACAAGGTCACGCGTATGGGATAGAGATGAATATGGTCGTACAATGTTTTACGACGCTCAGGCTTGGCAGGGCGTGGATGAATATCGTGACTTTATCTTTAATTCTCCTGCTGCCGTAATTGCCGGAGAATTGATGCGGTCAAGCCGTATCAATTTTTTCTTCGATGCAGTATTTGTACGCTCGCCAGGTTCGCAGTTTTCAACCCCATGGCATCAAGATGAGCCTTACTGGTCGGTGGAAGGTTATAACACCTGCTCCATTTGGATGCCGCTTGTGCCAGTTAAGCGCGAGAATGCATTGGCTTTTGTGCCAGGTTCACACCGCCTAGACTCGGTTTTTTATCAATTCAATTTTGGCAATTTAAATCCTGATGGCATAAAGGACGTGGATCGTACGGATTTTGAAGGAATAGCAGACGTTCAATTTCCAGATATCGGTGCTGATCCTGAAGGTTACGGAGTTGTTAGTTGGGATATGCAACCCGGGGATTGTGTTGCTTTTAACTCTCGCATTATGCACGGTGGCTCAGGAAAATTAGATGAAGACACCGAATTACGCGTATTTACAACTAAATGGCTTGGGGATGATGTTTATATTAATTTCCGTGAGTGTGGTATGGATCCAGACCATAGTGCTGTGATGACTGCTCAAGGCCTTAAGCCGGGAGATCGCCCTGGAACAGATCTTTATCCTGAAATTACCTTTTAACCTGAGTATTTATGCATTCAATAAATACACTGATATTAAGTCACCATGATTGTCAATTGCACGATATGGGAAGTGACCACCCTGAATCCCCTTCGCGCCTAGTAGCTATTCAAAAACTTCTTGAAACTGAGGAGTGGAATCAAAAACTATTACGAAAAGAGGCAAACAAAATAGATTTAACTTCCTTGTGCAAACTTCATCCAAAACATCATGTTGAGGCATTGATGGAACAATCACCTTCGGATGGCATTGTGCCAGTCGCTGCTGATGTTTGCTTTAATCCTCACACAATTGATGCCTCACTTTATGCTGCAGGTGCTGCCATTCAGGCTACTGACGAAGTGATTGCAGGCGTTGCTAAAAATGCCTTTTGCCCAGTACGCCCACCTGGACACCATGCAGAAACTGCTATATCTATGGGTTTTTGCGTTTTTAATAGCGTGGCTTTGGCTGCTGAACGAGCTTTGGCTTCGGGTATGGAGAGGGTGGCTATTCTGGATTTTGATGTCCATCATGGTAATGGCACAGTAGAGATATTTCAGGATCGACCTGAGGTATTGGTTTGTTCTAGCTTTCAATATCCTTTTTATCCCGGAAGGTTTGATGAGGTTGTAAGGCCTAATATTTTCTTAACTCCCTTTCAAGCTCACACGGATAGCAGTGTTTTCCGCCAAACGCTTGAGCCCCAATGGCGCGAAGCCCTACATCAGCACCAGCCAGAGATGATTTTTATCTCTGCCGGATTTGACGCTCATGCGCATGACCCCTTGGCACAATTAGATTTAGTTGATGAAGATTATTTATGGCTTACGCAGTTTATTCTTAATATGGCTGGTGAGTTTTCAGAGGACAGGGTTGTCTCTATGTTGGAAGGGGGTTATGATATCAATGCTCTGACACGTTGTGTTAAGCTACATATTGATGGATTGAGCGCTGCTTAGGAATTTAAAGACCTTTCGAAATTTATAAGTAAAAGGTAGGTTTTAGTGAAAAAAAGAAGTTTCGGTTCGTCGGGTATTTCAGTCAACCCAATTGGCTTGGGCGCAATGCCTTTGTCTATTAATGGTCGTCCAAGTGAGAAACAAGCAATACGCGTTATTTGTGAAGCCTTAGATGCAGGGATTGATTTAATTGATACTGCCGATGTTTACTGTATTGATAATAACGATATTGGCCATAACGAACGCTTGATTGCAAAAGCTTTAAATGAATGGCAAGGCAATACTCCTGTGACCGTTGCCACCAAAGGCGGCTTGGTAAGGCCGAATAGTGATTGGGTAGATGATGGGCGCCCTGAACACCTAAAGAGAGCTTGTGAGGCAAGTTTGAAAGCTCTTGAGGTTGACGTTATCGATCTTTATCATTTTCACCAGCCCGACAAAAAAGTGCCGTTTGAAGATAGTATGGGTGCTTTGATTGATCTCAAGCAAGCTGGAAAAATTAAAAATCTTGGCCTATCCAATGCCACAGTCGAGCAGATTGTTAAAGCTCGAAAAATGGTAGAAATTGTTAGTGTGCAGGATCGTTGCAGTCCTTTTGATCTTCATCATTTTGACGATGAAATGGTGGAGTATTGTGAACTCAATAATGTCGCTTTTATGGCTTACAGCCCTGTCGGTGGTGGCAATGGTAAAGTGCGCACCTCGCAAAGCCAATGCCTTGGAGAAGTAGCACAACATTACCAAGCAACATCTTTCCAAATTGCACTAGCGTGGCTACTTAAAAAGTCGCCTGTGATTATTCCAATTCCAGGTGCAAGCCGAGTAGAGAGTGCACTCAGTAGTGCTAAGGCAATGGAAATAGAATTAAGCGATGGGGATGTTGAATATCTAGATCAGGCGCTTGGCTTTTTTATGGCCTAATTTAACAAGGGCTTTTCCTCTCTCTATTTTGCGCCGGTTTTTCCTCGGTATAATTTCGCAGCATTAATGTCAATAAGCAAACAATACTGAGGACACACAATGAGTTTCAATATTTACCTTTCAGGCGAAATTCACACCGATTGGCGCGAGCAAATTATTAACGGTTGTGCAGAGGAAAAGCTAGATGTTTCTTTTTCATCACCAGTTACCAATCACGAGGCGAGTGATGCCGCGGGCGATGTGCTTGGCAGTGAGGATGATTCTTTTTGGCGAGACCATAAATCATCCAAGGTTAATGCCATTCGCACCAAAACACAAATCGAAAAATGCGACCTAGCCATTATCCGTTTTGGTGATCAGTACAAACAATGGAACGCTGCTTTTGATGCTGGCTATTGTGCTGCACTGGGCAAACCCTACATCACCTTACACGATGAAGTCATCGTTCACCCTTTAAAAGAAGTAGACGCACAAGCCCAAGCTTGGGCAAAAACCCCAGCTCAAATAATCGATATTCTTAAATACCTACTGACTCAAAAGTAGTGTAACTTAAATAATGAAACAACCTATTACTGGTTATCACAAGGATGCTGAAAACGATTGGGTTGCTGAATTATTATGTGGCCACTTTCAACACGTGAGGCACAACCCACCATTTGTAAATAGACCTTGGGTGTTGAATGAAGACCAACGAAACTCAATGTTGGGCTCTGAGCTAAATTGCAAAAAATGCGACTTGGGCGAACCCAAAGATAATTTAGCAAATTTTGAAAATACGCATCCAAAAGACGTAGAATAGACCAAAAACACTGTTTTAAGACCTTAATACGCCTGTTTTATGGGGTTTTGAGCGTTTTTATGGTCTAAATAGCTGGCAATAGCGAAAATTTTGGAAATTTTCAAAATATAGGAAAATTTACCGCTATTGATGGTAGTTTGGGGCTTCTTTCGTAATCGTCACGTCATGGACGTGTGATTCTGTCATCCCCGCAGCAGTCACTTGCACAAACTCAGCATCATTGCGCATTGCCTCTAAAGTGGCACAACCCGTATAACCCATAGAAGAACGAATGCCACCAATGATTTGGTGAACGATAGGGCGAATAGAGCCTTTGAAAGGTACTCGACCCTCAACACCTTCTGGCACCAGCTTATCGGCTGCGAGCTCGGCTTGGAAATAACGATCCGATGAACCATGTGCTTGGCCCATAGCGCCGAGTGAACCCATGCCGCGATAGGATTTGTATGAGCGACCTTGAAACAGTTCAACCTCGCCAGGAGATTCTTCAGTTCCAGCGAACATCGAGCCCAGCATAATAGTGTACGCGCCAGCCGCGAATGCTTTTGAAGCGTCGCCTGAAAAACGAATTCCACCATCAGCAATTAGAGGAATTCCCGTGCCTTTAAGGGCTTCAGCGACATCGGAAATGGCGCTGATTTGTGGCACACCAACACCAGCAACAATGCGAGTGGTACAAATACTGCCTGGACCAATACCTACCTTCACACAGTCTGCACCAGCCTCAACTAGGTCTAGCGCTGCCTTGGCGGTGGCAATGTTGCCAGCAATAATGTCAAGGTTTGGATGTGATTTTTTGGTTTTTTTAACTCGGTCAAGCACGCCTTGGGAGTGGCCGTGAGCGGTGTCAATAACGACAACATCAACACCGGCTTTAACCAATGCATCAATTCGCTCACCTGTTCCAGAACCAACACCAACTGCAGCGCCAACAATTAGGCGCTCTTGGTCGTCTTTTGTGGCATTGGGAAAGTCGCTGGTTTTTTTGATATCACTAACAGTAATCATACCGCCGAGTTTGAAATTATCATCGGTAACCAGTACTCGCTCGATTCGGTGTTTTTGTAGAAGGGCACGCACATCATCCATTGAAGTGCCCTCACGTACGGTAATAAGACTCTGTTGAGGTGTCATAATGCTCTCAACTAAGGCATCTAAACGTGTCTCAAAGCGGACATCACGGCTAGTGATTAACCCAACAACTACATCATTTGAAACCACTGGTAGGGCAGAAATTCCATGTTGTGCTTGAAGCTCGAATACATCTTTAACGCTAGCTTGAGGGTCAACGCTAATAGGATCTCTAATAATGCCAGATTCAAAGCGCTTCACCTTCCACACTTCTTTAGCTTGTGCCGCTACTGACATGTTTTTATGAATAATACCAATGCCGCCTTCTTGGGCAATGGCAATGGCAAGATTGGACTCTGTGACCGTGTCCATTGCAGCAGAGAGAATTGGTGTGTTGAGTTTAATATTCTTGGTGAGTTGGGTTGCGAGGCTAACCTCTTTCGGCATAATTGTGGAATGTGCCGGAACCAAGAGTACGTCATCAAAAGTGAGTGCTTTTTTTAATAAATTCATAGTTGTCTCCAATGAGAGTTAGAACGCCTGCGCTTCATTAGGTTTGGTAGAACAAAGCCGATTATCATGCCACAAAATAGCACTAAGGCACCAACCATAAACCAGTTTCTCATGCTGGTTTCTTGCTCTATTTGGTTGTTGCTTTCAGCTAATTGTAGCTCGGTTTTTAGTTGTAACATCTGTTGCATGAGTTTTTCATTCTCGTGTTCAAGTTTAAGGGCATCTTCGTAGATTTGTTCGATATGTTCTTTTTCAGCTTGAGACTTTGAGTTTTGAATCGTAAGATTAGTGTTCTCTTTTTTTAGCGTTGATAACTGACTTTCAAGTTGTTCTTTTTCTGCTTGGTATTTAGTAACAAGTAGCTTGTTGGCGTTATTCTCTTGTTTTAACTTGTTTAATGAAACCCTTGCTGGTGGGTTGTTGGTTAGGTATCTAGAAACAATCCAGCCAGTAGTATCTTCGTATTGTATTTGTGTCCAGCCATCTTCGGTGGCTTGTAAGATAGAGAGTCCTGTGCCAGACGGCAGAGAACGCACAATGTTGTCACCAAAGACTTTTTCAGAGCGCACTGGAATATCCACTTGGTCGGTTATATAGACAAAGGATTCGGCAATTACCGAAGTAGAGGTAATTGCAATGGCTAATGATAGAGTTTTCAAAAACTTCATAATGCTGATATTTTATCCAATTGTTGGCCTAAGTCACCAAGTGCTTGTTCTACCGATTGCAGTTTTTGTCGCTCTTTTTCAACAACGGCTTCTGGCGCTCCTGAGATAAACTTTTCATTATTGAGTTTGCCTGAAAACTGCTGTTGTTGCTTAGTTAATTTTTCAATTTCTTTGTTGAGTCGCTTTATTTCTTGTTCTTTGTCAACAAGTCCAGCAAGAGGGATTAATATTTTCATTTCACCAACCAGTGCTGTTGCTGATTCTGGCGCTTCATCAGAGTTGGCTAGCTGAATGATGCTGTCGAGTTTGGCAAGTGTTGTCAAAATGGCGTGATTACCCTGTAAGTATTCACTGTCGGAGTTGTTAGTGTTTTGAATAAAGCAAGCTAGTGGCTTACCCGGGGCAATGTTCATTTCTCCTCGGATTTGGCGAACGCCAAGGATAAAGCCTTGTAGCCAAGCTACTTCTGTTTCTGAACTCTCAGAGATTAAGTCTTGATTGATTTGAGGATAGGCCGTAGTGATTAATCTTGTTGAAGTGTTCGCTGTCAATGATTGACATTGCTCAAAAATCTCTTCGGTAATAAACGGAATGATTGGATGCAATAAAGTGAGTATTTCACTCAACACCTTAATGAGAGTTGCTTGCGTTCCAAGGCGAGTGTTATCATCATCTAATAGCGGTTTAGAGAGTTCTAGATACCAATCACAGTAGTCGTGCCAAACAAACTCGTATAGTGTTTGACTCATGAGATCTAGGCGGTAATCGGTAAGATGCTTTTCAACGGCTATTTTGGTGTGTTGCAAGCGAGATAAAATCCACTTATCAGCCATAGAAATTGATGCGCTCTCATTTATTGAATGACCTTCAAGCTTCATCAAAACAAAGCGTGACGCGTTCCATAATTTATTACAAAAGTTGCGATAGCCTTCTACCCGTTTTAAATCAAACTTAATATCACGACCAAACGAAGCTAGCGCTGCAAAGGTGAATCTAAGCGCATCGGCACCAAATGAGGGGATACCATCTGCAAATTCTTTTTCAGTTTGCTTTTTAATTTTTGCTGCCATTTCAGGCTGCATCATGCCTCGGGTGCGTTTTTCAAGCAAATCATCTAACGAGATGCCATCTATAAGATCAATGGGGTCAAGTACGTTACCCTTTGACTTACTCATTTTTTGACCATGGCCATCTCTAATAAGCCCAGTAATATAAATATCTTTAAAAGGCACATCGCCTGCAAATTTAAGGCCAAACATAATCATTCTGGCAACCCAGAAAAAGATAATATCAAAGCCAGTTACCAAGACATTAGTTGGGTAAAAACGAGAAAGCTCAGGTGTTTTTTCTGGCCAGCCAAGCGTGGAGAATGGCCATAATGCCGATGAGAACCAAGTGTCTAATACGTCTGCATCTTGTGAAAGTGTTACACCTTCGCCAGCTTGTTGTTGCGCTTCTTCTAGGCTATTGGCAACGTAAATATTGCCAGACTCATCGTACCAAGCTGGAATCCGGTGGCCCCACCAAATTTGGCGAGAAATGCACCAATCTTGAATATTGTCCATCCAATTGAAATAGGTTTTTTCCCAATTATTAGGCACAAAGCGAATGTCACCATTTTTTACGGCGTCAATTGCGGGATCAGCTAAGGGCTGAATTTTGACAAACCATTGGTCTGTCATGTAAGGTTCGATGACGGCGTTGGTGCGATCACCTCGTGGTGTCATTAGGGTGTGGGGCTCGATTTTTTCAAGCAGGTTTTGGGTTTCTAGGTCTTTAACGATTTGCTTGCGGGCAACAAAGCGATCTAGGCCTTGGTAATTTTGTGGTGCACCGTTGTTGATTTTGGCATCATCAGTAAGAATATTAATAATCTCAAGATTGTGCCTTTGGCCCATCTCATAGTCGTTGAAATCGTGGGCTGGGGTGATTTTTACACAGCCGGTACCAAATTCCATGTCAACATAGTCATCCGCGATAATAGGTATTTGGCGCTCAGTCAAGGGTAGATTAACAAATTTGCCAACAAGGTGCTTGTAGCGCTCATCATCAGGGTGTACGGCAACTGCAGAGTCACCAAGCATTGTTTCTGGGCGAGTAGTGGCAACAACCAGCACTTCGTCAGAATCAGCAACAGGATAACGCATATGCCACAGAGAGCCTTGCTCTTCGGTATTTATAACCTCTAGGTCGGATACTGCTGTTAATAGGACAGGATCCCAATTAACAAGGCGCTTGCCTCGATATATTAAACCTTCGTTATATAAATCGACAAAGACTTTTTGAACAGCATCAGAAAGGCCATCATCCATGGTGAAGCGTTCACGACTCCAATCAACCGATGCGCCAAGACGCCTCATTTGAGAGGTGATCGTGCCACCAGATTGTTGTTTCCAATCCCATATTTTTTCGATGAATTTTTCACGTCCAACTTCATGGCGAGAAATATTTTGCTGTGCCAGTTGCCGCTCAACCACCATTTGTGTAGCAATACCGGCGTGATCTGTACCTGGCTGCCAAAGTGTTTGATCGCCTTTGCCTCTGTGGTAGCGGGTAAACACATCCATAATAGTGTGTTGGAAGGCATGCCCCATGTGTAGACTGCCGGTGACATTCGGTGGCGGCAGGACTATGCTATAAGCATCTTGGCTGTTTGAGTTGTTGCTTGAGGAAAAGAAATCATCCTGTTCCCAAATGTCGCGGTATTTAGCCTCTATTTGGTGAGGATTATATGTTTTTTCCATGGAAACTAAGACTTGGATAAAACTTAGCAATTATACTATAAGAGACCCCTTTGCAAAGCGTTTTAATGCCTTTATGCCGTAATAATATATTACGCAATTATGGGATGACAATACTATCTAATTGTGATTTTAACAACTTAATTAAGGTTTCTTTTTGGGTGTTATTGAAACGATTAACTGGCCCAGATACAACCAAGGCACCTACGAATTTTCCGGAGTTTGAAAGTACTGGCACAGCAATGGCAAATAGGGAGGAATTATTCTCATCAATTGCTTGAAAAAAGCCCTTGTCACGAATATCTTTATAATAGCCGGACTTGTCACGACTTCGCTTACCATACGCAAGAATGATTCGTCCAGAGGCACCACGATTTAGTTGTAGTCTAGTGCCTTGTTCAATATTGTGGCGAATTTCATCTCTAGAATGGGCGCGGTAAAGACAAATTCGCATACTGTCTTCTTCGATAAAGAAAGAGGCCGTTTCTCCTGATATGTCACGAATATTGTCAACGATAGGTCGAATTTGATCGAGGTGGTTACTATGCGTGTAGATTGCACTTAAATACAGTGCTTGAGTGCCGATGGTGTATTGCTTATCTCTTAATCTAACGACGTAGCCGTAACCTTCAAGTGTGGTTAGAATTCGATAGGTTGTTGACAGATTAAAGCCTAGAGTTTCACTAATTTCCTTAAGACTGTAATGAGCTTTATCAATCGAGAAAATGGAGAGAATTTGCAAGCACTTTTCAATGGCGTTGTGTTTTTTTTGAGGTTGCTCGCTTTTCATTCTATTTTCATATTGTGAATATGTGTAATTATATAATGAAGGGTGCTTTTAAACAAGTTGCCCTTAATGTATAATTTTCCTCCACAAAAGAAGTGTTTGCCGACGTGCAAATACAGTGAAATTAGGATAAAAAATGAATAGACAAGAACAGATTGATGCTTTAGAGCAAGATTGGAAAACTAACCCACGTTGGAAAAATGTTAAACGTGATTACAGTGCAGAAGACGTTGTGCGATTACGTGGCTCTATGGTGCCTGAGAACACCATCGCTCGCCAAGGTGCGGAAAAACTATGGGACCGTGTTAACGGTTCAGCGAAAAAAGGCTATGTTAATGCATTCGGCGCGATAACTGCTGGTCAGGCAATGCAACAAGCTAAAGCGGGTTTGGAAGCTGTTTATCTATCAGGTTGGCAGGTTGCTGCTGATGGTAACACATCAGAGACTATGTACCCAGACCAATCTCTTTACGCTTACGATTCAGTTCCTACAATGGTTCGTCGCATTAACAACACTTTCAAGCGTGCTGATGAGATTCAATGGGGCCGCGGTATTAACCCTGAAGACGAAGAGTTTGTTGACTTCTTCTTGCCAATTGTTGCAGACGCGGAAGCGGGTTTTGGTGGCGTACTAAACGCGTTTGAACTCATGAAAAACATGATTTCTGCGGGCGCTGCTGGTGTTCACTTTGAAGACCAATTGGCTGCTGTTAAGAAGTGCGGTCATATGGGTGGTAAAGTATTGGTTCCAACCTCTGAAGCAGTTCAAAAATTAAGTGCAGCGCGTTTGGCAGCTGATGTGATGGGCACACCTACAATTGTATTGGCTCGTACCGATGCAGAGGCGGCTAATCTATTGACTTCTGATGTTGATGATAACGACAAACCTTTCTGTACTGGTGAGCGCACTGCTGAAGGTTTCTACCGTGTTAAGAATGGCCTTGAGCAATCTATTTCTCGTGGTGTAGCATACGCGCCTTACGCTGACTTGGTATGGTGTGAAACTGGCAAGCCAGACATTGGTTTTGCACGTGAGTTTGCACAAGCTGTATTAGCTGAGAACCCTGGTCAATTGTTGTCATACAACTGTTCACCATCATTTAACTGGAAAGCCAATTTAACAGATTCGCAAATTGCTTCATTCCAGGAAGATCTTTCAGCACTTGGTTATAAGTATCAGTTCATTACTTTGGCGGGTATTCATGTTAATTGGTACAACACTTTCCAATTTGCACACTCTTATGCACGTGGTGAAGGTATGAAACACTACTCTGAAATGGTACAACAACCTGAGTTTGATGCGCGTGATAAAGGTTACACATTTGTATCTCACCAGCAAGAAGTTGGTGCTGGCTACTTCGACGATGTGACTACTGTTATCCAAGGCGGTGCATCTTCAGTAACTGCATTAACTGGTTCAACAGAAGAAGAGCAGTTCTAATCGTAACTTCGTCTTCTGGGTTGGCTGTTTTATTGAGCCAACCCAGGAGCGAGTTCAATGTGTTATGATGAAACACTAAAAAATGCAAAACTCATCAACCCACCCCAGCCCAGAAGAAATCGCTAAAAAAATATTGGTCGGTTTCAATCAGCACTACGATAACATTAAAAGTGCATCCATCAAAGTCAAAGAATATTTCGAAAAACGTCAATGGGACTTAATCGAAAAGGAATCTGAGCGCCGACTTAATTTTTATGATGAACAGGTCAAGCTTTATTGTACCGAGCTCAAAAAAGAGCTGGAACAAAATGAAAGAGGTGTTGGTTTTTGGAGAAGCGCCAAACGCTATTACGTGCATCTAATTTCTGAGCATAAACAACCTGAATTGGCAGAGACTTTTTTTAATTCAGTATTCTGTCACTTATTTGAGCGAAGTTTTTATAACAATCAGTATATTTTTACAAAGCCTTGTATCTCTATTAACTATATTGATATGGAAGAGCCAGTTGTCAACAGTTACATTGTTCGTGATGGCAATATAGAAGAAACAATTACACAAATACTAGAAAGCTTTTCTTTTGCTTGCGAATTTGAAGATTTGTGTAGAGATGTTCAAAGGTTAAAAGATCAGCTTTATAAACAATTTGATCATATTAATTCAGATCTCTTTGAGATTCAAATAATTAAGTCTCCTTTTATTCGAGGTAAAGGAGCATACATCGTTGGCAATATTGTTGTCGATCTTCATTCTAATCGGCCGATATTAATTGCTCTTTTGAATGAAGAAAATCGCGGTATTTTTGTTGATAGCCTAGTTGCAGATCTTAGGAGTATTTCATCAATTTTTAGCTTTTCTCGTTCGTACTTTTTTATTGATACCGACTATCCATCAGCAATTGTTGAGTATCTGAGAACAGCAATACCTGGAAAGACTCGAGCGGATTTATACAGCACCATTGGCCTGCATAAACACGGAAAAACCTTGTTATACAGGCATTTTCTAAAATATTCAAAAATCACAAATGAGAAATTAATTATCGCCCCTGGTGTTAAAGGGATGGTCATGTCGGTGTTTACTTTTCCGATGTTCCCGTTTGTCTTTAAAATGATTAACGACAACTTTGCGCCACCAAAAATGGGTACACGAAAAATGGTAAAGGACAAATACTATTTTGTTAAAAACCATGTTCGAATTGGTCGTCTAGCAGACACTTGGGAATTTTCGGATGTCGCATTCCCAATAAAAGATATTGAAGACAGTCTTCTTGAAGAGCTAAAAACAAAAGCACCATCAAACATACTGATAGAAGATGACTTATTGATCATCAAGCATATGTATATTGAAAACAAAATGACACCGCTTAATTTGTATTTGGAAACAGCGACTGACGAACAAAAAGAACACATGATCGATGATTATGGTCAGGCAATTGATGAGCTTATTAATTCAAATATTTTTCCTGGCGATATGTTGACAAAGAATTTTGGAGTCACCCGTCAAGATCGCGTGGTGTTTTATGATTACGATGAAATCACCTTGATGAGTAAACCAAACTTTAGAAAAATCCCCGAACCAAAAACTCACGAACAGGAAATGGCCTCAGAGCCTTGGTATTATGTGGGACCTGATGATGTTTTTCCAGAAGAGTTTAAATACTTTATGTTTCCAAGTCCGAAAATGAAGCAAATATTTAATCGAAACTATAACAAACTATTAGACGCTGATTATTGGTGCTCAATACAAAAAAGAATTGAGGCTGAAGGGGTTAAAAATTACTATCCATACGGAGAAGAAAGAAGAATGTGCAATATCTATAAAGAAACCAATGAATAAGACATGCGATATATCAGATTTGCACCACCCTGAAGTGCAGTATCTAGAGCCCGTTTATCAATCATTTGGTGGCAAGGCAAGTTTTAATGGCCGTATCCATACAGTCAAGTGCTTTGAAGATAATTCACTTGTTAGAGAAAAGGTGTTTTCAAAGGGTGACGGCTGTGTGCTTGTTGTTGATGCCGGAGGCTCAAAGCGTTGTGCGATGTTGGGCGATATGTTGGCTGCTAAGGCTGTTGAAAACGGCTGGCAGGGTGTGATTATGTATGGCCTTATAAGAGATTCAGCTGATATAAATCAGATGGATATTGGCGTTAAAGCACTTGGCACATTTCCATTAAAAAGCGTTAAAAAAGGCGCAGGAGAGGCCGATATTGAATTGAATTTTTCTGGGGTAACGTTTACCCCGGGAGCGTATTTGTATGCCGATGAAGACGGCGTAATTGTAATAAAGGAGAAAGTATGAAACAGGTTTTAAAACTTACACTTGAAGATGCAAGAGTAATGATGGATGGTGCTATCAATAAGGCCACCGAAATGGGTATTGATATGGATATTGCTATTGTTGATGATGGTGGACATTTGATGCTGTTTACAAGAATGGACAATGGCAGAATTACTAGCATTAACATTTCAATTGATAAGGCTTTCACTGCCGCAGCAGCTAGAAAGCCTACAGCAGATTATGGTGCTGCGGTTCGTAATCACGGCCCTGCCTTTGGAATTCAATCATCTCATCAAGGTCGCTTCTGCGTCGTTGGGGGTGGCTTGCCTTTGTTTGTCGATGGCCAAATTGTTGGTGGCATAGGGTGCAGTTCAGGCACACCGGATCAAGACACTGAGGTTGCCCAAGCGGGTTTAGATGCACTCTCTTAATTTTTGAAAGAGGGTTTAACTAAAAATTTCAGAAAAAATCAAAATAGGCAGATGGACAGCAACAAGAAAGTCTGTCATTGCGCATTTTGCTAAAAAAATGATGCTTTTAAGTCAAAAGCAGCTGTTTTTTCGTTTTAGACTAAAAATATACGTTTTAAGGCTTGCTGAAAAAATTTAGAATTTTTTCGATTTGCCTGTATTAGTCGTAAGATTTTCGCCCAGAAAGAGCATGGGCAATGGTATTAATATCAGCATACTCAAGCTCACCACCTAAGGGTATGCCGTGGGCGATTCGGGTGGTGTTGATTTGCTGTTTTTTGGCTAAATTATGAATATAGTGGGCGGTGACCTCACCTTCAATGGTGGCATTTGTAGCGAGGATAATTTCACGGATATCTTCATTCTTAAGGAGGGCTTCGAGTTCATCAAGCCCGAGCTCAGCAGCGCCAATACCATCGATGGGGGATAGGTATCCACTAAGAACAAAATACTTGCCAGAGT
>CAZZER010000007.1:0-45053 GCA_964653365.1 uncultured Candidatus Thioglobus sp.
TTTAGCGCGTTTTTACCAATACCTTTTCAAATGATATTGGCTGCAAGTTTGGCGGTTGTATTTTCGGCAAATATTCTCCTCTCAATTGCCATCGTTTGGATAACTAACCCCATCACCATGGGCCCTATCTTCTATTTTAACTACAAGCTCGGCTCGATTGTCCTTGATAAGCAGATTGACACAGGCTTTCCACCGTTTTCATTTTCTTTGGGTTATTTGGCAGAAGTGTTTATTACCTACGGCCCCTCATTGCTTTTAGGTTCCTTTTTAGTGGCAACTGTAAACGGCCTTATTGGATATACAGCGATTCAATGGCTGTATCGACACAAGTTGATCAAGCGCCTTAATCGCTGGAAGAAGAGGCGAGCTGAGTCCTAATATTGGCTTCGAGTGAGTCAACGAGTGAAGCATTATCAACTTTGGAGTTGGTTTTGCCATTGACATAAAGTAAGTTCGGCGCGCCACCTGTTACACCCACACTTACTTCTTTTGCCTCACCCGGTCCATTAACAACACAGCCAATCACAGCAACATCAATAGGCTGGGTAATGTCTTCTAGGCGGGATTCAAGCTCGTTAACAACAGCAATCACATCAAATTTTTGCCGTGAGCAAGATGGGCAGGCAATCAAATTCACGCCTTTCTTTCTTAGGTGTAGAGATTTTAAAATATCAAAACCCACTTTAACTTCATCAACTGGATCGGATGCAAGTGAAATACGGATAGTATCACCAATCCCCTCACTTAACAGTAGGCCCAAGCCGATAGAAGATTTAACGGCGCCCGAGCGAAACGAGCCTGCTTCGGTAATACCTAAATGCAGAGGGTTATCAATTTGAGAAGCTAATTGACGGTAAGCAAACACCGTCATAAAAACTTCTGATGCTTTTAGAGAAATTTTGTAGTTATCAAAATTCAACCGATCGAGGATATCAATGTGTCTAAAGGCTGACTCAACCATCGCCTCGGGTGTTGGCTCAGTATATTTTTTTTGTAAATCTTTTTCTAAAGAGCCAGCATTAACGCCTACTCTGATTGGAATATTATGATCCCTAGCCGAAGCCACGACCTCTCTTACGCGATCTTCTCGGCCAATATTTCCAGGATTAATGCGCAAACAATCAGCGCCATATTCGGCTACTTTTAGGGCGATTTTGTAATCAAAATGAATGTCGGTTATCAGCGGAATACTGGCTTGTTTTTTGATCTCTTTAAAGGCTTCAGCAGCCTCCATCGTTGGCACAGAAACCCTAACAAGGTCAGCGCCAGCATTGGCAATAGCCTCAATTTGTGCAACGGTTGCTTTAACATCACAAGTGTTAGTGTTTGTCATGCTTTGCACACTGATTGGTGCATCACCACCAATGGCAACATTACCAACAAATATTTGTCTTGATGCTCTTCTTTTAATCGAGTGAACTGGTTTCATAGTTTTGTATTACTTCATCTAAACTTTCATTACTCTTTGACTCTACTTTATTGGTATTTACCTCTACGCTCTCAATCAATATTTCAACCGCCTCTTCTTCAACCCCGGGGGTGCTTATTACAATAGATGTTGACTGTGATGTTGAGTCAATACCTAAGGAACCTATATAAATCCAAGCAACATATACAAGAGCCAAAGCCAATAACAGCCAAAAAAACTTAAGCTTATTACGTTTTTTTCTTTTTGGATAATAATCAATTCCGTCTAGCATTCCTTCTACTCTTATCCTGCACCTTGCCAGCTAATTGGCCACAAGCAGCATCAACATCTTCCCCTCTTGTTCGGCGAGTGGTGGTGCGAATGCCCGATTTAAATAAAATATCTTGAAATTTATTTATTGTAACTGCTTTAGAGGTTTTGTACTGAGTTTTTGGAAAAGGGTTAAATGGAATTAAATTGACTTTTGCAGACATGCCTTTGAGTAATTTCGCCAATTTTCTGGCATGGGTTTCTGAGTCATTGACACCTTCAAGCATCACATATTCAAACAAAATATGACGCTCTTGCGCGCCCGCCTCTAGATAATTTTGACAAGCTGCCATCAACTCCTTAATTGGATATTTTTTGTTGATGGGTACAAGCACATCTCTAAGTTCATCATCAGGTGCATGCAGGGAGATAGCAAGACTCACAGCAGTTGTATCAGCCATGCGATACAAAGCTGGCACAATACCAGAGGAAGAAATCGTTACTCGGCGACGAGATAAACCAAAAGCCCAGTCATCAAGAAGTAAGTCACAGGCATCATAAACTGCTGATTCATTAAGCATCGGCTCTCCCATGCCCATAAATACAACATTGGAAATACGCTTATCTTTTAATGCTAAGTGCTGCTTCGCAATTAACACCTGAGCAATTATCTCGTGACTTTTTAAATTACGATTAAAACCCTGCACACCAGTCGAACAAAAAGTGCATGCCAGTGCGCAGCCAACCTGCGAAGAAATACACAAAGTGCCTCTATCTTTTTCGGGAATATAGACTGTCTCGATGTGGTTGTTTTCACCAAGTTCGATAACCCACTTAATTACACCATCGCTTGCATGATTTTGTTTTACAATTATTGGTAAATCTAGGGTTGATATCGCACCTAACTTATTGCGTAAATCTTTGGATAGATTATGCATTTCATCAAAGTTACTCTTACCTTGATGGTAGACCCACTGCATAATTTGCTTTGTTCGATAGGGTTTTTCACCCAAATCTGTAAAAAACTTATTGAGTTTGGCTTGTGGAAGCCCTAATAAATTTTGTTTTTCTAGCATGTGAAAAAACAGCCGAGTAATCGGCTGTTTTTAGATGATAAAGAATTAGCGAGTTCTTGGGCAAACGCCATCATCGCCAAAGAAATATGCTATCTCGATAGCCGCATTCTCGATAGAATCAGAACCATGGCAGGCATTTTCATCAAGAGATTCAGCAAAATCAGCACGGATTGTACCCGGAGCTGCTTCTTGAGGGTTTGTTGCACCCATAATTTCACGGTGTTTGGCTACTGCATTTTCACCCTCTAAGACCTGCACCATGACTGGACCAGAAGTCATAAACGCCATAAGGTCATTAAAGAAAGGACGGTCCTTGTGAATAGCATAAAAACCACCAGCAAGATCAGCATCAAGATGCAGCATTTTAGCGCCAACAATTTTAAAGCCCGCGTTTTCAAAACGGGAGTAGATTTCACCGATGACATTCTTTGCAACGGCATCAGGTTTGATAATTGATAAAGTGCGCTCCATAGCTTAACTCCAGATGTTATAAAAAAGGCGGTATTTTACCATATAGCGCCTTATTTCTAAAACACATGACGATAATAATCCCTATCACTAACTTGAGTTAATAGTTTTAAGTAGGAGGTTTCATTAATAACCGCTTACGTTGCCAATCATCCATAAAATCGTAGAAACGATAGATTGCACTTGTTATAGGCAAGAACCAAGGCCAGCCATGGTAATAATACCGCGTATCAAAAGTTGTTTTTTCAAAAACACTATGTTCTTTGTCTGGGTCTAATAATTTGAGTGCTGCCTTGTGCCCCAAATAGGGCGACATAGCCACGCCATTACCACTATAGCCCATAGCGTAATAAACGCCTTGGTGACAGCCTAAGTTGGGCAAACTACTAAAACTAAAGCCGGTAAAACCTGTCCAACAATGACTAATACCCACACCTTCCAATGACGGGAAAATTTGCTCTAACTGTGCACGCAAAATAGGCAGAGCTTGTTCTGGACTAATGGCATGCAAAGAAGCCCGAGTGCCCAGCAATATTCTGCGGCCGCATGGCGTTGCCCGATAATAACAAAAACGCCTGCGTGTTTCCACCATACAATGCCCCCCAGGCAACAAAGATTGGACCTTTTCAACACCAATGTCTTCAGTGGTTATTACAAAACTTGGCACTTGCATTATGCGGCGAGCCAGGTAAGGAGATAGCTGAGGGCGCGTATAGCCATTGGTTGCCATAAGTACTTGCTGACAATGAATTAAGCTATCAGCAATACTAACAATAAAACCTTTCTTATCATTACTCGATAATCGCTTTACTTGAGTAACACGCTGATTGCCGAATATTTGAGCACCAGAATCTATGGCCAATTGCACTAGGCCATGATGAAATTTTCTCGGGTGGACTGAAGCATGGCTCTTGTATAACAAGCCACCAAAATATAGGTTTGTCTTAATAGCCTTATCCATGTGTTTAGGTTCAACAATCTCTGCCTCAAATGGATCAATCTTCTGAAGCTGCTTGGTGCTTTGTTGCATTTGCTCACGGTCTTGATGGGTCCAGGCAGTGCGCAATCGGCCACAGATTTGTAAATCACAATCAATTTTTTGATCCCTAATCAAACTGGTTGTATAAGCAAGAGAAGCATTAGCCTCTTTGTAAATATTTTTTGTTACTTCAGAGCCGTAGGTTTTTTGTAATTGATCCGGTGAGAACTTATGGCCCGAACCCAGCATACCGCCATTACGAGTACTCGCACCAAAGCCGATTGCTTCAGCGTCTAAAACAACGACACTCCGCCCAGATTTTGCTAGCGTAATTGCTGCGCTCAAACCCGTATAGCCAGCACCAACCACCACCACATCTGCTGTTACAGGTATATCTTTATCATTAGCAAACTGCGGCTGGTCTTGCCACCAGTATGGGGAATATTGAGTCATTGCCACTTAGAGTGATAAAACTAATTAATGGATAATTAAGCCAGTATAGATTGATTTTATAATTGGACATAAAAAAAGGCGCAACAAATTGCGCCTTTTTTTATAGTATTACGGTTGTGCAATTATTAACTTACTGCTTCTTTTAAGCTTTTGCCTGCCTTAAAAGCAGCAACTCTTGTTGCAGGAATTGCTATAGAAGTACCAGTTTGTGGATTACGACCTGTGCGGGCTGCACGATCTCTTACCATAAAACTACCAAAGCCCGTCAACTGCACACCGTCACCACTTGAAAGGGCTGAAGTAATTGCGCCAGTTGCGGCATTGAGTGCTCGTGCTGCGTCCGCCTTGGAAAGGTTGGCATCTGCAGCAATCGCCTCGACCAGTTCTGATTTATTCATTTTATTATCTCCAACGAAGTTATGAAAAAAGGCCTGGCGTACAAAATGACATCAACTAAAGGGGGAGATATCATGGAAAGACATTTCGTTGCAGTAGCACACCAAGCCTTAAAAACATTATATGTCAAGATACTATATAAAATAAAATAAAATTTTGAAATTACTGGATTTTATTAACTTCAGATAAAGATTTATACCAAAATAATTTACCGATTACTTTCTTTTAGCGCTCTCGCTTTATCCCTTTTCCAGTCTTTTTCCTTAATGTCTTGACGCTTGTCGTGCGCTTTTTTTCCCTTGGCGACACCAATCTCCAGTTTAACTTTTCCACGCACCCAATAGAGCTTTAGGGGTACAACGGTGGCGCCCTTTTGGTTAATCTTATCGCGAATTCGGTTGATTTCTAATCGATGTAAAAGCAGCTTTCTTGTGCGCGTTGGATCTGCATCAACATGCGTTGAAGCGGTGTTTAATGGAGAAATATGTGCACCAAACAAAAACAGCTCGTTATTTTTGAGTATGACGTAGCTTTCTTTGATTTGTACTTTATTATCTCTTAAGCTTTTTACCTCCCAACCCTCTAAACTGATTCCAGCCTCAAGACTTTGTTCGATAAAATAGTCGTGCCTTGCCTTTTTGTTAAGAGCAATTGTATTCGAGTTGTCTGATTTTTTCTTTTTACTCATGGAGAGTTTTTTGCATCATATTTCTAAAAGCGCTATTGTGTCCTACTCACCGCAGCAGATGTTTGAACTCGTCAATACCATAAACGACTATCCAAAATTTCTAAATTGGTGCACTGGCGCCTCCATTTTAAATCAAACTGAAGGTCAAATTACTGCCTCAGTGGAGATTAATAAGGGTGGCCTTAAGCAAAAATTTACCACCAAAAACACTCTTACACCATACAACTTAATTGAAATGGAATTGCTCGATGGCCCTTTTAAAACCCTCTCGGGCCAATGGCGCTTCGAAGCTCTTGGCAAAGATGCCGCCAAAGTTATCTTAGAATTAAAGTTTTCTTTTAAATCAAAGCTAATGGATATGGCGCTTTCGCCCGTTTTTACCCAAATTGCCAATTCACAACTGGATGCATTTGTCACGAGAGCCAAACAAGTGTATGGCTAAAATTATTGCTTTTAACAAGCCCTTTGGCACCTTGTGCCAATTTAGTGGTGAAGGTGACACGCTAGCAAAATATATCAATATCCCAAATATTTATCCAGCTGGACGTTTAGATAAAGACTCAGAGGGGCTGGTCATTCTTACCGATAATGGCAAGCTACAAAACCAAATTACAAGCCCAAAATTCAATAAGATTAAAACTTATATTATTCAAGTAGAAGGTCTGATTGGTGACGAGTCTATATACAAACTCGCCAATGGAATAACACTTAAAGATGGCCTCACTAAACCAGCTAAAGCGAGGATTATTACTGAACCAGATTGGCTCTGGGAAAGAAATCAACCAATTAGAGTGCGAAAAAATATTCCAACTTCATGGCTCGAGATTTCTATCAGCGAAGGAAGAAACCGACAGGTGAGACGGATGACCGCCCACGTGGGTTTTCCTACGCTAAGACTGATTCGCACCCAAATTGGAGATTGGAAATTAAACAACTTAGAATTGGGCGCCTATGTCACTCTTTGAATCTGCCTTCCAAGCATTAATGTCTAATGACTCAAGTGAGAAAGTACAACTCACGCATCAATTATTTGAGGCAATTCAACAACAAAATCTCGAGCTTGACACCAAACCAGTTGAAAAAATCAACACCCCTGGGCGCCCTATCAAGCCAGAATTGGTTAGCTATCAGACCACGCCTAAACGTGATCGATCCGATCTTGGCATGATCAAAACTATTCATTCCATTTGTCATATTGAATTTAACGCAATCAATTTGGCACTGGATGCGCTTTATCGTTTTCAAAATATGCCTTATCAGTATTACCAAGACTGGGCAAAAGTGGCCCATGAAGAAGCACTTCACTTCACCATGATTAACGACTATTTACAAGAGTTGGGTTATCAGTACGGTGATTTTGCAGCCCACAACGGCCTTTGGGAAATGACAGTTGAAACTGACTACGATGTGCTCGCAAGAATGGCATTAGTGCCAAGAGTACTTGAGGCCAGAGGTCTTGATGTCACCCCGAGTATTCAGGTTAAATTCAAAAAATCTAATTTTTCGAAAATGGCTGAAATCCTAGATGTTATTTTTCACGATGAAATTGGCCACGTCAAAATTGGCAATTATTGGTACAAACATCTGTGCAATGAGCGAAACCTAGATGCGATTGACACATTTGACACGCTGATCAAAAAACATGTGGGTAAAAGTTTACGCGGGCCTTTTAATTGGGATGCGAGATTGCTTTCGGATTTTAGTGAAGCTGAACTTGATTACCTAGAAAGTGCCAATCGCGAGCGAGCTAACTAATCTCATCCATAGCCTCATTTGCAAGAAGATCAGCCATGTCATTGCCGGGGTCATCACTATGCCCCTTGACCCAATGCCAAGTAACTTGATGAGCTTGATTAAGTTCATCCAAACTTTGCCAAAGCTCTAGATTTTTTACCGGTTTTTTATTGGCAGTTCTCCAACCTTTAAGCTTCCAACCATCAATCCAATCGTTAATTCCTTGAATGACATACTTGGAGTCGGTATACAAATCCACAGGAATTTCTTGAGACTTGAGTGACTCTAAGCCCTTTATGGCAGCGGTAAGCTCCATTTTATTGTTGGTGGTGTTTTGCGCCGCACCTTTTAGTTTTTTCTCTTTACCTTTATAACGCAGCCAAACGCCCCAGCCTCCTATGCCCGGATTACCCCGACAACCACCATCTGTGTATATAACAATGCTTTCCATAGAGGCCTTTTTATTGATCCAAATTTGTTTGTAGCCAGTACTCCAATAAAGCCATATGCCAGAGCCTGGACCCATTCAGTGCAGTCATATAATCTCGGGGCGAAGTAATCACTTTGTTGACATAATTACGATTAAAAATACCCCTATTGATGCACGCTTGGGAGCTGAGTATATCAGACATAAAGGCTAAAAACTCACCTTGAACATACTTCAGCGCCGGCATTGGGAAATAGCCTTTTTTTCTATCAATAACGCTGTCTGGCAATAGGCCTCTTGAGATTTGCTTTAAAGGGTGCTTACCCTCTTCTCTCATTTTCAATTCGGGTGGCATTTGTAATGCCCATTCCACCAACTTGGTATCCATAAACGGTACTCGCGCCTCTAATCCCCAAGCCATCGTCATATTGTCCACTCGCTTGACGGGATCATCCACAATTAAGCGGGTGATATCAGTGCGAAACACTTTATCCATAAAGCACTCAGCATTTTCTTTAGCAAATTCTTTATTAAGCCAATTGTGTGTGTGGTTTGCCCCATGATAACTCAGATTAACCGTTTGCAAAAAATCTTCGTGCGGCCTGTCAACATAATGCTTTGAAAAACGACTAACTTCATCGCCTTGCTCGCCGTTCATTCTCGGATACCAAAAATAGCCTGCAAAAGCCTCATCTGCACCCTGGCCTGAAAGCACGACTTTTATATGCTTTGATACTTGCTCGGAAAGGAGATAAAAAGCCACTGCGTCCTGACCCACCATCGGCTCTGCCATATTAGCAACGGCTTCTGAGAGTCTTGGCAAAACTTCGGCATTACTCACCACATATTTTTCGTGCCTGGTGTTGAATTTTTCAACAATCTGATCGGAGTATTCAAACTCACTTCCAGCCTCGTCATCAATATCCTCAAAGCCAATTGAAAAGGTACGGATATCCTGATGTCCAGCCTCCGCCAATAAACCCACCAACAGTGACGAATCTAAGCCGCCAGAAAGCAACACCCCAATTGGAACATCAGCAGCCGACATTCTTTTCATCACCGCCTCTGTTAATAATTCGTGGGCTTTTTCAATGTATTCAGAATCGCTAAGTTTTTCGCTTCGGCGTTTGGCTACAGGTTGCCAATAAGTTTTCTCAACAAATTTACCGCTTTTGTTGATTGTGATTGTTGTTGCTGGACGCACCTTGCGGATGCCTTTAATAATCGTATTTGGTGCGGGCACAACGCCGTGCAAAGACAGCTGCTGATGAAGCGCAACTGGATTAATATTTTTATCCAGTTCTTGTGTAAGCAGTGCTTGCGTATTCGATGCAAAGCTAATCGCCTTATCGCTTAGGGTGTAATAAAAAGGCTTAATACCCATACGGTCGCGTGCCATAAATAACGCTTGCCTAGCTTGATCCCAAATCGCAAAAGCAAACATGCCGTCAAGGTGCAAAACACAATCCTTACCCCATTGATGGTAGGCCTTGAGAATAACCTCGGTATCCGAATGCGAGAAAAAGTGATAACCTTTTTCAATCAATTGCGCTCTGAGGGCTTGATAATTGTAAATTGTGCCGTTAAAAACCAAAGTAAGATTAAGCGCATCGTCCACCATTGGCTGAGCACCGTGTGAGGACAGATCAATAATACTAAGACGCTGGTGGCCGAAACCAACACGACCATCAATCCACTGCCCATTTGAATCGGGCCCACGTCTGGCAATTTTGGCCATCATTAAGCTCAAGGAGGCAGTTTTTACACCACTACCATCAAAGCGTAACTGACCACAAATACCGCACATAGTTTATTCTCACTGTAAAATGTTTTATTTTACAAATTTTACCGATTTACTATGGCACAAACACTCTACGACAAGCTAATGAGTGCACATATTGTTCGTGAGCAGGATGGCACTGCTCTAATCTATATTGATCGACAGTTGATTCACGAAGTTACCTCGCCACAAGCTTTTGAAGGACTTACTCTTGCCAATAGAAAACCTTGGCGCCTTGATGCCAATCTTGCCGTGCCTGATCACAACGTTCCAACAACAGAGCGCTCGAGCGGTGTTAGCGGCATTGAAGATCCAATTTCAAGATTACAAGTCGAGACGCTTGATAAAAATTGCGAAGAGTTTGAAATTAATGAAATTCCTATGAACGACATTCGTCAAGGTATTGTCCATGTGATTGGTCCTGAGCAAGGGGCAACTCTGCCTGGCATGAGTATTGTTTGCGGTGACTCTCACACGTCAACCCACGGTGCATTAGGTGCACTTGCTTTTGGCATTGGCACATCTGAAGTAGAACACGTGTTAGCCACAGGTTGTCTGTGGCAATCGAAGGCAAAAAATCTAAGGATTGAAGTGAATGGCGAGCTTACACAACACGTCAGCGCTAAAGATATCGCTTTGTATATTATTGGTCAAATCGGTACCGCGGGTGGCACGGGCTACGCGATTGAATTTGCCGGCTCAACGATTGAAAACCTATCTATCGAAGGCAGAATGACACTGTGCAATATGGCGATTGAGGCAGGCGCACGCGTTGGTATGGTTGCTGTTGATGAAAAAACTATTGATTACGTTGAGGGCAGACCTTTTACACCAAAGGGTGATAACTGGATAAAAGCACTTGCATATTGGCAAACGCTTCACAGCGATGAAGGCGCTGTTTTTGATAAAACCGTCACTATCGAGGCCAAAGACATTCAGCCACAAGTTACTTGGGGTACCTCCCCTGAAATGGTGCTTGACATCAATGGCTATGTACCTGACCCAAGTCAAGAATCTGACCCCGTGAAGGCTGAAAGTATTCGTAATGCGCTTAGCTATATTCATCTTGAGCCAAAC
This sequence comes from uncultured Candidatus Thioglobus sp., assembly GCA_964653365.1. Taxonomy (GTDB): domain Bacteria; phylum Pseudomonadota; class Gammaproteobacteria; order PS1; family Pseudothioglobaceae; genus Pseudothioglobus. The sequence continues at coordinate 10,757 of CAZZER010000007.1, forward strand.
ACACCAATTAACTCTGTCGAAATTGACAAAGTCTTTATCGGCTCTTGCACCAATTCTCGGATCGAAGACTTGCGTGCTGCGGCGGACGTTGCAAAAGGTAAAAGAATTGCTGATAACGTCAAATTAGCACTTGTTGTTCCAGGTTCTGGCCTCATCAAACAACAGGCCGAAGAAGAAGGTTTGGACGCCATCTTTACCGAAGCAGGTTTTGAATGGCGCGAGCCAGGTTGCTCGATGTGCCTTGCTATGAATGCCGACAAACTAGAAGTTGGCGAGCGCTGTGCCAGCACTTCAAATAGAAACTTTGAAGGTCGTCAAGGGCAAGGCTCTTTCACCCATTTAGTTAGTCCAGCTATTGCTGCGGCCACTGCTATTGCTGGTCACTTTTCAGGAGTGCAATAACAATTATCATGGAAAAATTTACTACACTAAGTTCTATTGCAGCCCCTCTGGATCGCGCTAATGTTGATACAGATGCGATTATTCCTAAACAATTTTTAAAATCGATTAAGCGCTCGGGCTTTGGACCAAACCTATTTGATGAATGGCGCTACCTTAATCATGGCGAAGTTGGTATGGACAATTCAAAACGCCCACTCAATACCGATTTTGTTCTTAACAAACCTGAATACAAAGGTGCAAAAATACTTTTGGCAAGAGAGAATTTCGGTTGTGGCTCTTCGCGGGAACATGCGCCTTGGGCGCTTGAAGATTTTGGCTTTCGGGCAATCATTGCCCCAAGCTTTGCCGATATCTTTTACAACAATTGCTTTAAAAATGGCATTCTGCCAATCGTCTTAAGCCACGATGCAGTCGATGAGTTGTTTGCATACGCAGGTGAAATACTTATCAACCTAGAAAACCAAAGTGTATCTACCACATCTAACACCTACGATTTTGAAGTAGATGGTGAGCGCAAAAGGAGATTGTTGAACGGCCTTGATGATATTGGCCTTACCCTACAATACGAAGATGATATTCGCAACTTTGAAGCCAAATATTTCGAAAAACATCCCTGGCTATGATTGCGCAGTTAACTGGCAAAATTCTAAGTAAAAATCCGCCAGAAGTTGTATTGGAAGTGTCCAATATCGGCTACGAAATCCTTTGCCCTATGTCCACCTTCTACCAATTAGGTGATACTGGGCAAGATGTATTGCTCTATACGCATTTAAGCATTAAAGAAGACGCACACACCCTATTTGGTTTTATCACCAAGGACGAAAAAATCCTTTTCAGAGAGTTAATTCGAGTTAATGGCGTTGGACCAAAAGTTGCACTTGCCATTCTCTCTCACCTAACCGTTGGTTCTCTTATCGAGTGTATTAGCAATGAAGATGCTGACTTATTAGCAAAAACCCCAGGCATCGGCAAAAAAACCGCTTTAAAACTTATCGTAGAACTAAAAGATAGACTCGATAAGGTGGAATTTTCCAGTGCAGCAATTACACCAAGTGCTGCTCAAAGCAATAACAACCCGAACGCCAAGAAAGCCTTAGAGGCATTACAATCCCTCGGTTTCAAAACCAAAGAAGCCAATAAGATGATCTCATCAATTGACGATCAAACACTTTCTACCGAAGAGTTGATTCGTCAAGCACTGAAAAATAAATAACATTATTAAGCATGTTTTGATTTGCTTTGACGTTTTTCTTTTAATCTAGCAAGCCAATGAATAAAGTCATAATTCATTGAATACATGCAAGGCAATAAGATGAGTGTCATTATTGTGCCAAACAGTAGTCCATAACCTAAAGCCAAGACCATCGGCTGAAGAAAAAGATCGACACCACCAATCCCATAAGCCAAAGGCAAAACTCCGCATAGAGTTGTAAGAGAGGTTAGAACTACCGCCCTCAAGCGACCCCTTGCGCCTCTGGCAATCCATTTATAAGGGCTTTCAATGTCAGAATATTTCTGTTTAATATAATTAAGATGACTAACCATTACCAAAGAGTCATTAACAATCACACCAATAAGCGCCAACGAGCCCATTAATGCAAAAAAACTTAGCGGTTCACCATGAAAATAAAAGGACCAAATTACCCCAATGAATGCAAATGGAACACTCGCCAAAACCAACAAAGGCTGGGAGTAAGAATTAAACAATAGAGCAATAAGAAAAAATACTCCAAAAATTGAAAAGATGAATGCTTTTTGAAAGCTTTCTAACGATTCTAAGGTTTCTTGCGCTCCGCCTGCCGATACGAATCTAATTTGCGGAAAGTTTTTTTCAATTTGTAGTTTGTTAAGTGTTATCTCCAATGCTTTTTTGGGCGTTGTGATTTCATCGTCAACCGAGGCAGACAATTTAACTGCTCTCTCTCCATCATAATGATTATAGTCTGGCTCACCACTTATGCTTCGAACTGAGGCAAACTGAGTAAGATTTATCAATCTTCCCTGATTATTCGATACAGTTGCAGATTCCAGATATCGCTCAGTAAAATTACCACCCCCCAAGTACATCCTCACATCAGTTTCTTTACCACCAATATTAAAATTAGTTACGTAAGACCCTGAATAAACAGTTCTCAAATCTCGATACACCTGTGAATAGGTAACTCCCAATTCACTCATTTTCGCAAAATCAAGAACGACTTCAATTCGGTCTTTACCTAACTCGTCATCTCTAATAATATTTTTGACTCCTTTTGTATTTGACAAAATCTCCTCAAGTCTGTCGGCTGCACGAAGTCTCTGAAAATCATTATCGCCAACCAAATTAATCTCTATGTCTTCGCCACTTGGCGGTCCTGGCCTCAAAACACTAAAATTAATTTTTTCAGCACCCGCTATATCTCCAGCAGCCAATTCTAAACTGTCGGCTATATCCTCGGCATCCAATTCTCTTTCACTTGTTGGCGTTAAAACAATTGTTAGATTTGCCACGTTAGAAAAATAGCTGCCAATTTTGCTTGTAAGCGAGTCAAGGTCTCCACCAACCTTTTCTAAGATTATTTTCTCAACACTCATAACAACTTGTTCGGTGGATGAAGCCGAAGAACCATTGGGAGTTTCAACATTTACAAAAATGGTATCCGCCCCCCGAGAGGGAAATAAATTTAACGGCATTTGGGTAATGCCAAACCACAAAGAAAAACCAAAAACAATCAAAAAAAGTGTGACAACCCAATAACGAAAAACGAGAAGCCTATTAATTATTCTTTCAAACCAATTTTCAATTGGGATAAACCAAGTTTTTTGCTTATCTTGCTTATTGTTGGCCAAATGCGCAGGCAAGGCAAAGGTGATTTCTAAGAAAGATAACAGCAAAGCAAAAATAACAACTACCGGAAGAACATAAATAAACTTCCCCATAGTCCCAGTCATCAAAAACATTGATGACATTACTAATATTGTTGTGATAATTGTTGTTGCAACAGGCAGTATTACCCTTTTAAAGCCTTTCACTACGTTGGCGTACATATCCCCAGGCTTTGACTTGTAGTGATGTATGCTTTCGGCAACTATAATGCTATCATCCACAACAATACCCAAAACCAAAATTATGCCTGATAGAGAAATAAGGTTTACCGTCTCCCCAGATAAACCCAACAAACCTATAGTTCCTAAAAGCGCTACAGGTAAGCTGATTGCAACCCAAAAAGCCGTCTTTATTGATAAGAAAATACCCAATACAATAAGAACTAATACAAGTCCAATATAGCCGTTATTTTTAATAATGTTCAAACGATTCTCAACCGCAACAGACCTGTCTTGAGTAAAGAATATGTTCAAATCCTCTGGATAATATTCTTGCAGCTCAAGCACCTTACTTTTTACTCTTTCGACCGTTCTAATGATGTCAGACTGCTCTTGCTTAAGAACACTTAGTATAAAACCCTTGGTTCCATTGACCCTTGTAATAGACTTTTCTTCAGAAGTGCCAATCACAACTGAAGCAATGTCTTTAAGTTTTATTTCGGGACCCGAAAAACTTTTTTTAATGACTGTATTTTCAAGATCTTCAATATTTTGGTACTCAGAAAGAATTACAATATTCTTTGTACTATCATCCCGATTATTGTCTCCGATAGTAAATCTAGCATTTCTTGCAGCAATTGAAGATTTAATTTGATCAATTGAAATATTATATTGATCCAACCTTTTAGGATCGACCCTCACTTGAATTTCACTATCTAGATAGCCATTTTTCTCCACCCTAGCAACGCCATCAACCATTAACAAAGCTTTTTCCAAGTCATCAGTAATTTGTCTAGCAACCTGATATTCGATCACTGTCCCATCAATGTTTATATCAATAACTGGTATTTCCATAATATTGAAATCAACAACTCTAGGAAGTTCAGAGACTTCTTCTGGAAAATCTCCAACCCTATTGACGGCGTTTCTAATGTCGTTTTTCACCGTTAAAACATCATTTACATCTTGATCAATTGAAACAATGATGCTTGACAACCCTTCTCGTGATGTTGAGGTAAGTTTTCCTATCCCATTAACATTTGAGAGCTCATTTTCAATTTTGTTGGTAACTTTTTTCTCAACATCCTCCGGAGATGCCCCAGGAAATGCTGTTGTAACTGACATTACTTCAAAATCAACAGGAGGAAATTGGTCACGTTGAATTTGCTGAAAAGTCAACAAACCAATTATTATGAATGACAAAGAGAAGCCTAACGCTAGTTTTTTTTGTCTTACAAGGAAGTTGAGTAATGAGTCCATTTTTTATAATTCAAACCTCAAACGCAAAGTATTAGAAAAAAGTTATTAATATGATTACGGTGTTTGTTAAAACACTTTATCCTGTAGCCTCATATCCATAAAAATTATAACTCATACTTGAGCATTTTTAAACACTCCTAGCGCGTTTCCTTTGATTTTCTGTTAACAGCCTCTTGCGAATGCGAATGTTGTTGGGTGTTACTTCAACCAATTCGTCATCATCAATAAACTCTAACGCTTGCTCAAGATCAAGCTTTATGGGTGGTGTAAGCGCCACAGCCTCATCAGAGCCAGAAGCTCTAACATTGGTCAACTGCTTGCCTTTTAAGACGTTAATTACCAAGTCTTTATCTCGCGAGTTAATACCGACAACCATGCCTTCATAAATATCCTCACCTGGCCCAAGAAAGAACTTGCCACTTTTTTGTAAATTAAAGATTGCATAAGCCACTGACTTTCCTTGATTCATAGAAATCAAAGAGCCGTTGTTACGTTGACCAATTTTTCCTTCTTTTTCAGGTCGGTAGGAATCAAAGGTAGAGTACATTAAACCAGTACCCGTTGTTGCTGTTAAGAATTCAGTTCTAAAACCGATTAAGCCTCTTGCGGGAACAATGAAGTCAAGTTTTACACGGCCTTTACCATCTGGCACCATGTTGGATAATTCAGCTTTACGCTCGCCCAAACGCTCCATAACTGTACCTTGATGTTGTGTTTCAACATCAACAGTTAGCTCTTCAAATGGTTCGCAAACCACTCCATCAATTTCTTTTAAGATAACCTGAGGTCTACCAACAGCTACCTCAAACCCTTCACGACGCATGGTTTCAATGAGAATCGAAAGATGCAATTCACCACGGCCTGAAACAACAAATTCGGATGGATCATCGGTGTTTTCTACTCTAAGGGCAACGTTATAGATAAGCTCTTTATCAAGGCGATCTCGAATATTTCTAGAGGTAATGTACTTGCCATCAAGCCCAGCAAATGGCGAGTCATTCACTTTAAACGCCATACTTACTGTCGGCTCATCAACACTCAGTGCTGGCAATGCTTCCACAGCGCTAGGGTCACAAATCGTATCGGAGATAGAAATATTTTCAATACCAACAATACCAACAATATCGCCCGCATTTGCACTGTCGACCTCATTACGTTCAAGACCATGAAAGCCTAATAATTGCGCAATTTTGACATTGCGCTTTGAACCATCGGGTGTAATTAGCGTTGTTTGCATGCCTTTTTTGGCAACACCTCTGGTGATGCGGCCAATGCCGATTGCACCAACAAAAGAAGAGTAATCCAGAGAAGTTATTTGCATTTGAAATGCACCATCAATATTTACATCGGGAGAAGGAGCGTGCTTAACTATTGTTTCAAACATTGGCAGCATATCACCTTCTCGATCACTATCATCTTCGGATGCATAACCTCCCAATGCTGAGGCATAAATCACAGGGAAATCCAGCTGCTCTTCTGTCGCACCCAATTGATCAAACAAATCAAACACTTGATCAATCACCCAATCAGGTCGGGCACTGGGGCGATCAATTTTATTAACCACAACAATCGGGTTTAGCCCTTGTTCAAAAGCTTTTTTGGTAACAAAGCGTGTTTGTGGCATGGGCCCATCAACTGCATCAACCAATAGTAAAACACTATCAACCATTGAAAGAACACGCTCTACTTCACCACCAAAATCGGCGTGTCCTGGGGTGTCAACAATATTGATTCGGTACTCGCCCCATCTAATGGCGGTATTTTTTGAACTAATGGTAATTCCGCGTTCTTTCTCAAGATCATTTGAGTCCATCATTCGATCAGTCGCTTGGAAGCGCTCGTCAAAAGTATCTGATTGCGAAAGTAGCTTGTCAACCAAAGTCGTTTTACCGTGGTCAACGTGAGCAATAATGGCAATATTTCTTAATTTATCAGTCATCTAGATAGGCTCGATAGAAAATTTGAGCACTATTATCCCGTATATCAAGTTCATACCTTGAACTAAATTAAAATGATTTATTCAGGCCTGCTAAAAATCAACCTGTCATTCTCAAAGCTATAAAATATAAGACCCAATTGGTAACAATATAATTCTTAGATGTCAAAAAAAGGCAGCTCTGGCCGCTGGATGGAAGAGCACAAAAACGACGAGTACGTTAAAAAAGCACAAAAAGAAGGCTATCGGTGTCGTGCAGCCTACAAACTACTTGAGATAATCGAGAAAGACAAAATCATCCACAAAGGCGATAAAGTTCTTGATCTCGGTGCTGCGCCCGGTGGTTGGTCACAAGTGGCGATAAAATCAGTTGGCGATAAAGGGCAAGTCATCGCCAGTGACATCCTAGATATTGAAGAAATACCTGGTGTTGATTTTCTCCAAGGAGACTTTACAGAAAACGATGTTTACGAAGCACTACTCCACCTCACTCAAGGTGAAAAAATGAATGTAGTGCTCTCTGATATGGCGCCCAATATGAGTGGACAGTTATCTGTTGATCAACCCAAGTCGATGTATTTGACAGAGTTAGCCCTGGATATGGCAACAAAAACGCTGGTAAAAAATGGCCATTTTTTGGTTAAAGTTTTCCAGGGCGATGGCTTTGATGCTTATGTTAAAAGCGCTAGAGCTGTATTTAAAAAAGTTATCATTCGCAAACCAAAAGCTTCTCGCCCTAGGTCTAAAGAAGTATATCTTCTCGCAAGTCAGCTAAAATAGCGCCTTATGCAAAATTTCAGCCAGATTCAATCTCTCATGCAAGCCGATTTAGCTAAAACGGATGAGATTTTAATCAACCGCCTAGATTCTGATGTTGCTCTGATTAGCCAGATGAGCCATTACATTATTTCTTCTGGTGGAAAACGCTTGCGCCCTTTGTTATTACTGCTATGTGCTCGCGCAACAAATTATCAAGGCCTTCATCACCATGCAATGGCAGTTGTAATTGAACTGATTCACACCGCTACCCTTTTGCACGATGATGTCGTTGACGAATCAAGCACTCGCCGTGGTCAAGAAACCGCTAACGAACTCTGGGGCAATGCGCCCAGTGTTCTGGTGGGTGATTTTCTCTATTCTCGAGCCTTTGAAATCATGGTTGAGCCGGATTCTATGGCGATTATGCGCCTTCTATCTGAAACCACTAACAATATTGCGCAAGGGGAGGTTCTGCAACTACTCAATATCAAAAACGCAGATGTTACTCAAGAACAATATTACACTGTGATTAATAGAAAGACCGCATGCTTATTTGAAGCAGCTTGCAAAATTGGTGGCATACTTTCAAACGCTTCATCTGAAACAATAAACACCCTTGGGCAATTTGGTCTACACTTGGGTAATGCGTTTCAAATTATTGACGATGTACTGGATTATGAATCCAATGCTGAAACTATGGGCAAAGAAGTCGGGGATGATTTGGCTGAAGGCAAAACCACCTTGCCCATGATTTACGCTCTCGAACAAACCTCGGGCGAAGAATACAACACACTGAAGAGTGCCATTGAAAACGCCGACACTTCTCATATCGATGACATTATTACCATCCTATGCAATGTCAAAGCTTTTGACTTTACTCGTAAAATTGCAGAAAAAGAATCACAAAAAGCCATGGCAACACTTACGGCATTACCAGAGTCGGATTATCGTAACGCATTACACCTTCTGTGTGAGCTTTCTTTAACACGCACCTCCTAAACCCTCTATGCTAACCGAGGCGCTTAAAATCGAAATTCGCGCTTCATTTGAGGCGGCAAAAAAACAACTTTCTGACTATAGTAATCGCTCTTCTCAGAATCGAATGATAGCTGAAATTTCCAAAACTTTAACAGGCGAATACCCAAACTCTAATCCAATTCTTTGTGTCGAAGCACCCACAGGAACGGGGAAAACAATGGCGTATTTGATTGCAACCTTGCCGATTGCAAAGGCAAACGACAAAAAACTAGTTATCGCAAGCGCCAATGTTGCTCTGCAAGAACAACTACTCAACAAAGACATTATTGAGGCGCAAAAATACTCAACTGTCAATTTTGAATACGCTCTCGCTAAAGGGCGCTCTCGCTATGTTTGTGTCCGCAATCTAGTTAATCTAACCGAGGACAATGCCAACACCCAATCTTTGTTTGAAGATGTTCTACTTTGGGACGCACCTCCTAGTAAAAACCAAATGGGTCAACTTCAAGATCTAACTCAAGATTACTCATCAAATCGCTGGAGTGGCGAAATTGATGATTTAGAAACACCTCCCGAATCCAGCTTATGGCAAAAAGTTGCATGTAATCGCTTTACATGTACCGCAAAAAATTGCGAATTTTATAGTGATTGCGCATTTTTTAAAGCACGAAAAAAGGTGGCACAAGCCGACGTCATTATTGCCAACCACGACCTTGTTCTGGCTGATATATTTAGCGGTAATTCTATTCTCCCAGAGGTGGAGGACTGTATTTTTGTTTTTGATGAGGCTCATCATTTTTCTGCAAAAGCACTGTCTCATTTTTCTCAAAGTGCCAGCTTAGAATATATTAAAACCTCGATTCGCCAGGCGCAAAGCGCGATGGATCAGATAGCAAAAATCACCGATAACGACAACGCCGAAAACAGGATTAAAACCGTTGACGATTTACTTTCTGATTTAAACAGCCTGCTAACTGAGCTTGACTATAGTGATGATATCCATCTATTTGATTTGCCAGGTGTTGATGCTACAATTACCAATGATGCAAAAAACCTAGCCACAGCCATTAAGGGTGCTTATGCTGATTTTTCAAACCTGAAAGATGAATGGAAAGCTTTTTGTAAGAGCAACCATCAAGATCAAGCTACGGTTGACAACATAAATAATATCATCGGCCAGAATGAACAAAATTTATCTTCGATCGTTTCACTCTTGGCTGCTTTTACGCAGAAAACCAATCCCGAAAAACCACCACCAAGTCATTGGATTGAGAAATCCATCATGGCCAATAAAAAAACCAATTATCACTTAAATTCCGCCAAGATTGATGTATCTAATTATTTAGACAATCTCATTTGGTCAAAAGCTGCTGGCGTTGTTCTAACTTCTGCAACACTAACTGCACTTGGTAGTTTTGATCGCTTAAATCAACAACTTGGCTTTAACGCGGGTGATAACCAATATCTGCGTCTAACCTCACCCTTTGATCATCATTCGGTTGATTTTGTTGTTGCTAAAATGAAATCCAACCCTACGCAACCTTTTGAGCACACCCAAGAACTTGCAAAAGAGCTTAAAAAACGCATCAACCAAAATGAAGCTACATTAGTTATATTTGCCTCTAATAAACAAATGCAAATGGTGGCAGATTTGGTTGAGCTATCAATAGATTGCTCTCTGCTAATCCAGGGCGAATACAGTAAAAAACGCATCCTCGAAAAACATATTGAATTACGCAAACAAAACAAAGGCAGTGTTATTTTTGGACTCGACAGCTTTGCCGAAGGTGTGGACCTTAAAGGCAACAACCTCAACCATGTGATGATTGCAAAATTGCGTTTTAGCGTCCCCACTTCGCCAATTGAGAAAACAACTCAATCGTATCTTGAATCACAAGGTCGTAATCCATTTATGGAAATCGCCCTACCGGATGCATCCCTTAGACTTATTCAAGCATGTGGTCGACTAATCAGAACTGAGACCGACAAGGGAACAATAACCATTTTTGACAATCGATTAAACACCAAATTCTATGGCAAACAACTGCTGAACGCCCTCCCGGGTTATACAGTGGTTATTGAATAAACCGCATTGCCTTGGGTAGAGGAACCCGCTGCTGTTTTTTATTCAGCAATACCCACTTACACTTTCTTAAAAATAACAACAAAGCCATCCACAGGCTCATTTACGGTTAACTCTATGGTTGTTTTATCCAGCATATTAATTTGGTTTGAGTTCTCTAAATCACGTAATTTGTCGCTAAAGCCACTGCTTTCATAAATAGCCGCATTAATAGACAGACAGAAAATACCGCCCGAACGGCTCACCCGAATTAGCTCATCAAAAGCGCTTGGGCCAACATGAGAATGGGTAAAAGTACCACAAGAGACAATTACATCGTAAGAATTTGAATCAATCGACAATTGCTTATTTAGGTCGGCACTAATTAATGACTCATAAATGTCTTTTTCACGTGCCACTTCTAACATCTCAGTGGAAAAATCGAGCCCATCGATTTTTTCATAGCCCAAATCAGCCAGTCTATGTGCAACCAACCCAGTGCCACATCCTACGTCCAATATTCGTGCTGATTTATTCTCACAATAATTTGCCGTAATCTCAGCGACATTGACCGGCCCAACATAACCCAAAGATTCTACCAAATCTGCATCATAAGAACCTGCCCAGTCTCGATAAAGTGGCTTTGCCTCCCCAGCTTTTAAACTGTATGCACGGTCTAGTAGAGATTTTGATTCTTTAAAATTTGTCATTAACTTTCTCAACCTTTTTGGCAATCTAAATTGGCCTGCCTCAGCAACAACTCATGCAAAAATAAAATATACTCTATTACTGTAATTTTATTTTATAAAAGTGCGTCATATATTGATTAGATTGCCCCTATTAAATTAGCGCCACTATACTTTCATCTGAACTTTAAAGCTTTTCATATTTACTCAGGATAATTTAGGTTCTTTTGAGTTGTGAATTAATTTTTGCAAATAGAAGTATTTAATAACCTAATGATTAGATGATGGGTTAAGATAGCGCCTGCATTTTAAAAAGATAAAGGAGAAATGATGGATTTTGATGCAAATATAGTTGCACCAGCTCTTGGTGTCCTGGGTCTACTAATCGTTGTGGTGATTTACCAGTGGATTAAAAAACAACCTGGTGGCAGCGGACAAGTGCAAAAAATTGGTGAACAAATTCACCTTGGCGCTATTGTGTTTATGGCGCGTGAATACAAAATGTTGAGCATCTTTGCTTTGGTTTTGTTGGTACTAATGTACGTATTCTTGGGTTGGATGAGCGCCCTTTGTTTTGTTGTTGGCGCCTTGGCTTCTGCAACCGCTGGTTTCATTGGCATGAATACCGCAACCATCGCTAATGTAAGAACAACTCAAGCTGCCCACGATAGTGGCAGTGCCGCAGCACTGAAAGTTGCTTTTTTTGGTGGCTCGGTAATGGGGTTGTCTGTGGCCGCATTGGGCCTGTTGGGCTTAGGCGGTTTATATTATTTCTTTGGTGAAACACATTCACATGCACTACACGGTTTTGCCATGGGTGCTTCGGTAGTCGCTCTATTTTCTCGTGTTGGTGGCGGTATTTTTACAAAAAGTGCTGACGTTGGTGCCGATCTAGTTGGTAAGTTGGAGGCTGGGATTCCTGAAGATGACCCTCGTAATCCAGGGGTTATTGCTGACAATGTTGGCGATAACGTGGGTGATATCGCTGGCATGGGTTCAGATATTTTCGAATCTTATTGCGGCTCTATGATTGCAACCATAGCAATTGCATCAACTCTATCTACCATCGCTCTTGATAAACTGGGCGGTAATCAATCAGAACTTATGTTCTTGCCTCTGGCGCTTGCATCACTCGGCTTAATTTGTTCTATTATTGGAATCATTGTTGTCAAGATGTCATCTAACAAATCTCCTGAATCTGCACTCAGAACAGGCACGATTGGCTCAGCAATTTTGTTCATTATTACTGCATACCTCCTTATCGACAAGTTAGATGTTGCTAATGATATTTGGGCTGCGGTACTTATGGGTAGCATCGGCGGTATTATTATTGGTCTAGTAACCGAATATTACACTGCTGGCAAACCCATCAGAGACATTGCCCAATCAGGTGAAACAGGTGCGGCTACTGTTATGATTAAAGGTTTAGCAACCGGCATGCAATCTGTAGTTGTGCCAATATTTATGATCTGCTTGATCATTTATGTTGCCAATGCTTATGTTGGTCTTTATGGTGTTGGTATTGCTGCTATAGGTATGCTTGCAACCGTTGGTATGACAATGGCAATAGATGCTTATGGCCCTATTGCTGATAACGCTGGCGGCATTGCTGAAATGGCTGGTCTTGGTGAAGATACGCGCAAGATCACCGATTCACTCGACGAGCTGGGCAATACAACGGCGGCAATTGGTAAAGGCTTTGCGATTGGTGCAGCAGCACTCGCCGCGCTAGCTATCATTACAGCTTATGTTGAAACTGTCAGCGCCAGCATTGAGGGTTTTTCTCTTAATCTAAATAGCGCCGAAGTTTTGATTGGTCTCTTTATTGGTGGCACGATACCCTTCCTTATTGCTGCAATCACTATGACAGCAGTTGGCGACTCAGCATTTGAAATGATTAAAGAAATCAGAAGACAGTTCAAAGAAATTCCTGGACTATTGGAGGGTAATGCGGAGCCAGATACTGCCAAATGTGTTGATATTGCTACTACTGCTGCATTGAAAAAAATGATCCTCCCAGGGATTATCGCAGTTGCAACGCCAGTTATTGTTGGCTTCGGAATTGGCCCTACAGCACTGGGCGGCATGCTTGGTGGTGCCTTGCTTGGTTGTGTACTTATGGCGCTTATGATGGCCAATGCTGGTGGCGCTTGGGATAATGCTAAAAAGCATGTCGAAAAAGGCAACTTTGGTGGTAAAGGCACAGAAACTCACGCAGCAACTGTTGTTGGTGATACTGTGGGTGATCCGTTTAAAGATACCTCTGGCCCATCAATGAATATTCTCATCAACGTGATGGCCATCGTTAGCTTGGTGATTGCGCCACTACTATAATCAACCAAATTCTAGCCCTGTTTTATTGCAGGGCTAGAATAGTCAAAGATTAATAATCTAATTTCTTGGCCAACGTTCAAGAAAATATAGCGACACAATAGAAATTAATAACGCCAGAACGCTTTATGAAATAATGCGATTAGCGTTAACACTTCCAGTCGACCAAAAAGCATAGACATGCTAAGAATCCATTTTGAAGCATCCCCAAGAGAACCGTAATTATTTGCCACCTCGCCCAGCCCTGGTCCGAGATTATTCATCGTTGCCGCAGTCGCAGCAAAAGAACTTACTTGATCCATGCCAGTAAACATTAGCAAAACCAGAATCAACACAAATGAAATTATATAAAGCGAGAAAAAACCAAAAATAGAAACAAGTGTTTTATGGCCAACGGTTGATCGATTAAGCTTAACGTTGATCTGTGCATTGGGGTGAATAAATTGTTTTATTTCCTTCATTCCTAACCGGAACATCAATAACACTCTCACAACCTTAATGCCACCGCCCGTAGAGCCAACACAAGCGCCGACAAAACTCACTAAAATCAAAAAAACTGGGACGACACTTGGCCATTGACTGAAATTTTGAGAAGTGAACCCTGTTGTCGTGGCCATAGAAATTGTTTGAAATACACCATGCCTTAAGGCAGTCCAATGGCTTTGATATTCATTATTGAGACTCAGGGCGCCAAAAACAACAAGAAAAAACAAAGACAACATAACAAGATATGCTTTAAATTCAGAATCTTTCCAATAGTTAGTCAAAGATCGGTTATTCCAAGCAACGAAATGTAATGAGAAATTTATGCCAGCCAATAGCATAAACACACAAGCAACGGCCTCTATAGCGCTAGAGTTAAAATAAGCTATAGAGGCATCATGCGTGGAGAAACCACCAATAGCCACTGTTGAAAAACTGTGACTAATGGCATCAAATAAACTCATACCAGATAGAAAATAAGCCAATGCACACAATAATGTAAGAGAAAGGTAAATTTTCCATAAAGCAATAGCTGTCTGTCTTAGCTTTGGAGTTAAGCGATCTTTGGAAATTCCGCTAGATTCTGCATGGTAAAGCTCCATTCCGCCAACACCAAGAAGCGGCAGGATGGCAACAGCAAGAACAATAATACCCATACCTCCCAACCATTGCAGTTGTTGTCGATAGTACAAAATAGACTGGGGCAACTCATCCAAATTGGTTAACACGGTTGCGCCAGTCGTTGTCAAACCAGACATTGACTCAAAAAAAGCAGCCGAGAACCCCAGGCCAGGAATTGTATCAGTCAGTAAAAAGGGCAGAGTTGCAAATAGAGACAACACAACCCAAAAACACACCACAATTAACACCCCCTCTCTGAGTCGGAAATCCTGTTTGACGCTCATAAAAGGTCGCCATATAAAAAAACCACCCAAAAAAGTAATGACAAATGACAAAGAGAAAGTTAAAAATTCACCGCCGCCCCCACCAATAAAGTCAATCAAAATGGGTGGGATTTGGGTAAAGCTAAATAACATTAGCAAAATACCAATGGTTTTAGAAACGACGCCTAATTGCATGCTAAACAATGAATAAAGTGATTCATATTATGTTAATCATTAACGGAGAACAATGACTCAACTCGATGAATTTGCTTAACATCAGTTAACATCATCAGAACATGGTCTCCTTGTTCAATAACAAGTTTCTTAGAACCCATTAATAGCTCATCATCTCGAACAATAGCACCAATTACAACGCCATCTGGCAGGCTTAAGTCCTTGATTTTCTTGCCAACCACATTGGAATTGCTTTCATGGCCATGCACAACAACTTCGATTGCCTCAGCCTTTCCATGTTGTAGCGAATGCACTTTCATAGTGTCACCCTTTCTTAGGTGAGAAAGGATGCCACCAGCAGTTATCTGGTCGGGCGATACAATCATATCTACGTCGTCACTTTGTTCAGCCAGCATGGCATACACATCTCTTTTAATCAGGGCGATTGTCTTGTGAGCACCTAGCCGCTTTGCCAAAATAGATACAATGACATTTACTTCATCTGAGTCAGTTAAAGCAAGGAAGAGATCCGTATTCTCAATACCTTCTTCCAAAAGCAAATCTTCGTCAGAGGCACTACCCTGCAAAACCAATGTGTGATTTAGCTCACCCGCAACCTCTCTGGCTCTTTCTTCGTCAAGCTCAATAAGACGAATATTGTGCGTTGTCTCTAATAACTTAGCCACCCTAACACCAATATGCCCACCACCAGCAATAAATATATTTTGATAAGCTTTATCTTCACGGCGGAATTCTGTTAATGCCTGTGAGACATGTGTTTTCTTAGCTATAAAGTAAACATGGTCTCCTTCTCGAATAACTGTGTCGCTATTGACCAAAAACGCCTTACCATTGCGGTAAAGACTAAAAATCCTCACTTTTGCATCGGGCAGGTGATGCTTCAACTCTTTGATTGGTTTATTGACAATAGGGGTACCAAAATAAGCTCGAGTTTCTACCAACTGCACCAGCCCATTTTCAAACTCAAAAACTTCGGACGCGCCAGGCAAATCTACGATACCTTTAATGTAATCCGTAACCAAATTTTCGGGTGTAATTAAAAAATCAATTGGTACGGCAGAATGCGAAAATAACTCTGGCCTATGAAGGTATTCAGATGTGCGTATTCGGGCAATTTTCTTTTCGATATTGTAAAGCGTGTGCGCCATACGGCATGCGACCATATTGGATTCATCAGACTTCATCACCGAAATCACCATATCCATAGACTTAATGCCCGCTTTTTCAAGAACACTTGGGTAGGCGCCATGCCCAACCACAGTTTTGATATCTAATTGCCTTTGAAGCCAAGATAAGTTTTCTTCTTTTTGGTCAATAATAGTAAGGTCATTGGCACTATCAGCACAAAGATATTGCGCTAATGTTGAACCCACTTGACCTGCACCAAGGATTAGTATTTTCATCGCTTGTCAATCCCTAAATCTTTAAGCTTACGATATAGTGTTGTTCTCTCCAAACCTGCTTTTTCTGCCACAAGGGCAATATTGTTATCATGTAAATTCAAATGATGAAGAAGGTACTGTCTCTCAAATATATTGCGCGCCTCTCTCAGCTTAAGCGAGAAATCAATACCACTAACTTCTTGACTAGACTCAAGAGGCTCCTGTCTGGTCAAAATGTCCCTGACAATTGGTAATAGGTCATGCAATGGCTTTTGCAGAAAGTCAACCGCCCCTAACTTAAGCGCCCTAACAATATCGCTTGGTTCTGCGTGCCCCGACATCATAACAATCGGTATCTCAAAATTAGAGCTCATCCATTCACCTAGAAGCGACATACCATCTTGACCAGGCATCCACACATCCATGAGCACCAAATCAAAATCATTTCCTTCAACCATTGTTTTTGCTTCTGAAGCGCTTCTCGCAATAACGGTAAAATAATTCACATCTTCAAGAATGTCTCGAATAATTTCGGTATTTTCCTTTTCATCATCGATAATGAGGATTTTTCCTAGACTGTTATTCTCTTCAACCATTTTGACTCCTTGCACCGTCAATTATACTAAATTCGATAGTCACTCTTGCACCATGGGGCTCTATATTACTTGCATAAATTTGACCATCGTGCTGCTCTATAATTTTTTGAGCAATGGCCAACCCCAATCCGCTACCTTTGGTTTTGGTGGTTACATAAGGCTCGAAAACTTGATCTAAACTATTTGCGGGAAAGCCTTCACCATCATCAGTAATTGTAAGACTGACAATATGCTCATCAGCTCTAAGGCGTGTACGAATGTTAATGTTTAATTTCTCTTTATCTTCATTCGCCTCACTGGCATTCTTTATTAAATTAATTAGCACACGAGAAATGCTGTCACTATCAAGTTGTAATTCTGGCAAATCGCCACTTAGATCTAGATCAATTCCAACATCCTCTTGCGCATCATAAAGGGCAATGGCTTTATTAACTAGCGCGTTAAGAGACATTGTAGTTCTAGTGATTTCTGGTGTATTTGCATAATCAGCAAAGGCGTTAACCATAGCGCCCATTGAGCTAACTTGATCAATAATCGTGCTCGTAGTTTTATCAATGATTGAGGAATCCTTTTCATCCATCTTGGGCAAAAATAAATTGCGCAAGCGTTGTGCTGACAACAAGATGGGCGTTAACGGGTTTTTAATTTCGTGCGCCATTCTTTTAGCTACCTCGCCCCAGGCGGCTCTTTTTTGAGCGTTTCGCAAGCGAGTTATATTGTCAATCATAACAACATAACCCAAAGTCTTGTCTTCAACATCCAAAGATGCGCCTTGACAATAGATTAATCGATGTCTGTCTGGCAAGGCTAATTCCACCTCACCGCTCCATTCTACCAAACCCAATTCAATATTACTTTCAATAAAAGAAAAAAGTGGTTGTAAATAATCATAAACCTCAGTAATGCTGTCGTAAGATTGTCCAACAAACATCTTTTCTTGATCAATTTGTAACATTCTGCCAATTACCGGATTAATTAGCTGAATTGTCTTGTCTTGATTGAGTGCAATTACACCATAAGAGTACTTTAAAATTGTCTCTAAGTATAAGTTGTGTGTGTCCAAACCCTCCCTAGAGAGTCTGATTTGCCTACTCATCTCATTGAAATGTCCTATCAATTCTTGCATATCCTTTTGCTTTGGATTATGCTGAATTTGTACATCGTAATTACCCGCAGATATTTCTCGAGTGGCCAATGATAATGACTGCATTGGTTGCATAAACTGTTCAATCATCTTCAATACAACCAAAAGTGCGCTCAGGACAGTCAGCAGAATTGTTGATGAAAAATCCATCATAAATCGAGTTTCTATAATCGAAGAGTTTAGCGTTAATTCTGCATCTTTTGCGGCATCTCTAAATCTAGTCATACGATCTGCCAGACTCATAATACTAACATCGCCAGCGTAGTGTGCCACAAGAGTGAAATCTTCTGATGAAGCTGTGTAGCCGTCTTTTATGCAATTTTCGTCACTCTTTCCCGAGGCAACCAAATCCATTGAAGCGTTGTACAACTTTAAATCACAAGCCCAAGCATCTGTAATCAGCAGATCAAGCGCTCTTTGCATTGTCTCATTAGACGAGCGAGGGGCGCCAAAATAGGTGATTAATTTACCAATATTTCGAGTACGATCTAAGTAGTATTTAAAGGCGATATCTGTGGTATTTTTATATAGTTCATCGACTTCACCGCCCACTTTATAGTTAAACTCTTCAAACTGAGATTCAGCTCTGTTTAGATTGTCACGGATTGACTCAAAAGAAAAAAGATAAAAAGAAAGAATTGGCACCAAAACCAAAACAGGAATAATTTTGACGAAAGACCAGGTAAATTTTGATCCAATTATGTTTTTATCTGTATTTCGTTTCAATTTCGACATAGTCAAAATAATAAAATACAGAGCAAACAAACTCATAACAAGGTTAAAACCAATCAGAACCAAATACCACTGATCAATCAAATCTGGCTCGAGTCCTAGATAAAACATAGCCATAAAAGAAATAAGAAAAACACCAATCCAGAATACGGCAGGCGGTGATCTCACTTGTGACTGTGATTGATCTAACAGCATAAATCTATTCGATACTTTAACAAACCGCCCCGATTATCTCATAAATGAATTCTGGCTAGCATTTGTTGTTGATAAAATACAACAAATGACTACATTTGACCATTTTGATCCAAACCCAAGCACAACTAAAGAACTACCTTGAATCGATAGCACAAGACCACTACCTTGGCATTGACACTGAATTTCGTCGCATCAACACCTATTATCCAAAACTTTGCTTGGTTCAAATAGCAACGCACAATAACGCAGAATGTATAGATGTATTATCAATTCCAGACTTGGGTCCGCTATTTGCAAAACTTTATCAAGACACGACCGTATGGGTGGCTCATTCAGCCCGCCAAGATATTGAGGCGCTTTATCTATTATCTGGTAAATTACCCAACACCCTTTTTGACACTCAATTAGCTGCAGCTTTGCTCAACCTGCCTTTACAAGTATCTTATCAAGCTCTAGTTGAAGAATTTGAGGGCGTTTTACTTGAAAAAGCTTATGCTCGGTACGACTGGACAAGAAGGCCATTACCAAAAGAAGTTGTTGAATACGCTCTTAACGATGTTCACTACCTTCTACCTTTGTTTGAAAAACTTAAGGCTCAATTAATAATAGCCGGCAAACTCGATTGGCTAAATGAAGAAACAAGCACCCTGCTAAATGAAGAACTGTACGCTGTTCCGATTGAGATAACATTTCATAAAATTAAAGGCATATCACGGCTAAATAAGAAGTACCACGAGCTTGCTTTCCAGTTATGTGCGTGGCGAGAAGCCAACGCCAAAAAGCAAGACAAACCAAGAAAATGGATAATGTCTGATGAAAAGTTACTTGATTACGCTTGCAATAAACGAACTTTTTCGCACAAAAGTGAAAAGATCTTTAGAAGTTTTGTTGAGTCAAATAATATTAATTTCATCCAAACTGAAAAAACCAACGACCACAAACCGCTGAATCGTTCTGAAAAAAACACCAAAAATCAATTACAACAGCGTATCAATTCTATCTCAAAAGCGTATAATTTGCCGCCGGAACTCATGATCACGAGTAAAGCGCTAACAAAATACATTCGAGGCGATTTAGATGTGGCCTTATGTCACGGCTGGAGAGCCGAATTATTTAACAAGGAAAACTAAATGCAAAATAGTCTCAAGCCTGTCACAGCTGGCAATGTGCCCGATGAAATCAATGTCATTATTGAAATCCCAGCAAACTCGTCACCTGTTAAATACGAAATCGATAAAGACACTGGTGCTATGTTTGTTGATCGTTTTATTTCAACACCTATGTTTTATCCTTGCAACTACGGCTTTGTTCCTGAAACATTATCCGATGATGGTGACCCTGCAGATGTTTTGGTTATTACGCCTTACCCGCTAATCCACGATTCAGTCATTATTGCACGCCCAATTGGTGTTCTAAAGATGACCGATGAGGCAGGTGAAGATGCAAAAATTCTTGCTGTGCCAATTGACAAATTGTGCCGCTCATACCGTAACATTCGCTGCATTGACGATGTCGATGTTGCTCTAAAAGACCAAATTGAACACTTCTTTAAATACTACAAAGATTTAGATGAAGGCAAATGGGTGACAATCGAAGGTTGGGGTGATGCCGAGGAAGCTAAAAAAGAGCTTTTGGTAGCATTTGACAATTATCAAAACAAATAGCTTTAGAATTATTGCCGGTGAATTTCGCGGAAGGAAGTTTCATTTTCCTGACGCTGACGGGCTACGGCCTACCACTGCAAAAACACGCGAAACTCTATTCAACTGGCTACAATTCAACATTGTCGGCAAGAGCGTTCTTGATCCGTTTACAGGAAGTGGCGCTCTAAGCCTCGAAGCCTTATCAAGAGGCGCTAAAATGGTTTACTCAATCGAGAAAAATTCTATAGTTTTTAAGCAGCTTCAAAGCAACTTTGCTTCCATTCCTTGTGAAAAATATAGCTTGATTAATGCCGATGCTCTTAGCGAGTTAAAAAATGTTGACAGCAAACCATTTGATCTTGTTTTTCTTGACCCGCCCTTTGCTAAAGACATACTGCCACAAACCCTAAAAGCAATTTCAGAAAATGGGCTTATTGACCAATACAGCAAAATCTACATTGAGTCTGAATTTCAGATAAAAGACGACAATTTAGGAGAGCTTAACACTTATCGCTATAATATAGACAAACAAAAGAAATCTGGCAATGTGCATTACTGTCTAATTAGTCTTCAATAAATATGAATAAAATCGCCATTTATCCAGGATCCTTTGATCCCATAACTAACGGCCATGTTAACTTGATTCTTCGTGCCAGTCGCTTATTCGACGAAGTTATTATTGCTATCACCCAAAACATTAATAAAAACAGCTTTCTCAGTATCAGCGAGCGCATTGAGGCTGTTAATACCTCAGTAGCAGGGATTAGTAATGTTCGTGTTCTTGAGTTTGACTCTCTTCTTGTTGATTTTGCCAAAGAACATAATGCCCAGATTGTTATTCGTGGTCTGCGTGCTGTTTCTGACTTTGAGTATGAGTTTCAATTAAGTGGCATGAACAAGCGCCTCAACCCTGATATTGAAACATTATTTATGACCCCTTCTGAAGAGTTTGCCAATATCTCCTCATCACTCGTACGAGAAATATTATCCCTTGGTGGAGATATAAGCGCATTTGTTCCCGAATGCGTAGAAACAATCCTAAAACGCCACAAATCAAAATAATTGCCTCTAACCTTGAAATAAGATTTAATGCCCCTACATAGGCATTATATCAAATACTAGGAGTAACAAAAAAATGGCAAAAATTATTGGTATTGACTTAGGCACTACAAATTCATGTGTTGCAGTTATGGATGGCAGTTCAGTCAAAATTATCGAAAATTCTGAAGGCGATCGCACAACCCCTTCTATTATTGCTTACCCAAAAGACTCAGAAGAAATTCTAGTTGGCCAACCCGCTAAAAGACAGGCGGTCACAAATCCTGAAAACACACTTTATGCTATCAAGCGCTTGATTGGACGCCGCTTTGAAGAAGATGCCGTACAAAAAGATATTGATTTAGTTCCTTACAAGATTGTAAAGGCTGATAACGGTGATGCTTGGGTTGAAGTTAAAAACAATAAAATGGCAGCACCTGAAATTTCAGCTCGCGTTATTCAAAAAATGAAACAAACGGCTGAAGACTACTTAGGTCATGAGGTAACTGAGGCAGTAATTACTGTGCCCGCCTACTTTAATGATTCACAGCGTCAAGCAACTAAAGATGCTGGCAAGATTGCCGGCCTTGAAGTCAAAAGAATTATTAATGAACCCACTGCAGCAGCACTTGCTTACGGTGTCGACAAGGGCGCTGGCGATAAAAAAGTAGCTGTTTATGATTTGGGTGGTGGCACATTTGATGTCTCTATCATCGAAATGGAAGATATCGATGGTGAAAAACATTTCGAAGTTCTTTCAACAAATGGCGACACTTTCCTTGGTGGTGAAGATTTTGATCAGCGCATTATCAATTATTTGGTAGATGAGTTCAAAAAAGATCAAGGTGTTGACCTAGCGAATGATTCAATGGCATTACAACGCTTAAAAGAGGCTGCTGAAAAAGCAAAAATTGAACTATCTTCTTCTGAAC
Organism: uncultured Candidatus Thioglobus sp.; assembly: GCA_964653365.1. Taxonomy (GTDB): domain Bacteria; phylum Pseudomonadota; class Gammaproteobacteria; order PS1; family Pseudothioglobaceae; genus Pseudothioglobus. The sequence goes on from CAZZER010000007.1 coordinate 33,419, forward strand.
AAACTGAAGTTAACCTGCCTTACGTAACAGCTGACGCTTCAGGACCGAAACACCTAAACATCAAAATCACTCGCGCAAAACTTGAATCTCTTGTTGAGGATTTACTAAGACGCTCTATCGAGCCATGCAAGTTAGCACTTAAAGACGCAGGCCTCTCAAGTGGGGATGTTGACGAAGTAATTCTTGTGGGTGGTCAAACAAGAATGCCTAAAGTGCAACAAATGGTTCAAGATTTTTTCGGCAAAGAGCCGAAGAGAGATCTTAACCCAGATGAAGCAGTAGCAATGGGTGCTGCAATCCAAGGCGGTGTACTCGGTGGCGATGTCAAAGACGTTCTTCTGCTTGACGTAACACCATTGTCTTTGGGTATTGAGACAATGGGTGGCGTGATGACAAAACTGATTGAGAAGAACACCACAATTCCAACTAACGCCTCACAGGTATTTTCAACTGCAGCCGATAATCAATCTGCAGTAACTGTACACGTACTACAAGGCGAGCGTGAAGTGGCAAGCGCAAACAAATCACTTGGCCAATTCAACTTGGAAGGTATCGCGCCTGCACCTAAGGGGCAGCCTCAGATTGAGGTAACCCTAGATATCGACTCTGATGGTATTTTGAATGTTTCTGCCAAAGATAAAAATACAGGCAAAGAGCAATCAATCACAATCAAAGCATCAAGTGGTCTTTCGGATGAAGAAGTAGAAAAGATGATTAAAGATGCTGAAGCACATGCTGAAGAAGATAAGAAGTTCCAAGAACTGGTAACAACTCGCAATATGGCGGACTCTCTTGTTCATTCTACAAAACAATCGCTAGAAGAACTTAAAGACGAGGTTTCAGATGAAGAAAAAACTAGCATTGAGTCTGCTGTGGCTGAACTTGAAGAAGCAATAAAAGGTGAAGACAAAGAGGCAATTGATGCCCAAGTCCAGAACTTGAGTGAGAAAGCGCAAGGGTTAGCTCAAAAAGCACAGGAAAAAGCCGGTGCAGGGGCAAGCGATTCTGCTGCAGAGACTCCTGATGATGTGGTTGACGCAGACTTCGAAGAAGTAAAAGAAGACAAGTAGTACAAACAAACCTTTCTGAAACGCAGAACCCCCTAGGATTGTTTTCCTAGGGGGTTTCTTAACAAAAGAAACTTATGTCACAAAGAGATTACTACGAAGTTTTAGGTGTTGAAAAAAGCGCCGATGACGCACAGGTAAAAAAAGCCTATAAACGCTTGGCTATGAAATACCACCCAGATCGAAATAAAGACGACAAAGAAGGTGCTGAAAAGAAATTTAAAGAAGTTCGCAAAGCATACGATATTATCTCGAATCCTCAAAAACGACAAGCCTACGACCAATTTGGTCACGCAGGTGTTGAGCAAGGCGCGGGTGGAAATCCATTTGGCGGTGGCAACCCTTTTGGCGGCGGTGGGTTTGGTGACATTTTCGGTGACATTTTCGGTGGTGGCCAATCCAAGCCAGACAATAGAGGCTCCGACTTACGCTACGACCTTGAAATTGACCTTAAACAGGCTGTTAAAGGCGACACGGTTAAAATTCGAGTAACAAAAAATGATGGTTGCGATACCTGTGAAGGTACAGGCGCAAAACCAGGCACCTCTGTCAAGACTTGTAAAACTTGTCATGGCTCTGGCCAAGTTCAAATGCAGCAGGGTTTTTTCGCAGTACAAAGACCTTGTCATCAATGCAATGGTTCGGGCGAAGAAATTGAATCGCCCTGTGGCACATGTCGAGGCCAAGGCGTGGTTAGAAAACAAAAAACTCTTTCCGTTAAAATTCCCCCTGGTGTTGATACAGGAAACAGAATCCGCCTTAATGGCGAAGGCGAAGCTGGCTTACGTGGTGGCCAAACAGGCGATCTCTATGTTCAAATCCACATCAAAGAACATAATATTTTTGAGCGTGAAGGAAATGATTTATATTGTGAGGTGCCCATAGATTTTGCCACGGCGACATTGGGTGGCTCAATTGAGGTGCCAACATTGGATAGCAAGTTAAAAATTAATATACCTGCAGGCACGCAAACTGCTAAGTTATTTAGACTTAAGGGCAAAGGTGTACCAGCCATTAGACATGGTGGCACTGGTGACTTGCTTTGCCAAGTCAAAATTGAAACGCCCGTCAATCTCACCTCGAAGCAAAAAGAGTTATTAAAGGAGTTCTCTGTTTCATGTGGTGAAAAACAACATCCAGAATCTGATTCTTTCTTTGGTAAAATGAAATCTTTCTTTGAATAAATTTCAAACCCCAAAATGAACATTGCAAATATTAAAGCCCGCGAGATCTTGGATTCTCGTGGCAATCCAACTGTTGAGGCTGATGTAACCCTAGATAACGGAACTATCGGAAGTGCCATGGTTCCCTCTGGTGCCTCTACAGGCCAGCGAGAAGCCTTAGAACTTAGAGATGGAGACAAAAGCCGCTATCTTGGAAAGGGAGTTTTAAAAGCTGTAGATTTTGTCAATGGTGAAATCAACACAGCACTCACAGGCATGAGTATTGACGACCAAAGTGCGATTGATCGTAAAATGATAGAGCTCGATGGTACTGACACAAAAGCAAGATTAGGGGCCAACTCTATATTGGCAGTTTCCCTAGCATGCGCCCACGCCAAAGCAAATGCCAACGGCGAATCACTATACCGCTCGCTCGATTATTCAAACGAATATAGACTGCCCGTACCGATGATGAATATCATCAATGGTGGTGAACACGCCGATAATAGTGTCGACATTCAAGAGTTTATGATTATTCCTGCTGGTGCACCAAGCTTCAAAGAGGCACTTCGATACGGAGCTGAAGTATTCCACCATTTAAAAGCTGTACTTAATCAAAGAGGCCTTAATACTGCGGTGGGCGATGAAGGTGGTTTTGCGCCTGACCTTAACTCAAACGAGGAGGCGATTCTAGTAATCCTTGAGGCGATTGAAAACGCTGGTTACAGTGCCGGTAAAGATATTTATATTGCCATTGATGCTGCCAGCTCAGAATTCTATGCCAATGGCACCTACAACCTAACCTCTGAAAATGTTTCTCTTAGTAGTGAAGAGTTTGCTGATTATTTGGCTGATTGGGTGGAAAAATATCCACTTATCTCAATCGAAGATGGTATGGATGAAAACGACTGGGAAGGCTGGGATTTGCTAACTAAAAAAGTTGCTGACAAAGTGCAACTAGTGGGTGATGATTTATTTGTTACCAACAGCAAAATCCTAAAACGAGGCATTGACGAAAATATTGCTAACTCGATTCTTGTTAAGGTTAATCAAATTGGCACGCTAACTGAAACGTTTGAAGCAATGAAAATGGCAATGGATGCAAACTATACCTGCGTTATGTCTCATCGAAGTGGCGAAACTGAAGACACAACCATTGCTGATCTAGCAGTGGCTACAAGCTGTGGTCAAATCAAAACGGGTTCTTTATCGCGTTCAGACAGACTAGCCAAATACAATCGCCTACTTCGCATTGAAGAAGAGTTAGGTGAAAACGCTATCTACCCAGGACTTAGCGCCTTTAACCACTAAGCCTAAAGTTCAAACACTATTTTATGCCTTCGGGTATAAAATAGTGTTGTTTGCATTTTAAGGTCGTTTGATTGGAATCACTTTCAACGTTTTGGCTATGTGTATTGCTGTTTGCTTTGATACTCACCTCAGCCTTTTTCTCTAGCACAGAAACTTCAATGATGGCGATTAATCGCTATCGTCTGAAAGCGCTGAGCGCCAAAAACAATCCCAAAGCTAAACGTGTCGAAAGATTGTTAAACGATGTCGACCCTTTAATTGGCGCCATATTGCTGGGCAATAACTTTGTCAATATCTTAGCTGCTAGTATTGCAACCATTCTTGCAATCAAACTATGGGGTGAAGGCTCCGTAATTATTGCTTCACTTATACTGACCGTTGTTATCCTAATATTTGCAGAAACCACGCCTAAAACTTTTGCTGCTAAAAATCCTGAAAAAATTGCCCTACCGGCTGCCATTGTTATTGAATTACTCATTAAGCTTTTCAACCCAATTATTTGGGTAATTTCAAAAATTTCTCAATTTATTCTTAAGCCATTTGACTTGAAAAATAGCGATGCTGACAACATTAGTTCAGAAGAACTCAGAATGGCTGTTCTAGATGCCAAGCCAATGATTTCAAATAATTACCAAAAGATGCTCCTCAATATCATTGACCTTGAAAAAGTTAAAGTCGAAGACATAATGGTGCCTCACAACGAACTCATCAGTGTCGATATTAATAATGAAGAGGAACTTTTTGAACAATTAAAGCGCATTCAACACACCAGATTACTTGTTTTTGACGGTTCTGAAGACAACATAATTGGCAGTATCCATATGCGAGATGTGGTCAACCTGTATGCTAGGGAAGAGGTTAGTATTAAAGCAATAAAGGAGCTTATAAGAGAACCTTACTTCATTCCAGAAGGAACCCAACTTAGTCTTCAACTGGAGCACTTCCAATCCCAAAAAAGACGACTAGGCTTGGTGGTAGATGAGTACGGTGAAGTTCAAGGAATGGTTGTTCTTGAAGATATTCTTGAAGAAATTGTGGGCCAATTCACTTCTAATCAAGGCGAAGTGATTGAAGAAATTAACCGGCAAGAAGATGGCAGTTATTTGGTGGATCCTAGAATCAGTTTACGTGAATTATGTGCAGAACTACAAATTAACCTACCCAATGAAAACGCAAAAACACTTAACGGCCTAATCTTAGAACATTTACAAAGCCTCCCCCAACACAATATCTCTCTTAAGGTTGAATCACTGATAATTGAAACTGTTCAAGTCTCTAAACAAGGAATCAAACTTGTCAAAATCAAAAAAAATAATTAGGTATTATCTTTTTTTAACCTTTAAAACACGATCAGGCAGCTAAACAATGTTTAATTTTTTTACAACTAAGAAGTGGTTTCTCTGGGCTTACCTTGGTTCGACCGCGATTCTTACCTCCCTGTGGGTATCTGTCCAAATCGATGTCAAAATTAACGAATGGTTTGGTGGTTTTTATGACATGATTCAAAAGGCACTAGGAACTCCCAATGCCGTTACGATGGCAGAATATCTGGAGGGCCTATATAGCTTTGGAAAGCTCGCTGCCTTATGGATAGTGCTGGGGCTTGCCACCTCGTTTCTAACCTCACACTTTTTATTTAGGTGGCGCACCTCTATGGTTGAGTTTTATCATAGCGTCTATGACAAGGCCCGAACCATTGAAGGGGCATCTCAACGTGTACAAGAAGACACGATTCGATTCTCACGCATTATGGAAGGCTTGGGTACCAGTTTAATCGAATCGATTATGGTATTAATTGAGTTTTTCCCATTACTAATGGGATTATCAGTTGGTATTCCCATTATGTGGTTTGGAGATTGGTCGTACGGCCTAGTCTCTGGTGCATTTCTATGGGCCATTGGTGGTACAGTTATAATGATCGTGTTGGCATGGTTATTAAGACTTGTAGGTATTGAGTACGACCTACAAAAAAGAGAGGCAGCCTATCGAAAAATACTGGTTATTGCTGAAGATGACGGCAGCATTAGGCCGAAGTCACTAGAAGAGCTCTTTGATGGCGTGCGAACAATACACTACCGAAGTTATTTATATTATCTATACTTTAATATTGGTCGCCTTGCATATCTGCAAGCAAATGTTTTGGTTGGCTATGTCTTCCTAGCACCCGCCATTGTCGCGGGCGTCATGACACTGGGCGTGATGCAACAAATACTTAGAGCCTTTGGTCGAGTTGAGGGGTCGCTTCAATACTTGTTTAATGCTTGGCCAACTATTATTGAATTAGCCAGTGTCTATAAGCGATTAAGAGAATTCGAGAATCAAATTGATTCAATGACCGAACTTGAAACAAAACTGTAATTAACCCAAACCTTGGCCCATCTTCAGCTCCTGCCCCACTTGCAGATTGAAGGATGGCGCTCTCTCGGGAAGAAGCATAATGACAGTTGATCCCATATTAAATCGGCCCAATTCATCGCCTTTTAAAAGTTTTATATTTTCGCCTTCGTAGCAATAATCTCTAACCGACTTTTTATACGGCGGTGTGATTTGACCCTGCCAAATTGTTTCCATTGAGCCCACAAAGATAGCGCCAACCATCACAAACGCCACCTCACCAAAGGCAGTATCAAAATAAGACACTAAACGCTCATTCCGCGCAAAAAGTCCAGAGACAGTATCCACTGTTTGTTGATTAACCGAGAATAAATCCCCTGGAATATAGGTCATTGACTTGAGTCGTGCATCAAAAGGCATATGAATTCGGTGGTAATCTTTTGGCGAAAGATAAATAGTGGCAAATTGTCCATTCTCAAATTGTTCACCATTGTCTGACAAAAGCTGCCCAACAGAAAAATTATGACCTTTGGCTTGAAATATCTGCCCACTATGAATATCGCCTGCTTGGGAAACAACGCCGTCAACGGGTGACACGACCTCAGCAGTAGCAAGCGCTCTCACACCTTGCTTAAGACTTCGGGTAAAAAAATCATTGATATGAATATAATCCTCAATACGCTCTCTTTGCGCTTCAGCCAGATTAACACCGTATTTATTCACAAACCAATGAAGGAAGGTGTTTTTTAACCAGGCGACTTCGATTCTTGCGAATCGGTGCATTAAGTTTGAAAGTAGATGTTGTGGAATTAAATACTGAAGGAAGACCATTAAGCCACTTTTGAGACAATGAAATTAGCTGCCTCATCATAAGGAACTTCAATTTTTTCTGAGGCGTTGCGTGCTTTATATTCCACATTGCCATTATCTGCGTGGGTGTCACTAATCACAACCCTATGGGGAATACCCAGAAGCTCAGAATCGGCAAACATGATGCCTGGTCGCTCTTTTCTATTATCAAGCAACACCTCTATGCCTTTATCCAAACACGTTTGATACAAATCATCTGCTAGGGTTTTGACACGTGAAGATTTGTTGTAATTAATCGGCACAATCACCAATTGAAAAGGTGCGATTGCTTCTGGGAATATAATTCCTCTGTCATCATGATTTTGTTCAATACTGGCAGCTACCACACGTGTTACTCCTATGCCATAACATCCCATATTCATATTTACAGATCTTCCATCTTCGCCGACCACATTGGCGTTCATTGCATCAGAATACTTGGTGCCAAGTTGGAAAATATGACCTACTTCAATGCCGCGTTTAATCTCAATTTTCCCCTTGCCATCTGGTGAAGGGTCACCTGAGGCAATATTTCGCAAATCAGCGGCAATAAAATCAGGTGTGTCTCTGTGCCAATTAACACCAGTCATATGCTTGTCGTCTTCATTAGCGCCACACACAAAATCTGACAGGCAAGCAGCCGCATAGTCAACAATGAGTTTAATTGGCGAGTTTACAACGCCAATTGAACCAAACGCACAACCCAGTATTTTTTGCACTTTGTCTTCGTTAGCCATTGTCAACGGTTGGGCAACACCCGCAATTTTTGCCGCCTTAACTTCATTAAGCTCGTGATCGCCTCGTAGCACCAAGGCAACCAAGCCTTCATCTTCTCCTTCAACCACTAAGGTTTTTATAGTTGTGCTTGATTGAATACCGAGCAACTTGCAAACATCATCGATAGTCTTTACGCCCGGAGTTTTGGCGACACTCAAGTCTTTTGTTGGCGCACTAGGCTCACCTTGAGGCAGAGTTTCCGCACGCTCAATATTTGCTGCATAATCTGAGTCGTCAGAAAAACAAATTGCATCTTCGCCAGAATCAGCCAAAACATGAAATTCATGTGAACTGTCTCCACCAATCGCACCAGAATCTGCCAAAACGGCACGATACTCAAGACCTAATCGGTCAAAAATATTGCAATAGGTTTGATGCATAACTTGATATGTCTCGGCTAGGGATGATTCATCGATATGGAAAGAATAAGCATCTTTCATGATAAATTCTCGTGAGCGCATCACACCGAAACGAGGTCGAATTTCATCTCTAAATTTTGTTTGAATTTGGTAAAAATTCATCGGTAGCTGCTTATAGCTACGCAAATATTGCTTGGCAATATTAGTAATAACCTCTTCGTGGGTTGGGCCCATACAAAATTCTCTTTCGTGCCTATCTTTGAAACGTAGCAATTCAGGCCCATATTCTTCCCATCGTTTAGACTCTTGCCAAAGTTCTGCTGGCTGAGCAACGGGCATGAGCACCTCTTGAGCAAGAGACTTATTCATTTCCTCACGAACAATTTTCTCAACTTTTTGCACCACTCTAAGGCCCATCGGCAAATACGAATACAGACCAGAGGCAAGTTTAGACACCAAGCCGGCACGAATCATTAATTGATGCGAGATAACCTGCGCATCATTTGGCGCCTCCTTAATGGTTGGTATTAATAAATCACTGCTTTTCATATAAAATGATGTGAAGATAATAATTGCGCTAATTTTACCCGTACAAACTCTGCTTATCGATTTTATGCCTGATTTTCAAACTTTATTTATTTGGACTGTGCCAGTGCTTTTTGCGATCACCCTGCATGAAGCAGCACACGGTTGGGTGGCAAGCTTATTAGGTGACCACTCAGCACGAATGATGGGGCGTGTTACATTAAATCCTATCAAACATATTGACCCTGTCGGCACCATTGTTGTCCCACTGATACTCATACTTCTACCCGGTGGTTTTATTTTTGGCTGGGCAAAACCAGTTCCTATCAACTTCAATGCCCTTCACTCTCCAAAACGAGATATGATTTGGGTTGCAATTGCGGGACCAGCAGCTAATATTTTGATGACCTTTGGATGGCTTTTATTACTAATATTTTCTGACGCATTCAACACGGAAATATTAATAAAAATGGCGGGGGCTGGCATCTTTATTAATATTTTACTAGCGGCCTTTAATATGTTGCCAATCCCACCTTTAGATGGATCGCGAGTTATCAGCGCACTACTTCCCAATCCACTAGCTTATAAGTACAATCAGCTAGAACAATACGGCTTGTTTATTTTAATTGGATTGATGTTTTTAGGCGGTTTTCAATACCTTGTTTGGCCAATTGTCTTATTCTTGATTAAATGGCTTTCAATAGCATCCAGCTTAAACCTACTTGGTCTAATTGCTTTTTTATTGAATTAAGAAGAGCAACTAACTGAGAGACTTTTCGCCCAATCTGGCGCTTCATTTGTATAGGAATTAAAATCTAGATGTTCATCAAACGGGTTTTTCAATAGATTAAACAAGGTATCTATCTCATCGTATTGATAAAGATCTTCAGCTTTACGAATCGCAACTTCCGCCAAATAGTTTCTCAGAATGAATTTTGGATTGACACTATTCATCATCAAGGTTCGCTCATCGGCACCAATTTGATCGTTCGCAAGTCTCTTAGAATAGCGTTCAAACCAAGGCTCAAATGCACCACCCATTTCTTGCGACTGCTGCTGTGAAAGCGAGCGCATTGAATTCGTATAGTCTTTATTGGTATCTTGCAACAATTGCAGGAAATCATTGATAAGCTCACTATCACCTTTAACAATTTCAGACAAACCAAATTTACGACGCATTAAATTAGAGTACTCCTTTACTAAATGCCCTTGGTAGTCTTCTAAGGCTTCGGATAATTTTTCTTTGTCGACAAGGCTTGTCAATGCATCAGCCAACCTTTGTAAATTCCAAAGTGCCACTGAAGGCTGCCTTACAAAGGCATAGCGGCCCTGGTGGTCAGAATGATTACAAATAAGGCCTGGGTTGTACTTCTCCATAAAGCCAAAAGGACCATAATCAATCGTCAAGCCGAGGATTGACATATTATCGCTGTTCATCACCCCGTGCGAAAACCCTTGCGCCTGCCAACGGGCAATCATCACCGCCGTTTTTTGAATAACCGTTTTAAATAGTTGTAAGTATTTATCGCCGCCTGTTAAGTGAGAGTAATAATGTTCAATCACAAAATCAGCTAATTTTTTTACTTCGGAAAACTGTGAACGTGAAGCAAATAATTCAAAGTGACCAAAGCGAATATGGCTCTGCGCAACCCGGGTAACTATAGCTGCCGGTTCGATGTGCTCGCGCATAACATCGGTTTCACTGCCAACAATCGCCAAAGCTTCGGTTGTGGGGATGTTTAATCCTACCATTGCAATAGAACACAAGTACTCTCTAATGGAAGATCGAAGGACAGCAAGACCGTCTGCACCGCGAGAATAAGGCGTAGTGCCAGCACCCTTTAAAGAAAGCTCAAAACCACTTGCCTCACCAATCAAGCAAGAGCGGCCATCTCCAAGTTGTGGCACAAAATGGCCAAACTGGTGACCTGCATAAATACTTGCCAAGGGCTCGGTGTTGTGAAATCTTTTCTCACCAGAACATACACCAAGCATTTCTTTGTCGCTGAGATTTATTTCTAGATTAGCTTTAAGTTCTTGATTAACATGAATTAAGTGAGTCTTCTCAAGCGTGATAGGCTTTACGACAGAATAATAGTCCTTGCCAAGTTCACCAAATTTAAGAAAGTTTTTCATTCAGTAGTTGATTGACTTGTTTCGGGTTAGCCTTGCCCTGCGTGGCCTTCATCACCTGGCCAACAAAGAAACCCAACAACTTAGTATTGCCGCCTTTATACTGCTCTACCTGAGCAGCATTATTGGCAATAATTTCATCGATAATGCCCTCGATGGCGCCGCTGTCACTCATCTGCTTAAGGCCTTTATTCTCAATAATTTTATCGGCGCTACCTTCACCCTGCCACATCGCCTTAAGGACATCTTTGGCGATTTTTCCAGAGATGGTGTCATCAGAAATACGCATCACAAGTTCGGCTAAACTGCTGGCAGAAATAGGTGAATCTTCAATGTCTAATTGGTTTTTATTGAGAACGGCTGACAACTCCCCCATTACCCAGTTTGCCGAGAGTTTTGATTCCGCGCCTGCGGCCAGCATTGCTTCAAAATAGTCTGCTACAGTCTTTTGCGAAGTAAGTACTTCAGCGTCGTAGTCACTAAGGCCTAACTCATCAACAAAGCGCTGTTTTTTCTCACCGGGCAATTCTGGCAAATTTGAGCGAATCTGCGTGAGAAGTTCATCGTCAATAGCGACTGGCAAGAGGTCAGGATCTGGGAAATAACGATAATCATTTGCCTCTTCTTTAGAGCGCATCGAGCGCGTTTCGTTTTTAACAGCATCATACAAACGAGTTTCTTGAACCACCTCGCCACCATCCTCTAAGATATCCTGTTGGCGCTCAACCTCAAGGTTAATGGCTTTTTCCAAAAACTTAAACGAGTTTATGTTTTTCAGTTCTGCTCGTGTTCCAAGCTTTTCAGCGCCTTTTTTACGAATAGATACGTTGGCATCGCAACGGAAAGAGCCTTCTTGCATATTGCCATCACAAATATCAATATACTGAACCAAAGCGTGGATTTTTTTTGCATAGGCAACCGCCTCTTTGGCGCTCCGCATATCTGGCTCAGAAACAATTTCCAAAAGCGGTGTGCCTGCTCGGTTGAGATCTACTGCGGTGTAATCATCATACAGATCATGGATAGACTTTCCCGCATCTTCTTCTAGGTGCGCTCTAGTTATACCGACTGTTTTGCTTGCGCCATCGTCCGTACTAATTTCAATATTACCCTCACC
>CAZZER010000007.1:45153-55136 GCA_964653365.1 uncultured Candidatus Thioglobus sp.
CCAATGACTGTTTCCCAAGACATATTACACTCCCTCGGGCATTTTTTTGTGCCAATCGGTTTGCAGCTGAAATTGGTGCGATGCATTAAGCAACAACTCTTCAGACCAATAATTACCAATCAGCTGTAAACCAACCGGCATATTGTTTGAAAAACCCGCAGGAATACTCATGCCAGGAAGGCCAGCTAAATTTAATGAAAGTGTATAAATATCAGCAAGATACATTGAAACAGAATCTTTGAAAGAGCCTAAATCAAAGGCTGTTGTAGGTGACACGGGACCCATTATCACGTCTACATCCTGAAAAGCCTTTTTAAAATCCTCGCTGATTAAATGACGCACTTTTTGTGCCTTTAAATAATATGCATCGTAATAACCAGCAGACAAGGCGTAAGCACCAATCATAATACGGCGCTTAACTTCTGCCCCAAAACCCTCAGAGCGCGATCTTAGATAAAGGTCTTCAAGATCTTTAGGGTCTTCACAACGATAACCATAACGCACGCCATCTAGTCTAGAAAGATTGGAAGAACACTCACATGGAGCAACAATATAGTAAGTAGGGATTGCATGAGCAGAATTGGGCAGTGATATTTCTTTAACACTAGCACCCAGTGCTTCATATTCTTTCACTGCAGCTATTACCGCCTCGGCCACACCATTATCCAAGCCTTCGGAAAAAAACTCCTTTGGTAAGCCAATTTTCAAGCCCTCAATAGAATTGCCTAAATTTTTCGTATAGTCTGGCACAGCACGATCTACACTGGTTGAGTCTTTTTCGTCAAAACCAGCCATCACATTCATAATCAACGCAGCATCTTCTGCAGTTTGTGTCAACGGACCGCCTTGGTCAAGACTGGAGGCATAGGCAATCATGCCGTATCGTGACACTCGACCATAAGTTGGCTTAAGCCCAGTAATACCGCACAAACTCGCCGGTTGACGAATACTACCACCAGTATCCGTGCCCGTTGCAAATGGCGATAAACGCCCTGCTACAGCAGCCGCAGAACCACCAGAAGAGCCGCCAGGCACTTTATTTTTATCCCAAGGATTTTTTACAGGGCCATAATAAGATTTTTCGTTGGAAGAACCCATCGCCAATTCATCCATATTGGCCTTACCCAACATTACCATATTCTCTGAATTGAGTTTGTGACTGACAGTGGCATCATAAGGAGAAATAAACGAATCAAGTATCTTGGAAGCCGCTGAAGTTTTTACCCCTTTGGTGCAAAAAATATCTTTATGCGCATACGGTATACCTGTTAGCACACCTCCCTCATCTTTCGCAATTTTTACATCAGCAATTCTCGCTTGTTCAAGCGCCATATCGTCGGTGACTGTAATAAATGCATTTAAGTCAGACTGATTGATTCTGTCCAAAAAATGCTCAGTTAATTCAACTGCTGAAAATTCCTTATTTTTTAAGCCCTTTGATAACTCGGCCACGGTTAATGTGTGCATAGTCATTCAATTACTGTTGGCACCAAGAAATGACTTTGGCCAGTTTGTGGCGCAATTGCTTGGAAAGCTTCTGATTGATCTTCTTCAGTTACCAAGTCTTCTCTAAGGCGTTGTGTCATATCCAAAGGATGTGCCATAGGGCTAACATCATCGGTATCTATCTTGGCCAGTTCGGCCATTAAATCTAGGATATTGTTCAGTTCAGCTGTGGTTTGTGCAACCTCACCATCATCAACACTCAGTCTCGCTAGGTAGGCAATTTCTTTAACTTGTTGTTCGCTCAGAGACATACGATTATGAATTATTAGTAAATTCTTTGATTACTTGATTTAACTTGTCACCAGAATAGGTTTGAGATAAATAAGCCTCACCCAAGCTTTTCAGCAACACCAAACGAATATTTCCATCAATCGCTTTTTTATCCAGACTCATTGCCTTAAGCAATTGTGATTCAGAGATTTTTGGGTTGATCTTACAAGGCAAACTTGCAAGACTTAATAGGCCCGCAACCCTAGAGACACAATCGGCACTTAAATTACCCTCTAACTCTGAGAGTTTTGCTGCCATTAACATCCCTACAGCAACTGCTTCACCATGCAAATAAACACCATAACCCAGTGTGTTTTCGATTCCATGGCCAAATGTATGGCCTAAATTCAATAAAGCGCGCCTACCCGATTCAAACTCATCTTCAGCAACTATTTTGGCTTTATCTTCACATGAGCGGTACACAGCATCAATAATCAGCTTTTTGTCTCTTTGCATCATTTGATCCATATTGGCTTCAAGATCTTGCAAAAAGTTGGCGTTACCCAGTAAACCGTATTTAATTACTTCCGCCATGCCGGCAGAAAACTCTCTTTGATTGAGCGTTTCCAAGGTATTCACATCAATGAGTACGGCTTTAGGCTGATAAAAAGCACCAATCATATTTTTGCCCAATTCATGATTAACACCAGTTTTTCCACCAACACTTGAGTCTACCTGAGAAAGCAATGTGGTTGGTATCTGAATAAAGTTAACACCTCGTTGATACGAAGCAGCTGCAAAACCTGTCATATCACCTACCACACCTCCACCTAGAGCAATAAGTGTGGCACTACGATCAAACTTTGCATTTAGCAAAGCATCAAAAATTGTATTAACTGTTTCTAGTGTTTTATACTGCTCACCATCTGGCAGAATGGTAATTTCAACTTGATAATCATTGAGTAATTCACAAACCGATTGTAGATACAATGGTGCAACTGTAGTGTTGGTGACAATCATCACCTGTTTGCCGTGAATGTGCTTTGTTAAAAAGCTCTTCTCTGTCAACAACCCCGAGCCGATGTAAATCGGATAAGACTTGTCGTCCAAATCTAGATTAAGTGTTTTTAGGTTGACAGACATTATGCAAAAATTCGTTTTTCACCCACACCAGCAACGTTTTCAACACAGCGACCACACAGCTCTGGATGCTCAGCACTGGCTGCAACATCCTCTCTGTGATGCCAGCATCGAACGCACTTCTGGTGTGCGCTCTTTTTAACAAGTATAGCCAGAGATTCGCCAATATCAAGTGCGTCACCAGGTTTGTCGGTGTAAGGATGTACTCGAGCGCCAGAGGTGATAAAGACAAATCTCAATTCATCACCCAATCCACTCAATGCCTCAAAAGAGGTCTCATCGCAATAGATATCAATTTCGCCGTCGAGAGAAGAGCCAATAGTTTTGTCTCGACGCATTTCTTCTAATTGCTTGCGAATATGAACATTAATGTCTCGTGCAATATCAATAGATGAGTTGCTATAACTTCCATCAAGTCCTTCGTACCAAGTTTGTAAGAAAATACTGCTATCACTCTCACCCGGCATATATTGGAAAACCTCTTCAGCGGTAAACGAGAGTACTGGCGCAAGCCAACGAACCATCGCTTGCGCAATATGATACAAAGCGCTCTGAGCAGAGCGACGCGCCAAAGAGTCAGCCTGCGTTGTGTATTGACGATCCTTAATGATATCAAGGTAAAAACCACCAAGATCATTCGTGCAAAAATTTAGGATTTGCTTCATCACGTGGTGGAAGTTGTAATCGTTATATTCGGTTAATATCAAAACCTGCAATTCAGCAGTTTTTGCAACAATCCAACGATCTAAGGCAAGCATATCCTCATTGACTAATAAATCATTTTTAGGATCGAACCCTTGCATATTGGCAAGCATAAAGCGCATTGTATTGCGTATTCGTCGATATCCATCTGCGCTGCGTTTTAAAATTTCATCAGACACAGTCATCTCGCCTGTGTAATCCGTACTACCAATCCACAGCCTTAAAATATCAGCGCCCAATGAGTTAACGACTTTTTGTGGTGGAATAACGTTACCCAAAGATTTGCTCATTTTGTGGCCGTTTTGATCAACCGTAAAGCCGTGAGTTAGGACTTGCTTATACGGCGCTTTTCCGTGAATCGCGCAAGAAGAAAGAAGGGACGATTGAAACCAACCACGGTGCTGGTCAGAACCTTCTAGATACAGGTCTGCGACGTCGCTAAGATAGTCTCTGGCTTTTAAGACAGCGTAATGGCTCACTCCAGAGTCAAACCAAACGTCCAGCGTATCAGTGGTTTTTTCATAATCTTCGGCTTCTGTGCCAAGTACATCGGCAATATCTAGTGAAAACCAGGCATCAATTCCACCCTTTTCAATAATCTGCGCAACCACCTCAAAGAGCGACTGTGTATCTGGATGAAGCTCGCCTGTTTGTTTATGCACAAAAAGGGTAATTGGTGTACCCCAAAATCTTTGGCGAGAAATACACCAATCAGGACGATTACCAACCATCAACTCAATACGTTTTTGACCCCAGTCTGGAATCCATTTAACATTTGGAATTTCTTGGTTGGCCGTCTCTCTCAAATTATTTTGTGTCATTGACACAAACCACTGCGGCGTTGCTCTAAAAATAACCGGGGTTTTATGGCGCCAACAATGCGGGTAAGAGTGTGATAAGGGCTGGTGGCAAACTAAAGTTTTGTTGGTCTTTAACAATTCAACAATTGTGCCGTTGGCTTTAAATATATATTCCCCACCCACATGCTCAACATCATCAAAAAACACCCCTCGACCATCAACCGGGCATTCAACAGGAAGGTTATACTTCAGACCAACAGCGTAGTCTTCTTGACCATGTGCGGGAGCCGTATGGACTGCACCAGTACCAGTTTCTGTGGTAACGTGGTCACCCAAAATAAGAGGCACTTGTTTGTCCAAAAAAGGATGCTGCAATAGCATGCCTTCAAGCTCACTGCCTTTGTATTTTTGCGCTTGAACACTGATATTTTCAAGACCAAAGCGCTCAGCAGCAGCTTCTTGCAAATCAGCTGCCAACAGATAAGAATTATTTGGTGTATCAATAACAACGTAATCGAGTTCCGGGTGGAGCGCTACCGCTTCATTAGCTGGCAGCGTCCAAGGTGTTGTTGTCCAAACAACGACTGAAACAGGTTTTGTTAAGTCAAGCACATCGCTTTCAATGACTCTAAACGCTACATCGACTGCTTCAGAAGTTTTGTCTTTGTAGTCAACTTCAGCTTCAGCTAAAGCCGACGAACACTCGGTGCACCAGTGAACTGGCTTGTATCCTTTGGATAAATGGCCATTCTCAACGATTTTTCCAAGAGCACGTACAATATCAGCTTCGTAATGAAAGCTCTTGGTAAGGTATGGATTGTCCCATTCACCCAAAACACCCAAGCGCTTGAAGTCAACTTTTTGCTTCTCAATCTGATGATCTGCATAATCACGACAAGCTGTGCGAAAGTCATCGGCGCTAATTTTATGACCGACTTTTCCCTTCTTTTTTTCAACATTGTGCTCAATCGGCAAACCGTGACAATCCCAGCCTGGCACGTATGGGGCATCATACCCAGACAGTGTTTTGCTTTTAACGATAATGTCTTTTAAAACTTTATTTACCGCATGACCAATATGAATATCGCCATTTGCGTACGGAGGCCCATCGTGCAAAACAAAGGTGGGTTTGCCTTTGAATTTATCACGGATTTGTTGATACAAATCACTTTGCTCCCATTCAGCCAAAAAACCACCTTCACGATTAGCTAAATTGGCCTTCATTGGGAAGCCAGTCGCGGGTAAATTTAGAGTGGATTTATAATCTGACATGAAACGTGAAAATAATAAGACACAAAGGCGATATTATACTTCACCTATAAGGAATGTTAGACTTGAAAAATTAGGTATATTAGCTAATTTTTTCATTGATTTAGAGGCGTTTATCAAGCGGATAATTTGACTAATTTCAGTAACGCTTCAACTTGTTTCGGTTTGAGGTATTCGGTCTTATTTGCGCGTAAGTCATCAGGCAAGCGAATGTCGCCAAAACGCACCCGAATTAACCGTGAGACCTTGAAATCCAAAGCCTCCCACAAACGCCTAACTTCGCGCTTTCTTCCTTCGCGCAAAACAACCTTGTACCAACGGTTAGCACCTTCACCACCACCCTGTACCACGCGGTGGAATTTGGCAACACCATCCTCAAGTTCGATGCCTTTTGTAAGTTGTTCAATATGCTCGTTTTCAACCTTACCCAAAACACGCACAGCATATTCTCTATCCACTTCAGAACTTGGATGCATCAGCTTATTGGCTAGATCACCGTTATTTGTAAATAACAAGAGCCCAGAGGTGTTAATATCAAGGCGTCCCACCATAATCCAACGCGTATTTTCAGGCAATAAATCGAATACAGACTTACGGCCCTCTTCATCTTTTGCGCTACAGACATAGCCCGCTTGTTTATTGAGAATAATAACCTTGGTCTTTTCCTCATGAAAGCGCTTTAAATCAATCAGTCGCCCATCAATACTAACTTGGTCATTAATTGTTGCCTTGTCACCCAATTTGGCTTCTTGATTATTAATAGAGATCCTGCCCTGATCAATAAGTCGCTCTGCCCAACGTCTAGAGCCATAGCCAGCATTAGCAATGAGTTTTTGCAATCTTTCAGTCATAATTTACAAGGACCCTAATAGGAAAGACCCATTGCATCACGCACATCTTCCATAGTCTCTTTGGCAACAGTGCGAGCACGCTCCGAGCCTTCAAAAATAATCTCTTGAATTAGGTTAGGGTCCGATTGATATTTGGCAATACGCTCCTGCATTGGGCCCAATTCCTCAACAACTGAATTTATCAATGGCGTTTTACATTCGATACAGCCTATTTTTGCTTTAGTGCAACCCTCAACTACCCAGTCAAGCTGCTCCTTAGTTGAGTAGACTTCGTGCAATTGCCATACTGGACATTTGGATGGGTCGCCCGGATCGGTTAATTTAACACGCGCCGGATCGGTTGGCATTGTTTTAATTTTTTTCCCAACTTCGGCCGGTTCATCTCTAAGAGAAATTGTATTGTTATAAGATTTTGACATCTTTTGTCCGTCTAATCCTGGCATTTTCGACGCTTTTGTCAACAAAGATTCAGGTTCAGGTAAAATAATTTTTCCCACACCCTCAATATAGCCGAGCAATCTTTCCCGATCCCCCAAAGTGATATTTTGTTGCTCACCCAACAGGGCTTTTGCTTTGATTAACGCCTCATCATCACCTTTTTCTTGATAACTTTTTCTCAAGTTTCTATACAGCTTTGCTTGCTTTTTTCCCATCTTGCTAACAGCAATTTCAGCTTTTTCTTCAAAATCAGATTCACGGCCATAAACATAATTAAATCGACGTGCAACCTCGCGTGTCAATTCTACGTGAGCAACTTGGTCCTCGCCAACGGGAACAAGGCCAGCTTTGTAGATAAGAATATCTGCACTTTGCAATAGCGGGTATCCCAGAAAGCCATAGGTTGACAAATCTTTGGTCTTGAGCTGCAATTGTTGGTCTTTGAACGATGGCACCCTTTCTAGCCAACTCAAGGGTGTCGACATGGATAGTAAGAGATGTAATTCTGCGTGTTCTGGCACTTTGGATTGTACAAAAACAGTGGATGTATTGGGGTTAATGCCAGAAGCTAACCAGTCCACCACCATTTCACTAACATTCGCCTCAAGGTCAATTTTATCTGAGTAATGCGTTGTAAAAGCGTGCCAATCGGCTACAAAAAAATAGGAATCATACTCATTTTGTAATTCAATCCAATTTTTTAAAACACCGTGGTAATGGCCTAAGTGTAGCCTACCCGTTGGCCTCATGCCGGATAGTACGCGATGATCTTTCATTTCAAGAGATTTACTAAGTGCTAAATTTAATAATAAGGATTATACCCAAAGGGTGGTTTGTCAGTAGCGCAAGCGTTGATATCAGTATATTTACAGGGAAGTCCGGGCGTAATATTCAATACCATCCAAAACAAGATTTTCATAAATTTCAACATCCACGTTAAACGCCGAAACCATGTCCTGCGCACCACCCCCTGTGAGGATAACTTTAGAGTTTGTGTAAGCGTCCAAAAAGTCATCAATCTGAGTCTTAATACTGGCAATAAGCATACTTTCTGTACCGCCAAGCCAGGCAAACTTTGTGGCATTCTGAAGGCCAGAAAAACCCTTTAAATTACTACTTGTTGCAAACTTTTCAAAACTAGACCGAAGTGCACTCAGCCCAGGCATGATTAAGCCACCTTGATGCTTGCCACCCTCAGTAACAACATCAACTGTTAGTGCACTACCAATATCAATAATTAATAAATTCTGATGAGGATGGTGCTTTTGCGCACCCAGCATTGCTAAAAAACGGTCCACACCCAACTCACTGGGCACAGGGTAAGCTATGCTCAGTGTTTTGTACTCAGCCGGAGTATTTATTACGTTTACTGTGTCGAATTTCTGCTTTATCGCCTCTACAGCATCATAATGAGCAACACAACTAAGCCAGACAATAGCACTATCGGGCAGTAGTTCGAGCGAGAAGTTCTCTATCGGTTGTGTAGAAACACCTGAATCGGCCACCCGCCATTTAACAGCAGAATGGCCGATATCAACAAATAAATCAGAGGAATGGTCCATCCATCAAGGCTTCGTTAATCCATAGGTGTGTATAGATACTTGCGACATACCCTAGGGCAATTGCCCAAATCCATTTAAGATGCGAACCAAAAGTGTAATGACCTTTTGACTGACCCATAAGAGCAACACCTGCAGCAGAGCCAATGGATAGCAAGCTTCCACCAACACCAGCGGTTAAAGTAACTAGTAGCCATTGCCCAAGTGACATATCAGGCTGCATCGTTAGCACAGCGAACATTACCGGGATATTATCGACAATTGCAGAAAGAATTCCAACCAAAACGTTGGCATAAGTTGCACCAAGTTGAACATACATCGCCTCTGACACAAGAGCCAAATAGCCCATAAAGCCAAGACCGCCAACACTTACGATAACGCCAAAGAAGAAAAGCAAGGTATCCCATTCTGCATTCGCAACTTTGCGGAAAATATCAAAACGTTGTTGGGTTGGATCGCCCGTGTGACGTCTTTTAACAAAATAACTGGCAACCATCAAGTAGCCCAAGCCCGTCATCATGCCCATCGCTGGTGGTAGATGAAGGAAGTTGTGGAAGCTTACTGCAGTAGCAATAGTAAACAAGAACAATATGGCAATGACGATACCACCATCCTTGATTTCAACACGCTGCTCTCCTGCGACTGGTCTTTCGTTATCGATGAAAAAGTGCATAATTGCTGCAGGCACAAGAAAGTTAACCACTGACGGCAAAAACAGAGCAAAGAACTGTTGGAATTCAACAATGCCTTTTTGCCATACCATTAGTGTAGTAATGTCGCCGAATGGGCTGAACGCGCCACCAGCATTTGCTGCAACAACGATATTAACAAATGCGATTGCAATAAATTTGTTGTTACCGATACCCACTGCCATAACCACAGCGCCCATAACCAAAGCAGTAGTTAAGTTGTCTGCAATCGGAGAAAGGAAGAATGCAATAATTCCCGTCATCCAGAAAAGCTGTCTAAAGCTAAAACCCTTGTTAATCAACCAAACCTTCAGGCGCTCAAACACCAAGCGCTCACGCATAGCTTCAATATAGGTCATCGCAACAAGTAAGAATAAGAACAACTCAGCATACTCGAGGAAATTATGTCTAAGCGCAACTTCTGCCTCATGTGGCAGGCCGTTCTCTGCATAAACCCAAGCAATAATTGCCCAAATCATGCCTGCAGCAAGAATCACTGGCTTTGATTTTCTGAAATGGGTAAATTCTTCCACCATCACCAAAGAATAGGCGACAACAAACAAAAATATAGCTAGAAATCCCGCCCAGTGGTTAGTCAAATCAAGCCTTTCTCCACCGCCAGCAGCAAAAGCAGCAACTGGAAAAAACGCCAACAATAATGTAATTAATTTATTCATGTTCAATTCGAGTTAAAACAGCGCCATCGGCACTATTCAGGGTTATACAATCGTCTTTATGTGCCACTTCAAGTGTCGCTAGACACAAAAAATCAGCCTCACATTTTACTTGAGAAACAACAATCCCGCTTGCTTTTGCAGA
>CAZZER010000008.1:0-22445 GCA_964653365.1 uncultured Candidatus Thioglobus sp.
GAAACTGCATTAAGTACTCGAATATTTAACAGAATAATCAGCTCAAACTGACAAAAAAACCTAGACTACTTTACCTGGATTCATAATGTTGTTAGGATCAAGTGCTTTTTTAATGGTTCGCATTAGGCTGACCTCTCTCTCGGATTTGTAATGGAAAAGATCAGGCCTTTTTTGAGTACCTATTCCATGCTCCGCGCTAAAACTGCCACTTAATCCCACAGCAATATCATAGACAAGTCCGCTAACTTTTTCGGTAGCAGAATAAAATTCCTCAGTTGAAATATGACTGGGCCGATGAAATATATAATGAATATTACCATCGCCAACATGACCAAAAGCAATTGGCACCCCTTTATTAAATTCACTAATGCACGCTTTGTCCGCCTTCTCAATGAAATTTGGTACAGACGAGACCGGCACAGAAATATCAAACGTCAAACCACCGCCTGCAAGTCGATATACCTCCGGCACCATCTCACGCATTTTCCAAAGTTCAGCAGCCTGAGTTTCGCTCGATGCAACGACAGCATCAACAACATTGCCCTCCTCAATCAAATTAGTAACGGCTTCTTCAAATAATGTTTGTAAGTTGGCATTCTCACGACTGGATGTAAGTTCCACCAAAGCAAAGTGATTGTATTTATTGGTAAAGGGGTCTTTAAGCTCGGTATGCTCTTCCAGCATATCAACACATATCCTATCCATATATTCGAATGCTGTTATATTGTCACCAGTTATGCCCCGCAACTCAGACAAAACTTTCGGTGCAGATTGTACGGAAGATATGGCAACCAAACTGGTTACCTTCTCGATTGGCAATGGAAACAACTTTAAAACCGCTTTTGTAATTATCCCAAGCGTGCCTTCAGCCCCAAGAAAAAGTTGCTTGAGGTCATAACCAGTATTATCTTTCCTTAATCCACGCAGGCCTTCGTATACTGTGCCATCAGGCATTACTACCTCAAGCCCGAGAACGAGTTCTTGGGCATTACCATATCTTAACACCGCAGTTCCACCCGCATTGGTAGATAAATTACCGCCAATTTGACAAGAGCCTTCAGCGCCTAAACTTAAAGGAAAAAGTCTATTGGCTTCGGATGCAGCCTTTTGAACATCAGCGAGAACACAACCCGCTTCAACCGTCATTGTGTAATTAATTGAATCAATACTAATAATTTGATTCATGCGCTCTAAAGAAACAACTATTTCTTCACCAGAGTCGCTAGGTGTGCCACCGCCCACCAGGCCAGTGTTACCCCCCAAAGGAACAACTCCAACTCTGTGCTCATTGCAAAGTTTCACTATTGAAGAGAGAATTTTAGTACTTAACGGCCTCAAGACTAATGGCGCACATCCAGCGGCCCTGCCCCAAGCATCTGTTAGATATGCATCCATTTGCCCAATATCATCAATATAGTTGTTTGAACCGACAATGGCTTTTAGTTTTTCAATAATCTCAATGTCTATATTTAAGTTGCTCATATCTTTCATTTAGAGAAAATTTGAAATCAGCATACCTTAAACCGCACCTCGCATTTTGTATAAAAATAATATAACAAATTAGCGAAAACAAGTTGCAAGACATGCCCCTTCTTTTAATATATAAAGTTATAAATGGTGTTGAAGACCTATTAAACAATCAATTACTTTAATGTTAATAAAATTTCATCAACAATATCTTTGGAGGTTTCTGGATTTAAAAAAGCAAAACGCAATACTGGCTTATCATCAACCAAAGAGGGAACAACAAAACAGACCTGCTGTCTTAACTGTTCAGTTGACCAGCTTTTGTAATCCTGCCAATCCCAACCATCGCGCTCAAAAACAACAACAGATAGATTGGGTTCAATTACTAGGGTAAGGTATGGAGATTTATTAATTTCAACTGCAGTATATCTTGCAATTTCAATAGAATGTTCAACCGCTTGACGATAGGCCTCAACCCCGTTCACAGATAAAGAAAACCACAGTGGCAACCCTCTTGCGCGCCTTGACAGATGAAAAGCATAGTCAGAGGGATTGTCGCCCTCATCATCTTCGTGCAACACATCTAGATAACTAGCTTGTTGTGCATGCACTTCTGAAGCCAAACTTTTATCACGGTAGATAATCGCTGCACAATCAAGAGGCGCAAACAACCACTTATGAGGGTCTATAATAAACGAATCTGCTCTTTCTATACCTTTGTACAAATGACGAACCTTATCCGAAAGCAGGCCCCCACCACCATAAGCCCCATCAATATGTAGCCAAACATTGCGTTGGTCTGCATACTTTGCAATACTGCTGATATCATCAATAACACCAAGATTTGTAGTGCCAGATGTAGCAACAACTGCAAAAATATCAAAATTTTGATATTTTTCCTGATTTACTCTTAATTCTTTTTTGATAGATTCGCTATTTAATTGATAACTTTCATCGGTAGCTACTACGATTACCTCGCAATCCATCACTTTAGCGGTACTTTTAACAGATGAATGCGTTTGATCAGAACAAAGAATTGCTAAGCGTTTGTTTGAGTTAGGATTTTTTTTGCGATACTGCTCACGAGCAACCACTAATGCCGAAAGATTGCCATTAGTACCTCCGGCAACAAAGCATCCTCCTGCACTTTCTGGAAATTCAACCAAATCAGCAATCCAGCGAATCACTTGATTCTCAGCCCAGACAGCACCACTTGACTCTTGCCAAGAAACGCCACATAAAGATCCTGCTGAAACCACCAAATCAAATATCATTGCAGCTTTTGTTGGTGCAGCAGGAATAAAAGCTAAATAACGAGGTGAATCCACAGAGATAATGCTTTCTTCTATCGTGTCCTTATACTGGTGAAA
The DNA here is from genome assembly GCA_964653365.1 of uncultured Candidatus Thioglobus sp. Lineage (GTDB taxonomy): Bacteria > Pseudomonadota > Gammaproteobacteria > PS1 > Pseudothioglobaceae > Pseudothioglobus. The sequence goes on from CAZZER010000008.1 coordinate 2,838, forward strand.
TACGGTTTCAATAGAATGCCCTTCTTTACTAATTAAACTAGGGGCATTCTTTTTGAAATAATCGATCGACCTCGGGTAGTCCAAGGTTGGGGGATCCATACTCAATCTTTCAATTGTATGAGAAAGAACATTGACCAATATTCTGGAAGCTTTATCATCAAATTTATGCATATTCCCTCCTAATTGGGATATCTATAGCTGAAAAACGCTGACCTACAATCGATCCTTCAACGCGCCATAAACCATGCCAATTTTCATACTTGGACTGCGCAACCAACGCCCGCCTGGAAAACTAGGCAAAGATATCAATCCCATAGTATCGAATAGAGTTGGGTCGCCACTGATTTTATCCGCAATAATTTTGCCAGCATAACTTGCAAGTGCGACTCCTTGGCCTGAATAACCTTGTGCCGAGATCACTTTATCGCCATATAAGGATTTAAAAAAAGGTAGGCGATTCATTGTAATTGCCAGTTTTCCACCCCAGGCATAATCAACTTGAACATCTTTTAAGAAAGGATATATTACCCCTAATGGTTTTTTGACAATTGGCAAAATACGACTGGATAAGTTTTTGGAATAATTTTCACCACCCCCAAATAATAATCTTTTGTCGGCACTTAAGCGAAAATAATTCACCACAAAGCGCGAATCAGCAAAAGCAATATCTTTAGGGTTAATTCTACTGACAGTTTCCTGGCTTAATGGTTTGGTCGCAACAATATAGTTATTCATTGGCAAAATTTTTGCATCTAGCTTTTTTTCAAGACTACCTAAATAACCATTACAAGCTAAGACCACACGATCAGCCACAACACTCCCATGTGCGCACTGCACCTTCATGGAGTCTTGAAGCTCTTGGTAAGACAGAACTCGACTGTTGGAATAAATTTTTGCACCAAAACTTAATGCCGCTTTAGCAATACCTAAAGCATAATTAAGGGGATGTAGATGCGCTTCAGACTTGTCGTACGATCCCCCATAAAAGGTTTCTGAACCGGTAATGTTTTGCATCTCCGTATCGTTCAGGTATGAAAGATCATTGTAATCATATGCTTTATTCATATGCTCAACATAAGTCTTTGATTCATCACAAAAAGCTTTTTTATGATTGGGGTGAGCAATGCCGTATTTAAAATCACAGTCGATAGCATACTCGTCAATTATCGCTCTGACATGTTGCTTGGCCAACTCTCCAATTTGCCACAATGACTTAGCAGCCTCATTGCCAATTTTCTTTTCTAGATAAAATTGATCTCGTCGCATCCCACCAGAAACTTGCCCTCCATTTGCACCAGAGGCACCAGAAGCGATTTCGCCAGCCTCGAGCAGAACAACGTTGATACCTTTTTTTGCTAAATAAAGTGCACTCGAAAGACCTGTGTATCCTCCCCCAATAACACAAACGTCCGCCTTTATCTCACCCTTAATAGAGGCAAGATCAATTACCAAGTTTTTACTGGCTTGATAATAGGAGAGCATTTATCGAAGCATTAAGTAATAGTTGCCATTGTCATATCAAGCGACTTAAGAATTTTGTCAAGCATTTCATCAATCTCTGCGTTAGTACATACCAGTGGCGGCGCAATAATCATTTTATTGCCCACTGCTCGCATTACAATGCCGTTATCATAACAATGGTCACGACATATTCCCGAGACTTCCTTAGCATTCTCATATAGAACAAAGCTCTCTTTGTCTTTGACCAGCTCAATTGCAGCCAACATACCCAAACTTCGCGCCTCACCAACCAAAGGATGTTCGCCCAAAGCTTGCCATTTTTCTGCTAGATATGGGCCAATTTCCGTTTTGACTCTCTCTACAATATTAGTATCGTGCATTAATTGAATATTTGCAATTGCTGCCGCTGCACAAGTTGGGTGCGCTGAGTAGGTGTAACCATGTGCTAACTCAACATTCGCATCACGCAAAACACCAGCAACCTCATCACTAACAACCAAGCCACCTAAAGGCAAATAACCAGATGTAACGCCCTTGGCAAAGGGCATCATATCAGGTTTGATTTTGTAATAATCGGAACCAAACCATTCTCCAGTTCTGCCAAAACCACAGATCACTTCATCAGCAACCAACAAAATATTGCGCTCCTTACAGATGCGATCAACTTCTGGCCAATAAGTTTCTGGTGGAATAATTACCCCACCTGCTCCTTGAATGGGTTCAGCAATAAATGCAGCGACTTTCTCTTCGCCTAACTCGTCGATTTTATTAGCTAGTGCATGAGCAGCCCGTCTACCGAATTCAGCCCTATCAACTTCTCCGCCTGCTTCAACACAAGCTTCATAGTGATAAGGTTGATCGATATGGACAATTCCCGGAATAGGCAATCCGCCTTGAGCGTGCATGGCGCTCATACCGCCTAAGCTTGCGGCCGCCATAGTTGAGCCGTGATAGGCGTTTTTACGACTAATGATAACGAATTTATCTGGCAATCCTTTGGACGCCCAATAATGTCTAACCAAGCGCATCATAGTATCATTTGCCTCAGAACCAGAACCAGTAAAAAACACTTGGTTCATATGCTCAGGTGTAACCTCAGCTATCATTTCAGCCAGCTTAACAATGGGCGGGTGACTGGTACCAAAAAAAGTATTGTAATAAATCAATTCTTGCATTTGTTCATTGACTGCCTGATGCACGGACTGGTTACCATACCCCATATTTACACACCACAATCCCGACATACCATCCAATATTTTTTTACCATCATTGTCATAAATATAGACACCCTCTGCTCTACTAATCATTCGTGTAGCGCTCGGATTATTCTGATATTGAAGGTCACTAAAAGGATGAATGTGGTGTTTGGCGTCTTTTTGCTGCAGAGATAATGTTTCGTTTTTCATAATGCCCCATAGAATTGTATTTAAGAGGTGTATCTAGAAATACACTGAATTTTGTGATCACAAATAAATGATATAGAATAACACTCAATAAAGCAAGAACTATTACAAAGGTCAAAGGGAAAAAGAATGTTGCTAGTCGAGCTTTGCTGTTCTTAAGAGGTTGCTTCTATCGATTCTTTTAGCGTGCTCATACCTTCATGAATATCCTTGCGGATGGCAATAGACAGGGCAACTGGATCATTCTCACTAATAGCGAAAATAGCTGACTCGTGATAATCATCCAGTGTTTGAGTCCCGGCTCGACCAGCTACAATTCGATAAAAGGGTGAAAATCGCAGCCACAAACTTTTAACGATGGGCATCAGAATGGTTGAAGGACAGGCCTCATAAATCCCAAAATGAAATTGATAATTGTATTTTGTGTAATCTTCAACACTACCGGTTGAAATAGCTACATTCAACTTTTTATCAATATCTATCAATAGATTTAACCTCTCGTTATCGATATAACGCAAAGCCAAATAAGAGAGTTCGGGCTCTATGCTCAATCTTGCAAAAAGCAATTCATCAAACTTTTCCTCAGTCATTTTAGAAACGCTAATTCGTCTTTTTTCTGAAACCTCAAAAGCGCCTTCAGCAATCAATCTGGTTGCTGCCTCTCTAACAGGCATTGGGCTGACGTCAAGCTTTTCAGCAATACCTCTTAGCGTTATAGGAACACCGGGCGCAAACTCACCATGAAAAATTAGTTCACATAGGGTTTCATAGACCCACTCATTTACGGGCAAAACAGATTGTCTAGGTGTAACTTTTGAAAAAACATTATCCAACATATTATTTTCCTAATTGTTCGCTTTAATACCTGAATACACTTTTATGATTCTTTATATAATTTGTGATCACAGATCTCAATATATGTTAGAATTATCGCACATCTCAAGTTTGGTGTGTAAACTAAATTAAATTAGAAGACTCAGAAATACTACCCAAAACCATAAGAGCGGACTGTATGCAAAATATTGGACAACAATTTTTAAAAAACAATCCTGATGTTGAGCGTATAGAATTTATCTATGTTGACTTTAATGGTGTGCCTAGAGGCAAATGGACTTCTCCTAAAACATTGATAAAGGCTTTTGATGGTGACCTTAGAATGCCTTTATCAAGCTTTGCACTTGATATTTGGGGGGATAATCCAGATGGAACTGGTTTAGTAATGTCGGGCGACTCCGATGCCATTTGTACGCCCGTTGCCAGCTCTCTTGCGCTAACTGATTGGAGTGATAGAAAGACAGCTCAATGCCTAGTTAGCATGGAAGATTGCAACGGAGAGCCCATCTTTGCTGACCCGAGACATGTATTACAGAGTGTCATTGACAAATTTAATGCATTAGATTTATACCCTGTGATTGCCCCAGAAATGGAGTTCTATCTTATTGATAAAGAGCTTACAGAGCATGGCCACCCTCAGTTTCCATTTATTCCAGGAACAAATAGAAGGTATGAAAATGTCGAACTATTAAATCTCGCTGAAATGGGTGATTTTGATGATTTTTTCACACTAGTTGAAAGCAGCGCTCACTCTTTGGGCATACCAGCTGAAACTGCAATTAAAGAATGTTCACCCAGTCAATTTGAAATAAATCTTTTACATCATAACAACCCCTTACTGATGGCTGACCAAACGTTTCTGCTTAAAAGATTAATAAAAAACTGCGCCAAACAGTGCAATTTAAGCGCAACGTTTATGGCAAAGCCATTCACCATGGAGGCTGGCAATGGCATGCACGCTCACCTCAGCATAGTCGATAAAAAGGGTAACAATCTTTTTGCTTCAAATAAGAACAAACAGCCACAAGGAATGTTTGCCAATGCAATTGCTGGACTATTGAAGCATACGTCGGACTTAATGACATTTTATGCACCTCATGCGAACTCTTACCGTCGCCTAGTACCAAGTGGAAATCACGCCCCAACAACGCTAAGTTGGGGCAACGAAAATAGAACTTCGTTGATTCGTTTACCTGAAGCCTCAAAAGCATCAACACGCCTAGAATTTAGAGCCGCAAGTGCTGATACAAACCCATATCTGGTATTCGCTTCAATCTTAGCAAGTGTGTTAGATGGCATCACTAATGAATTATCTTTAGATGCTGAAACTGTTGGCAACGCACATGAACAACACCCACCAAAACTCAGCATAACTTGGCGAGAGGCTGCCAACAAAACTAAAGATTCAACTTTGGTTAGTGATTTTTTTGGCAAGAAATTTCAAAAAATTTATTATCGAATTAAAGAATCTGAAATTCAACGCTTTGAATCGACGGTTACTGATTTTGAATATCACTCTTACTTGCGAAGCCTATAAAGCATAGCTGGAGAGTGATTCAAAAGGGCCTTTTAAATAATTATTTAAAAGTGATTAATAAAATGGAGAGAAAAATGAAAAAAATAAATAAGCTACTCCTAGCTGCGACGCTTACTTTCTCTGTGCAAGTGACGCTCGCTAGTGATGATAATGTTGTACATGTGTACAACTGGTCAGACTATATTGACGAACAAGTACTTACAGACTTTACAGCCGCAACCGGCATTAAAGTTGTTTATGACGTATTTGACTCGAACGAAATCTTAGAGGCCAAACTACTGGCTGGTGGTTCAGGTTACGATGTTGTCGTGCCGTCCGCAAGCTTTCTTGCTCGCCAGATTCAAGCAGGCGTGTTCCAAAAGCTTGATAAGTCAAAACTGAGCAATATTGGCAACATGTGGGATATGGTTGAAAAACGTGTTGATGGTTATGGCCCTTTAAACGACTACTCTGTTAACTGGATGTGGGGAACGACGGGTTTTGGTTATAACGAAGGCATGATTCTTGAAAGAATGCCAAATGCACCCGTTGATTCTTTAGATATGATATTTAACCCAGATGTTGTGTCTAAATTTGCCGATTGTGGCATCCACGTCTTAAATGCCCCAACAGAGATGATTCCAATGGCACTTTCTTACATTGGTGAGGATCCAGCAACAACTGATGTTGAAGTTTTGAAAAAAGCTGAAGCTGTTTGGGCCGAGGTTAGACCGTACGTGCAGAAGTTCCATTCATCGCAATACATAGATGCTTTAGCTAATGGCGATATCTGTCTAACTACTGGTTGGTCGGGTGACATCTTTATGGCACAGTACGCAGCAATTGAGGCAGAAAACGGTGTTGACATTGTATACACAGTACCCAAAGAGGGTGCTTTAATGTGGTTTGACCAATTGGCCATTCCAAAAGACGCGCCACATCCTGATAATGCTCATAAGTTTATCAACTGGACAATGGAGCCTGAACAAATTGCCACAGCAACCAACTACGTTTGGTATGCCAATGGTAACTTAGCATCACAACCATTACTCGATCCAGAGTTGTTAGGTGATCCTGCTGTATATCCTACAGAAGAGGCTATGAAAGGCCTTTATACCAGCCCAACATACAATGCCTCAACACAGCGTGTTGTAAATCGTACGTGGACTAAAATCACAACGGGTCAGTAAACCTGTGTCTTTGATTGCCCCCATGGTGTTTGTTTGCATCATGGGGGTAAATATTTATCTAGATTGATAATTATGCCAGATACAAACGCAATCGAACCTTGGTTAAATACAAATCAAAAACCCTATATTGAAATTAGGGGCGTCACCAAAAAATTTGGCGACTTTACTGCGATTGATAATCTTTCGCTTAATATTTACAAAAACGAATTCTTTTCCCTTTTAGGTCCTTCTGGTTGTGGCAAAACAACACTACTAAGAATGCTAGCTGGTTTTGAAAAACCAACCTTAGGCAGTATTTATCTAGACGGAGAAGAGATTTCAAATATTCCTCCCCACTTAAGACCTATCAACATGATGTTTCAATCTTATGCGCTATTCCCGCATATGAATGTTGAAAAAAATATTGCCTTTGGTCTAAAACAAGATAAATTACCCAAAGAAGAAATCAGCCAACGCGTCGAAGAAATGTTGGAGCTGGTTGAGCTAAGTGCATTTGCTACCCGCAAACCTAGTCAACTTTCTGGGGGGCAACGACAAAGGGTTGCTCTAGCTAGAAGTTTGGCCAAGCGGCCAAAACTTCTACTTTTGGACGAACCATTGGGTGCTCTAGATAAACGCCTTAGAGAGCAAACCCAATTTGAACTGATGGATATCCAAGAAAAATTAGGGGTTACCTTTATTATCGTCACCCATGACCAAGAAGAGGCTATGACTGTTTCCAGTCGAATTGGCTTGATGAATTCGGGTCAATTATCACAAGTCGCAACCCCAACAGAAATATATGAAGCGCCCGTTAATAAAGAGGTTGCTGGATTTATCGGCGATGTCAATTTTTTAGAAGGCGTCTACGACGACACTGATGATACCGGCACAAGATTATCTTGTAAGGATGCTGACACCATTGTGTATGCCACCCAAAAAACGGATGCTATTGTTGGTCAAAATCTCTGGTTCGCGATTCGTCCTGAGAAGATGGAAATCTCCAAATCAAAGCCAGATTCTAACAACAATCTACTTAAAGGAACAATAGAAGACATTAGTTATGTGGGCAGTATTTCCACCTATCATGTAAGACTTTCCAGTGGGAAAATACTAATCGCTTGTCGAGCAAACCGTGAGCGCTCTGCCGAACATCAACTCACTTGGGAAGATGAAGTCTATCTTCATTGGCTACCCCACTCCGCTGTTGTACTCGCTTCATAAAGTGATGTCGCTAAGCAAAAAACTGATTCGAGGGAGCACTGCAGTCATTGCCATTCCTTACGTATGGCTTTTGCTATTATTTCTTTTTCCTTTTGTTATCGTCCTAAAAATCAGTGTTGCAGAACCTATCATTGCAATGCCGCCATATACAGCGCTTCTTGAGTGGGGTGATACTATTTGGCCTAGCATTAAGGCCAGCTTTGGCAGTTATAGCTTCATCTTTAGTGATTCACTATATATTAACGCCTATCTGTCCAGCCTCAAAATTGCTGCTATCTCAACCCTCTTGGCATTAATCATTGGTTACGCAATTGCCTACAGCATCGCAAAAGCGCCAGCAAAATGGCGGGGTATATTACTGATGCTGGTTATTCTACCATTTTGGACATCGTTTCTGATTCGAGTCTATGCATGGATTGGCATCTTAAAGTACGAAGGGTTGCTCAACCTTCTTCTTTTGTCAACGGGACTTATCGACCAACCTTTGACTATTATGAATACCGATATTGCTGTCTATATTGGCATCGTATATTCCTATCTACCTTTTATGATCTTGCCGCTTTATGCCAACCTTGAAAAAATGGATATGAGCTTACTAGAAGCTGCATCAGATCTTGGCTGTCGTCCTTTTAAAACTTTTTGGACTGTCACTGTACCATTATCTTTGCCAGGAATTCTTGCGGGTTGTTTTTTGGTCTTTATTCCGGCAGTTGGTGAATTTGTTATTCCAGATCTATTGGGTGGCACTGAGACATTAATGATTGGCAAAGTGCTATGGACTGAATTTTTTAACAATAGAGACTGGCCAGTTGCTTCTGCTCTTGCTATTATTCTTTTGGCGCTCCTGGTAATTCCAATCATGTATTACCAAAAAAACCAGGAAAAAGCCATCTCATGACACGCTTTACCAACTTCAATCTCTTCGCTTTACTCCTTGGCTTTGCTTTTCTTTACGTGCCAATAATTATTTTGATTATTTTCAGCTTTAATGAATCAAAGTTAGTCACTGTTTGGGGTGGTTTTTCTACTAAATGGTACGGCGAATTGATGAACAACCAATCCATCAAAGACGCTGCCTGGGTGACGGTAAAGGTTGGTCTTATGTCATCAACCGTAGCGACCTTTCTTGGCACTATTGCCGGACTTGTGATGACCAAATTTGGAAACTTTAAAGGTCGCACCTTATTCTCAGGCATGATATATGCACCAATGGTAATGCCCGAAGTTATTATTGGTTTGTCAACTCTATTGATGTTTGTTGCCTTGGCGGTCGATCGTGGGATTATGACGGTGACACTTGCGCACATTACTTTTTCAATGTGTTTTGTTGCAGTGATTGTTCAATCAAGAATGTCAAATTATGATGATAGTATTACTGAAGCGGCGCTTGATTTAGGGTGCACGCCGTTTAAAACATTCTTTTTAATTACCTTGCCAACCATCATGCCAGCAGTTATCGCTGGATGGCTGCTGTCATTCACCCTTTCTCTTGATGATTTGGTGATCGCCAGCTTTGCCTCCGGTCCAGGCGCTACCACCCTGCCGATGAAGATATACTCAATGGTCCGCCTTGGTGTCACTCCAGAAATTAACGCCGTTTCAACCATTTTGGTCGGACTGGTGGCAACGGGCGTTATTACAGCTTCTATTATCGGAAAAAAGAAAAAAACAACGCAGGTTTAATTCGCTGAAACTATAAAATACACGTACAAAAAAAATACAAACATTCTTTACATACTTTTTAAGTTAATATCAATTTAAAAAACACTTTAACAAAGATAATGCTAAACAACTCAAACTTAATAAAAAATGCTGGCTATATTAACGGCCAGTGGATCGGTGCTGATAATCCCAACAGATTCAACGTCAAAAATGCCTATAGCCAAGAACTGCTGGAAACCTTACCTGAAATGGGAGAAAAGGAAACATCTGATGCTATTGAAGCCGCCAATAATGCTTGGGCAGATTGGAAAGGCAAAACAGCTAAAGAGCGCGCAGCTGTCCTGATGAACTGGTTTAACCTAATTATCGAAAACACAGAAGATTTAGCAAAATTGATGACGCTTGAACAGGGCAAGCCGCTTGCAGAAGCTAGAGGAGAGGTTGGCTACGGCGCTTCATTTATTCAATGGTTCGCTGAAGAATGCAAAAGAACTTACGGCGATGTAATTCCGACGCCAGCGAACGATCGCCGTATTCTAGCAATTAAACAGCCTGTTGGTGTTGTTGCTTCAATTACTCCCTGGAATTTCCCAATTGCTATGATCACGCGTAAATGTGCACCTGCGTTAGCCGCAGGCTGCCCAGTTGTAATTAAACCAGCCGCAGAAACGCCACTCTCAGCCTTAGCGTTAGCAGAGCTAGCAGATCAAGCAGGTATTCCTGCGGGCATTCTGAATGTTGTGGTTGGCACCAAAGCCAGTGAAATTGGCACTACCTTAACAGACAGCCCCATTGTTCGTAAATTGTCGTTTACAGGATCAACAGCTGTTGGAAAAATACTAACCAGAAATTGTGCAAACACAATGAAAAAAGTATCTATGGAACTTGGTGGCAATGCACCTTTTATTGTTTTTGACGATGCAGATATTGAAAAAGCAATCGCTGGCGTTATGGCCTCAAAATATCGCAATACTGGACAAACCTGTGTATGCACCAACCGTATTCTTGCCCAAGAGGGTATTTATGATGAATTTGTTGAAAAACTAAGCGAAGCTGTTAAAGGTCTGAATGTTGGATGCGGACTTGATGAGGGCGTTTCACAAGGCCCACTAATTAACATCAAAGCTGTAGAGAAAGTGGAAGAGCATATCGAAGATGCTGTTACTAAAGGCGGCGTTATTGTTTCTGGTGGAAAGCGTCATGAAAAAGGCGGCACTCTTTTTGAGCCTACGGTGATTGCCAACGCAACTATCGAAATGAAAGTCGCCAAAGAAGAGACTTTTGGCCCTTTGGCACCTGTTTTTAAATTTAGCACAGAAGAAGAGGCAATTCAGATGGCTAATGATACAGAATTCGGCCTGGCCTCTTACTTCTACACCAATGATATTGGTCGCGTTTGGCGCGTATCCGAAGCACTTGAATATGGCATGGTTGGCGTTAACGAAGGCGTTATTTCGAATGAGGTAGCACCCTTTGGAGGCATCAAAGAATCGGGCTTAGGCAGAGAGGGTTCTCACTATGGCATTGATGACTTCCTTGAGCTCAAATACATCTGCATGGGTGGATTGAATCCTTAATAACTACACCAACAATTAATCTGACTCAACAACACTGCTGACATTTTTATACTTGATAAAGCTTTGGGGTTTTTCGCCAATTGGTATAATGCCCTTTTTTGCATTTTCAGGTTTAAGTATGAAAGTTGGTATTCTGGGTCTTGGAACCGTTGGTGGTGGCGTTGTTAATGTCCTTAGAAAAAACAGTGACTCCATTGAGCGCCGCACGGGTGAAAGTATTCGCGTGGTACTAGCAGGTGTTAGAGATAAAACTCAAAGTAGAATCTGTGACACGTCTGATATTGAGCTCACAGAAGATCCATTTTCAGTAGTCAATCATCCAGATATTGATGTTGTACTTGAACTTATTGGTGGCACCGAACTTTCAAAAGAGCTTGTGGAAACAGCAATTAATAACGGCAAGCACGTTATTTCAGCCAATAAAGCACTGATTGCTAAACATGGTAATGAACTCATTCAGTTGGCTAATGACAACAAAGTGCGCTTGTTATTTGAGGCCTCAGTAGCTGGCGGAATCCCAATTATTAAAGCTCTAGAGCAAGGCCTAAGCGCCAATAAGATTGAATCATTGGTCGGCATTATTAACGGCACAGGCAATTATATTCTGAGCGAAATGAAAAGCAAAGAGAGAGATTTTGCGGATGTGTTGAAAGAGGCCCAAGACCTTGGATACGCCGAAGCAGATCCAACTTTTGATGTTGAAGGTATTGATGCAGCACACAAACTCTCAATTCTTGCCGCAATAGCATTTGGTACAGAGCTACAATTCGATCAAGTTTATACAAAAGGCATCAGCGAAGTCACGTCAGAGGACATTAAATATGCAACAGAGCTTGGGTACACCATTAAGCATTTAGGTATTGCTAAAAAAACAGGCGATGCAATTGAAATGCGTGTTCATCCAACCTTGATTTCAAATGAGCGATTAATTGCTAATGTAAACGGCGTTATGAATGCAATTGTTGTTAAAGGAGACGCTCTGGGAACTTCACTTTATTATGGTGCTGGCGCGGGTGATGAAGCAACAGCTTCAGCAGTTATAGCGGACTTAATAGACATTATTAACAACCAAACTAGCAACCATATTCTTGGCTGGAAATCACAAGAAAAAACCGCTGTTCTTGACGAAGACTTGGTTGAAAGCGAGTTTTATATACGCTTGTTAGTTTCCGACAAAAAAGGTGTATTGGCCGACATCACAACAATATTTTCTCAAAATAATGTCAGCATCGAATCCCTTGTGCAAAAACAAGTGGATGAAAACAAAAATGCCCACATTGCGATTCTAACAAACAAAATTCCAACAAAAAATATTAAAGCCATTAAGTCAGCCATTGAAGCTTGCGAATTTAACCAAGACAGTGTGAAAATTATCCACATTGAAACTAAAGATTAACTCAAGAGATTAGTAATGAGATACACAGGTTTAATTGAAAAATACAAAGATAGGTTGCCAGTTAGTGAAGGCACTCGTTTCATTAGTCTTGGTGAGGGAAATACCCCATTAATCAAACTGGAAAACATACCCGAAATTCTGGGTAAAAACGTAGACCTCTACATTAAGTACGAAGGCTTAAACCCTACCGGATCGTTTAAAGACCGTGGCATGACTATGGCGGTAACTAAAGCAGTTGAAGAAGGCTCTAAAGCAATTATTTGTGCCTCAACTGGCAATACCTCTGCCGCAGCTGCAGCTTATGCTGCTCGTGCAGGCATTAAGGCTTTCGTTATTATTCCTGAGGGCAAAATTGCCTTAGGTAAACTGGCGCAAGCGATGATCCACGGCTCAACAATTATTCAAATTAAGGGCAACTTTGATGATGGCATGCAAATCGTTAAAGAAATTGCAGATCACGCACCTGTTTCTATCGTAAATTCCATTAATCCTTTTCGCCTCCACGGCCAAAAAACGGCTGCTTTCGAAATCATTGATGAGCTTGGCAAAGCCCCAGACTACCATTGCCTACCTGTAGGCAATGCTGGCAATATTACTGCGCATTGGATGGGCTATACAGAGTATAAAGATACTGGAAAGGCAGACAAAACACCAGTTATGGTAGGCTACCAAGCGGAAGGAGCAGCACCAATTGTTAAGGGCGAAAGAGTTACCAACCCTGAAACTGTTGCCACTGCAATTCGAATCGGCAATCCGCAAAGCTGGGAGCAAGCACTTAAATTGAGCAAAGAATCCGATGGTTGGTTTACTGCACATTCGGACGACGTTATCTTGGCAGCGCAAAAATTACTAACTGAAAAAGAAGGCATTTTCTGTGAGCCGGCTTCAGCTATTTCGGTTGCGGGCGCAATGATTGATATTCAATCTGGAAAAATTCCTGAGGGCTCTACAATAGTCTGCACACTGACAGGTCACGGACTAAAAGATCCCGATACTGCAATCAGTCAATGTGATCCTGAGGCTATGATTAATATTAACCCGACCTTGGATGAAGTAAAGAAAGCCATCTTGGACAATATGTAGACAAACTAGTATGATTGCCATATGAGTAAGTCTATTTACAAAACCATAGACCAGCGTATCGGCAACACGCCGTTGGTTCGCCTACAAAGAATCAACCCAAACCCGACCAATCTTATTCTTGTTAAACTTGAAGGCGACAATCCTGCTGGTTCGGTAAAAGACCGCGCTGCATTAAATATGATTGTGCAAGCTGAAAAACGTGGCGACATCAAACCAGGGGATACTTTGATAGAAGCAACCAGTGGCAACACCGGTATTGCTCTGGCTATGGTTGCGGCTATTAAGGGTTATAAAATATGCCTTGTCATGCAAGACAACCTGTCCCAAGAAAGAAAAGATGCCATGGGAGCCTATGGAGCTGAATTAACTCTAGTGACTGCCGAAGAAGGCATGGAAGGGGCAAGAGACCTAGCGCAACAAATGGAAGATGAAGGCAAAGGGTTTCAACTCAATCAATTTGCCAACATTGATAACCCAAACGCCCATATCAATTCGACTGCACAAGAAATATGGCGTGACACCAATGGAACCGTAACGCACTTTGTTAGCGCTATGGGTACTACGGGTACTATTATGGGTGTTTCAAGCTACCTAAAAGAAAAAAACCCAGAAATTCAGATTGTTGGTATTCAGCCTGATGGGGATTCCCATATCCCTGGTATTAGACGTTGGCCAAAGGATTACCTCCCCAAAATTTTTGACGCTTCACGTGTTGATAGAATAATGGATGTCTCCCAAAAAGAAGCCGAGCAAACAGCCCGAGACCTTGCTACCAAGGAGGGAATTTTTGCTGGAATTTCTTCTGGTGGAGCTGTAGCTTCTGCCCTAACACTTTCAAAACAAGTCAACGATGCTATTATTGTTTCAGTGATTTGTGACCGTGGCGATAGATATCTTTCGACTGGAGTCTTTCAGCGTTAATGAAGCGCTACCTATCTCACCAGTTTCCAAGTAGACCGCAAACTTACCTGGCCATTGTTTTGGCCAGTTTGCTAACAATTATCGTCATTACTTTTTTTATTGAAATTAGTGAGTTTGCACAAGATCTCTTCAAGCGCACTGTTCATGAAAACCCTTTGTTAAGCTTGGTTATTACGCCGTTGGCTTATGTGAGTGTTATTTATATCGCAAAGTTCTATACCCATAAAGTTCAAAGCTCTGGTATTCCGCAGGTAATAGCGGCACTTGACTCACGCAACAAACAAATCCGTAAACAATTATTAGCCTTTCGTATTGCCCTAGCTAAAATTGGTTTTATTTTTGTAGGGATGCTCGGTGGTGCGCCGATAGGCATTGAGGGGCCTTGCATTCATATCGGCAGTTCGATTTTCTACGGCTTCAATCGCTTCTTAAGCTTAAGACGGAAAATCATGATTCATTCAATGATAGTTATTGGTGGTTGTGCTGGCCTTATCGTTGCATTTAACTCCCCTATAGCAGCAGTTCTATTTGCCTTCGAGGAGCTAGGTAGAAAGATTAAAAAACAAGCTATGATTCTGATTACCTTTTGTTGTGCTGGAATTTACTTAGCAACAATTAGCTACAAAGGCAACACGCCTTACCTTGGAAGACTTGATAGTCTAGAATTTGATTACACTTTAACTTGGCAGCTTATACCTTTAGCAATTACTGCTGGGATTTTGGGTGGTGTATTTGCCAAAATAATGGTTATTTTAGTGAAAAAATTTGTTGTTCACACCAAGGGAAAAGTTCTATTGGTGGCACTTCTATTGGGGAGCATTGTTGCACTTTTTAATTACTTTTCCAACGGTCTCATTGCAGGATCAGGCAAAGAAGAGGTTTTGTTGATGCTCGAGTCTAATAGATTGGGTTTTGATTTTTTATTGATGAAATATTTTGCCACGCTTACCTCGCTAACTTCAACTATTCCAGGGGGTTTGTTTATGCCAGCGATTTCAATTGGTGCCAGTATTGGCTCTGAGAGCACTTCAATCATCACTGCAATAAATCCACAAGTCCTTATCATTATGGCCATTGTTGCCTATCTTTCAGGCACAATTAGGACACCTTTAACAGCAACCTTTGTTGTCTTAGAAATGACAGCAACACTACATTTAATATTGCCAGCCCTGATGGTTGCCTTTATCGCAAGTTACGTCTCTTCATTCATTAAAAAAGAACCGCTCTATGAGACTCTGGCAGCTAATTATTACAAAATATCAAGTTAACTTAACTACTGAAATACCGTTGAAAAACTTCAACCGTAAAATCTATATCAGCCTCTGATACATCCAGGTGGCACACCAAGCGAGACTCTGACGAGAGCTGATGTACTAAAATATTGTTTTCAAACAAAAACTGTTGCAACCCCTCCCTGTGTTCCTCAAGACAGTTGAAAAACACCATATTGGTTTGTGTCTCATCAGTCATCACTTGCAAACCAGAACACTTTGCAAGGCCTTCGTTCAATCGACGAGCATTATCGTGGTCCTCTTGAAGTCTAGTAACATTATTCTCAAGCGCATACATACCACAAGCAGCCAACACGCCCACTTGCCGCATCCCACCCCCAAGAATTTTTCTTAGGCGTATTGCTTTTCTAATAGTCTCTTTATCAGCCACCAATAAAGAGCCCGCGGGTGTGCCCAAGCCTTTTGATAAGCATATCGAGACACTGTCCAAATTTTGGCATAACTCTTTTAGAGTTAACCCTGAATATATATGAGCATTAAACAAACGTGCGCCATCCAAATGTACATTTAGGCCTTTTTCGTGAGCAGCATGGGCCAATTCGTTAATTTTTTCTTGCGATTGAACTCTGCCAGAAACCGTATTTTCCAAGCAAAGCAATTTGCTAACACCAAAGTGAGGATCATCATCTTTAATTTGCGAAAGCATATCATTTAGGTTGACGCCACCACACAGGTCTGTTTCAATGGGGCAAATGCCCACACCACCCAGAACCGAAGCGCCATGTGCTTCATATACATTGGTGTGATATTCCTTGCCAATAAGCACTTCATCGCCCCGTTGACAATGCGAGAGGATGGCGCTGAGATTACTTTGTGTTCCCGTAGGAAAAAACAAGGCAGCTTCTTTACCTAAAAGTTCTGCGGCGTGCTCTTGTAATTGATTTGTTTCAAAATCTTCACCGTAAACATCATCTCCCAACCTTGCTTTGCGCATAGCTTGAAACATGCCTTCTGAAGGTAAAGTTACTGTGTCACTTCTTAAGTCAATAAAGCTTGATGAATCACTTATTAAGTTGGCTGTTTTTGCGTATTGATTGGCCATTATCTTATTCTATTTATGTTATCTTGAGGTTTCAACAATATGAAATCCTCTCTAAAAAGGCTTTACCACAGCCAATATCACAATACTTAAAAGCAAAGCAGTTGGAAACTCATTAAACCAGCGATAAAAACGATGAGAGCGACTGTTCCTATCTTCTGCAAAAATTTTAAGTAAATAGCCACAATAGAAGTGATAAACAATTAGCAGAACAATCAACGCCAATTTGATTTGTAACCATAGATCGCCAGAGTATTGCTGCCATGCGTAGTTTTGCAACATCCACAAACCCAAAAGCGTGGTAATAATAAAACTTGGCATCATGATGCCTTTGTACAGTCTGCGCTCCATTATCTTAAAGCGCTCAATACTCACATCGTCCTTTGCCATAGAATGATAAACAAACAGGCGTGGCAGATAAAAAAGTGCCGCAAACCATGTAATCACGCTGATGATATGAAACGCCTTAACCCAAAGCATAACAACTCCTACAAATAATGACATCATACCGTTTCAACCTAGGCCGTGAGAAAATCTCACCTTCATTAATAAACTGCACTAATTAAACAATGTAGAGTCATGGGCATAGTAAAATTCCATCACCAGAAATAATTTATCCTTTATGCTAGGTTTTTTCAAAAAAAATCAAAATTCAGAACAGCAGTCGGTCGGTCAAAAAACTTCTTTAAGGGATCGACTGTTTAAATCTCGGCAACGTCTAGGCGATGGCCTATCTTCGATTTTATTAGGTAAAAAACAAATTGATGATGATCTTTTAGATGAACTTGAAATGTTACTCATTGGCGCTGATATTGGCATTAGCACCACCGACAAAATTCTTGAATCGGTTCGTAAAAAAGCTTCTCGAAAAACACTAAAAGACGAAGATAGTCTATACCAACTTCTAAAAGATGAGCTTGGCTCACTGCTAGTCGCCGACAACCTGTTGTCAACAGATAGTAACGCCACTTTTGTAATACTTGTGGTGGGCATTAACGGTGCTGGAAAGACCACCACCATTGGTAAGCTTGCCAAATCTTTCCAAAATCAAGGGAAGTCAGTTATGTTGGCCGCTGGGGATACTTTTAGAGCAGCTGCTGTTGAGCAGCTCAAAGTCTGGGGTGAGCGAAATGAGATACCTGTTGTTGCACAAAAAACAGGCGCTGATTCGGCCTCTGTAGTTTACGATGCGTATCAATCAGCTTGCGCAAAAAATATAGACATTCTTATAGCTGACACTGCAGGCCGATTGCACACTCAAGACAATCTGATGCAAGAGCTTGAAAAAATTAAGCGCGTTCTCAAAAAACACAATGGAAATGCTCCACACGAAACGATGCTTGTCATCGATGGCGGTTCGGGACAAAATGCTATTCAACAAGCGCAAGAATTCAATAAATCGATCGAATTATCCGGCATTAGTGTCACCAAACTTGATGGCACCGCTAAAGGTGGCGTATTATTTGCTATTTCTGATTCGCTTAATTTACCCATTCGCTATATCGGCGTTGGCGAAGCCATTGATGATCTCAAGCCTTTTGATGGCAAGGAGTTTGTTGACGCCCTATTTGACTAGGTGGCTATTCGTTAGTAATTGCTAATTTTCCTATCATCTCGCCCCGCTCGATTACTTCGTGAGCAACCTCAATATTATCTACATTGATGGGAGACAGTGTCTTTGTCAGCGTGCCCATTAATTCTTTATTGTCGATTAATGTGGCAAGTTCGTTGAGTATGTTGCCCTGCTCAATCATATCTAAAGTCTCAAACTTTGAACGAGTAAACATCATCTCCCACACCAGATGGATACTTTTTGGCTTTAACAAATTTAAGTCAAAAGGGCTAGTTGTATTTGCCAACAAGCAAATTGATCCTTGCGGTGCAATTACCTCTATCATCTCTTCTAGGTGGTCATCGGGCACACCCATACACAAAATATAATCTGGCGCGATTAAATTTTGTTGTGAAAATTGAGTTGGCAAATTATCGTGTTTTAGAACATGATCGGCACCCATTTTTCGACACCAATCTATACTCTGATTTCTTGAAGCGGTTGCAATAACATTCAATTTAGCGACCTTCTTCGCCAGCTGGATTGCAATCGAACCGACACCGCCTGCACCGCCAATCAACAAAATCGTTTTTCCGGTATCTTCAGCGCCGATTCGTAAGCGATCAAACAATGATTCCCAAGCAGTAACAGTGGTTAGAGGTAGCGCTGCAGCCTCAGCATAACTGAGTGAATTGGGCTTATGGCCAACGATTCTCTCGTCTATCAATTGATAATTAGCATTCGAGCCATCGCGTGTCATATCGCCGGCGTAATATACTTCATCCCCAACTTTGAATCGGCTGACACGTTCACCAATTGCTTTAACCACACCACAGCCGTCAAAACCCAAAACACGAGGGCTTTCAGTGCTACCGCCTAAAATTTGTTTGAGCTTACTATCAATCGGGTTGATAGAAACAGCCTTTATTTCAACCAATAAATCCCTGCTAGCAACCTTTGGTAATTTTTTTTCAAAGGCAATAAAATTGTTTCCGTTGTAACCAATGGTGTTTAAAGCATTCATTTGATTTACTCCTTGCCCAGCAGTTTGTTAGCGCCCTTAGCAATCAAGTTATTGGCCACCAATTGCCCTAAAAATTCAGGTGCGTAAACCGATCCAACGCACTCTTCTGTTAAAGTTTCACCCGAAGTGACGCTTCCCACCAAACCCTTCAAGGTTAAAGCCTCACCCTTAATTGTCGCAAAGCCTGCAATCGGCACTGAGCAACCACCCTCCAGAGTTGCATTCATTGCTCGCTCAGCCAAAACCTCTATCATTGTATCTTGATCTATCAAGCCATGTATGAGGTCACTGACTTCATCATCATCCCTTCTAATTTCAATACCAAGTGCTCCCTGACCAACAGCTGGAAGAGAGGTTTCAATATCTAGAGGAGTTTTAATCCTATCTTCAAAACCAAGTCTAATAAGCCCGGCACAGGCCAAAATTATCGCATCGTATTCGCCATCATCGAGCTT
>CAZZER010000008.1:22545-39030 GCA_964653365.1 uncultured Candidatus Thioglobus sp.
TAATAAGCCCGGCACAGGCCAAAATTATCGCATCGTATTCGCCATCATCGAGCTTACCTAGGCGGGTATTTACATTACCCCTAAGGTCGAGAATCTCAAGATCTGGCCTAACTGCCTTGATTTGTACCACCCTTCTCATACTGCAAGAGCCAACGCGTGCGCCCAGAGGGAGGTCATTTAAATTTTCGTAGTTATTTGAGACAAAGGCATCGAGAGGGTTTTCTCTAGCCATGATAGCCCCAAGTTCAAACTCTTCGGGCAGTGAGTAAGGCACGTCTTTCATCGAGTGTACGGCAATGTCAGCTCGCCCCTCAAGCATACCTACTTCAAGCTCTTTGATAAACAAGCCCTTACCGCCAATCTTTGACAAAGGCGAATTAAGAATTTGATCGCCCTTGGTTGTCATTTTGATTAACTCAACTTTAAGATTAGGGTGTAGAAGTTGCAGTTGTGACTTTACAAATTCTGCTTGCCAAAGGGCAAGAGGGCTTTTTCTTGTGGCAATTTTCAAAGTTTTTTTCATGCTTAATATTTTATCGAGTACTGAACTCTCATGTTGCTCAATGAGGGTGATTATTCATAATTGTGCAAAGCTCTCATATTAATATGGTTTAAAGGGATAATTAGCACACAAGCAATAGCAAACATTAATAAGTAAATGACTTCTGAAACAAACAATCTTTGGGGTGGGCGTTTTAACGAACCAACGGACGAATTTGTCAAAATTTTTGGCGCCTCTGTCACCTTCGACAAGGTGTTGGCTTTTTATGATATTGAGGGCTCAATAGCGCATGCAACCATGCTCTGTGAAGTAGGCGTGCTAACTACGGACGAACTTCAACAAATCTTGAGTGGACTAGACACCATTAAAAAGGAAATTGAAACCGGTGAGTTTACATGGTCAATTGACCTCGAAGACGTTCACATGAATATTGAGTCACGACTTACCGAACTTTGTGGACTTCCGGGCAAAAAATTACATACTGGCCGTTCTCGTAATGACCAAGTAGCCACTGATATTCGCCTTTATCTGCGTGATCAAGTGAGCATGATTAACGCCGAAATACTGCGTCTTTTAAACGCACTTCTTGACTTGGCTGAGCAGGAAAAATCAACCATTATGCCGGGCTTTACCCACCTTCAAGCTGCACAGCCGGTGAGTTTCGGCCATCACTTGCTTGCCTACTTCGAAATGTTTAAACGGGATTACGAGCGCCTAGAAGACAGCTACAAACGCATTAATACAATGCCACTTGGTGCTGCCGCACTCGCGGGTACAAGCTATCCAATTAATCGTGAGCGTACGGCAGAATTGCTGGGCTTTGAGCGCATCTGTACCAACTCTATTGATGCCGTTAGTGATCGTGACTTTGCGATTGAATTTAGCGCCAACGCCAGTTTGATAATGATGCATCTTTCGCGTTTTTCTGAAGAAATAATTCTATGGTCAAGTGCACAGTTTAACTTTGTCAGCTTGCCGGATAGCTTCTGTACTGGCTCATCCATCATGCCACAAAAGAAAAACCCCGATGTGCCCGAATTGGTGCGTGGAAAAACTGGCCGTGTAAACGGCAATTTAATTTCTCTTCTAACATTGATGAAAGGCCAACCTTTGGCTTATAACAAGGATAACCAAGAAGACAAAGAGCCTTTATTTGACACGGTTGAAACCCTACAAGCTTGTTTGCGTGTTTTTGCCGATATGGTGCCCACCATCAAAGCTAATACCGAAACGATGCGTAACTCAACACTGAAAGGCTACACAACAGCAACCGACTTAGCAGATTATCTAGTCAAAAAAGGTATGCCGTTTCGAGATGCTCACGATGTGGTTGGCAATGCCGTTACTTTTGCCATCAATCAAAATAAAGACTTGAGTGAACTCAGTCTTGAAGAGTTACAATCCTTTGACAAGACAATTGATTCGGATATTTTTGATTTTATCTCGCTAGAAGGCTCACTGAATGCGCGTAACCATTTGGGTGGTACAGCACCAAAGCAAGTCTCTCAAGCAATTAAGGCGGCACGCAGTTCACTAAAATAATGCAAATCGTCTTTGCGGGCACGCCCGATTTTTCCGTTGAAACGCTTGATGCGCTCAACAAGTCAGAACACAAAATAGTCGCGGTTTATTGTCAACCTGATCGCCCTAAAGGCCGTGGCAAAGTATTAAGCGCCTGCCCAGTTAAGATTTATGCACAGGAACATCAATTACCCGTCATACAGCCCCAAAACTTTCACGATGAAGTAACGCAAGCCGAACTGGCTAGTTTAAGTGCAGATGTTATGGTGGTAGTTGCCTATGGTCAAATCCTGCCTCAAACGGTGTTGAATACCCCCAAATTCGGCTGCTTAAACATCCATGCCTCATTACTACCTCGCTGGCGTGGCGCAGCACCCATTCAGCGTGCCATTCTCGCAGGCGACAAACAAACAGGTGTCGGCATTATGCAAATGAACGAAGGGCTCGATATGGGTGATATTTTGCTTGAAAAACGCTGCGATATTGAAACCGACGATACCGCACAAACATTGCACGATAAATTAGCAATATTGGGTGCTAAAAGTATTCTTGAGGCGCTTGATAACTTAAGAGACTTAACACCAACACCGCAAAAAACTGAAAGTGTTACGTACGCGAGCAAGCTCGTCAAAGAAGAGGCTTGGATTGATTGGAATCAAAGTGCCGTTGAAATTAATCGCCAAATTCGCGCTTTTAACCCTTACCCTATTGCACAAACCAATGCATCCAGCGATAAATTTGAGAATAAAGTCTTAAGAATTCTCTCAGCAAATGTTCTTACTGAAACCAACAACAATGCACCGGGAGAGGTCATTAAGTGCAAAAAAGGTGAGTGTTTGGTAGCAACGGGTGGTGGCATTCTTAGCTTAAACACCGTGCAACTGGCTGGCAAAAAACCCGTCAACATTAAGGACTTTACCAACGCTTACACATTAACAAAACTTAACGCTTAGGCTTTGCACCACATATGGTGTAGCCTCGTTTGGTTTCCGAGCTCAAGTCATCATAGGAGTATCAAGTCGACTATTCCCCATTGGCATGAGTTATGCCCATCTCCTGTGCACGCTTTTTCCACATGCGCCGAGCGTATTGTTGCATGTCGGCTGTTTTGTCGCTTTCGTCCATTATCTCCAGCCCGAGCAACGTTTCCAATATATCCTCCATGGTGATAATGCCTTCCATACCACCGTATTCATCGATGATTACTATGATATGTGCACGCTGCTTTAAAACTTCGTCAAATGCGTCAGATAGGGAAGTTTGGTCTGATAATGTAAGTAGATTGCGCCGATAAGTTTCCAAGTTATTGTCAGTATTACTTCGTGCCTGCGCTAGCAATAAGTCATCTTTAAGCACAAAGCCTGTGAACACTTCATCGTTTTCTGAATAAACCGGAATACGCGAGAAACTGGAGTCATAGTGTTTATCGAAATACTCGTAAACCGTAAGTGATTCAGGCAATGAAAACACCACTGGACGTGGCGTCATCACGTCGGTGACGAAGGTTTCGTGCAGTAAAAACATGTTTTTAAGAATGCGCGACTCTCGCTCTTCGAGCTGCCCCTCCTGCTCTCCAAGATCTGCCATCGCCGCAAACTCCTCTCGGTTAAAGCCCTCAATTGCTTTCTCTTTTGTCAGGCCACGTGTCATAAACTCAGATAATATGACAAAGGGGTAGAGCATCTTTATCAGAAATTTTAGCCCATGCGCGGTAACGCCTGCCAAGCCCCTCCAGTAGGTCGCGCCCAATGTTTTTGGAATAATTTCCGACACCACCAAGATTAACAGCGTCAGGATTGCAGAAAAAAAGGCCACCCAGGCGTTACCAAACACTTGGTGAGCCTGGGCACCAGCGCCTACAGCCCCTACAGTATGGGCAATGGTGTTAAGTGTAAGAATCGCGGCCAGCGGCCTGTTAATATCATCTTTTAATTCACGCAGTAATGGGCCTGAAGCCCTCCCCTCCTTCTCAAGCACATTAATATGAGCCGTAGTGACGCTCAATAGTACCGCCTCTGCAATGGAGCACAGGAACGAAAAGAGCAAAGCGAATGCAACATAAAGGATAAGAATGGTCATGTTTGTAACCGCTCATATTCCATAAACAAGGCTAATCGATACAACAGGGTTCCTAAATATTACATAAGTTGGTGTAATTGTATATCAATAAACCACGTCAATAGTCGTTTCGTTTAAAAAAACGACTGGGCAACTGTCATTAAACTGTCACCTTGCGACATCATGATCAATAATCAACCAATGTCTAGAGCGTGCAGAAGCCTAGCTGACGCCATGCCTCATAAGCAACAATTGAAGTGCAATTGGCCAAATTCAAGCTGCGCGAGCCTTCTTGCATTGGTAGAGTAATGCCTTCAAACTGATTGCGGATGGCATCTGGCAAGCCGCTGGTTTCTCTGCCGAATAAAAACGAATCCCCTTTTTGGTACTCCACGTCTGTATAACACGTGTCAACCTTTGAACTGACCACAAAAATACGATTAGGGTTGGCACGGTCGAGATAATCATCAAAATCCTCGTATTCTTCCATGCACATCAACTCTTTGTAATCAAGCCCCGCCCTTCTTAGTCGCTTATCGGTAATCTCAAAACCGTAAGGTTTGATAAGATGCAGTCTTGCACCCATATTGGCACACAGACGAATAATACTGCCAGTATTGTTAGGTATTTCGGGCTCAAATAATACGATATTTAATGTGCCGGTCATTTTGTGGTTTTTGCTTTTTACTTGAAAAGTGCCAATCATCCCATAAATAAAAGATATTGAACACCAAAAGAGTTTAAATGTAACAATGGACATTAATAAATTAACCAGCCAATTTCAGCAAGATTTAGCAAGTGCTCAATCACTAGCGGTAAGAAACGACCATAGTGTCATTGAACCGCTGCATCTGTTGAAAACAATGACAGACAACACGGGAAGTAGTGTCAGCCAGATTCTATTACAATCTGGCATTAATGTTGCCAAACTAACAAAGGGGCTTTCAGAAGCAATTCAGTCCTTGGGAAAAATTAATAACCCCAATGGCGATGTTATGCCCTCGCAAAACTTAATTCGATTACTCAATCAAACCGACAAGCTCGCCGGACAGAAGGGTGACTCCTTTCTTTCGACAGAATTGTTTCTGCTTGCAATTATCGATTCGCCAGATCAATCCGCCAAAATCCTAAAAGATTGTGGCGCCGACAAAAACAAAATTAATGAAAAAATTGAACAACTTAGAGGAGGCCAAAACGTGGCAGATCAGAATGCAGAATCACAAAGACAAGCGTTGGATAAATACACTATTGATCTCACCCAAAGTGCCATCGATGGCAAGCTCGACCCAGTGATTGGACGCGATGGCGAAATACGCCGCTCAATCCAAGTGCTGCAACGACGTACCAAAAACAATCCTGTGCTTATTGGTGAGCCCGGGGTAGGTAAAACAGCAATTGCCGAAGGCTTGGCTCAACGCATTATTAACAATGAAGTGCCCGAGGGCTTAAAGGGCAAACGCCTTCTCTCTCTTGATATGGCTGCACTACTCGCTGGCGCTAAATACCGTGGCGAGTTCGAAGAGCGATTAAAAGCTGTGTTAAAGGAAATTGAGTCAGAGCAAGGACAAGTCATTTTGTTTATCGATGAGCTGCACACGATGGTAGGCGCTGGCAAAGCTGATGGGGCGATGGATGCGGGCAATATGTTAAAGCCCGCTCTTGCCCGAGGCGACCTGCATTGTATGGGTGCCACTACGCTTGATGAGTATCGGCAATACATTGAAAAAGACTCAGCTTTAGAGCGTCGCTTTCAAAAAGTGTTGGTTGATGAGCCCAGCGAAGAAGATACGGTTGCCATCTTACGAGGACTAAAAGAGCGCTACGAAGTACACCACGGTGTCGAGATAACCGATCCTGCAATTATCGCCGCAACGAATCTCTCTCAGCGCTACATAACTGATAGACAGTTGCCGGATAAAGCCATTGACCTCATCGACGAGGCGGCTTCACAAATTCGAATGGAAATTGATTCCAAACCAGAATCGATGGATAAGCTTGATCGTAAATTGGTGCAACTGAAAATCGAGCGAATGGCGCTTAAAAAGGAAAAAGACAAGGCCTCAAAAGAGCGACTCAAAGAACTTGAAAACAATATCAAAACTCTTGAAAAAGAGTACGCCGATTTAGAAGAGACTTGGAAAAAAGAAAAATCACAAGTACAAGGGGCGCACCATTTAAAAGAGGAGCTAGAACAGGCAAAAGCTAATTTTGAAGTGGCACAACGCAATAATGACTTAGCCAAAATGAGTGAACTCCAATACGGTGTTATTCCAGAACTTGAAAGCAAGATTGCCACCGCCGAAAATGCCAGCAATGAAGAGATGACCTTGCTAAGAAACCAAGTAACTGAGGATGAAATTGCCGATATTGTGGCCCGCTGGACAGGAATCCCGGTTGACAAAATGATGGCTGGTGAAAAAGATAAACTTTTGCAAATGGAAACTGCGCTTCACCAACGACTAATCGGCCAAGAGAAAGCTGTTGAGGTTATTTCTGACGGTGTTCGTCGCGCTCGAGCAGGATTGGCTGACCCTAGCCGCCCTGACGGCTCTTTTCTTTTTATGGGACCAACAGGTGTGGGCAAAACCGAACTAACCAAAGCTTTGGCAGAATTTTTGTTTGATACCGAGCAAGCCATCATTCGTATTGATATGAGTGAATTTATGGAAAAACACTCGGTTGCCCGAATGATTGGCGCCCCTCCCGGCTATGTTGGTTATGAGCAAGGGGGTGTGCTTACTGAAGCGGTGCGTCGCAAACCGTACTCCATTGTTTTGCTTGATGAAGTTGAAAAAGCACACCCAGATGTTTTTAATGTGCTTTTACAAGTACTTGATGATGGCCGCCTTACCGATGGCCAAGGGCGCACGATTGATTTTAAGAACACCGTGATTGTGATGACATCCAACTTGGGCTCAAACTTGATTCAGGATAACCCTGGAAAAGACTTAAACCAAGAACTAACGCAACTGGTAAGTGAACATTTCAGACCAGAGTTTGTTAACCGTATCGATGAAATTGTGATTTTTGATAATCTTGGAAAACCACAAATAAAAGGTATCGCAACCTTGCAAATTGATCAGCTTCGATCAAGACTTTCTGAGCTAGGTCTATCCATCGAAATCAATGAAGATGCCCTGGACTTGATTGTTGAGCGTGGTTATGATCCTGTTTTTGGCGCAAGACCTCTAAAACGCGTTATTCAGCAACTTATTGAAAATCCACTTTCTCAGAAAATACTCGCGGGTGAATACATCTCCGGTTCAACCATTAAAGCCAAAGTTGTTAATAATGAGATTGCATTTTCAACTTAGATTTATTTAACCAGTAAACGCCCGATCAGAAGCCAAATAGTCAAGTTCTTCTGGAGTGCTTTCGCGCCCTAATATGGCATTCCGATGAGGGAAGCGACCAAATTCCTTAACCAAGCCCCGGTGATGTTTGGCAAACCTTAATGCGTCAGCTTCTTTAATTTCTCCACTTTGGGTGTACTTTTCAACAAGCTGCACATGGAGATTTTGATCGGACAAATTTTCACTATGCCCAAGTGGCATAAGCAAAAACAATAATTCTTCTTCATGCATTTTATTGTCATAACCTTCTGCTAAGGCATAATGGCAACATTCGAGCGATAAATTCTCGCTTGAAAAACACTTCGCTTTGCCTCGGTACATATTTAGTGGAAGTTGATCCAAAACGATGATTAACGCCAGAGCGCTTTCAGGTTTCTCTCGCCAATCATTCAATTCGCCAGCTGCCGCGCTTTTGTACAAGTCTTCAAACTTTCCACGAATTTCCGAGTCAATTTCTGGCGTTGAATCAAACCAGTGTTTTTTACTCCGTGAAGAAAACCAATAGTTAAGAACGTCTTGGTAAGTCATTTTGATCAACCCCTTGTTGTTTTATTTTTCAAGATTCAGCTTAACAAAGCTCAGCCATTTCGCTGAATAATTGTACAGAAAGCCTCCGATAAGCCCAGTTGCAAAACCAAAACTAGCAAAAATCACAGGCATCCCAATGATCGCAAGATAAGCGAGCGCAGTGCCAGCATTCAGGCCAATTGTACTCAGGTCTATTATGGTGCCAATTGTAGCGTATAAGACCCCACAAACTAGGCCAATTAAGCCAACAACAATCCCTTGTAATTTAGCGTATAGAAAAATATCGATTTTTTTGATTTTTTCCATACTAGCCTTAAAGACGGATCTTTAATTATTTTTCAATAGGCATCTTATCATCACTACCCCACTCACTCCATGAGCCATCATAAAGACAAAGTTTTTCTATGCCAATAACACTGGCTGCCAACATAACCACACATGCAGTAATGCCTGAACCACAAGAGCATATTAACTGCTTATCAATAGAATCTTGTTTTTCAAATAACGCCCGAATAAGCTCTGGCGACTTAAAACGATATCCCGATAACAAATCAAGAAAAGGTATATTAACCGAATTAGGGATATGGCCACTTCGCAGCCCCGCATGAGGTTCGGGTGCCACACCTATAAAGCGCGCATTTGCTCTGGCATCTACAACAGTCTTTTCTTTGGTTTTAATAACTTCTAATACCTTGTCAGAGCCACAGACAGTGCCAGCCTGATAAGCACCTTCATAGTTGCCTTTGGGTTTTGAACTATACTGCTGATCAATAGCATAGCCTTTGTCAAGCCACTCTGGCAGACCGCCATCGAGCACAAAAACATTTTGGTGGCCCATACTCTTAAACATCCACCAAGCTCTCGGCGCCGAGTAAATACCTTGGTTGTCATAAATAACCACGGTGCTTTCGGTATTAACTCCTAACCTCTGCACCTCAAACGTGAACTGCGCAACTGTTGGCATTGTATGTGGTTGATTGCTACTTTCATCATGAAAAGCTTGCTCAACATCACATTTTTGTGCGCCCTGAATGCAATAAAACTCCTCATAAACAAGTGGCTCTTTACCCACAACTTTATCCATACTAGCATCCAAAACCACGATATTTTTGTGCTTCAAATTTTCGTTAAGCCAATCTGTTGTGACCAAAGGTGAGTCGTTATTCATAATGGTAGTGAGTTATTAATATGGTTAAAGTATAGCTCAGTTTTAATAGCCCGCTATTTCAAAAAATTTCACAAATAACAATAATGGGGATTTATTAAGTAAAAACTAATACTCTCGCTTGATGTCGGCACCCTTGTAAAGGATTTCTGACAAATTTTCATTTGCCAATTGGCGTTGGGCAACACCGGTTGGATCCATATCAAATTTTGGCCTTGTCAAACCAACACCATCCAAATCTTTTCTTTTATTGCCACAAATATGTGTCCAAATATTTTGCCCAACAACCTGCTTAACGGTAGGCGGCATATAAGACTGTAAAGCAAAACCAATGCGTCTTTGCTTGCTCTTATTGGGTCGAGAGCCGTGGATTATAGCGCCGTGATGAATCGACATTTCTCCCGGTTTTAAGATTAAGTTAACGGATTTTTTCTCATCGATGCCTTCAATTTTTTGACCTCGAGTGAGAATGTTATTGTCCTCAAAAGTGTCCTTATGATTTCGAATTTTGTTTTTATGACTACCAGGAATCATCGACATACAACCAGTCTCCACCGTACTTGGAGATAAGGCAATCCAAGGCGTGGCAAAGTCGTTGCTGTTCATGCCCATATAGGTGCCATCCTGATGCCAGCTGACATAGTGATTGGACGATGGTTCCTTGGTAAACATAACCGATGCCCAAAGAGCGAGATCGGGCCCAAGTAAATCTTGCATTGCACCAACAACAATTGGGTGGTGCGCTAGAGTGTCAAGAAACGTAAAAGACAGGTGTAAGTTGTTACGACTTTGGGCGTGTATCTCATTTGGATATTCCCGTTCAGCTTCTGCAATTTGATCTTTAATAGCTAATGCATCAACCTCAGAAATCACTCGGATGGGTGAAATAAAACCTCTGTCGTGATACTGGTCAATCTGTTGTTTTGTTAATACTTTTGCCATTTATTCTCAGATTGGAAAAAGCTATTGCCATTAATTATCAAGCCTATATAGTTGACCAAATTGGCTTCCAGCAAATGACAAGTTAGCGAGTGTCATCATATGCCAAGCCATAGCCAAATTGCTAGTGATTACTGGCTTACCAATACGCGCCTCTGCCTCTTCGATAAAGTCTGATGAGCGCAGGCTTGTGCAGGAAACGACAACGGCATCACATTCAGCTTGAGCAGCAACAGCCTCAATTGCGGCCAGAATAGATGCTTCACTAATCTTGGCAACAACCCTATCTTCCATCTCTTCAAATGAACCAAATGCCGCAACGCTATAGCCGCAGCTTTCAAGTTGCTCGCGCATTTGTAATGACACCTCGGGTACATAGGGCGTTAAAAAGCCAATCTTCTTAACACCTAATGCCTCACAGGCGGCAATAATAGCACTCATCGGATTTGTAACTTTGGCTTCAGGGTGCGCTAGGTGCACTGCATCTTGTACCGCCTCAGTACCAATAAGGCAAGACCCAGAAGTACAACCATAACCAATGACATCAAACGAAAGTGAGGGCGGTAGAAGATCGGTAGAAGCAGGTATGGCTTTGTGCATTTGTTTTAATGTATCAGGATTGACCTCGTTGCACATCGGGATGCGGCTATGGTAGAGCGCCACACCTTCTTTTGGCAAGATTTTAGAAAATTCGGATTCAATCGTTTCATCGGTTTGCAATACAATCAAACCCAACGTGGCTTTAAAGCCAATACCGTTATCCGTTGTAAAGTCCAATTTCATCTTAACCTCTACCAATGATAGGTAATTGTTGAGGGGCTCGCCGAGACAACAAACGCGGTGCACCATTTTGCACAACGATATTTTCTTCGTGCACCATAATTTGGCCATCACCATAACCAAGCGACGGCTCTAGTGTAATAACCATATTTTCCTCCAAGATCGTCTCGTCAAAAACTGCGTGTGAGGGCTGTTCTGTAAGTTGCATGCCAAGGCCGTGCCCCATTCTTCCAACATCGCCCTCGGGGCAATCCATTTCTGCAATCACATTACTCATCGCCTGAAATAGCTGTCGACAAGTATTGCCCGGTCGAGCTGCTTCCAGTCCAGCTTCGGTTGCACGCCACAAGGTATCGTGTGCACGACGTGACAATTCATCATCCCGCTCAATAGCAAAATTTCGATCAAAGTCACAATAATATCCATCAAATGTAGCGCCTGTATCCAGCATTAGAATATCACCAGATTGTAAAGGTCGCTCGGATGGCGGAGAGATGATATCCCTATAGCCACCATGATCAGCACCGCCAGCCAAGTACGGCACATCGTCAGCCCCTTGTGCAAGACATTCCATACGAAAAGCTCTACAAACCTCGGCAAAGGGTTGGCCTTTGTAAAAAATGTCGTTCGCGCGATCAAAAGCGTTGGAAGCAATGCCACAAATATGAGCAATTTTCTCAATTTCCGCTTCTGATTTGACCATCCGCAAACTACGAACCAATTGGGTGGAATCCACCAGGTTTATCCCTGGCAATGACGACATGAGCTTTTCATAGTCTGCAAGCGGCATGCGTAGATTGGTTTCATGCCCTTTCATAACGCCCAATCGCCCACCCTGGTTCGATAGCGGGGTTAACAATTCCAACAACAAGCTTATGCCATCATCAGCTGGTGATGGCGCACTCCAGGTACGAATGTCATCAACCCAAGTCTCACGCATGAGAGCAGCGCCGATTTCAGGAATGATGGCAATCGGTTTTCCATTACTCGGTAAAAACAAAAACCAAGGACGTGTGGGACTTTGCCAAAAAAGTGTATGAAAGCCACTGAAATAGCGAACTTCTGGCTCAGTCATCAGTAGTATGCCATCTAAATCTTGCGCCGACATCAGGCTTTGGGCGCGACTTAATCTAGCTTCAAATTCAGCAACTGGGAAGCCGCGCCGAGGTATGTTAGCCATAAGCATCCCCAGTCATGATTTCATCAAATATCGCTTGATCAGTCACCCCTTCTGAGCCAAATAATAACACTCGGGACGATTCATCCAAACCAAGTTTTTCTCGCAACTCTTGTTGCTTGGCAACACAAATAAGTCCAGCCAAACCAGCCACAGCACTTTCACCGGCTTCAATTTTATTGTCGCCTAGCTCTCCGTTAGCGAGCATTCTAACTGTAGGTGCAACCACATTCTCAGGTATGGTGATAAAGTCACTCGCCTCTTCAGCAATAATATCCCAAGCTATTGCCGATGCTTCACCACAAGACAAACCTGCCATGATGCTTTCTTCGTTGATTTTTACAAACAGCGCTTGATTGGCCTTTGAACTTTCAAAAAGACAATTTGCAAGATGCGGCTCAACGATGACGATTCTTGGCGATTGCTCACCCCAAATTTGGCGTATAGAAGCGCAGACTGAACCCGCAAAACCACCACAGCCGCCTTGGATAAAAACATGTGTTGGCGCCTTCACTAACGACTCACTTATCTCATTCATCATAACACCATAACCCAGCATTACATCTCTTGGAGGTACGACATAGCCTGGCCAAGAGGTATCAGAAACGACAAACCAATTATTCGCATCTGCTTCAGTCCTTGCAAGATCTACCGAGTCGTCGTAATCGCCATCGATACGTATAACCTCAGCGCCCAATTCACGCATCGCTACTGCCCTGCCCTCACTCACTTCTGCGTGGATGTATATTTTGCAAGGTGCGCCAAAACGCTGACAACCCCAAGCGAGCGAGCGACCATGGTTTCCATCAGTTGCTGAGACCAAAGTTATTTTTGCAGCCTCACCGCTGTATTTTCCAAGGCGAATATCCTCAAGAGAGATGGCTTTATCCAGTGCTCTTGATATTTCTCTTTGCAAAACCTTGAGTGCTGCATAGGAGCCACCAAGCGCCTTAAAGCTTCCCAGGCCAAATCGAGGGCCCTCGTCTTTGTAAAGTACCTCGCCAAGTGAAAGACTGGAAGAGATATTTTTTAGACTAAATAAGGGTGTTGGCTCATAGCCTTGCCACTCAGATATTTCTTCAGTGGCCGCCTTGAAACCCTCAACTGGCAAAACCTCTGTTGCAGCAGTATGTGAGTTCGGATTGCCTGATGTGTGTGCAATTGTTGCGCTTTCAAAAACAGTAGTCATTTAAAGATTGTCATTTCTAATAAAAAAATTCTATTTTTACGCTTACTTGGGTTAAAAAACTTATGTATTTTTTACATACTCAGTAAAAATATTGGATTTTTTCAATCAGAAAATCGCAAGCTTCTCTGCTTTCTCTGCATATTGATATAATATGCGCACTATGCAAGACTATATAAAAATAATACGCAGTGGCCTTTGGAACAACAACCAAGCCTTAGTTGCTTTGTTGGGTCTGTGCCCGCTTTTGGCAGTAACCAATAATGTTGTGAATGCCCTTAGTCTTGGCTTGGCAACAACCTTTGTTTTGGTTGCCTCTAATTTGACAGTTTCATTATTTCGTCAACACATTAGGAAAGAGGTGAGAATACCTATTTTTGTATTATTGATTGCCTCATTTGTGACCATAGTTGACCTCATCATGCAGTCATTTTTTTATGACATGTATTTGATTCTTGGAATTTTTGTGCCCCTAATTGTAACCAACTGTGCAATCTTGGGTCGTGCTGAAGCATTTGCCTCAAAAAATAGCTGGGACAAATCCATTGTTGATGGTTTGATGATGGGCATTGGTTTTGGCGCTGTTCTGATATTACTCGGCGCAATGAGAGAGATTCTTGGTAATGGCACATTATTTGATCAGGCTGATCTGCTATTTGGTGAATTTGGCGCTTCTCTTAAAATTACTTTCATTGATAGCTACCAGGGCAGTTTAATTGCATTGTTACCCCCTGGCGCATTTATCGGCCTTGGTCTTATTGTTGCTCTCAAGAACTTGATTGACTCAAAACAAAAGACAGCACAACTTGTTACTGCGTCCCCTGTGGCTGCTGAAGTTCAGGCGCAGTAATAACATCCTAGCTAATGCTACATGTCTAGGATAAGAACAACTCAAGACTTTCTCCGTAGTGACCTTATTGACATCGAAGAACTACTTTGTCTGGCGCTTGATTGTTCAAAATCTGCGTTGTATGCCAACCCAGGTTATAGGATTAGTGCAAAGGAATTAGCGAAGCTTGATCTTCTTATTCAAAAGCGCCAAAGTGGTGAGCCTTTTGCTTATTTGTCTGGCTCTAAAGGTTTTTATCACTTAGATTTTAAAGTTACATCAGACACGCTAATTCCAAGACCTGAGACCGAATTATTGATTGATATTGCCCTTGGTTTATTCGATTCAAATGACCCAATTAGAGTTTTGGATTTAGGTACAGGCAGCGGTATTATCGCCATTACTTTGGCAGACAAATACCCCAAATGGCTAGTGAGTGCAACCGATCAATCAATGGCTGCACTTGAGGTAGCAAAAACCAATTCAAAGAACGTAGCGTCATCTGTTGAATTTAGCCTTGGCAGTTGGTTTGAAGCAGTTCCAAATCAATTCTTTGACTTAGTGATTAGTAATCCACCTTATGTTGAAGATAACGACCTTCATCTTGAAGACCTAAAATTTGAGCCGATCGAGGCACTTACCTCAGGCGAAGATGGTCTAAATGACATTCGCACGATTATCGATCAAGCCCCTAAACAGCTTAACTCAGGCGGTTATTTATTACTAGAGCATGGTTATAACCAACAAAGGGAAATAATGCGACTTATGCAACAATCATTTACCGATGTTAGAGGGTTTCAGGACAATAGCGGTATTGATCGCGCAGTGCTTGGGCGCATAAATAAAAATAAAGAAGAGGTTTTTAGTAAGTGAACTACTTAGCAACGGAAGAGTTGCGAATAAGACTGTCTGGCACTGTCTTGTTGTCTTTGATGCTATCAATGACGGCGTAACTAAAATAACGGCGCAGACCAATGTCGGCCTTTAGCACTTTGTTGATAAATGCTTGGTAGCCAGAAACATCTTCAACCAAAACGCGCAAAATGTAATCCAGACCTCCACCAACAGACCAGCAAGACTGAACCTCGTCAAAACTGGTAATGGCTTGCTCAAAGCGCTCGAACTCACCCTCTTTATGGCTCTCTAATTCCACTTCGGTGATTACCAAATGGAAGTTTTTCATAAATTTCGGTGAAAGTTTAGCAGTGTATCCATCGATAATGCCAGCCTCTTCGAGTCGCTGCAATCGATCCCATGACGGCGTTAAAGATAGGCTTAGACGTTCTGCTAAGGCGGTTTTAGTAATTCTGCCCTCTTCTTGAAGAATGGCTAAAATTTGAATGTCTCTTTCGTCTAATTTAAACATATTCTTATTATGACATCAATAATAAGGAAAAAATTTATTTTTATTATGAATTAATAGAAAAAAATTCAATTATTAAAGAATAAACCTAAAGTTTTTTCTGTTACAGACATTGATTATCTCTGTATTCAGAAGTTTATTATTTTTCAACTCTCAGATTTTGAAAAAAATGCAGGCTGTAATTAGTGCTCCATTGAGCCGGAAAACAAGTGCATAACAACAATCCCAGAAATAATTAACCCCATACCAATAATGGCTGGAAGATCGGGAACTTCCTTGTAGTAAACAGCAGCTACCGCAGCAACTAAAACAATACCTAACCCCGACCAGATTGCATAAACAATACCTACGGTCATCTCTCTTAGAACCAAAGTCAACAGCCACATTGCGCAAAAATAACACAACACAACAATAGCAGTGGGTGTAATTTTAGTAAACTCCTCTGTTGCCTTCAACAGGCTAGTGCCAATCACCTCGGCAACTACAGCTAATGCTAGATATACATAAGTCATTTCCGTACTCCAATAATATTGAAAAGATTTGCCCGTTAATTATAGTCTTGATTCCACAAGGACTTAAAATAAGTGAAGTTGATCTATAAGCCGGGTTCTGTCTGACCGAGGTCACGATAGTCATTCATCTACGAGACTTGTCACCAAGCATCTTTAGCACTCTACCCGAAGACAGCGCGAGCCACGCCAATGCCTTCCTATTTGAGCTTGCTCCAAGTGGGGTTTACCTTGCCGCCCTTGTCACCAAGTGCGCGGTGCGCTCTTACCGCACCATTTCACCCTTACCTACTCAGTAGGCGGTTTCTTTTCTGCTGCACTTTCCGTCGCATTACTGCGCCTAGCTGTTAGCTAGCACTTTGCCCTATGGAGCCCGGACTTTCCTCTGATGGTATACACCACCAGCGACTATCCGACCAACTTCAGCGCGAATTATACGCTAGGAACAGTTAATTTAAATTGCATGCTTGTACCCTTTAAGTATTTCAGAGATTTACATCATGAAATCATAATGACTGCATACATTATTTAACCGCAGCAACAGGTATCTGATTAAACACTTTGTGGATATTATT
>CAZZER010000008.1:39130-54355 GCA_964653365.1 uncultured Candidatus Thioglobus sp.
TACATTATTTAACCGCAGCAACAGGTATCTGATTAAACACTTTGTGGATATTATTACCCCGTGGGTCAACCGCAACAGCAACTGGCATATCTTTTACTTCAAATTCATAAATGGCCTCCATGCCCATTTCTTCAAAAGCCAAAACCTTTGCTTTTTTAATGGATTTGGAAATAAGATAAGCTGCACCGCCCACTGCTATTAGGTAACTAGCCTGATGTTTTTTGATACTTTCTGCTGCCTTTGGTCCGCGCTCCGCCTTGCCAATCATGCCAAGAATGCCTGTATTTTCAAGCATCATATCGGTAAACTTATCCATTCGGGTAGCTGTAGTTGGGCCTGCAGGGCCAATAACTTCTTCACCAACAGCATCTACTGGACCGACGTAGTAGATAAACTTATTATCAAAATCAACACCCTCTGGAAGGCCTTCACCAGACTCAACCATTTCGTTTAATCTTCTATGAGCTGCATCTCGGCCAGTAATGATAGTGCCACTTAGTAGCAAAGTATCACCAATATTCCAGTCTTGCATTTGCTCCCTAGTAAGCTCTGACAGACTGACTTTTTTATATTGTGAATAATCCATTTCTAAGTCAGGGTAGGCATCATAATCAACCGGGGGCAACTCAGCTACACCTGAGCCATCAAGGGTGAAATGCACGTGCCTAGTTGCTGCGCAATTTGGAATAACTGCAATAGGTTGCGAGGCAGCATGTGTTGGATAGTCTTTTAGCTTCACATCTAGTACCGTGGTCAAACCACCCAATCCTTGGGCGCCAATACCAAGATTATTAACTTTGTCAAAAAGATCAATCCTAAGCTTCTCAATGTCACTAGGATTGTCCTTATCTCTAACTTCGTTAATATCAATAGGATCCATCAATGACTCCTTCGCCATCAACATTGCCTTTTCTGGTGTACCACCGACACCAATACCCAAAATGCCTGGTGGGCACCAGCCAGCACCCATTGTCGGGATGGTTTTTAATAGCCAGTCTGTCAGGTTATCGTCAGGATTGAGTACAGTAAATTTGGCTTTATTTTCAGAACCACAACCTTTTGCAGCAACAATGACATCTAGTTTGTCACCCTTGACCATTTTGGTGTGAATCACGGCAGGCGTATTATCTTTAGTGTTTGTTCTAGAAAACAAAGGATCGCTAACAACTGACGCTCTGAGTGGATTATCAGGGTGTGTATAAGCCAGTCTAACGCCCTCATTAATCATTTCTTCAACCGAAAGGTCCGCGTCCCACTGGACATCCATGCCCACTTCTAAAAAAATATTAACAATACCCGTGTCTTGGCATAACGGGCGCTTGCCGAAAGCGCACATTTTTGAGTTAATTAGAATTTGCGCAATGGCATTTTTTGCACTGACATTGCTCTCTTTCTCATATGCCTCAACCATCGCTTGGATAAAATCCGGAGAATGATAGTAAGAGATGTACTGGAGAGCAGAAAAAATACTCTCTACAAGGTGTTTTTGCTTTATTTTCATATTTATTTGGCCTTCGCTATTGTCTATTACGTCCCATCAGGTTATATTGTTCTGTTTGAGCATTTTATCAATATCTAGTAGGAATTTTCACTATGTTTAACTTCTTCAAAGGTCAAAATCTATCTATCGACTTGGGCACCGCAAATACGCTAATTCATATGGACGGCAAAGTCGCTCTAAACGAGCCTTCGGTTGTTGCCCTCCGACACGAAAAAGGTGCGCTAGAATCCACGGTTATTGCCGTTGGTCAAAATGCAAAAAATATGTTGGGAAGAACGCCAGGCGCCATTGAAGCCATTAGACCGATGAAAGATGGCGTTATTGCTGACTTCAAGGTGACAGAAAAAATGCTTCAGTACTTTATCCGTAAAGTACTCAAATCAGGGTTTTTCTCTCCAAGTCCAAAAGTACTTATTTGTGTACCATGTGGAGCCACCCAAGTGGAGCGTCGCGCAATTAAAGAAAGTGCTGTGGGTGCAGGTGCCAGAGATGTTTACTTAATTGAAGAGCCAATGGCAGCAGCTCTTGGTGCCGGCATGGCAATTGAAGAAGCCTCAGGCGCCATGGTGATTGATATTGGTGGTGGTACAACTGAGATTGCCATTATGTCTTTAAACGGCATTGTCTACTCTGATTCTCTTAGGGTCGGGGGCGATGTATTTGATGATACTATCGTCAAGTATGTTAGACGCGCACATGGCATCATTATTGGCGAAGCGACTGCTGAGCAAATTAAAGAAGAGGTCGGTTCGGCCTTTCCGTCTAAAGTAGTGAAGAAAATTGAATTCAGAGGTCGTGATGTCGCTAAGGGTATC
This sequence comes from uncultured Candidatus Thioglobus sp., assembly GCA_964653365.1. Lineage (GTDB taxonomy): Bacteria > Pseudomonadota > Gammaproteobacteria > PS1 > Pseudothioglobaceae > Pseudothioglobus. The sequence goes on from CAZZER010000008.1 coordinate 41,447, forward strand.
CCAGTTAGCTTTGAAATCACCAATGCTGAGATATTAGAGGCACTCGCCGAACCACTTGGGATGATTATTGGCTCCGTGCGAACTGCATTGGAGCAGACGCCACCTGAGCTGTCTTCAGATATTGCCCAAAACGGCTTAGTTATAACTGGTGGTGGCGCTTTACTCGAAGGCCTTGATAAATTAATTAATAGCGAAACCAACCTGCCAGTTAGTATTGCAGACGACCCACTGACTTGTGTAGCTCGCGGTGGTGGCATAGCGCTTGATATGATTAACGAGCACAATATGGGTTTTTTGGCAGCTGAGTAAACAAGCCTCTCAAAATTGAGGCATCATTTTAATAAGCGTATGGATATCGATTCCCTTGTGAAATACGTTAAAAAAAACACCTGTGAGCTACCAGTAAAAATTATCTCAATTCGGGGACGACAAGCTCAACTTTACTTTGATTATGCGATTTTTTAATCCGTCTATCGCTGCGTTAATCGCCATTATTTTGATTGTGCTGGATGTTCGATTCTCGTACCTAGATAGCATCAAGCGCAATATGACAACATTGTTGTCACCGATCTACTTTTTCGTTGACTTGCCAACTCAAATGATGAATTGGATAAGTGACAAAGGCAGCAACATAGATCAGATCATTAACGAGAATGAACAACTTACAAATGAATTATTCGAGCTAAAAGCAAAACTACAAATCTACAATAATCTGGTTCTAGAAAACCAAAAAATCAGCAATCTTATTGATGCCAGCTATGCTCTTCCTGAGAACGCATTCAAGCTAGCACACATTAAATCCATTGCACAATCTCGATTAAAAAAACAACTGGTCATCAACAAGGGCAGAAACGACTTCGTCATAAAATCTCAAGCTGTCTTGGGAGCGAATGGTGTTGTTGGCCAAATCATCCAGTCAACACCTTTTTACGCCACGGTGCAACTAATCACTGACCCAACACAATACATTCCAGTAAAAAATGTCCGCAATGGTGCTAGAGGTATCACCAAAGGCATAGCCTCAAATGAAGGCAATATGAGAGTGAAATTTATGCCCCTTGAAACTGATGTTAAATTAGGGGATATTTTTGTTACGAGCGGCATTGGAGGATCCTACCCAGAGGGTTATCCAGTAGGAGAGGTTACTGAAGTAAAAACACTCAATAATGAGGCATTCTTATTCATCAAGCTAAAGCCACTTGAAGATATCAATGCGCTAGAAATTGTCCTTGTTGTCTCGGAGCCCCAATGATAAAACAACAACCAAGATTGCTGCTTTTTCAACTCGTAGTTATAGCTTCGTTACTGAGCGCTATTTCGTTACCAGATATAATCCAAAATACAGTTCCTTTTTGGATGTTGATATTTTTTACCTACTGGTTAATCCATGCTGAAACTAAAGCTGTTTATACCTTTGCGCTACTTCTTGGCTTACTGCTCGATTTGATACACGGCGATGTATTTGGTCAAAATGCTTTAGCACTGATTGGTGGCTCTTTCTTTATCCAAAGTGTAAAAAAATCGTTTTATGTCTCCAACCTCAGCACCCAGCAAGTCTATGTCTTTGTCGCCTCAGTCATTTATTTATTTATCACGATAAGTGTTCACTGGATTATTCAGGGTTTTGATTTTAGCCTGCTTCTCTTTCTCGCACCCTTCACAGGGGCAATTCTCTGGCCGATAGTGTCCTTTTTTCTAGGCAAGCTAAAACGTTAAGTCAGATTTGTTATGGACAAAATTGCCAACACAAAACGAGAAATAAAAGTCTTTAAATCTCGGGTTGTTTTTGCTTTGGTCTTTATTATTTCACTGAGCTTATTGTTGTTATCCAGAATCTATAGCTTACAAATTACCAATTACGATTTCTACAAAGAGGAGGCGCTTGGCAATCAACTGCAAGTGTTACCCATTACCCCTGTTAGAGGTAACATTCTAGATCGAAATGGCAAAATTTTAGCTTCAAACACCCTTTCTTACAGACTTACTCTCACTCCAGAAAAAATTAACAACATGAATGATGTCATGATTGATCTTGTGGTGCAAGATTTAATTAACGACAATGATGTTGAAGCCTTTTACAAAACTCTAAATCGCTACAAAAAATTTCACAATATCCCCATTAAACATAATATCTCTGAAGCGGCTGTTGCCAAATTTCTTACCAATAGCCAATTATCAGGTGTCGAAATAGAACCGTACTTTCATCGAATCTACCCAAACGCCTCTAGTAGTGCTCATTTGATTGGCTATGTTTCTGCAATGAGCCAAGAAGATAAGAACACATATAACAAAGACAACTATGCCGGCACAACTTTTGTTGGCAAAACTGGCATCGAAAAACAATATGAAGATTTACTTCATGGAAGTTCAGGCAAAAAACAAATCGAACGTAATGTTTCGGGCAGAGTGATTGATTCAACAATACTTATTCCCGCAGAATCAGGGCAAGATCTATATTTAAGCATTGATCTTGACTTGCAATCAAAAGTTGAGGAACTAATGGGTGACAAGCGTGGCGCATTGGTCATGATTGATGTAACCGATGGCTCTATATTAGCGCTTGTCAGTACACCCACATTTGACCCAAATTGGTTTGTTGGAGGCATCTCATTTGAGCGCTATCAAGCGTTAACAAACAATAAAAATCTACCTTTATTTGACCGCAGCATCAAAGGATTGTACCCACCAGGATCTACCATCAAGCCAATGGTTGCCTTAGGTGGTCTTGAGCAAAAAGAAACAACTATCACTAGCAAAGTTTTTTGCCCTGGTTATTACAAAATATCCAATTATTCTAGAAAATTTAATGACTGGAAGCGCACTGGACATGGCCACGTTGATGTCAAAGATGCCATTGCAGAGTCCTGCGATGTGTACTTTTATGATTTGGCCTATAACATGGGTATCGACAACCTGCACAACAGCCTTGCCCATTTTCAATTTGGGCAAAAAACCGGCATTGATTTGCCAGGAGAATTCGCCGGAATCCTGCCTTCTCGCGAATGGAAAAAAATAAACAAGGACGAACCTTGGTATCGGGGAGAAACCCTAAATGCTGGTATTGGGCAAGGCTTTATGACTGCTAGCCCAGTGCAACTTGCCCTCGCAACAGCAGCACTTGCGAATAAAGGCCAACTTTTGGTGCCACAATTGCTCATGCATACCCAAAAAAATAATAGCGAGATGATAGAGGTTAGGCCAAAAGAATCTCGTCAAATTCCAATCAAAGATATTAACAATTGGGAGACAATTATCGATGGCATGGAGCAAACTGTTTATGGCAACAAGGGCACTGCACGACGCCTCAACCATAATCTCAACTACTCACTTGCTGGAAAAACGGGCACTGCACAAGTATTTGGTCTTGATCCAGAAGAAACATATATTGCCGAAAGATATGAAGAAAAGCTTCGAGATCATGCGCTATTTACCGGCTTTGCACCGATTGAAAGCCCTCAAGTGGCGATCGCTATCATTGTGGAAAATGCTGGCAGCGGAAGTTCAGAGGCCGCACCAATTGCTAAGGCTGTGCTCGATGTCTATTTTGAGAAGAATCCTTTGAGTCAATCTTTGACAGCTGAGTAGCTAATCAGTTTTAGCTTGCTGAGAGTGAAATTGCACTCGAAAATCTTCAAATTCGCCATTTTTTATCGCAGACCTCATATCTACCATTAGCTTCTGGTAATAGTGCAAGTTATGCAAAGTATTAAGGCGAGAGCCCAGTATTTCATTGGTCTTTTGCAGGTGATGCAAATACGCTTTTGAGTAATTTTGACAAGTCGAGCAATCGCATTCAGAATCGAGAGGCTTGGCATCCATTTTGTATTTTGAATTACGAATTTTGACAATACCTGCTGAAGTGAATAAGTAACCATTTCTAGCATTGCGGGATGGCATCACGCAGTCAAACATATCAATACCTCTGGCTACCGCCTCCACCAAATCACTCGGCGTACCAACGCCCATTAAATAGCGTGGTTTATCTGCTGGCATAAGATCGGGCAAGTACTCTAAGACCTTAATCATTTCTTCTTTAGGTTCGCCCACTGAAAGCCCGCCAATTGCATAACCATCAAAGTCAATATTGACTAATGCTTCAATAGACTGAGATCTTAAGTCTTTATGCATACCGCCTTGGACAATACCGAACAATGCATTGTTATTATCCAATCTTTGGTGCTCATCTTTAGAGCGCTTTGCCCAGCGAAGTGAGAGCTGCATCGATTGATCAACCGCAGATTTCTCACTTGGATATGCGATACATTCATCAAAAATCATGACGATATCTGATCCCAGTTTTTGCTGAATTTGCATCGACTCTTCAGGACCCATAAATATTTTAGCGCCATCTTTTGGTGAGCGAAAAGACACGCCTTTTTCGCTGATTTTTCGAATGTGCCCCAAACTAAAAACTTGGAATCCGCCAGAGTCTGTCAGAATCGGACCCTGCCAATTCATAAAATCATGGAGATCGCCATGCACTTCAATCACATCAGTTCCCGGGGTGAGAGACAGGTGAAAAGTATTGCCAAGAATAATCTCAGCACCTAAATCTTTGACTTCTTCAACCGTCATTGCCTTGACTGTACCATAAGTGCCAACCGGCATAAAGGCTGGTGTATTGACCTCGCCCCTGTCGAAAGTCATCTTCCCTAAACGGGCTTTATTGTCAGTCTTTGATAATTCAAATTTCATAGAGGGAATTATAGAATGCTCGCCCAAATTTCAGCACCACTTTTTGCTTAATTTATCTGGCATTTCCATTATTTCTGAAATTTTGAATAGCAATCAAGTGAGTTGATTATTTTTTAGTAAAAAATGACAAAAACGTCTGTTTTTTAGCTCAAAAGTGGCATTTATTAACCAAAATGATGAAGGGTGGCCCTTCATCATTGCTATTTTTAGGGCTATTACGAAAAATTCTGAAATTTTTGTTAAATCTTTTTTTTAGAAAATCTTTGATTTCCAAAAAAAAAAAAAAGATTTAGACACTTGATAAGGCACTAAAAAGCATGATTAATATGATCAAACCCAAAGCCTCGAGATTGCAAGAAACGCTTTTGTTTGGAGATTTCTTTGTAGTCTTCTGGCGATTCGTTGCCGTACTTTTTTTCCCTTATTTGTTTTGCCAAAGCAAACCAATCGTAGGCAGATAAATCGCTCTCTTGAATGCCGCGCTGGAAAAGTTCAGCCTTGATTAGTTGGGGGCCTTTACCTTGATTAAAGCGCATTTCGATAAAAGCTTCGGTAAAGCGCTCGTCGCTTTGGTATTTCTGCTCAACGAGCAGAGAAATTGCCTCAGCAATGACCTTTTCATCAAAATCTCTCTGTTGAAGTTTTTGCGAAAGTTCGAGTTGCGAGTGCTCACGCCTGACCAACATTCGCATTGCGGCGTTATAGCATTCACTGCTATTACTCTTCTGCGTCTCCATCTTCACCGGCTTTTAATTTCTCTCTAATTTGCGCTTCTAGTGATTGCGCTAGCTCGGGGTTCGCTTTTAGGTAATCTCTAGCATTGTCCTTGCCTTGGCCAATTCTGTCGCCACCAGCACTGTACCAAGCGCCCGCCTTCTCAACAAGACCATGAGCCACACCAAGATCAATAATTTCACTCTCTCTAGAGATACCTTGATTGTACAGAATTTGGAATTCAGCCTGTTTGAATGGGGGCGATACTTTGTTTTTAAGAACTTTGACACGGGTTTCATTACCCAATATTTCATCGCCCTTCTTGATTGCCCCAATGCGACGAATATCGAGACGAACAGAAGCGTAAAACTTCAATGCATTGCCACCTGTCGTTGTTTCAGGGTTGCCAAACATCACACCAATCTTCATTCGTAACTGGTTGATGAAGATAACCATAGTGTTGGTTTTTTTAATATTAGAGGTGAGCTTACGCAGTGCTTGCGACATCAATCTGGCTTGCAAGCCCATGTGTGAAGCACCCATCTCGCCTTCAATTTCCGCTTTTGGCGTAAGTGCCGCGACTGAGTCAACAACAACAATATCAACGCCGCCAGAACGTACCAACATATCGGTAATTTCCAATGCTTGTTCGCCAGTGTCTGGCTGTGAAATAAGTAGATCGTCGGTATTGACGCCCAAACGTTTAGCGTATTGCGGATCAAGAGCATGCTCGGCATCGATAAAAGCTGCTGTACCACCTAGTTTTTGCATCTCAGCAATGACGTGGAGAGTTAACGTGGTTTTTCCCGAAGACTCTGGACCATAAATTTCAATCACTCTGCCCTTTGGTAGGCCGCCAATCCCTAGGGCAAGATCAAGACTAAGACTGCCAGTCGAAACCGCTTCAATGTCTGCGCCGGCATCTTCATCTCCCAAAAACATCACCGAGCCCTTGCCAAACTGTTTATCGATCTGACTTAGTGCTGCCTTTAGTGCTTGTTTTTTCTGCTCATCCACGCGTTTCTCCCGAGTAAAATGTTGATTAAATAATTAAAAGAGACCTTTGCATAAATTGTTCAAAACCTAAGGGAATTTATGCAAAGACCTCTAGAGGAATTATAATGCCTTTCACAGCAAAAGACACAGAATGTATGGCACTTGCACTGCAACTTGCAGCGCGCGGTCGACCCAACGTTAAAGCCAACCCAATGGTTGGTTGTGTCATCGCACGTGCGGGCAAAATTATTGCCAAAGACTACCATAGAGAATTTGGCCAGGGTCATGCTGAGGCGAATGCCTTGAAGCAGATTGACAACAAGGCAAATGGTGCAACAATGTACGTGACACTTGAGCCTTGTTCACATCATGGAAAGACTCCACCCTGTGCTGAATCAGTCATTTCTGCAGGGGTAAGTGAGGTCATCATTGCTACACTTGACCCCAACCCAATGGTCTCTGGGAAGGGTATTCAGATGCTTGAAGAAGCAGGTATTGATGTTAAAGTTGGCTTGCTTGAAGACGATGCCAAAGTATTAAACAGGGGCTTTATTAAAAGAATGCAAACTGGCATGCCATTTGTGACCAGTAAAATCGCTATGAGTCTTGACGGCAAAACAGCTATGGCCAATGGCGAAAGTAAATGGATTACTTCTGAAGCAGCACGAATCGATGTCCACAAACTTCGACGAGATAACCAAGCCATTGTTACCGGTTCTGGCACCGTGCTAAAAGACAACCCGAGCATGACCGCTAGATTAAACGAAAACTCTGTCACTCCACTCAGAGTTGTTATTGATAGCAATAATCAAATCTCCGACGATAGTCTTAATATTTTTTCGGATGATGCAGAAACGCTAATAATTAACAACAACTGTGGTACTGATAGCAATGGCAAGGTTGACCTCAAGGCGGCTTTGCTTAAGCTGGGTGACATGGGCGTTAACACGGTGCTCGTTGAAGCAGGCGCCGGACTTAATGGCGCACTCCAACAAGCAGGCCTCATTGATGAACTGGTGATCTATACTGCGCCCGTACTGCTAGGTAGTGATGCCACTTCAATGATGCAATTACCTATAGAAACGATGAGTGAAAAAGTTACTTTAAAAATACACGACTGTCGACAGGTCGGTGTAGATATGAAAATAACCGCGAGCATTAAGTGACCACCCTAACCAATAAAAATGTCCTACTCGGCGTGAGCGGATCAATCGCCGCTTACAAAGCACCCGACATCGTTAGACGCCTTCAAGATTTAGGCGCTGAAGTGCGTGTCGTGCTTACAGAAGGTGGCGCTGAATTTGTTAGTGAAAGATCACTCCAAACCGTATCTAAAAATAAAGTGCACAACAATCTTTGGGATAGCGAGGCAGAGCTCTCGATGGGGCATATCGAGCTAGCCAAATGGGCAGATGCCATAGTAATCGCACCAGCCTCGGCCAATACCATTGCCAAGCTTTGCCATGGTGAGGCAAATGATTTGCTGACAACATTAATCTTAGCCACCAAAGCCAAAGTACTTATCGCACCGGCAATGAATCAGCAAATGTATGCGTCACAGGCGACTCAGGACAATCTAAATATTCTGAAAAAACGCACCATGACAATTGCCACACCTGAGTTCGGGGAGCAAGCTTGTGGTGATATAGGCGAAGGCAGGCTCGCTGAACCAACGTCAATTGCAGAACAAACAGCGAGTCTATTTCAACATACACAACTGAGTGGTAAAAAAGTTATGATTACCCTTGGCGCCACGATTGAAGCAATTGACCCAGTGCGCTATATTTCTAATCATAGCAGTGGAAAAATGGGTATGGCTCTTGCCACAGCCTGCGTTGAAGCGGGTGCTGTCGTCACCCTGATTATTGGCGCTATCTCTGTCGAGGTTATTTCTAGGGTGAAAAGCGTTTATGTTTCCAGTGCGGATGAAATGCAAAAAGCAGTGATGGATAAAATTGGCGAGCAAGACATCTTTATCGCCTGTGCAGCTGTCGCCGATTATCGACCAGCCAATATTGCAAAGAACAAAATTAAAAAAGAGGCTGAAACATTATCTATCGAACTCTTACGTAATCCAGATATTTTGGCAAATGTCTGCCAAATGAAAAACAAACCAGTTTGCATTGGCTTTGCTGCTGAAACAGAAAACTTGCTCGAAAATGCAAAAAATAAGTTGAAAAACAAGGGTTGTGACGCCATCATCCTTAATGATGTTTCAAATACAGAAATTGGTCTGAAATCTGATGAAAATGAGGTGTTTTTTATCACAAAAAATGCTTGTGAGAAAATTGAAAAAAACAGCAAAATTATTATTGCCGAAAAACTCATCACAAAAATTTTTGAACTGCTCGTTTGATTTTCAAAAATACCGTTAAATCAAGGCTTAATAGACTTACTCACAAAACTGTGGAAAACTCTGTTTATATCTCGGTTTTTTTTTGCGAAAATTGCATTAGAATAGGCTTTATTGCGGTTTTGATTAATAATTAATCATTACTTTTTTTACTATATAAATCAATAACTTATATTTTTTTCATCACTTGAAAGTAGCTCAAAGTACCCTAGCGATTTAATCAGTTTATTTATGGCGGATAACTTTTGATGTTTTACGTGCTAAATCAAGTGTTTCACGGAAATTCACGTTAAATTTAACTGATACTTTTTTGATTCCGAAAAAATTATAATATCGAAATAATTGATGCTATTTAACGCTCTGTTTTTCTTAACTGGATTGTTGATTTCTTCAACGAAAAATAGTCTTGAATTAAGCATTACAGAATTAACTGCAATTTCGACTCTTATAGTGGCATTATTGCTGACTTTTTCACGAAGTTTTTTTAATATTGAACTTTACAGCTATTCTGACCAATCAGTCGCTCCAAAGATTCTATCAATTGTGTATTCGGGGTTACTGAATATTCAGGCTTAAGCGGCAACCTTCCGGACGCGCCTTCGGTTCTATACTCGACAATCACAGGGCATTTGCCATCATGGCTCTTTAACAAATGTGAGAGCTCTTGAAATTTATCTTTTTGATTGATGTCCAAGGCAATACTTAAATATTTTGCATAACTCATTTGCACCTGCTCAACGCTTTGGATCTTATCAACTACAACCTGCCATTGGTCTCTAAAATCTTTATTGATTTTTCCACTAATAACTACTACATCATCCACGTGGAGCATCTCAGAGTTCTCTCCCAACGCTTGAGCAAACAGGACGGCATTCAATTGCTTAACCCCGTCTTCAATAGTAATATTAGCCATTTGACCTTTTTGCGTATTACGGTAGCGAATTTCAGATATCAATGACAATATTCTCACTTCACGATTGTTGCGTAAGACGACTTTATTCGGCAAGGTGCAAACAATAGATTTTAGGTCAGCTTTAAAGGCGTCCGTGGGGTGACGATGCAAATAATAACCCATGACACTTTTTTCAAACATTAGCATTGTTTTAAAAGGCAAACAATCACTTGGAATATATTTTTTCTCGTAATCAATGTGGCTTTCTACCGCTGCAAAAAGTCCAGCCTGGCCATTAGATTGATCATTTTGTATCTGCTCTGCTTGCTTTGTGGCACTCGGATAGGTGGCAATAAGAGTTGCTCGATCAATGCCAAGAGAATCAAAAGCGCCACTGTAGATAAGTGCCTCAATAGAGCGCCGATTTAAAAACTTTTTCTTTATGCGCAGACAAAAATCGAATATATCTTCGTAATCACCATTAGCAATTCTCTCATCCACAATTGCTTGCACTAGCGCTTCACCCACACCTTTAATAGCACCCAAGCCATAGGTAATGGTGTTGTTATCCAAAATACTAAATTGATATTCGGATTGATTAATATTTGGCGGGCAAACAACAAGGTTAATTTTCTTCGCCTCGCTGACAGTAAAAGCAATTCGATCGGTATCGTCCATCACTCCAGACAAAACCGATGCCATAAAAGGTGCTGGATAATGTGATTTTAGCCAAGCCGTTTGATAAGAGACATAAGCATAAGCCACAGAATGAGACTTGTTAAACCCATAGCCTGAAAACTTATCAATCAAGTCAAAAATCTCATTGGCCTTTTCTTCTTTAATGTTTTTTTCAGCTGCACCAGCAACAAACACCTGTCTTTGTTGTGCCATCTCCTCGACTTTTTTCTTACCCATTGCTCTGCGTAATAAATCAGCGCCACCCAGTGAATAGCCAGCCATTACTTGTGCTGACTTCATAACCTGTTCTTGGTAGAGAAATACGCCGTTGGTTGGCTTTAATATTTCTTCAAGCATGGGGTGCGGGTATTTTACTTTTGCGCCATGTTTTACATCAATGTAATCGTCTACCATTCCCGCATCAAGTGGGCCTGGACGATATAGCGCTAACATTGCAACAATATCTGCAAAACAATCTGCTTCTAATTTTTTTAAATAACCCCGCATACCCTCAGACTCAAGCTGAAAAACCCCCGTGGTATCACAACGCTGTAGTAGCTTATAAACCTTTGGATCATCTAGAGAAAGGGAGTCAATATCAATCATTTCATCCGTTAAACCCTTTTCACAAATCATCTTAACTGCCTTATCGATAACAGTTAAGTTTGACAAGCCTAGAAAGTCAAACTTAACCAAGCCTACTGCCTCTACATCGTCTTTATCAAATTGAGAGACTACTACGTCGCTTTCGCTGGGCCCTTTGTAAACTGGACAAAAATCACTGATTTTGCTGGGAGCAATAACAACTCCGCCAGCATGTGTACCAACATTTCTCACCAGACCTTCAAGATCTTGAGAAAGGTCTATTAAGGTGGTCACACTTTCTTCCGAAACATAACGAGACTTTAGGTCAGGCGAATCTGTCAAAGCCTTATCTAAGGTCATTTTCAGTTCGTTAGGAATAAGTTTTGAGATAGTGTCGCTAAAGCCGTAAGGATGACCCAAAACTCGACCTACATCACGCACCACACCCTTAGCAGCCATGGTGCCGTAGGTAATTATTTGCGATACTTTTTCTTGCCCATATTTACTAGCAACGTACTCAATGACTTCGTCTCGTCGATCAGTACAAAAATCAATATCGAAGTCTGGCATAGAAATACGCTCAGGATTTAGAAAGCGCTCAAAAAGAAGTTCGTGCTCAATGGGGTCAACGTTGGTTATAGATAGCGCCCATGCCACCAAAGAACCAGCTCCAGAACCTCGACCAGGACCTACTGGGATGCCATTTTCCTTTGCCCACCGTATAAAGTCGGAAACAATTAGAAAATAACCCGGAAAATCCATTTCTAAAATTACAGACAGTTCAAATTCTAAACGTTTGTTATAGTCTTCTTTATCAACTTTTTTGCCCTTTAATCGTTCCTTTAGTCCTTGTTTAGATTGTTGCTCGAAAAACTCAGCAATAGACATACCTTTGGGGGTTGGGAAAACAGGTAAATAGTTTTTTTGGAATAATTCAAAATGAAGATTACAACGTTTAGCCACTTCCGCAGTATTTGTTAATAATTGTGGGAAGTCAGAAAATAGAGCTGACATTTCATCGGCACTTTTCAGGTATTGCGCCTCATTAAAATGTTTTGCACGTCGAGCATCATCTAGCAACCCTCCTTGTGAAATACAGATTCTAGCCTCATGTGCTTCATAGTCATCTTCCGTGAGAAATTGCACATCATTAGTAGCAACAATAGGGATATCCAATTCGAGACCCAATTCAATCGCCATGCTAAGGTGTTGTTCGTCATTCACTCTATTCGTTCTTTGTACAGCAAAATAATAACGATTGCTGAACAAATTCTTCCACTTTTTCGCCTTTTCTTTAGCAAGCACTTGCTCGTTATTAAGCAGGTGTTGAGCTACATCCGAACTGACTGGTGTTGCAATGAGAAGCAAGCCCAGATGTTGATTCATCAGCTGTTTTTCAGTGATGCTAGGCCCTTCAATATCTTGTTTGTTGAGGTAGGCCAGCGAAATCAATTCAGACAAATTTAGATACCCCTGATGATTTTGACAATACAGTAAAACATCGTACCTTCCTTCAGGAGAATCGATCGATATCTTCGATCCAAATATTGGCTTCACCCCAGCTGAGAGTGCTTTTTGATAAAACTTTATCGCTGAAAATAGGCTGGTATCATCCGTTAACGCAACAGCATCCATGCCTGCATTTTTAACACTTTCAATCAATTTTGGCACTCGAATCAGGCTATTCTTGACAGAGTATTCACTCTGGCATTGAAGGTGAACAAAAGCTGAGTCTTGCATTGAAAATATTGTTATTTATAACTGGATAAGAACTCTTATTTTACAAATAAAGATGACTTAAGCTTGGCACTTTTTGTGTAAAAAAGTTGTTGCTTTATTGACGAAGTAGAAAAATTTGGCTAAATATTTTCTGCAGCTTTAATCAAAGCTTGCGCCTTATCCATTGTTTCTTGCCACTCGGACTCAGGCACCGAATCATAGACAACGCCTGCACCCGCCTGAACATATAGTGTTTCATCTTTAATCACAGCGGTGC
>CAZZER010000009.1:0-23097 GCA_964653365.1 uncultured Candidatus Thioglobus sp.
TTTGGCAATAATTGGCCTAATTTCCTCTCAATTTAATAATTCATCATAAGCCATTTTTTTTTTTGCTTATAATAGGTAATAGCCATTTTGGACTTAAAAGACTGAAGTGGTTGTAAGTTTTTATTAACTTTATGGAGAGAGAAATGACTTTATCTTTAGTATTTAGAATCCATGCAGTAATGTTTGCACTTTTTGGTGTAGGTATGTTGTTTACCCCTCAAGCAATGATGGAAGGCTTTAATGTTGGTGAAAATGCGCTAGCTGAAACCCTTTTACAGGGGATGTCAGTAATGGTATTGGCTATTGCCTATATTAATTGGCAAATGCCATCTTGGGCAGGAGATAATCTCAAGTCGGTTGGAATGTTTTTTGCTGTCTTCAACCTGGCCAGCATACTTATAACTTTGTACCAACATTTCACTGGCACTTTCCCTTTGGACGCAGCAAGTGTAGCTGGCAATTTGGGCCCTAGTATCATTTTTATGATTTTGTTTTATTGGAAATCTCGCGCCGACGCATAAATTAAATTATTCGCAACGAATAATCCTTAATCAATACCACTATAGAAAGTGGTATTGATTATTCTTATAAGAGCTTAGCTAGCATTCGCGAAAAAGACAGTTTTTTAGGGTGAAAAGCGTACAATGACTTTTTTCAATTGTGGCGCACTATGTTAACAAAAACTATCAAGGTTAAACTGCTAGCCCTAACTGCTATATTGTTTTTTTCTGCCTCTTCCCTTGCGAATGACACAGGTAATCGATTGCTGGGTTATTGGTTGACAGAAAACGACAAAGCTACAGTAGAAATTTATCGACAAGGTGAGGTGTATTTTGGCAAGATTATTGCGCTTAAAGAGCCTTTGTATCCCCAAGGCCATGAGAGTGGATTAGCCGGTAAGGCCAAAATTGATCGCAACAACCCCGATTCTGCAAAACAAAGTCAGCCCATTATAGGGTTAAATATGTTGCGCGATTTTGTCTACGTAGCTGATAACAAGTGGCAAAAAGGCAAAATTTACGACCCAGAAAATGGCAAAGAGTACGATTGTAATATCAAGTTTTCGGCTGAAAATACGCTTGCTGTACGCGGCTTTATTGGCCTTACCCTGTTTGGTCGTACAACCGAGTGGCGTCGCACAAGTGCGCCATAGTCAAAGTATCTATTGAGTATTGATGAAATCTAACTTCGAGGGCAAAACAGTTTTTATTACCGGCGGTAGCCGGGGTATCGGCAAGGCAATCGCGCTTAATTTTGCAAAAAGTGGTGCCAATGTTGTTATCAATTATTGTGCTAATGATGACGCTGCTAAGCGTGTCGTTAGTGAGATAGAGATGATGGGCGCAAGAGCGCTTGCACTGCGCGGTGATATTGCCAATAAGGATAGCGTTACTGCTATGCGCGATCATGTGCTGGCGGAATTTGATACGGTTGACATTTTGGTTAATAATGCCGGCATTAATCAAGATAACTCTCTATTAGATATGAGCGAAGAACAGTGGGATAGGGTAATGGCAGTCAATCTTAAAGGGCCTTTTCTTTGCGCTCAAATATTTGCGAAATTAATGGTCAAGCAGAGCAGTGGCAAAATTATCAATATTTCTGCTATTACTGGTGCAAAAGCAAGACTCAACGCACCGAATTATTGTGCGTCTAAAGCAGGCCTTAATATGCTTACTAAATGTATGGCGCTGGAGTTGGCGCCGAATGTACAAGTGAACGGGATTGGTGTGGGGTTTATCGAATCAAAATTACTGCGTGAAATCTACTCACAAGAGCAAATTAATGCCTCGAATAAAATCACACCGGCTGGCAGAATGGGCACGAAAGACGAGATAGCGCAAATGGCGATGTATCTGGCTTCTTCGGGTTCAGATTATATGACGGGACAAACTCTCGCATTAGATGGCGGCAAAATCCTAAGTTAATGGATAAAATGAAAATATGAGTATTAAATTAATAATAACGGGTGGCACTATTGATAAGGTTTATAACCAATCCAATGGCGAACTCGATTTTGAGAAAACGCATTTTCCAGCAATGTTGAAGCGAGGCAGATCCTCTGTTGATCTTACGATTGAAGAGTTAATGCTCATTGACAGTTTGGATATGGTGGATGCCGATAGAGAGTTGATTCTTAAGCATTGCGCAGAGTGTGACGAGAGCAAGATACTTATTACTCACGGCACCGATACGATGTGTGAGACGGCTAGTTTATTGGGCGAGAATGATTTGGGCAAAACTATTGTCTTGTTTGGTGCAATGGTGCCTTACTCTCTTGGTGATTCTGATGCTTTGTTCAATTTAGGTTGTGCTCTAGGATCGGTTCAGTTGCTTGAGCCGGGTGTGTATGTGGCGATGAACGGGAGAGTGTTACCATTTAACGACGTGCAAAAAAATAGGGGCCTGGGTGTTTTTCAACCCCTAAGCCCCTAGTTTGGTTTTTATTGTTAGGTGTTTATTTAGCGCTGTCCATCATATATTGAACAACACCCTTAAGCTCGTTGTCTGAGCAGTCCATACAACCACCTTTTGGTGGCATTGCGCCTATACCTGCGATAGCCACTTTAAGGACGTCATCGATACCACGTTCAATTCTTGGTGCCCAATCAGCCAGTGAGCCGTATTTTGGTGCGCCCATAGCGCCAGAGTTATGACAACCTTGACATCTGCTATAAAGCTCCTCACCAGAACGCTCAGCACCACCAGCCGAAGCTACTGCAGCCTCAACACTTACTTCACCAACTGGCTGGATGCGCTCAAGCGATGCAGTGTCAGTAACAACTTCAGCGTCACCCTCAGAGCTAGAGAAATACATGGCTGTAATAAATATCATTGCGATTAACCAGAATGCGAGCATCAGCTTGCTTGTGCCTTTTGAACCTTGACTCATTTTACTTCCTTAATAATTAGATTAAAATCCGGCATATTATACATTTGGTTATAATAACTTGCACTCGAATCCACGATAAATATGCTTAATATCAGCTTCCGCCGTAGCCTTAATCTGCTCAAAATGAGTACTTGGTTTACAGCTGTTGTTTCGCTGTTATTATTGGCTGTTGTGGCCTTCTTTGTGCTTTTTCCACAAACGATGAAGGCACCACTTGAACAAAGGCTATCTAGTGCAACAGGTCTGGATGTTAGTATTGAACGCTTGGCATTGGAGTTTGTCGAAAATGATTTAGTATTGGCTGTCCATGGCGCTGATATTAGTGTGGGCGATTTGAATCCCCTGCTGTCAATGGATGTGTTGCGTTGGGATGTCAAGCTTATGGCCCTTGTTGATGGCATTGAAATACCCGGGCATATTTTTATTAACGAACTCAATGTAAATGCAAATCTACTTGATTCCTATATGTCATTTATTGATACTGAATCTGTTTTTTCAACAGCAGGTCTCTCAAGTTTGCTGGCATTAGAAACTCTAACCATTAACAAAACTACGATTCATGGAGAGAGTGCACACCAGCTTGCACCTATTGTCTTAAAGAGAAACAAAGAGAAAATTACTTTATCAATGGAAAGCCAAGCACTTAGTAGTAGTTTTCAAACGCCAGTCATTAGTAATACTGTGGATATCAAAACCAGTATTGACGTATCACGGGCCCGTGCAGACAGGGTGGCAGTTTTCCCGTTTAGTATTAAGAACGAAGACTTTAATCTTTCAGCTCAGCTAAAAGTATTCTCACAAAACGATAAAGTTTACTTAGAACTTCAAAGTTATGTTGATCAGATTGATGTAGAAAAGATTCATCAAAACCTTCCTAAAGCCTTGGCTGATACTAAAAGCGCCATATGGTTGAACAGTGCCTTGGGCTCAGGGGTGTTAAAAGATGTGTTTTTTACTACGCGATTTACCTTGTCGGGTGATGACGCACCACCTGTGACAACCCTTTCTGCCAATTTGGAGGGTGTTAACCTTACCCTGGATCAAAAATGGGCGCCCATTACTAACCTAGATGCCAGTGTCATTTTTAGTGACGACCATATAAAAATAGCGGGCAAAGATGCTAAGCTTGATGGGCTTGATTTAAGTTATATTAATATCGATGCCAGTAATTTAAATAACCCCGATGCTCAAGTTGCGGTTCATGGGCGTATAAAGTCAAGCAGTGAGAAAATCACTGACTTCATGAAACGCTCTCCAGCCTCGGATCGAGTGAAATCTTTTTTTAATCAGTTTGAGCTTAAAGGTGAAGCCTGGGGAAATGTTGTTATTGCTGTGCCATTTGCAGAGCCTAAGGGCAAGAGAAGTGTTGATATAGATCTTTTTGTGAATGATAATCAGCTTGCCCTTTTTGAGGAAAAAATTCGCATAGAGGGGGTGAATTCAAAAATCTCCTATCATGATAATTTATTTCAGACAGAGGGTGATGGGCTAATTGCCGGTACTGCTTTTGATTTTCAAATTAATCCTGACAATTGGGATGGCGATGATTCGTCTTCTTTTAGAGTGGCATTGCAACAAAAAGATGGTGACATTAATGCTTTGATTCATAAAGGCGTAGATCGTGAATGGCGCACCCAAATTGAGTCAGAAAAACTGAAAGCAGGGGTTGATTTTTACCCCCAATTCAACGGCGAATTGTTGGTTGCATTGCTTGATATGAAAGTGTCTACCGATGATAATACAAAACTGCCTTGGGATCTTTCGCCCGAAGATTTCCCAAGCTTTCGTCTGGTTTCAAATAACGGCGAAATAAATGGTCTATCAATCCCAAATTTTGAAGCTGATTTTTTGAGCAAAGGCCCAGTATTGCAAATTAAAAATCTTATGTTTGAAAATATTGGTTTAGCTGAAAAAGAGCTGGTTTTTAACGGTGATTGGCTGGGCGGAAAAACAACGTTAAGAACCAAGGCATCCCACCCTAATTTGTCGGACTTTTTGAAAAAATTTGATATTCAAGAACAAGTGACTGGCGGTGCTTTTACAACTGATATACGGCTTTTTTGCGACTGTGCACCATGGGAGGTGTCAGTGCCCGAGCTGAGCGGACTGGTTGATATTGATATAAGAGAAGGCGTGTTTACCAATCAAGACCAATTTTTCTTCAAGTTACTTTCTTTTATTAACTTAGAGGCGATTGCAGAAAGAGCCAGCCAACCCACACAAGAGATAAGAGAACAAGGCTTTATTTACGACAGAATTCAAACAAGATTGCTGATTGGTAGTGGCAAAGCAAACGTCGATGATTTTCTTCTTATAAGTGAAGAGAGTAACATTGAATTGGGAGGATATTTGGATTTAATCGAAAAAGATTACCATCTCGATGCCCAAGTCAAACCGTTCATTGCTGATAGTGTGCCTTTAGCGGCCTATATGGCTGGTGGCGGTTTAAGTGGTATTATCATTTGGGTGGCAGATAAGTTGCTGTTGGATGGTGAAGTTGTTAATACGATTAATGACGCTTTGGAGTTTAGTTATACGATCACTGGGCCTTGGTCTGAGCCTATCATCCAATCTAAGGGGGTGCAATTATGATGCAACAACTACTGTCTGATCACAGTATTAATAAAGAAGGCATATTTGACTTACTAGGCTCACTTGAGGAGACTGGCGCTGATTATGCAGATTTGTACTTTCAGCATTCTGAGGCTGAGTCTTGGATGTTAGACGAAGGCATTGTTAAAGACGGTTCGTATCATATTAGTCACGGTGTTGGCGCTCGAAGCGTCATTGGTGATAAAACAGGCTTTTCTTATTCGGACGACTTGAATCTTAAGGCTATTCAAGGAGCTATTGATTTTGCCAAAGGGATTTCGCAAGAAAACGGCTTGCATCAAGCTAAAACACTACAGCAGTCAGCTACTCGTGCCAAGTATCCAGCTCTAAGTCCGTTAGGCAGTTTGACTTCAGATGAAAAGGTAGATGTATTGCGCCAAATTGATGCTATTGCCAGAAAAGAGAAAATGGTAAAGCAGGTCAACGCATCTCTTTCAGGTGCCTATTCTGAGGTTTTAATTGCTTCAACCGATGGTGTTTATCAAACTGATTACCGACCAATGGTGCGCATTAGTGTTAGTGTGGTAGTTGAAAAAAATGGCCGAGTAGAGCAAGCTTCAAGTGGCGGCGGCGGGCGATACGATTATCGTTATTTTGTTGATAATGGCTTTATTGAGAGTTACACCCGAGAAGCGATTCGTATGGCATTGGTTGCCCTGGAATCTACCGATGCACCTGCGGGAAAAATGCCGGTAATACTTGGCCCTGGCTGGCCAGGTGTACTATTGCATGAGGCTATAGGACATGGGCTTGAGGGTGATTTTAACCGAAAAGAAACGTCGGTTTTCACTGGCAAGATTGGCGAGCAAGTTGCTAATGAAAAATGCACTATTGTTGATAATGGTACGATTGCCAACCGCCGAGGCAGTTTAACTATTGATGATGAAGGCACACCTTCCCAAGAGACTGTATTAATAAAAGACGGCATTCTAAAAGGTTATATGCTTGACAAACTAAACGCTCGATTAATGGGGCAGTCTAGCACGGGTAATGCCAGACGTGAGTCCTATGCGCATATTCCGATGCCGAGAATGACCAATACTTATATGCTTAGTGGAAAAGACAGTTTTGACAATATGATTTCCTCTGTTGATACGGGAATCTATGCAAAGAATTTTGACGGTGGTCAGGTAGATATTACATCCGGAAAGTTTGTGTTTTCTGCCAATGAGGCATACCTAATTAAAAATGGCAAAATCACCCAACCCATTAAAGGAGCGACTTTGATTGGTGCTGGCGATGAAGTGCTACATCAAATATCCATGGTGGGTAATGATTTACAGTTAGATCCTGGTATTGGAGTTTGTGGCAAAGAAGGTCAAAGCGTGCCAGTGGGTGTAGGTCAACCTAGCCTTAAGCTAGATTCGCTTACCGTTGGTGGCACACAACTCAACACCTAAGCTAGCGTTTCAGACTTTCGGGCGTTTCGGCTCTAATTTTCTCGCTGTTTTGAGATTAAGTTGATATAATATTCGCACCCTAATCTGAGCAAAAAATAGTGCTAGAAAATTATTTACCAGTTGCAGTGTTTATCTTCCTAGGAATCGCTTTTGGCGTTGGCCTAACCCTTGTTGGATATCTTCTTGGTCCAAGCAAACCAGATGATGAGAAAAATTCACAATTCGAGTGCGGTTTTCCTGCATTTGAAGACTCGCGTATGCACTTTAATGTCCGCTACTATCTTGTGGCCATTCTATTTATTCTTTTTGATCTCGAGGTCGCGTTTTTCATCCCTTGGGCTGTTGTTCAGGCCGAGCTCGGTTGGTTTGGTTTTATAGCCATGTCAATTTTCTTACTGCTTTTAGTTGTTGGTTTTATCTTTGAGTGGAAGAAGGGCGCCTTGGAGTGGGAGTAAAAAGAATTAATTATGGCTATTGAAGGTTTAATGAAAGAGGGGTTTGTAACCACCTCACTTGATAAAGTTATTAATTGGGCTCGCACAGGCTCCTTGTGGCCCATGACCTTTGGCTTGGCTTGTTGCGCGGTTGAAATGATGGAAGCGGGTTCATCGCGTTATGATCTTGATCGATTTGGCGTTGTTTTTAGACCAACCCCTAGACAATCAGATTTGATGATTGTTGCTGGCACTTTAACCAATAAAATGGCTCCTGCGTTGCGGAAAGTTTACGACCAAATGCCTGAACCAAGGTACGTTATATCTATGGGTTCTTGCGCTAATGGCGGTGGTTACTACCATTATTCGTATGCAGTTGTTCGTGGTTGTGATCGCATTGTTCCGGTGGATGTGTATGTGCCAGGTTGCCCGCCAACTGCTGAAGCGCTACTTTATGGAATCTTACAGTTGCAAGATAAGATTCGCAGAACCAATACTATTGCCCGAACATAATTATGAGCGAATTAAAACAACAATTAACAGGTGTTTTTGGCGATGCTAACATTAGCGAGGCTTATGGCGAGTTAACGCTTACAATTGACAGTGGCGCTATTGTCGATACTTGCTCAAAATTAAGGGATGAGCTTAATTTTGAAATATTAATTGACCTGAGTGGCATCGATTACCTAACCTATGGTGAATCTGATTGGGATGGCAATGCCAGCTCTTCTGGTTTCGGCCGTGGTCGTTCAGCTCAAGACTCTAATAAAGAGCAAAGCCACCGATTCGCTGTGGTTTATCACCTTTTGTCAGTCTCTGACAACAAACGTTTGCGCGTCAAAGCATTACTATCTGATGATAATCTCATTATTGAATCTGTTACCGGTATTTGGAATTCTGCCGACTGGTATGAAAGAGAAGCTTTTGACTTATTTGGTATCTTGTTTGAAAACCACACCGATTTGCGACGCATATTAACAGACTATGGTTTTGTGGGGCATCCCCTAAGAAAAGATTTCCCAATGATAGGCGAAGTCGAAATGCGCTACGATGAAGAACTGGGTAGAGTGGTTTACGAGCCGGTTAGTATTGAGCCTAATATCAATGTTCCAAGGGTAATCAGGAAATAACTATGTCTGAAATGCGTAATTACACCCTGAACTTTGGGCCGCAACATCCTGCAGCGCATGGTGTTCTTCGATTGATTCTTGAAATGGATGGCGAAGTTGTCGAGCGAGCTGATCCACATATTGGACTCCTCCACAGGGGCACAGAAAAACTAGCAGAATCAAAGCCTTACAACCAATCTATTGGTTATATGGATAGACTCGATTATGTTTCTATGATGTGTAACGAGCACGCCTATGTGATGGCGATCGAAACAATGCTAGAACTTGATATTCCCGAGCGCGCAAAGTATATCCGCGTGATGTTTGATGAGATTACGCGCATTCTAAATCACTTGATGTGGTTAGGAACACATGCCCTAGATGTTGGCGCGATGAGTGTATTTTTGTATGCTTTTAGAGAGCGTGAGAAGTTAATCGATTGTTATGAAGCGGTGAGTGGCTCGCGTATGCACGCAACTTATTACCGTCCTGGCGGTGTTTATCGTGATTTGCCAGAAAAGATGCCACAATACTTGGAGTCAAAACTGCGAAATGCTGAAGAACTCGAAGAAATGAATGCCAATCGTCAAGGCTCATTGCTTGACTTTATCGCTGATTTTGCCGCCAATTTCCCAGACAGTATCGACCAATATTCTGGACTATTAACCGACAATAGAATTTGGAAACAAAGACTGGTTAATATTGGTATTGTGTCGCCAGAGCGTGCTATGCAAATGGGCTTTACGGGACCAATGCTTCGCGGTTCTGGTGTTGAATGGGATATTCGTAAAAACCAACCTTATTCGGTTTATGACAAGATGGAGTTTGATATTCCTGTCGGGGTAACTGGCGATAGTTACGACCGTTATTTGGTGCGCATGGAAGAGATGCGCCAATCAAACCGCATCATCGAGCAGTGTGTGACATGGCTTCGTGCTAACCCTGGTCCTGTAATGTTGGATGATCACAAGGTTGCACCACCAAAACGCACAGACATGAAGGATGATATGGAGTCGCTTATTCATCACTTTAAACTGTTTACAGAAGGTTATTGCTTGCCCGAAGGCGAGGTGTATTCTGCGATTGAACACCCTAAAGGCGAATTTGGTGTTTATTTAGTGTCAGACGGCGCCAACAAACCGTACAGAGTTAAGATGCGGGCACCGGGTTTTGCTCATTTGGCATCTATGGACGAGATGGCGAGAGGACACATGCTTTCGGATGTGGTAACCATTATCGGCACGCAAGATATTGTTTTTGGCGAGATAGACAGATAAATGATTTCAGAACTAGCACAACAACAAATTGATACTTGGATTGCCAAGTATCCCGCTGATAGAAAAAGCTCTGCTGTGATGGAAGCTTTGAAAATTGTTCAAGCTGAAAATGGCGGCAGTTTAACGGGTGAACTTATTCAGGCAGTTGCAGATTATCTTGAGATGCCGGGCATTAGCGCTCAGGAAGTGGCGACTTTCTATGAAAACTACAATCATAAGCCAGTGGGAAAGCACGTTATCCGTTTTTGCCACAATATCTCTTGCATGCTCAACGGCTCCGATGAGCTAATCTCATACCTAGAGACTAAATTAGGCGTGAAGACTGGCCAAGTAAGTGATGATGGCTTGGTGAGTGTAAAAAAAGTGGAGTGTTTGGGGGCTTGTGTTGATGCACCAATGTGCCAAATTGGCGATAAGTACCACGAAAAACTAACTGAAGAAAAAATTAATGGGATTTTGGAGAGCTTGAAGTGAACGAAGTTTGTTTCAAAAATATAGATAAAGAAAATCCCTCGAGTATAGCGACTTACGAGGCAACCGGTGGTTACGGCGTCTGGCGCAAAATACTGCACGGTGAGTTGTCACCAGAAAAAATCCTGGATGAGCTTAAGGCATCAGGTTTGCGAGGTCGTGGTGGCGCCGGCTTTCCTACGGGGCTCAAGTGGAGTTTTATGCCACGCAACCAAGAAGGGCAAAAGTATGTAGTTTGCAACTCTGATGAGGGCGAACCAGGCACTTGCAAAGACAGAGATATTCTGAGGTTTAATCCACATTCGGTGATTGAGGGCATGGCAATTGCTGGTTACGTTATGAATGCAACCGTTGGCTATAACTACATCCGTGGCGAATTTATGGAGCCATATTACCGCTTTGAAGAAGCCTTAAAAGAAGCTTATGACGCCGGCCTTTTAGGTAAGAAAATTGGTGACAGCGAAGTTAGTTTTGATCTTCATACGCATCTTGGTGCAGGCGCTTATATTTGTGGTGAAGAAACTGCATTGTTAGAATCTATAGAGGGTAAGAAGGGACAACCAAGATTCAAACCACCTTTCCCCGCCAATGTTGGTTTGTTTGGCATGCCTACAACGATTAACAATACTGAAAGTTTTGCCTCTGTTCCCGATATTTTGACCCGAGGTGGCGAATGGTTTGCCGATTTGGGTGTACCGAATTCAGGCGGGTGTAAATTATTCTCGGTCACTGGCCATGTGACTAAGCCAGCAAATTTCGAAATCCCAATGGGAACGCCATTTGCAGAACTATTAGAGATGGCTGGAGGCCTAAAAGAAGGCAGAACACTAAAGGCGGTTATTCCTGGTGGCTCATCAACGCCAGTTTTGCCCGCAGACGATGCCATGCAAATGACTATGGATTATGATGCCATAGAGCAAGCAGGCTCGATGTTAGGCGCTGGATCAGTCATTGTGATGGATGATACAACTTGTATGGTTGCTGCATTGACGCGCTTAGCGCACTTTTACTACGATGAATCTTGTGGCCAGTGCACACCTTGTCGAGAAGGCACTGGGTGGATGTACCGAGTGTTAAAACGCATTATGGATGGTAAAGGAAAAATGGAAGATCTAGATCTTTTATTAAGCGTGCAAGACAAAATTATGGGTAACACCATTTGTGCACTGGGTGATGCAGCAGCAATGCCTGTGGAAAGTTTTATAAGACATTTTAGAGACGAGTTTGAGTATTACATCAAACACGGAAAAAGTATGGTGAGTAGCGATGGTTGATATTGAAATCGAAATTGACGGCAACGTTGTGCACGGCCATTCGGGCGAATCTATTATTGCGATTGCTGATCGTGAAGGTATTGATATTCCGCGTTTTTGTTATCATAAAAAATTATCAATTTCGGCAAACTGCCGTATGTGCCTTGTTGATGTTGAAGGCAACCCAAAACCACAACCAGCTTGCTCAACGCCAGCATCAGCTGGAATGAAAATCAATACTGCCAATGAAAAAGCCAAAGCCTCACAGAAAGCTGTGATGGAATTCTTGTTAATCAATCACCCGCTTGATTGTCCAATCTGTGACCAAGGTGGTGAATGTGAATTACAAGACGTTGCTATGGAATACGGCTCGGATGTTTCCAAATTTAACGAGGGCAAACGTATTGTTGCCGACAAAGGCATTGGTGCCTTAATCCATACCGACATGACTCGCTGCATTCACTGTACTCGTTGCGTTCGCTTTGGTGCAGAAGTGGCTGGCATTGTGGAGATGGGTGGCACCGGCCGTGGTGAAGACCTAAAGATTGAGCCGTTTTTGAGTGAAGGTATTCAGTCAGAGCTTTCTGGCAATATGATTGATGTTTGTCCTGTAGGTGCATTGACATCCAAGCCATTTCGTTATGAAGTTCGTTCATGGCAAATGAACTCTGTTCAAAGTGTCGCGCGCCATGATTTGGTGGGTTCAAGTATTTTTACACAAACCCATAAAGGCAAAGTTAAACGCGTTGTTGCTAGTGATAATGACAGTGTTAACGAAACTTGGATTTCAGATAGAGATCGTTTTTCTTATGAAGGGCTTGCTAGTGAAAAGCGTGCTTTAACCCCTAAAATTAAGGCGAATGGTGAGTGGCAAGATGCATCTTGGGAAGCGGCACTTGAGGCGGCTGTTTCGGGCCTTAAAGGCAGCTCGGAGAATTTTGGCACCTTGGCCAATAAGAGCGCCACTTTAGAAGAGCTTTATTTACTTCAAAAGCTTACTCGACGCTTGGGCTCTGAAAACCTAGATAGCCGTCTAGATGTCGCTAACCCAAGCAACGCTAGTGAGTTAGAATCCAATATATCTCTTTTGCAATTAGAACAAGTTGATCACGCTCTGATTGTCAACTCATATCTACGCTTAGAGCAGCCGATGATTAACCATCGCATCAGAAAAGCGACATTAAATGGCGCTTCAGTTTCTACGGTAAATGCTAAATGTTTTGATTTTAATTATCGAATAGCCAACAAGCTATTGAGTGCGCCACAAAATACGATTGCAACTCTCTCAGGCATTTTAAAGGCTTTATTAGAGGCTAATTCTGAGGCACTACCAGATTTTATAAAGAGCACAAAAACAGAACAGCAGCATATTGATATTGCCAACGCCCTAAATGCTGGCGAAAATTCAGTCATTATTTTGGGTGAGCATGTGAATAGCAATCCATGCAAAGATCAAGTTGCTAAATTAATAACACTAATTGCCAAAGCCTCTGGTGCTAACACACTCAATATTAGTAACACTGCAAATTCAATGGCCGCGGAAAAAGTCAACTTTAAGCCGAACGGTGGGATGAATGCCCAGCAGATGCTTTCTGGCGATCTCAATGCTTTTGTGTTGTTGGATGTTTATCCGACATTTGACTGTATTGACCCACAAGGTGCTGTTGAGAATTTAAGTCGAGAAGATGCTTTCGTTATAGCGCTCAACAGTTTTGAAGACGAAAACCTGTTGGAATATGCCAATGTTATTTTGCCAATCGCAAACTTTTACGAAACCTCCGGTACACATATCAATATTGATAATACCGCTCAGTCTTTTGGCGCCTCGGTGAAGGCTGCCGGTAATTCAAAACCAGGCTGGAAGGTGATTAAGGTATTGGCAGATTTATTGGATATATCTGGTTTTGACTATACAGATTCGACACAAGTCGCTGACGAAGCCTTGTCGCTAACCCCAATTGAGGCCAGCAATGTGGTTGAGGTCTTTGAGGTAGCAGTGCCGAGCGTTGCTACTGTATGGCAGTACACGCCGTACGCGACAGACGCTCTGACAAGACACGCCTGCTCATTACAAGACACTAAGATTGGTCAATTAAGTGAGGCTGTGGTGAGTGAGTCGACTGCGAAACTCATGGAATTGTCAGCCGGAGACCTATACAAAGGTATTCCTATTACTATTAACGAAACCGTTGCTGAGGGTTGTGTATTTGTACACACCAATCAGGCAAGGCAGCGATAGAGGCGAGACTTAGATTATGTGGCAAGCATTTGTAGACCTTATTCATACACTGATACCGTGGTTTGACGGCGGCCTAGCTGACGTCATCATTATTTTGATTAAGGGTGTCGCTCTTATTTTGCCACTTATTATCATGATGGCTTATATGACTTATGCCGAGCGCAAAGTCATTGGTTATATGCAGTTGCGCATTGGCCCAAATCGAGTTGGTCCAATTGGTTTATTGCAACCATTTGCTGACGTTTTCAAAATGATGTTTAAGGAGATCATCTTTCCTTCTAAGGCCAACGTCTACTTATTTGTCTTGGCGCCAATCTTAGCTTTTGTCCCAGCGGTTGCTATTTGGGCGGTTATTCCAATGGGTGAAGGCTTCTACATTACCGATCTGGACATAAGCTTGCTCTATGTGTTGGCGATTGGTTCAGTTGGTGTTTACGGTATTATCTTGGCGGGCTGGGCATCTAACTCAAAATATCCATTGTTGGGTGCGTTACGAAGCGCCTCTCTCTTGGTTTCATATGAAATTGTTATCGGTTTTGTTGTTGTTACCGTGGTAATGGCTGCAAGTTCAGTCAACCTTAATGAAATTGTTGCCAGTCAGTCTGGTGGCATTTTGAATTGGTTTTGGATTCCACTTTTCCCGATGATGATTGTTTTCTGGATTTCTGCACTAACCGAGACTAACCGTGCACCATTTGACGTTGTTGAGGGTGAATCTGAGATTGTAGGCGGCACCCACGTTGAGTATTCAGGTATGTGTTTTGCGTTGTTTTTTATGGCTGAATACATCAACATGATTATGATGGCAGCGTTGGCCGTACTGATGTTTTTTGGTGGTTGGCATTCGCCATTTGAAGGCGTTCCGTACCTAGAAGAATTCTTTGCTTTTGTCCCAGACATTATGTGGCTATTGGCAAAAATGAGTTTCTTCTTATTCTTATACTTGTGGATTAGAGCAACTTTTCCTAGATATCGTTATGATCAAATCATGCGCTTATGCTGGAAGATTTTCTTGCCACTTACGATTATTTGGATTTTTGCGGTGGCATTGATGACGCAGCTTGAAATTGGCCCTTGGTTCTAAGGAGGATTGTTCGGTGATTAATAAAGCAAAAAAACTCGTTAAAGACTTTGGATTAGGCGAAATTCGCGCCGGTATGAAAATTACCGCTAAGCAACTCGTCAATGACAAAATTACCGTTCAATTTCCTGAAGAAAGAACTCCTATTTCGCCAAGATTTAGAGGATTACACGCCCTGCGTCGCTACCCCAATGGTGAGGAGCGTTGCATTGCGTGCAAACTGTGCGAAGCGGTTTGTCCAGCGAATGCAATTACCATCGAATCTGAGATGAGAGATGACGGCACACGCCGCACAACTCAATACGATATTGATCTCTTTAAATGTATTTTTTGTGGATTTTGTGAAGAGGCCTGCCCGGTAGATGCAATTGTTGAAACCCATATTTTTGACTATGCATTTGAGTCTAGAGAAGGCAGTATTATTGATAAAGCAGGCTTACTTGAAGTCGGCGATAAAAACGAAAAAGCAATCAATCAAGCCAAGCTTGAGGATGCCAAGTATAAATAAAGGCCAATTATGGAATTTACTTCAATTTTATTTTATTTGTTTGGGCTGAGTTTTATTGCAAGCGCCACCTTGATGGTCACTGCTAGAAACACCATGAAGGCAGCCATGTTGCTTATTCTGGCGTTTTTCAGTGCAGCAAGTATTTGGTTATTGCTCGAGGCTGAATTTTTAGCAATTACCTTGATCTTGGTCTATGTTGGCGCGGTGATGGTGTTGTTTCTCTTTGTTATTAAAATGCTCAATGTTGACCAATCAACCCTTAGAGCAAAATTTACTAAATACCTGCCGCTTGGCATTGTTGTTGCTGCAATCGTGATTGCACAAATGGCGCTAGTTTTAGGCGCTGGACAATTTGGCCTTGACTCAGTTAGCGAGCCAGCAAGAAATTCTGCAGATTATAGTAATATCACCGAATTGGCTAACTTGCTTTATACCGCCTACGTTTATCCATTTGAGTTGGCAGCGGTACTATTATTGATTGCCATTATTGCAGCTATCACTTTGGTGCACCGAAGTGGCTCTAGAAGTAAAAAGCAAAACATTTCGGAACAAGTGAATGTTAAGGCGAGTGATAGGGTGCGCGTTGTTTCCATCCCTTCGGGCAAAACTAGGGAGGAAAAATGATCGCATTATCTGATTATTTAATACTCAGTGCCATTGTTTTTTGTATTGGCCTTGCTGGTATTTTTATCAATAGAACCAATATTATTATGTTGTTGATGTGCGTTGAGCTTATTCTTGCGGCGGTCAACACCAACTTTGTTGCATTCTCGTATTACGCCTCCGATGTTGCTGGGCAAATCTTTGTTTTCTTTATATTGACGGTTGCGGCGGCAGAGGTTGCGATTGGTTTGGCGATTTTGACACTAATGTATCGAAATCGTGGCTCGATTGATGTTGATGTTACCAACAGTTTGAAGGGTTAATAGTTTATGGAAGATATATACTTAATTATTGCTCTTGCACCTTTGGTTGGTTCAATCATTGTTGGCCTAGCAGGGAATCGCTTGGGTCGCACCTTATCCCATAGTATTACCATTTTGGGGGTAACAGTATCCACTGTGCTGTCATTCTATGTGTTTAATCACCATGTGCTCGAGGGTGGTGCAATCTTTAACGAGAATCTCTACACTTGGATGCAAATTGGTGACCTTAATATTAGTGTAGGCTTCTTAATCGATAACCTTACTGCGGTGATGCTGGTTATTGTTTCATTTGTTTCATTGATGGTTCATATCTATACCATCGGCTATATGCACGATGATGATGGTTACACTAAGTTTTTTAGCTACATTTCATTGTTTACCTTTGCGATGTTTATGCTGGTTATGTCGAATAACTTTATGCAGTTGTTCTTTGGCTGGGAAGCGGTAGGCTTAGTCTCTTACCTATTAATCGGCTTTTGGCACGGCAAAGAATCGGCTGTTGAGGCAAATTTAAAAGCCTTCCTAGTTAACCGTGTGGGCGACTTTGGCTTCC
Source organism: uncultured Candidatus Thioglobus sp. (assembly GCA_964653365.1). Taxonomy (GTDB): domain Bacteria; phylum Pseudomonadota; class Gammaproteobacteria; order PS1; family Pseudothioglobaceae; genus Pseudothioglobus. Next base: position 16,758 of record CAZZER010000009.1, read on the forward strand.
TTTTGGGTATTGGTGTCCTGCTGGCATTCTTTGGCACTCTTGATTATGCCGAGGCTTTTGCTATGGCGGATTCGGTTAATGGTGCAACCATCTTTGGGGATATGTCTGTAATAACCGTTATTTGCTTACTTTTATTTGTGGGTGCAATGGGTAAGTCGGCCCAAGTGCCACTTCACGTTTGGCTGCCTGGCTCTATGGAGGGTCCAACACCAATCTCGGCGCTCATTCACGCGGCGACAATGGTAACAGCGGGCATCTTTATGGTCTCACGCATGTCACCAATCTTTGAATTAAGTGATGTGGCTTTGACCGTGGTGATGGTAATTGGCGCAATTACTGCGTTATTTATGGGTCTGTTGGGTATTGTTCAAAACGATATCAAACGCGTTGTGGCTTATTCAACACTTTCTCAATTGGGGTATATGACAGTTGCTTTGGGTGTAAGTGCATATTCGGTTGCCATTTTCCATCTGATGACCCACGCCTTCTTTAAGGCTTTATTGTTCTTGGCGGCTGGTTCTGTGATTGTTGCCCTACATCACGAACAAGACATTCGTAAGATGGGTAATTTACGCAAGAAGATGCCAATCACTTATTACACTTCATTGGTGGGAACGCTGGCGCTAATTGGCTTCCCAGGCTTTGCTGGATTTTTCTCCAAAGACATGATTATCGAGGCGGTGCATTTCTCCAATTTACCATTTGCAGATTGGGTTTATTACGCAGTTGTGGCTGGTGTTTTTATTACTGCTTTCTACTCACTCAGAATGTTCTTTATTGTTTTCCACGGGGAGTCTCGCATGGATCACCATACCGAAGCGCACGTGCATGAAACCGCCCCTTCAATTACAGTGCCTCTAGTTATGCTTGCTATACCATCAGCTTTGATTGGTTTCTTTACTATTGAGCCAATGCTGTTTACTGGATGGTTGGATAACGCTATTACTGTCGACTCAGAGTTGCATGGTTCGGTTGCAGCTTTAAAAGGTCATTTTGATTCAGCGTTTGGCTTAATCACTCACTCTGTTGTTACTTGGCCATTCTGGATGATGATTGGCGGCGTGATTACTGCCTGGTTGTTTTCCTTGCACAAAACCGAGTGGGCGAACTATATCCAGAAAAAATTTCACCGCATCAATTATGCGCTTGAGTCTTTGTATGGCTTTGACCGTTTAAACGAGATTGTCTTTGTTCAAGGCTCAAGAAAGTTAGGTGATTTCTTGTGGCGCATTTCCGATATGGCGATCATCGATCAGTTTGTTGTTAATGGTTCTGCAAGATTGGCACGCTTTTTTGGCTCAGTCATACGCCCTGTACAAACTGGCTATTTATACCATTACGCCTTTTTTATGATTATTGGCTTAATGCTTGTATTAACTTGGGTGCTAGTATCAGGTAGCAATCCACTTCTTAACCTAGGATCGTAGTATGGAATCATTACTCAGTTTATTGATTTGGCTACCGGTATTAGGTGGTGCTGTTGTTGTGGCGATTGGCAACAACCGTAGTGAAGTGGCTAAATGGATCAGTTTGGCTATTTCAATTGTTGTATTTGCTCTTTCACTTGGCCTATGGACAGGGTTTGACACAACGACAGCTGCGATGCAGTTTGTTGAAAACACCCCATGGATAACGCAATTTAACATTAATTATCACTTGGGTGTCGACGGCATTTCGATGCCACTCATTATCCTAACGACATTTTCTACTGTTCTGGTTATTATTGCCGGCTGGGAAGTTATCCAAAACAGAACTGCTGATTATATGGCTGCATTTTTAATGATGGAGGGTGTCATTATTGGCGTTTTCTCATCTTTAGACGCAATACTGTTCTACGTTTTTTGGGAAGCATCTCTTATTCCAATGTTGCTAATTGTAGGTATTTGGGGCGGTAATAATCGTGTGTATGCAGCGATTAAATTCTTCTTATATACTTTCATCGGCTCGGTCTTTATGCTGGTGTCTTTGATTTATATGTACAACCAAGGCGGGTCATTCTCTCTTGCAGCACTTAACAATTTGCCACTAACACTCACCGAGCAAAGTTGGATTTTCTGGGCATTCTTCTTGGCTTTTGCGGTGAAAGTGCCAATGTTTCCGGTACATACTTGGTTACCAGATGCGCACGTACAAGCACCGACAGGCGGTTCGGTTATTCTGGCAGCTATCATGCTGAAAATGGGTGGCTACGGCTTTTTCCGTTTCTCACTACCAATCACTCCAGATGCTTCTGCAGAGTTCGCTACGGTTGTTATCGTGCTTTCACTAATTGCCATTGTCTATATTGGTTTCGTTGCACTTGTGCAAAGAGACATGAAAAAGCTCATTGCTTATTCATCAATATCACACATGGGTTTTGTTACTTTGGGTGTATTTGCGCTTTTCTCAATTGTACACAAAGGGGTTGATGGCAATATTATTGGCAACCTTGAAGGTGTCTACTTGGGTCTAGAGGGTGCAATGATTCAGATGATCTCTCACGGTTTTATTTCGGCAGCGATGTTCCTTGTGGTCGGTGTGCTATACGATCGTCTGCATTCAAGAGAAATCTCAACCTATGGCGGTGTGATTAATTCTATGCCTAAGTTCACAGGCTTTGCGGTGTTATTTGCTATGGCGAATGCTGGCCTTCCAGGCACTTCGGGTTTTGTTGGTGAGTTTATGGTTATCCTTGGTGCGCTTCAAGCTAATTTTTGGTACGCCTTCCTTGCAGCGATGACACTTGTTGTTGGCGCGGCTTACACCCTTTGGATGGTTAAGCGTGTATTTTGGGGCCCAGTAACTAATCCAGAAGTTTCTTCTCTGAGTGATATTAACAACAGAGAGCTTTTTGTTCTAGCAACACTGGCTGCTGCGGTGTTGATTATGGGTATTTACCCTCAGCCAGTTATTGAGGTGATGCACGTATCCATTGTCAATCTTCTTGAGCAAGCGCTCACAACTAAACTCTAATTATGGATTATCAATTTAATACTGCCGATTTGTGCTTTGCTCTACCAGAGATTTTTCTGCTAAGTGCAATATCGGTTATCTTGTTGTTGGATCTTTTTGTGTCAAAGCGTTTGCCAAATCTGACTTACGCACTCACCCAAATTACTTTAATTACTACAGGTGTTTTGGCTTTTAACTTAATTGGTGAGTCACAAGTTATTTTTGACGGTACTTTTGTCCTTGACACGATGGGCTCAACCTTTAAGGTTCTCATGATGGGTTTTGCTATTGTAGCGCTAGTTTATTCTCGTCATTATCTACAATCCCACGAACTACTAAGGGGTGAATATTTTATTCTTGCATTGCTTTCGATTCTTGGCATGATGGTCATGATTTCAGCACATAGTCTACTGACAATCTACTTAGGCCTAGAGATTATGTCTTTATCGCTATATACCCTTATTGCAATTGCCAGGGAGCGTGCAACCGCAGTGGAGGCGGCGCTTAAGTATTTTGTTTTGGGGGCGATTGCCTCAGGTCTATTGCTTTACGGTATGTCGATGATTTACGGTATCACTGGGGCGTTGGATATTGCCAAAATTGCGACTTTTTCTACTAGCGCAACATTGGCCTCAGAGCAGGTGCTTATCCTTAATTTTGGCCTTGTATTTTTGGTTATCGGTATTGCCTTTAAGCTGGGCGCTGTACCATTCCATATGTGGGTTCCTGATGTCTATCAAGGCGCACCAACCTCGGTGACTATGTTCTTATCGACTGTGCCAAAAATTGCTGCAGTGGCAATGTTGGTTCGTTTGCTAATCGATGGTCTTGGTGCGATGCAAGCTTACTGGGCTGATTTATTTATGGTGCTAGCTATTCTGTCGATTGCTATTGGCTCATTGGTTGCGCTGATGCAGACAAATATCAAAAGACTTTTGGCGTATTCAACAATCTCACATATTGGCTTCATCTTGCTTGGCTTTGCTACTGGCGTTATCGAGGGTTACGGAGCTGCGGCGTTCTATGTACTTGCCTATGTACTGATGAGTTTAGCGGCTTTCGGTGTTATTATTGCGCTTAACAAGAAGGGCTTTGAAGCCGAGAAAATATCTGACTACAAGGGTCTTAGCAAACATTCGCCTTGGTTTGCTTTAATAATGCTAGTGGTAATGCTCTCAATGGCCGGCGTGCCACCATTTATTGGTTTCTACTCTAAGCTCTTTATTCTTCAACAAGTTGTTTCTGCGGGTTATGTTTATCTAGCGGTTATTGCTGTTATTTTTGCGGTTATCAGCGCTTACTACTATTTACAAATCATCAAAACAATGTACTTTGATGAGGCTGATCAAGAAGTGACTATTGCAGTGCCAAATGATTTACGCCTTGTACTGTCAATCAACGGCATTCTTATTCTTGTTATTGGCTTAATGCCAAGCTATTGGATGGAATTGGCAGTTTCGTTGTTTTAAAACGTCATTTAAAAAATTTTTAAGAAAGTGAATTGGCTCCAGACATCTTTTAAAGCCTCCACCGGTGGCATTTCTTTTTAAACTCGTAATAATTCACCCCAATTGGTCGTATAGCGCGGTGATTTAAATTCTGATTTTGCAAGCCATCGGTTATTGCCGATTTCACTGGCATATTTGACAGATTCTCTAAAACGTTTGTTAGCCGTTTGCATTGCATTGGATTGGCGGCGGTTTTCTTCTGCTTTTAAGTCTTGGGCGATTGAAAACAAGCCTTGCTGCTTAAATTCTTTGCTAAGGTTGCCCAGTATCACTCCGCCTTGATAAAACAAATGTCCTGATTGGTAGACTGATTTTAATATTTTGGCGCTTAGAGGAATTAATAGGGATGCCTCTTGAGTGGCGTTTGTAAAGCCGATGGTTTTGGATAGATTAACACAAGGTGCGTTTTTCTTATGCGGACTGGTGCGGATAAAGAGTGTTAATGAGGTGGTCACTAATTTGTGTTGGTTGAGTTTGTTGACTGCTTTTCGGGTGAGCACGGTTAGGGCTTGGTTGAGCTCGTCAAATGTGTTGAGGTCAGCACCAAACGAGCGTGAGGAGACGATTTGTTGTCTTGTGGGCGGCATACACTCCATCGGCAGGCAGGAGTGGCCGTGAAGCTCTTGGTAGATGCGCTTGCCATTGACGCCCAGTAAGGTTTCAATAATGCCAATATCGGCTTTGTAAAAATCATAGCTCGTGTGGATGCTAATACGGTTAAGTTTTTTGGCGCTTTGCCTGCCAATACCCCAAAGGTCACCGACCTCAACAGAGCGTAATAGCTTGCAATAGCGCTGATAGGACAAGTCGTCTATATCGAATACACCGCTGAATTTTGCATAAGTTTTGGCAATTCGATTGGCGAGCTTGGCCAAAACTTTGGTGCGCCCCATGCCAACACAAACAGGGATACCAGTCCACTGTTTGACGTGTTGTCTTAATTTTTGCATATACTCGATAAGATTAATCGGCATGCCCGAGAGCTCTAAAAAACTCTCATCGATAGAATAGATCTCTTGCTCGGGTGAGTAGTTGCCAATAATGTTCATCACTCGGGATGACATATCGCCATACAAAGGATAGTTGGACGATTTCACCACAATACACTTATTAGCAACCAGCTCTCTGATTTGAAAATACGGCACACCCATCTTAACGCCGAGGGCTTTGGCTTCATTAGAACGGGCGATGACGCAACCGTCGTTATTCGACAACACAACAATCGCCTTGCCTTCGAGTGTGGGCTCAAACACGCGCTCACAGGAAGCGTAGAAATTATTGCAATCGATTAAGGCAAATTTTCCTTGTTTGCACCTAGACATAGCGGTGGATAACCGAGGTGACCACGCCCCAGATGATGAGCTCGGTTGTGCCTTTGATTTCGATGTCGTTAAATTCTGGGTTTTCGGCTTTGAGGGTGATTTTGCCTTTGTATTTGTGTAGGCGTTTTACGGTAAATTCGCCGTCAACCACTGCAATTACAATCTTACCGCTCTTAGGTGATAGAGACTTGTCTACCACCAGAACGTCACCTTGATGAATGCCAGCGCCCAGCATAGAGTCGCCTTGTGCTTGTACAAAAAATGTTGCTTCCCGGTGCTGGATAAGGTGTGTGTTTAAATCCAGCGTGTCTTCGAGGTGATCATCTGCAGGCGAAGGAAAGCCCGCTTGCACGCGAGCGCTAAAAATCGGTGTTAGTAGGGTATCAGCATTGGGCTGAGGCAGAGCAACAGAAATGCCAGATTTCAGTTGTGACTTATACACTTTAAGCGAAGATTTGACGCTATCAACCAGGCTCTGTGGTACACGCAATACCTTGGTTTGCTCTTTAAAGGGGCTGGTGTTCTTTTTGCGTCCGGCACCTTGTCTGGCACCGCCGTGAGTATTGTTGCTCATCAGTT
>CAZZER010000009.1:23197-42872 GCA_964653365.1 uncultured Candidatus Thioglobus sp.
AAATGACCGAGTAAGGCTTTTCTTATAACAAAAATATGAACAAAAAGTACCCCTACTAATTTAGTGTTTAAAGTGGCGCATCCCAGTAAACACCATTGCAATACCATGCTCATCAGCCGCTTCAATGACTTCATCATCGCGCATCGATCCACCGGGGTGGATAATCGCTTTAATGCCTGCTAAAGCTGCAGCGTCAACACCATCTCTAAACGGTAAAAAAGCATCCGACGCCATCACTGAGCCCTCAACAACTAAGCCCTCATCGGCGGCCTTAATGCCAGCGATTTTGGCAGAATAAACCCGTGACATCTGCCCGGCACCAATGCCAATCGTCATTTGATTGTTGGCATAAACAATGGCGTTGGATTTGACAGATTTAGCCACTTTCCAAGCAAAAAGTAAATCCTGCATTTGTTGCTCGGTTGGTTTTGTTTTGCTAACGCACTTAAGATCGGATTCTTGTAGTGAGCCAAGGTCTTTATCTTGCACCAAAAGCCCGCCTGTTACTTTTTTGTAATCCGCAGTGGGTTTTGCTGATTGTAAATTACCACATTCCAAAACGCGAACATTTTGCTTGGTTGTTAGGATCTCTTTTGCCTCATCTTCAACATTTGGGCAAATAATCACCTCAACAAATTGACGATCTAAAATGCACTGTGCTGTGGTTACGTCTAGATCTCGGTTGAAAGCAATAATACCACCGAAGGCAGAAGTAGGGTCTGTCTTATAAGCGTCATCATAAGCTTTTAGCATGGAGCTTCTGCTAGCAACACCACAAGGGTTAGCGTGTTTAACAATGACGCAGCTGGGCTCATCAAAGGTTCTGACGCACTCAAGCGCGGCATCAGCGTCAGCGATATTGTTAAATGATAATGCTTTACCTTGAAGTTGTGTGCTGGACGAAACACTGGCCTCATCTACATTGGATTCTTTGTAAAAAGCCGCTTGTTGGTGCGGGTTTTCCCCGTAGCGCATGGTTTGTGATTTGACGAATTGCAGATTGAGTGTATTGGAAAAGTCATCATCCTCTTTGCCCAAATAGTTGGCAATAGCGCCATCATACTGCGCTGTGTGTTCAAAGGTTTTTAGTGCTAATTTTTTGCGAGTCTCGAGCGATGTATCGCCCGTTGTTTTGATTTCGTCCAGTATTTTTTGGTAATCACCACTATCAACAACTACCGTAACCGAAGCGTGGTTTTTGGCACTAGAACGCAACATAGCCGGGCCACCAATATCAATATTCTCGATTGCATCATCGAGTGTGCAGTCGGCTTTAGCGATGGTTTCTTGAAAAGGGTAGAGATTAACCACGACCAAATCAATAGGTTGGATGTCATTGTCAGCCATCACCGCCTCGTCAATGCCACGACGCGCAAGAATACCGCCATGAATTTTTGGGTTTAGGGTCTTAACACGACCCGCCATCATTTCAGGATAGCTGGTGTAATCGGATACCTCAATACAAGGAATGTTATGCGATTCCAGTAGTTTTGCTGTGCCACCTGTTGAGAGTATTTCGATTTTATGTTCGCTGAGTTTTTGAGCAAAATCAACAATACCTGATTTGTCTGAAACACTTATCAGGGCGCGGTTTATAGCCATTGACAATCCTTGTTAAAATGAAGCAATTCTAAAGGTAATAAGTATAAGGTTTTAGAGTTGGTAGAGCGTTACTTTTTTCTTTAGAGTGGCACGATTAATACCCAAAATTCGAGCGGCCTCAGAGTGGTTTTGATCGACTTTGTCGAGCACATATTTAAGTGTTGCAGATTCTGCTTGTTGGGTGACCATTTTAAAAACCCCAGTTGCAGATTCGCCGTTTAATTGCTTAAAATAGCGATCAAGCTTAAGATTGATGCAGTTGGGTATATCACTTTCTTTCATAGCGAATGCAAAAACTCACGAAATATAGTTAATTGTTGCGAGTGGTCAGTCACTCGATTCACAGTTGGCCAAAAAGCTTTACCTCTTTCTTGGTCAAGCTGCATAGCATACCAAAAAATATGCTTTCTGGACAGCTGAGTGCCCATTTTATCGCCATAAAATTCATGAATTTGTTTAATATGTTCGAGGATAACAGGGATTTTATCACTCAAGCTGAGCATTTTTTCAGCCTTGCAAGCTGACAAATGGCGATGAACTTGGCCAATTAACCAAGGGTTTCCCTGGGTGGCTCTACCAAGCATAACAGCTGCAGCACCAGTATATTCTAAAACGGCTTTAGCTTTTTGGCCACTTGTAATGTCACCGTTGGCAACAACAGGAATGGAAACTTGCTCAACCACTTTTTTTATGGTGTCGTATTCAGCGTGGCCTTGATATTTTTGCGTACGGGTTCTACCGTGAATAGCCAACATCTTTATCCCTGCATCTTGTGCAATCTTGGCGATTGTTGGCGCATTTTTATTATCTTCATTCCAGCCAGTTCTCATTTTGAGAGTGACTGGGATTTCAACACTATTGACGACTGAATTAACAATATCTTCAACTAGCTTTTCATTTTGCATGAGCGCAGAACCTGCAGCTTTATTGCAGACTTTTTTAGCAGGACAGCCCATATTAATATCAATAATATCTGCACCAAAATCTAGGGCTTGTTTGGCCGATTCAGCAAGTTGATTGGCTTCAGAGCCTGCTATTTGAATACTGATGGGAGACTCTTCGCCAGTAAAATCTAGGCGATGCTTTGATTTGTTAGTATTGAGCAAGTGTTTTTGAATTACCACCATTTCAGAGGTGGTTAGCGCCGCACCTTGTTCTCGGCAAAGTCTGCGAAAGGGCTTGTCACTGGTTCCCGCCATTGGTGCAAGCAGAACTTGAGATTTCAGTTTAAAGGGCCCAATATCCATTTTATTTTCTAAAATGATTTCTTCAAAAACTCTAAAGTTTTTTTGACTTTTTGCTTGTTTTTTCCTTAAGGCGCCTTTGCTTAAGTTTTGAAATATAATCAACAAATAGAATGCCATCTAGGTGGTCAATTTCGTGCTGAATACACACAGCCAATATCTCGCTAGCTTCTATTTCAAACTCTTCGCCATTTTCATTAAGTGCACACACTTTAATTGTATTAGCTCGCTTAACGTTTTCAAAATAATTGGGTACGGAAAGGCAGCCCTCCTCCCATTCAATTTCACCAGATTTTTTGGTGATTTCTGGGTTGATTAGGCAAAGTGGCTGATTTTGTTCTTCCGATACGTCAATAACAATCACCCTTTGATGAAAATTGACTTGCGTTGCAGCTAGGCCAATGCCTGGGGCGTCATACATCGTTTCAAACATGTTTTTAACTTGCGTTTTAATAGAGTCATCTACCACTTCAACCGGTTTAGCAACAGTTCTAAGTCTTTTATCTGGATAGTGAAGAATGGGCAAAATCATGTATTTTATAAAGTCTTGGTAATAACACTATTATCCGCGTTTTCTAATTGCTCTGGATAGTCTAGGGTGAAATGCAAACCGCGACTCTCCTTTCTTGCAAGTGCAGATTCTACAATTATTTGTGCCGTTTGCACAAGGTTTCGTAGCTCGATAAGGTCTTCGGTAAGAATGTATAGGCGGTAGTAATCGTTGACTTCTTTGTGGATCTGCGCGAGTCTTCGTTGGGCCGATTCTAAGCGTTTGTTGCTTCGCACAATGCCAACAAAATTCCACATAAGAAGTCTGGCTTCTTGCCAAAGGTGTGAGACAACGACTTTTTCTTGAGAATGCTCAACTCTTGAGGCATCCCAATCATCAAATGAGAGTGAGTTGTGCCTTTGTTTATTGCAGTTATTAATATGATTTGCACAGGTTTTGGCAAAAACCAGGCATTCAAGCAATGAATTACTTGCCATTCTATTAGCGCCATGGACACCGCTGTGGGCCACCTCACCAACTGCATATAAGTTATCTATACTAGTCATTGCGTTGATATCGGTGCCAATACCACCACAAGTGTAATGTGCCGCAGGCACTACTGGGATGCGCTCATTGCAGATATCAATCCCTAAAGCGGAGCAACGCTCGGTAATAGTGGGAAAACGCCGGGCAATCCAATCGCTGTCTTTAAAAGACAAATCGAGATAAACACAGTCAAATCCGTGAGTTTTCATCTCATGATCGATAGCTCTTGCAACAATATCTCGAGGCGCCATTTCGGCTCTTTCGTCGTATTTATGCATAAAAGACTCGCCATTTGGCAGTGTTAATTTAGCACCTTCTCCTCGAAGCGTTTCTGAAATAAGAAAAGATTTAGCATGCGGGTGAAAAAGGCAGGTCGGGTGAAATTGTGCAAATTCCATATTAATGATGTCACAACCAGCACGATATGCCATCGCAATACCATCGCCCGTTGATGTGTCAGGGTTAGATGTGTAGAGGTAGGCTTTTGAAGCACCGCCAGTAGCGATAATGGTTTTGCTTGAGACGAAAGACGCAACCTGATCATTTTGTTTGTCATAAACGTAGGCACCAAAACATTGTTTATTGTCCATTAATAGGTCGATAGCAATGTGATGCTCAAATCGAGTAATATTTGGTTTATTAAGAATTTGTGCAAGTAGATTTGTTTGTACAGATTGGCCAGTTTTGTCTGCCACATGAGCAACGCGTTTTGCGCTATGACCACCCTCAGTTGTGAGATCGTATTCTTTGCCTTGATGAGTAAATTCTACCCCTGCATTTTCCAAATCTTTAATGGCATTAGGTGCTTGCTCGACCATAAATCGAATACTTTTCTCGTTGCCTAAATCAAACCCCGTTTTTATTGTATCTTGAATGTGAGAATTAAAATCATCCGCAGAATCGAGTACGGCTGAAATACCTCCTTGGGCATAATAAGAAGAGCCCTCTAAAAGTTTATCTTTGGCAATTAAGGCAATCGATAAATCCTCGGAAAGCTGCATTGCACTCATTAATCCGGCCGCACCAGAGCCGATAATGAGAACGTCAAATTGGTAAGTTTTCGACATAATTAATTGAAAAAAATTGGGGTTAAAATTAGATTAATTAAGCTTAAAAAAAATTTATAAAAAAAGTTTTAATTTGTATTGATTTATGTATATAATACCCGCCTGAGTTAAACCCCTACTAGTTAACTTATCTCTCCTTTAGTATAGTAGACTAAACCCGCACTCTTATTCGAGGCGGGTTTTTTATTGCGTGCTCATTTATTTTCCCATTTTTGGCTTAAATATTAACAGCAGTTTTGGCAGTAAAGTTAGATTTGCCAGCATGGCGCTGAGCATTGCAATTGCGGTAAAAATACCAAAATAAATACTCGGCACAAAATTAGACAGTGCTAACACCAAAAAGCCAATCGCTACAGTGATAGATGTATAAAACATAGCAAGACCAATTGATGCATGTGAACGATACATAGTTGCCAGATAATCTTGGTCAATCTTAAATTCTGCTTTAAAGCGGTGAATGTAGTGAATCGCATTATCAACGCCAATACCAATAGCAATCGCTGCGATGGTAATGGTCATAAGGTCTAGCGGTATATTGGTCAAGCCCATGATGCCGAGAATAAACATTGCAGGTAGCGTGTTAGGAATCAAAGCTAATAAAGATAGACTGAGTGATTTTAGCACCAGTATAAACATGACGAAAATGACGCCAAATACCACAGCAATGGTTTTGATTTGTGAATCAAATAAACTTTGTAGGAGGTTGTTGTAAAGTACAAAGGTTCCCGTTAGATGAAAGCTGTCAGGTTTAAAGCCATAAGTATCTACCAATTCGGTTTTGATATTGTCAATCAGCTTAACTCTATTGAGGCTCTTGTCAGTTTCCTTAATGCGAGAAACCACACGCAATTGGTCGGCGGACTCAGAAAGATGTGGATCAAGTATTTGTGATTTGGCGAATTCAGACATATGATTTTTGCCAATCATAAGTAAAAAACCAGAAGGTGGTTTGTCATTATTTGCCTTAGTAAGAATTTGCATCATGGAGTCAATAGACATTACTTTCCCAGTGGCATCTAAACTCTCTAGGTATTTATGCACTCGATGTATATCCTCTTGCAACATTGGGTCAACCCAATAGTTATTGGCTAGGTCATCAAAAATAATATCTAAAGCCATTGTTCCACCCAACTGCTTGTCGATATGATTAAGTCCTCGATGGATTTCGCTGGAGGATTTGAAATAATCGATAAATCGATTTTCAACAGTCAATTCCTTGACGCCACTCATGGCAATAATTACCAAAAAGACAAGACCAATAATAAGCTGATTGCCGTACTTGTCAGTAAAAACAGCCAGTTTATGAGATAGGAAAAGGTTCCTGTTTTTGCTTTTAATTGTTGCTTTTGGCAGTAAGCTCATTAATACAGCAAAACTGACGAAGGAGAGAATGAGCGCAATACAAACGCCAATTGCCATCATCCAGCCAAAATCGATAACCGGTTGAATGTGACTAACAATCAATGAAGCAAACGCTGCAATGGTGGTCAGTGTAGTCAAAACACAAGGTGTGAGCATCTGTCTCAGAGTTTGTTTGAGTAAATCGGCAAGTTCAGCGTTTGGACTAGCAAGGGCAAGTTCTCGATAGCGTACAACTAGATGTATGCTTACTGATAGGGTCATAACCAATGATAAGGAAAAAAAGTTTGTCGAAATAACAGTCACTTTCCAACCCAGTATGCCGAGCAGTCCTGTCATACTGAGTGCGGCTGTTACACTCACTCCAATAGGAATTAACACCCAGCGGATTTTCCGAAAAATAATGGCAAGTATGAGTGACATGAGTGCCACAACCGCCAAACTAAATACCACCAAATCCTTGGCAATATAGGCCATAACGTCATTGCGTATCATAGGGATACCACCCAAGTACAATTGTGCATCGTTGCGGTATTTGTCCATCGTCAGCCTTAATGCGGCAATAGCTTCTTTTGTGCTTGCGGCATTATCACTGAGCAAAGGGTTGCTTAGATTGATTAGTAGAGCGGTAGTTTTACCGTCTTCACTCATCAAATTTTTTGCATACAAGGGACTAGTGGCAAATTCATCCGCTACTAAGGCGAGGTCAGCTTTACCATTATCAATGGTGATGATGTCGCCAGCAAGTTCGCCCAAAGATAAGGGCGGTGATTGAAAAAGCGAAACATCTAGTATCGAAACAACTGAATGCACCTGATCAATTGTTAGTAAGTCATCTCTAAATGCCCGTAAGCGTATTAAGTTTTCCGTGTTGATTAACCCTTTGTCGCTTGTGTAACTGATAATGAGGGGCTCGTTAGTACCGAAAATTTCCTCAGTTTTATTGTAGAGTGTAAGGTTTTTATCGCCATCAAGCGAAAGAGATTCTTCTGAAGCGTCCAGCGAAAAATGTTGAATTTGAGAGATAAGCACGCCCACAACAAGGAGCAGTATGCCTAAAGACCAAATAGATTTCTTTATCAAGAAGTTGAAAAAATTATTCAACACAACTTAAGTTTTATTTAGAAAGCGAATTGTACTTTCGGTTCGGTTCCAATCATATAATCTAGCTGCGTTTCAAAAATTGATTTTGATTGATATTCGTCCTCACTTAAACGAGTAGTCAGGGTTGCCTGCATATGATTTGTACTACCGATAATGGCAAATAAGCGTCCGCCAGATTTGAGTAAATTGTGGTATCGTTCGCTTGTCTCGGGCAGGGCGCAACCAATAACGATAACATCAAACTGTTCACCTTTAAAGTCACAAACAGAGGCATCGCTCACCTTAAGTTCGACATTGTCCCGCTCTAAAGCCTTGATAGATTGTTTTGCATTGACGCTTAATTTCTCATCAATCTCAATACTGACGACCGATTGTGCAAGCTCTGCTAGTACAGCGGTTAAATAACCACTGCCCGTGCCTATCTCCAAAACACTTTCATTGCTTTGAATATCAAGCGTATCTAAAATTCTACCCTCAATTTTAGGGGATAGCATTTTGGCAGAATCGTTTAAAGGGATTTCAAAATCTGCAAAGGCTAAGGCTTGATAACCTTCAGGAACAAAAGATTCGCGCGGTGTATCACTCAAGGCTTGATTTGCTCTATCGTTCAAACTACCCCAAGGCCTAAGTTGTTGCTCAATAACATTTTTTCTTGCTTGTGTAAAATCCATGGTGTTTCCTATTTTCTCTTTTTGGGTGGCATTAAATCGGTAATCGTGCCTTCCGCCATTTCAGCCGCAAAAGCTGTTGTTTCTGAAAGGGTTGGGTGAGCATGTATTGTGAGGGCAATATCACTCATATCACAACCCATCTCTATCGCTAATGTTGCCTCTGCGATAAGCTCACCTGCGTTAGTGCCACAGATGCCCATGCCGAGTATTTTACCGTTTGTGCTATCAAATAAACCTTTTGTTACCCCTTCGCTGCGCCCAATGCTTAGGCTGCGTCCAGAAGCTGCCCAAGGAAATACGCCTTTTTCATAGGAAACGCCTTCTGCTTTAAGTTCTTTTTCGGTTTTTCCTGTCCAGGCAACTTCGGGGTCGGTGTAGGCAACGGACGGAATGGTGAGTGCGTCAAAACCAGATTTATGTCCACAGATAACCTCTGCTGCTACTTTGGCTTCGTGTACAGCCTTATGTGCCAACATCGGTTGGCAAACAATATCACCAATCGCATAAATATGCTCGACATTGGTTTTCATTTGTTTGTCGGTTGGGATAAAACCACGGTCATCAACAGTAATGCCTGCCTTTCCTGCATCGATTAATGCACCGTTGGGTGAGCGACCAATAGAAACTAGTACTTTATCAAAGGTATCAGTTTCTGGCGCGCCTTTGCCTTCAAAGTCAACTTTGATGCCTTCTTTGAGTGCAGTCATATTGGAGACTTTGGTATTGAGATAAATATTAGCGTAAGTCTTTTTAATACGCTTAAACAGCGGGTTAACAATATCCTTGTCGGCGCTAGGAATCAGTTGTTCGGCCAATTCTACAATGGTAATTTCACTACCCAGTGCCTCATAAACGGTAGCCATTTCAAGACCAATAATACCGCCGCCCACAACAAGCAGTCGCTTAGGAATATTTGTTAATTCTAGGGCATCTGTCGAATCCATCACTCGTTCGTCTTCAAAAGGGAAGGATGGGATTTTGGTTACTCGAGAGCCAGCTGCAATTATGCAGTCTTCAAATTCAATGACTTCATCACTGCCTTCAATGGTAACTTGATTTGGTGAGATAAACTTGGCAAAGCCAGTGATAACATCTACCTTCCTTGCCTTAGCAAGGGCTTTAATGCCGCCTGTGAGTTTGCTAACTGTATCTGACTTATTTTTTCTAACAGCATCAATGTCAACTGAAGGTTCACCAAAATGCACACCTAAATGCTCAGCCGTTTTTGCTTCATTAATCACCTGTGCCGTATGCAGCAGTGACTTTGAAGGAATGCAGCCCACATTCAGGCAAACGCCACCCAAATTATCGTAGCGCTCAACCAGTGTGACTTGTTTGCCCAGATCAGCTGCACGAAAGGCAGCAGTGTAGCCTCCTGGGCCAGAACCAATCACCAGTACTTGCGTCTTATTCACAATAAAATCTCCATAATATTTTTCAGCACTTTATTAAGGTCTGCCATAAATCTGGCGCCTTGAACACCGTCTATCACCCGATGATCGTAAGATAGCGCTAGTGGTAATGTAGCTGTTGGTACAAATTCATCGCCATTCCAAATCGGTTTTATTTGTGTTCTCGAGACGCCAAGAATGGCCACTTCTGGTGAATTTATAATTGGGGTGAATTGCGTGCCACCAATACCACCTAAACTAGAAATGGTAAAGCCAGCACCTTGCATTTCCTCTTTACTAAGACCAACTTCTCTTGCTCTTGATGATATTTCAGCAAGCTCATCGGCAAGTTCTACCAAAGATTTTTTCCCGACATCACGAATGACCGGCACAATTAAGCCTTCGGGTGTATCCATGGCAATTCCCAAGTTATAGTACTGCTTCACTAATAAATTCTCTCCAGATTCATCGAGCGAGGCGTTAAATTGGGGGTGCTGTTTGAGTACTTGCACAACAGCTTTCATAATGAAAACTAGGGGTGATAACTTAATATCCCTGGCTTTTTGATGAGCGCGAAATTCTTCCATCTGATCAATATTGACTTCGTCAAATTGAGTGACATGGGGGATTTCATCCCAACACTTTGACAAATGTTTTCCAGAGAGTTTTTTAATTCTTGATAGGGGTACGATTTCAACGTCTCCGTCAACAGGGCCATTACCAGTGACAATTTGCTTAACATAGCTCTTGAGGTCAGAACCCAAAATTCTACCCTTTTGGCCACTGCCCTTGATGTTGGACAAATTAACACCTAATTCTCGCGCTAATTTTCTAATCGAAGGAGAGGCATGAGAATCTGACGAAGTTTTAACCAAAACAGGCGTCTCTGTTGTTTTCTCAGGTTTCTTGTCTTCTTCTGCTTCTTCGATGTCAGTTTTTGATTCAACGGATGGAGCATTTTGTTGCGATTCGATAGTTGTTTCAACACTTTCAAAGGTGGCCATCAAATCTCCTTTTGAGATTTTTTCGCCCACTTTAACTTCAACAGACATCACTTTGCCAGAAAAGGGCGCAGGAATCTCCATAGTGGCTTTGTCATTTTCTAAAGTGATGATGCTGTCATTCTCTTCAATAGAGTCGCCTATGGATACCAAAACCTCTATGACTTCAACTTGGTCGAAGTCACCAATATCGGGAAGATTGACATTTTTTATTGTTGACATTTTCTTAAAAAAGTAGCTTGTGGTTTCAAGGGGGTAATTATCGCAAAATTAGCCTAATAATGTCGATAAATGTTAAAATCATTTCGCTTATTTATCTGACCTGCTGGTTGTTTTAAGCGCTTATTCAAGCCACTTTTCTTGAGAGTTAATTTTTTTATTTCAGAGTTAATTTAATGACGTCACTTGCGCTTTCTACTAATGAACTTAGTAAAACATATTCGAATGGGCTTGAAGCACTCAAAGCGGTTAATCTAAAAGTCGAAAAAGGAGACTTTTTTGCTTTGCTGGGATCTAATGGAGCAGGCAAAACAACCGCCATTGGTGTTATTTGTAGTTTAATTAAATCTACCAAGGGCTCGGTAGAAATTGACGGTCTAGATCAAAGACAAAATCTCAATGAAGTTAAGCGAAAAATTGGCTTGATGCCGCAGGAGTTTAATTTTAATCCGCACGAACCCAATATTGAAATCCTGATAAATCAGGCAGGTTACTTTGGGATGAAAAGAAGCGATGCTAGAGTTCGTGCTGAAGAATTGCTGAAAAAAGTTCATCTTTGGGATAGACGGTTTGATGTGCCACAGTCGTTATCAGGAGGCATGAAAAGACGATTGATGCTAGCAAGAGCGCTTATGCATAAGCCAGAAATACTTATCTTGGATGAGCCAACTGCTGGAGTTGATGTTGAGACTCGTCGCTCAATGTGGCGTTATTTAACACAACTCAATCAACAAGGGCTAACCATTGTTCTAACCACGCATTACCTTGAGGAGGCCGAATCCATGTGTCGCAATATTGCCATCCTGAACGAAGGCGAGATAGTGGCTCAATCAAGTATGAAGGGTTTGCTTAATAAGGCAAAACACCAAGTACTTATATTGGAATCTGTTGAAAGTCTGTCCGACAATATAACAATTAAGAATTGTGAGTGTGAGATATTAGATGAGCACACTCTTCAAATAACGCTTGCAAAATCTATGAGCATCTCTGATGTTATTACCAAGTTGTTATTGCAAAATATCACCGTTTCAAATATTCGATCAGCTCAAAATCGTCTCGAGAATTTATTCTTATCATTAACTCAAAAGGACGATTAGCTATGTGGATTGCCTATCAAACAATTGTCGTTAAAGAGGTTTTGAGGTTTGTCCGAATTTGGGTACAAACCATTGTGCCACCAGTCGTGACCACATCACTTTATCTGCTTATATTCGGTGGCTTAATGGGCGAGAGAATCGGTCATATGCAGGGCATTGATTATTTGCACTTTATTGTTCCAGGCATAATTTTAATGACCGTGATTATGCAATCTTATGCCAATACGGTTTCTTCTTTTTTTATGACAAAATATAACCACAGCTTTGAGGAATTATTGGTTTCACCGATACCTAATTGGGTCATTTTGCTGGGCTTTGTTTCTGGAGGTGTGGCCAGAGGGTTTTGTGTTGCTGCGGCGGTTACATTCACCATTTCTTTCTTTGTCGATCTAGAGATCTATAGCTTCGCCATCCTTGCTATGTCGTTTCTTTTTGCTTCGGTGATGTTTGCGTTGGGTGGTTTTATTAATGCCATTTATGCCAAATCTTTCGATGATATATCTATCGTACCTACTTTTGTTTTGTTGCCCTTGACTTATCTGGGTGGAATGTTTTATAGTATTGATATTCTGCCAAGTTTTTGGCGCTCATTATCAGCCTTTAACCCTATTTATTATATGATGGATGGTTTTAGACTTGGTATGTTGGGTGTTGGCTCTACCGAGCTTTATTTGGTATTTGTCATCCCCCTTTGCATGATTGTGCTTTTGGTGTTTGTTGCGCTTTACTTGTTAAAGAAAGGTGTTAATACTAGGGTTTGATGCCATCCTCTTCGTGATTAATAAGTCTTTTAATATTAGAGCGATGTGTGTAGAAGATTAACATGCTGATGAGGGTGATAACAGCACTCGAATGCGCATCGCCGACAAAGAAATAGTAGCAGGCGGGCGAAATAATTGTTGCTACCAAGGCCGAAAGTGATGATATTTTTAACACTTTTGCAACAAATAGCCAAATACTGATAAAGGCAATACCAGTGGGTACACTACAAGCGAGCAGGACGCCAATATACGTAGCAACACCCTTACCACCTTTGAAGTTGAAAAATACAGGGTGAATATGACCAAGAAAAGCACCGAGCCCAATCAAAGAAATTTCTAATAAGCTCAAATCAAGCATTGTTGCTAGTAGCACAGGAAAAAAGCCTTTCAAGCTATCACCCAAGAGCACAACTGCGGCAATCTTATTGCCAGCGATTCTTCGTACATTGGTGGCACCAGGATTGTTAGAACCCTGTGTTCTAGGATCTGGCAAGTCAAGGGCTTTGCAGATAAGAATCGCAGAAGAAACTGAACCGATTAAATAAGCTGCAATTAACAATATGAAAAAAATCAAATTTCTACCTCTGTTTTTTTAAGATTTAACAAAAAATATCCATGGCTACTTCTAAATTATTTCTATCATAATTGCATTTGTAATGTTAACAACTTTACCGAGAGGTATCATATCAGTTTTGTAATTTAGCACCAGAGTATGGACATTGTTTTTATACAGGGACTTAAAATTGATACCGTAATCGGTATCTACGATTGGGAGCGGAAAATTCGTCAAGAGCTTGTGTTTGATATAGAAATGTCTTCCAATAACGCTCTTGCTGCCGAATCTGATGATATTGATCAAGCAGTTAACTATCACGCAGTTTGTGATCGTTTGAGTGAATTTGTGAGCGCAAGTGAGTTTCAGTTGGTTGAGACATTGGCAGAGGAAGTGTGCCAAATAATACTCAATGAATTTTCTGTTCATTGGGTGAGGCTTAAGCTAAATAAAGGTGAAGCGGTTACCGGTGCCGAGGGTGTTGGTGTCATTATTGAGCGCAGCAAAGCTGAATGAATGATGTCCATATCAATATTGGTTCGAACGAGAATCGAACCCTAAAACTTAGTCTTGCGCTTAAAGCTTTAGAAGAAGACTTTTCAAATATTGTTGTTTCTTCGCTTTATCAGAGCCCCGCCGAAGGCTTTGAAGGCAACGATTTTTATAATATTGGTGTCAATGCCACGATTAATGCCCCAGCTGGAGAGGTGATAGCCATACTAAAAAGTATTGAAAATAGCTTGGGAAGAAAGAGAGGATTAGCAAAATACTCTTCTAGAATCATAGACTTAGATCTAGTATGTTATGATGGAATTATAGATAACAATTTAAATTTACCTAGAGGCGATATACTGAAATACGCCTTTGTTCTGGCGCCACTTGCAGAGCTCAATGCCAATTTGCACCACCCAATTGAAGGCAGAACCTATCAGGAGTTATGGTTGGCGTTTCAATCTAGACGAGATTTTGTATTGAATAAGTATAATATCGATAAACTTTTTACCAGCTAATATAATGAAAAAATTACCTACTCTAGCCATTCTAATTGTTGCTGTTGTTGTTGCTTCGTATTTCGTTTTTGCCAGCGACAAAGAGCTGCCTTCCGTTAGTGCCAATTCGACCATACAAGTTGCCCAAGTACAAGAGCATAACACTGAGTCAAGCGAATCTTCTCATGAAGAAAAATCTGCAGAAAGTATGGTAACAGAAGAGCATTCTGATGATGAACCTCATGAGCATAAAAGTCAGTCGTTCGTTGCTGGTAAGCACTATGTGGTAATAGATAAACCCGTTGAAACCGAAACCGGAGATCAAATCGAAGTAAGAGAGTTATTTTGGTACTACTGTGGCCATTGTTATAAGTTAGAGCCTTATATTCACGAGATGGAAGCATCTCTTACTGACAAGGCGGCGTTCGTAAGGCAGCCAGCTATTTTTTCAGAGCGATGGGAAAAGGGCGCTATTTTCTTTTATATTCTGAAGCATCTTGGCGAACTTGAGCGGTTGAATATGCCACTTTTTAATGCCATTCATAGAGATGGGCTTGATTTTAATTCGCAAGAGGATTTTGTTAATTGGCTAGCTATCAATGGTGTGGACGAGGCCAAAGCCAATGATGCCTTTAAGCAATACTCCGTAGCTGTTAATGTGAACAAAGCTAAAGCAAATTCTTTTAAGTATCAAGCACAAGGTGTGCCCACATTGGTAGTTAATGGCAAGTACTGGGTTGATGCATCGCATGCAGGCAGTGTAGAGGCTATATTTGACGTGGTCGATTATTTAATAGAAAAAGAGCTACAATAGGCTGTGACAAAGCTTTTTTCTGACAGTGTATTGGTTTTTGCAGGCCTAGACCCTACCGGTGCTGCTGGGCTAAGTGCCGACATTGAGGCGACTAACCAATTTGGTTTAACTGCACTACCGATTGCTACCGTACTAACAGCACAAAATACATCTGAAGTAACAAAAATACATACGGTTGATTGCGGTTTTATTGAAGAACAATTCCGTGCGCTTAGAAGTGAGATTGATTTTCAAGTGGCAAAAATCGGCCTTTTAGGTTCGGCACCGCAAATTAATACAATCGCCAATTGTTTAAGCGATGTGTCCGAGTTAAGGCTTGTTCTTGATCCGATTGTTCGTTCCAGTAGCGACAATCAACTATTAGACTCTAGCGCAATTGCTGCAATGAAAGAGCGTCTTATCCCAATGGCTGAAGTGATGACCCCTAATAGGTCAGAGCTTGAGTTGCTTGCGCCAGGGCTTGATGAAGTCAAAGCGGTACAACAGCTAAATTGCTCCTGGGTTCTAGTCACCGGCACGGATGACTCACAAAATGACATTGAACATCGACTTTATCACGAGGGAGTATTCCATTCTAGTTTTAATTACGTTAAGTTGCCAGGTGAGTATCACGGCTCTGGTTGCACGCTTGCAAGCTCCATTGGCGCATTGATTGCCCTTGGTATTGATGTAGATATCGCCTGCAAGAGGGCACTGGACTATTGCTACCAAACCCTATTAAATGCGAAAAAGCTGGGTAAAATGCAATACCATCCCAACCGCTCTAAGCCAACATAATGTCGTTTATTAATCAGTGGTTACGTCCAGATATTCAAGAGATTCAGGCTTATCATGTTCCGAAGTCGGAAAATATGATAAAACTGGATGCTATGGAAAGTCCATTTTTAGTTCCCGAAGACTTAGTTAAACCTTATCTTGATTATTTAGCTGAGGCAGAGCTTAATCGTTACCCTGATGCTGGTGCTGAAGTGTTGCAACAAACACTCAGAGACTTGATGGATATCCCCGATGAACTGGATATATTGCTTGGCAATGGTTCTGATGAACTTATTCAGCTATTGGCGCTTGCTTGTGATACTGGCGACACAATTCTTGGTCTTGAGCCGAGTTTTGTTATGTATGAGATGATTGCCAAGTTCACTCGCCTGAATTACACTGGGGTAGGGCTCAATGAGAGTTTCGACATTGATCTTGAAGCTACACTCAACGCAATTGCGAAGCACAAGCCAAAACTGATTTTTATTGCCTATCCAAACAATCCAACCGGCAACGCTTTTGATCGCAATGCGATTAAAAAAATCATTGAATCAACCGATGCACTCGTGGTTGTTGATGAGGCCTATTATGCTTATGCACAAGATAGCTTCATGAGCGAACTTAATAATTATTCAAATATGGTTTTGTTAAGAACGGTTTCCAAAATTGGTTTTGCTGGTTTAAGGTTAGGTCTATTAATTGGAAATGCGGATACTGTTGGTCATTTGGACAAATTACGCCTGCCATACAACATTAATACACTGACTCAAGCCAGTGCTAATTTTCTTTTAAAAGAAAAACAACGTATTATCGATAATGCGCAAGTCATTATTAATGAGAGAGGGCGCCTATTTGATGCATTGAGTGCGTTTGATCCTTTAACGGTCTACCCTTCCGATGCCAACTTTCTACTCATCAAGACCGATGATGCTAACACACTCTTTGTGTTTTTAAAAGAGCAAGGTGTGCTGATTAAAAGCTTTGCAAGCCACCCACAACTTGGTGATTGTATTCGAATCACAGTGAGCAATGCTGATGAGAACAATGTCTTGTTAGCACAAATTAAGAATTTTTATGGTTAGCCGAGAAGAACTCAAACAATACACAGGAGCTTACCTAGACGCTGAGGCTTTTGATGACTATTGTCCAAATGGACTTCAGGTCGAGGGCAAGGAAGAAATCAATGCCATTGTCAGTGGCGTTAGCGCCAATTTGGCGCTTATTGAGCAAGCTATTGATGAAAAAGCTGATGCTATATTTGTTCATCATGGGCTTTTTTGGAAAAATGAGCGTCAAACAATTACTGGTGCTAAGCGACGTAAAATTGCCCTATTACTTGAAAATAATATCAATTTATTTGCCTACCATTTGCCGCTTGATGCGCATCCAGAAGTTGGAAACAACGCTCAACTGGGTCAGCTGCTTGGGCTAACAAATGCCAGCCCAGTTGATAATAGCTTGGTGTGGCAGGGAAGGATAAATGCAAGTGTTGATGAGTTTGCTGCTACGCTTGAAAACAAATTACACAGAACACCACTAATCATCGGTGATAAGGCTACGCATATTTCCAAAATCGCTTGGTGCACTGGAGCCGCTCAAGGTTTTATAGATCAAGCAATAGACCTTGGTGTTGATGCGTACTTAAGTGGCGAAGCGTCAGAACAAACTCCGGCAGCAGCGCTGGAGAATGACTTGGTTTTTATTTCTGCCGGACACCACGCAACAGAGCGATATGGTGTGCAAGCACTATGTCAACATCTTGGTGAAAAGTTCGACTGCAACCATCAATTTATAGAGGTTGATAACTGCGTTTAGTCGCTACTTTGATTTAATTTTCATTGTTTTCTTGGTTTCACTTTTGTTTTGCCACCAGTTATGGTGATTTTTCTATATTAATCAAATATATTTGTGGATTTTGAGTGCAATGCTTCGTATAATATACACCTTTTTTTAATTCTACAGTCATGAGCAAAAAATATGACGTTGCCATTGTTGGTGCAACCGGTGCGGTGGGTGAAACTCTGATCTCAATTTTGGATCAGCGTGACTTTCCAATTAACAATTTATACCCTTTAGCTTCAGCAAAGTCGGCAGGCAAAAAAATCACTTGTCAGGGTAAATCTTGGACTGTTCAAGACTTAGATACTTTTGATTTCTCGCAGGTGCAAATTGGCTTGTTTTCAGCGGGCGGTAGCATTTCAGAAAAATATGCACCAATCGCGGCTGAGGCTGGCTGTGTTGTGGTTGATAACACATCACATTTTCGTCGCGATGAAGATATTCCTCTCGTCGTTCCAGAAGTGAATGCACACGCGATTGCAGGCTACACAAACCGCAATATTATTGCTAATCCAAACTGCTCAACTATTCAAATGTTGGTTGCTCTTAAGCCAATTCACGATGCTGTAGGTATTGAGCGAATTAATGTTGCTACTTATCAAGCGGTTTCTGGTAGTGGTAAAGAAGCGATTACTGAGTTAACAAATCAAACAGCCAAATTACTGAATGGTAAAGAAGCTGAGATTGAAGTTTATCCAAGACAGATTGCTTTTAATGTCATCCCTCATATTGATACATTCCAAGAGAATGGATACACCAGAGAAGAAATGAAAATGGTGTGGGAGACTCAAAAGATATTTGAAGATGACTCGATTGTGGTGAATCCAACTGCGGTTCGCGTGCCAGTATTGTTTGGCCATTCTGAGGCGGTTCATATTGAAACTAAGAAAAAGATTACTGCCGATGATGCTAGAGCTCTTTTGGAAAACGCACCCGGTGTGAAAGTAATCGATGAGCGTGAAAATGGCGGATATGCAACGCCTTTTGAAGAAGCCACCAATAATGATGAAACATTTGTCAGCCGAATTCGTGAAGATATCAGTCACGAGCTTGGTTTGAATATGTGGGTGGTTTCTGACAATATCAGAAAAGGCGCAGCTTTGAACACCATTCAAATAGCTGAAATACTCATCAAAGACTATCTCTAGTTTACGATAAAATTCGTTTATGATTAAAGTTGATCGCAAAACAAACGAGACTGATATCTCTGTTAGTCTAGATATTTATGGTAGTGGTATTGCCGACATAGAAACGGGCGTTCCGTTTTTAGACCATATGCTGGATCAAATAGCTAGACACGGTTTGATGGATTTAACCATCAGATGTGATGGTGATACGGATATAGACGACCACCACACGGTTGAAGATATTGGCATCACTATTGGTCAGGCTATTTTCCAAGCTGTTGGTGACAAGAAAGGGTTGACACGCTATGGCCACTCCTATGTGCCATTAGACGAGGCCCTCTCACGTGTTGTGTTGGATTTGTCTGGCCGTCCAGGGTTAATCATGGATGTAGATTTCACCCGTCCTCGCGTAGGTACTTTTGATGTGGACTTGATTAGAGAATTTTTCCAAGGATTTGTAAATCATGCCTTGGTGACTCTCCATATTGACAACTTAAAAGGGATTAATTCACACCACCAAGCGGAAACCATTTTTAAGGCGTTTGGTAGGGCTTTGCGTATGGCATTGACGCCAGATGAAAGACAAGCAGGTGTGATTCCCTCAACAAAAGGCTCTCTGTAAAGGAGCTTTTTTAAAAAAAGCAGGCTATGCAAACCATTGCAATCGTTGATTATGGCATGGGTAATGTTCGCTCCGTGCAAAAAGCCATCGAATTTGTTGCCCCCAATGACCGCGCTATTCTAACCGACGACCCTAGACTTATTAGCGAAGCGGACAGAGTAGTGTTTCCAGGCCAAGGTGCTATGGGCGCGTGCATGACTGCCCTTAAAGAGCACAGCTTAGTCGAGGTGATTAAAAAAGCAGCAGCTGAAAAGCCATTTTTGGGTATTTGTTTAGGTTTGCAGTTGCTTTTTGATCACAGTGAAGAAAATAATGGCACCGATGGCTTGTCTATCATGCCGGGAAAAGTGCTTAAGTTTCCCCACACAGATTTAAAGATACCACACATGGGATGGAATACCGTCAACCAAGTTTCATCGCACC
>CAZZER010000009.1:42972-50155 GCA_964653365.1 uncultured Candidatus Thioglobus sp.
ATCTTGATGTTTGCTTAGAAGTTTATCGTAGGCTTCTTTAATTCCCGGTGGCTGACCAATGGAAAGTTGATCTCTAAGTGCCAAGTGTAGATTGATGTGTAGAAAGGGATTAACTTCCCCTTGTTCAGGAAAGTAATCTGCATGCGCATTTTTTATTAAACCGTGATATTCTGGGTGAATCTGGATAATGGATGCCAGTTGCTTCTCAAGTGGCTCAAGTGTTTCTTTGTTGTTAAATTTTTGCCAAGATTTCGCCAAGAATTTTCTTTGCTGAGTACGATCTTGGCTGTACAACATGAATGGGGCTTGCTATAGGTTTTTCTCTTCGTATTCGCAAAGATCAAGAAGTGTGCATTCGTTACAGTGTGGTGAGCGCGCCTTACAAACATAACGACCATGCAGAATCATTAGATGGTGGGCGGGCACTTTGAATTCATCAGGAATGAATTTGATGAGTTTCTTTTCTACTTCAAGTACAGTTTTCCCAGAGGCAATCGCTGTACGGTTAGCAACACGATAAATGTGAGTGTCCACAGCAATTGTCGGGTGACCAAATGCAGTATTAAGTACAACATTAGCTGTTTTTCGGCCAACACCAGGAAGCGCTTCTAGTTCTTTGCGCGTTTCTGGTACTTGTGAGTCGTATTTTTCGATAAGAATTTTACAAGTCTGGATAATGTGCTTGGCTTTTGAATTAAAAAGACCAATTGTTTTAATAGTTTCGCGTAATGTATCCTCACCCAGTTCAAAAATTGACTCAGGTGTATTGGCTAGCGGAAATAAAATGTCTGTGACTTGGTTGACACTCTTATCTGTGGCTTGTGCCGACAATGTAACAGCTACGAGTAATTCGAAAGAAGTTGAATAGTTTAGTTCTGTGGTTGGATTTGGGATTGTTTTGAGCAATCTGCCAAACATTTCACTGCGAGTTTCGGCGTTCATTGTGAGTTTTGCTAGCCTTTAAAATGCAAAGGGAAGATTATACTTGTTAACACAATTTTATTCAAGTCATAAACATAATACCTAGAGAAAGGTTTGGGCATAATCAGCTAGTTGCGCCCAAAGTTGTTGTTTGTCTGGACGGTCTTTTTCTAGCTGATGGAGTTGAGCGTCAAACTCATCAAATGACAAATAGCCGTGTTGACCATCTTGTACACGAGACTGGACAGTTTCAAACCAATCTTCTGCTTCACTATCGCTTAATAATTTCGGATGATTTCTTGCTTTAAAGTTTAGAAAAAGCCTTGATAAGTTTTTATCTTTAAAGCTGGGCTGAAAGGTGCTTATTTCCCCTTCTGAAAGGGTTTGTATTTGCTGGCAAATTCTCTTATCGACATTATCGATAAATTTATCGTACAGCGCTTGATCTACATCTTGGGTGGGTTGGTTGTTGCCATCACTTTGGTAAATTGAGTGAATTATCGCCTGAATTTTTTCTTGATTATTTTGAATATAGGTCAAGCGCTGCATGCATAAATCCATGTCGATTTGTAGCTGTTCAATGATTTTAGGGTCCAATTTATGCACATTCGGTACAAACATTGGGCTTTTATTAAAAATCAATTCTTTTAATTGTAAGCGCTCAACTCCTTCTGGAAGCTCAGATTGTTTAGTAAAAAGCAGTGTTTTAAGTTCTTCTACAGTTAGTTCGAGAAAGATTGATGGGTCTTGATCAAGATTAAAAACGATGGCTCGGTCGGCGTAATTGGGATGATAAGCCAAAGCGGCGGTTAATCTAGTGCAAGATAAGTGTGCTGAATACATACCTGATGTATGCAGCATCGGTGTCATTAGCTCTATTTTTTTAGCAACTGTTTTTTTATCACGAAGACTAAAAGCGTAATCAAAGAGTTGCGGTTGCTTGTCTTTAATTATTTTAGCTAAACCAATGGTTGCTCTAACGTCAGCCAGAGCATCATGGGCATCTGAATGTTCAATGCCGTTAGCGATTGATAAGCGATCGAGTTTGAAAATTGGCTTGCCATTTTCATCGTTTACCCAATTAAGACTGTTGTCTTTTTTAAGTGCGAAAGCAAGACGAACCACATCGAGAATATCCCATCTCGAGTTATTGTTTTGCCAATGCCAAGCATAAGGGTCTATAAAATTTCTATAAAAGCCAAATCGTGAGAATTCATCATCAAACCGAATACTGTTATAACCTACGATACAAGTGCCAGGTAGTGTGAATTGAGTATTAATCTTTTTTAAGAATTCGTGCTCAATTAGGCCTTTTTGTTCGCAAAGTTGTGGGGTGATCCCAGTTACCGAAATAGCGTAAGGGCTGGGCAAGCAATCATGCGTGGGCTTGCAGTAGAACATGTGTTCATCCAATATGTTGAGATTCTCATCTGTTCTGATGCCGGCAAATTGATTGATGCGATCTACTCTTGGTGATACACCTGTTGTTTCATAGTCGTACCAATAAAAAGTATTCATAATTAATTTATTTTAGTCATCAAATTAAATATTTCTGAAATTTTTTCCCGACCGTGAGTAAAGTCTATTTAAAGGCAATATTTAATCTTTAATTGGGTGATTTTAAGGCTAATAATGATATTTTTGGCCTTTTTAAGGTGATTCCGTCCTTACTTATGGGTGTTTTTAATTCTATTTAGTAAAATTTCAGAAATTTTGTAAGGTTGATTTTCTAATGCTGATAAAAAAACCCAGCAAAAGCTGGGTTTTTGAATTCAAAGTAATTATTTAAATTACTGAGGAACGACGTTTGCGGCTTGAGGGCCTTTTGCACCGTCTTCGAGTTCAAATTCTACTTCTTGACCTTCTTCTAGTGTTTTGTAGCCTTCGCCTTGAATAGCACGAAAGTGAACAAATACATCATCACCACTTTCTTGCTCAATAAAACCAAAACCTTTTTTTGCGTCAAACCACTTGACCTTACCTGTTGTTGTAGACATTTCGTCTCCTAAAAAATAAAAAAAATATGGAAAAGATGCAATCTAACTACTTCACCGTGACACCGACATCTTATCAATCAACAACACGTAAAAAAATTAGCTGTATTTTTACCAGCAGACGACATTGTACCTAAGAAAAACAATAAAGAATGCTTAAATTAACCATAACTAACGACCCAAGTTAACGCCTTGGTTTACGTCTTGAGAATTTTCTATCGCCATCTCTATCTCGATTTCGGCGAGGCTTGCCCCTATCTTTCCTTCTAGAAGAGTCTCTTTTGAAGCTTTCATCCCTTTCTTTTGCTTTGCCAGTGTTATTTTTTTTGGTGAGCTCACTGATGTTAAGCTTCTTGTCAAAAACACGGGTGTTCTTTAATACCTCCAGTGTTTCATTTGGCATCTCGTCTGGGAGATCTACAGTCGTAAAATCTTGGAAAATTTGGATGGCACCAATGAATTGACTTGAAATTTCAGCCTCGTTTGCAATGGCGCCGAGGATATTGCCAGGTTTGATTTTATCTCTGTTGCCAATCTCGATTCGATAGCGGCGCATAGGTATTTGAGGGTTGTCTTTTAAGGGAGAAGCCTCAATGTCGACTGTAATTGTTTTACCACCACTCTCAGTAAACTCTGCTTGTTTAAAAGCTTTTTCGTCGAGCAATAGGGGCTCGCTACCTTGCGCCATTAATGCTAATGCTGCAGCTACCTTAAATGTATCAACTTCATTCTCTTTTTGAAAATCAAGCAGCAATTCTTCAAATACAGCCAAATCTTGATTATTAAGCGTATCGGCTATTCTTTGTTTAAAGTTCGTTACACGTTGAGCGTTAATGAGTTTTGCAGAAGGCAACTGCATCGGTTCAATTGGTTGACGAGTTATGCGTTCGATTGTTTTAAGCATGCGTCGCTCTCTCGGTGCCACGAATAGAATCGCTTGGCCCGTGCGTCCAGCTCTGCCTGTTCTACCTATTCGGTGCACATAAGATTCTGGATCTTGAGGGATATCGTAATTAACTACGTGGGAAATACGATCAACATCAAGACCACGAGCTGCCACGTCCGTGGCAATGAGAATATCAATCTTACCTTGTTTGTATTGATTAATAATGCGTTCGCGTTGGTTTTGGGCAATGTCGCCATTAATCGCTTCGGCTGCAAAGCCCCTTGCTGAGAGTTTTTCGGCGAGATCGATAGTTGCTGTTTTAGTCCTAACAAAAATAATTAAAGCGTCAAAGGGCTCAATCTCTAGGATGCGGGTTAGGGCATCGAGTTTATGCACACCACCTACAAGCCAATACCGCTGGGTAATGGTTGTAGCCGTGGTTGTTTTGGTTTTGATTTGGACAATCTTTGGGTTGCGTAAAAAAGTTTCAGCGACGCGCTTAATGACGGTTGGCATGGTTGCCGAGAAAAGGGCAATCTGTCTTTGTTCTGGGAGTTTTTCCATCACCCACTTAACATCATCAATAAAACCCATTCTCAGCATTTCATCAGCTTCATCAAGCACCAGTGCTTGTAAATTATCGAGCTTAAGTGTGCCTCGTTTTATATGGTCCATTACTCGGCCTGGGGTACCAACAACAGCATGAACACCTCTTCTTAGTGGTCTTAACTGGACATCATAAGATTGACCACCATAAATTGGCAACACATGAAAGCCTTTTAAATGTCTTGCATAGGTTTGAATAGCTTCTGAGACTTGGATTGCTAATTCTCGTGTTGGTGCTAAGATTAGTAACTGCACGTTTTGATTATCAAGATCAATCCTATCTAGTAATGGCAATGAGAAGGCTGCAGTTTTTCCAGTCCCTGTTTGGGCTTGACCAATGATGTCTTGACCATCAAGTAAATGTTTAATGCATTGTTCTTGAATAGCAGAAGGTGTTTCGTAGCCAATTTCATCCAATACTTTGACAATATGATGAGAAAGACCAAAACTATTAAAAGTTAACTTTGATGGGGAGTTTGACATGGGAGGTGGTGCGCAGAGGCAAAGACAACATTATACCTTAGCAGTGGTTTGACTTTGTTTTTCGTTTCCTTGCGAAAGCAAAAAGTATTTATGTCTGAAATTAACAGTTGTTTATAAATAGGGTGATGTTTATCACCTCTAGTCCAAGTGCTGGTAATAGGTGTTTTCTCACTCTAGAGCCACTTGATGGAGCAGCCCATTGACGGGATTTGCTCTGCTGGCCCTTTGCCCGTCGTAGCGACTTCTTTCATAGCTTCAAATAGATCGCGCCTGGCATTGGTGACAGCTTCTTTGCGAGATTCATCCAAACGACCACGGTATTGCAGGCCAAGGTTTTTATTGTATCCAAAAAAGTCTGGCGTACAAACAGCCTCGTAGGCTTTTGCCACTTCCTGTGTTTCATCCATCAAATAAGGGAAGGGAAAATCCATTTCTGTGGCTATTTTTTTCATATTTTCAAAAGAATCTTCTTCGTAATCACTAGGGTCGTTAGACATAATAGCAACTGTGTTTATTCCAAACTCTTTAAGTTCAAGAGCATCGCGAATTATGCGATCAATGATGGACTTCACATAAGGGCAATGGTTACAAATAAACATCACCAGCAAACCATTTTCGCCTTGCAAGCTTGTAAGAGAGTGTTGATTGCCATCAACGCCTATTAAGTTAAAGTCAGGGGCAGCTTGATCAAAGTCACATATTGGAGTCTCAGTTCTAACCATATTGCTCTCCTTATTTTTTTAATATTTCTTGGATGATATGTCCTGCCATCATAAGCCCAAAAATGTTGGGCATGTAAGAAATTGCCCCATTGACAGCCCTGGGTCTGCCTGCAGGCGCAAGTTCGGTTTCGCTAACAGCTTCATGTGGCCGGGCTTTAATTTGAATTTCGGTAGAATGAACAACGGGAAATTTTAACGTTGCGCGAATATTTCTAAGTTGCTTTCGCATTTCTCTGGCAAGGGCACAATTCTCGGTTTTGTCCATGCGCGAGATTTTTACTTTCGTCGGATCAAGTCTTCCACCAGCACCCATACTGGAAATAATGGGCATACCGTTGCGATTGCAAGTGTCTATCAATACTGTTTTATA
Source organism: uncultured Candidatus Thioglobus sp. (assembly GCA_964653365.1). Lineage (GTDB taxonomy): Bacteria > Pseudomonadota > Gammaproteobacteria > PS1 > Pseudothioglobaceae > Pseudothioglobus. The sequence goes on from CAZZER010000009.1 coordinate 48,955, forward strand.
GGCGATTGCATCAATACAATCCGCCACAAAGCTTAAATCCTCATCGTGGGCAATAGCCTCAGCCTCTGCTCTGTCGATAAACAGGTTTTTTTGGTTAATGATAGTATCGGGGTTGATATCGTGCAGTCGCTCATAAAGTGCATCCACTTTTGATTGTCCAAGAGTGGAGTGAAGGGCAACCAATTGGCGATTTAAATCCGTTTTTGCTATTGTATCGAAATCCACCAAAGTGATTTCGCCAATGCCTGCGCGACAAAGTGCTTCTGCACAAGCTCCGCCAACACCTCCAAGTCCTGCAATAAGAACATGAGACTCAGCCAGTTGGGCAAGGCCTAGCTGGCCTACTAGGATTTCAGTGCGGGCACAGCTGCCTGCCATTAGATGTTAAATAAGGTTCGAGCGTTTTTATCGCACTGGACAATTGCCTCTTCGACATCGATCTTTTTAATTCTGGCAATTCGATTAACAACGTTGATTAAACTATCAGAGTCTTGCTTGTCGTCAGTTTCGATGAGTAGAAATTCAAGTGGAATGGCCTTGACGATATCGTGAAGTTTGTAGGCGTGCTGGTCTGCAAATCTTGCACCAAATCCTAGGTAAAAACCGATATCTACCAAGCGTTTAGCTTGTTGAAGGCTGCCTGAATATGCGTGAATAACGCCTCGTGAATTGGCGTGTGATTTTAATAGGTCTGTCACGTCTTCTGTGGCTTGAACTGAGTGCACAATCAAGGGCAATTTGTTGCGATTAGCCAGTGAAATTTGCTCGTCAAAGAAAAATCTTTGTTGGTTTTGGTCTTTTACTTTCAGGTAGTCAAGACCACATTCGCCAACAGCAATGGGTTTTTCGTCTTCGATTTTAATTTCCAGGTCGTAGAGGTCAATCATCTGGTGATCTTCAACAAACCAAGGATGAACACCTAAAGCAAAGTGACGGTTATCATCATTTTTGCAGCATTCTACTACATTGTCCCAATTGGCTTTTCCAGTCGAGGGGACGATTGCCCCCGTCGTAGCTGCTGATGGAGTGTTGACATTATCAAAATCTAGGTGGATGTGTGAATTTAGCATTATTTCCTTTGTTGTCTCATTGGTAATATAATTAACACCTTTTGTTTTGCTCTCGATTCGATGAAGTTTTTCCAACAAATGTCGCAAGTTCGTTTGGTTTTAATAGTTTCGGCTTTTATAAGCTTAACCGG
>CAZZER010000010.1:0-6002 GCA_964653365.1 uncultured Candidatus Thioglobus sp.
GAAGCCAAAGCAAAAGAAGCCGAGAAAAAAGAGGCTATCGCAAAACAACTAACCGAGGAAGCCAAGAAGAAGAATGAGGCGTTAGATGCTGAGCGTATTGCTCTGCAAGAAAAGTTTGAAGATGAGCAAAATGTCCGAGCGCTAATTACCGAAATACAAGCAGAAGAAGATGCTGATAGAAAGCAAGTACTTGAGGATATCTTTAACGAACTCAAGGAAAACTACATTGGATTAATTGCATCAAAAGTTAGGAAAGAGTGGCGTTATTTAGGTGCTGAAGATCACTGGGTCTGCTATGTCCATATTATCCAAAGTGAAGTAGGTGATGTTCTGGCTGTTAATATACAAAATTGCACGATTGATGATAGTAGCAAGGCAAAATCCTTTAAAGATTCAATTGAGCGTGCGGTTTACAAAGCATCACCATTACCTCACGCACCAGATAAAGACTTGTTTGACGCTGAAGTGTTGTTCCAATTTAGGGTGAATTAAATCCATCTCTTTTGATTGCTAATGGAGCTAGGTTAACCTTTCAGGTTCGTTTACTATTTAGCCTTATCTAGGTAAATCTAAAATCACCAATACGCTAAAATACCCTGCATGAAAACGCACGACTTCTTATTGGAATTAGGCACCGAGGAATTACCGCCAAAGCTGCTTAAAAGCCTTTCAAATGCATTAAAAGATAAACTTTTGGCTGAGCTTAAATCGCTTGATTTATCCTTTGGTGAAGTTAAGGTATTTGCAACACCTAGGCGTCTTGCTATCTCTATAACTGGACTTCAATCACAGCAAGCAGATCAAAGCATTGAGAGAAAGGGTCCTGCAGTGGGTTCTCCAGAAAAAGCTGTTGAAGGTTTTGCTCGCTCTTGTGGGACTGATATTGATGCGCTTGAAAAGCGAGAGATTGGGGGTAAGACTTACTACTTTTTTATCTCTGAAAAAGCTGGTGAAGAGGCAATAAAACTACTCCCGAGTGCAGTAGAAATTGCTATTAATAGTATTCCAATTACTCGCGCAATGCAGTGGGGAGATTTGGATTACAGCTTTGTTCGCCCAGTTCACTGGCTAGTGATGATGCTTGATGATGTGGTTGTTCCGGCAAACATTATGGGCCTTGAGAGTGGTAACTTAACAAGAGGTATGCGCTTTACAGGCGCTCAATCTTTTGCAGTGCCCCATGCTAATCAATATCAAAAACTGATGATTGACAAAGCCGAAATAGAGGTAGATTTTGATATCCGGAAGGAGACCATTCGCAAGCAAGTAATCGCTGTTGCTAAAGCGAATAAAGCAACAGCTATCATTGATGAACCTTTGCTGGATGAAGTCTGTGCCTTGGTTGAATACCCAAAGGCTTTCTCTGGAGATTTTGACAAACGGTTTTTAGAAGTACCTGAAGAGGCGCTAATTTCGGCGATGAAATCACATCAAAAATATTTTCATATGATTGATGACAGCGGCAATTTATTGCCTACCTTTATTTCGGTTGCCAACATTGAGTCTAAGGATTTGTCTGTGATTGTTAGTGGCAACGAGCGAGTTATTCGCCCCAGATTGGCGGATGCTGAGTTTTTCTGGCAACAAGATAAAGGCAGACGTTTAGAAGAGCGAGTTGATGATTTGAACAAAGTTTTGTTTATGGACTCACTAGGCTCAATGGGCGATAAAGCAAAACGCATAGAACAATTGAGTAGAACGATTGCTGATACTCTAGGTTTTGATGGGGATGCATGCGCAAGAGCGGGGCTTTTAGCAAAAACCGATTTATTGAGTGAAATGGTAGGTGAGTTTGCTGACCTCCAGGGAACCATGGGTAGTTATTATGCCAAAAATGATGGCGAATCTGAGGATGTAGCTGTTGCTATTGGAGAGCACTATCGGCCAAGATTTGCTGGAGACGCATTACCCTCAACTGGCAACGGCCTTGTTGTCGCAATTGCCGATAAACTAGATACTATCACCGGTATTTATGGCATTGGTCAAGGACCAACAGGTTCAAAAGACCCTTATGCATTGAGACGATTAGCACTTGGCTTACTCCGAATCTTTGTTGAGGCCAAACTCGAGTTAAACTTAAAAACATTGATTGAAGCCTCTCTTAATCTACATACCGATTCGGTTGATAAGACCGTCTCTCCTAAGATTTATCAGTTTATGATGGAGCGCCTCAAAGCATACTATAGAGACAACAAAGTTGATGGTAATGTGTTTGAAGCAGTGCTAGCTGTTAGTCCTGAGTCACCGCTTGATTTCCATCAAAGAGTTGCAGCACTTAATTCTTTTATTAAACAAAGCGAAGCGGAAAGCTTGATTGAAGCCAATAAACGAATTGCAAATATGTTGAAAGATAGTGAAGGAGATGGTTCATTGGACCGCTCTTTATTAACCGAAGAGGTAGAAATCAGCTTATTTAATGCCACAGAAGTTGCCGCTGATCAGCTAAGTGGGGAGAAAGATTATCAAGAGATTATGAACTCATTGGTGGGCTTGAAGGGTGTCATCGATGCCTTCTTCGATGATGTGATGGTGAATGTCGACGATCAAAAAGTTCGCATGGCAAGATTGGCCTTAATTAGAAGAGTTAGGGCATTGTTTTTGTCTATCGCTGATATCTCTTATCTGTCGTCCTAAACAGATAATATGAAAGCCCTAATTCAAAGAGTAACTTCAGCTAACGTTGAGGTTGATGGTGCTACTATTGGCGCTATTAATCGGGGTTTGTTGGTCTTTGTGGGCATTGAAAAAGAGGACACTTTTCTTGAGGCAGATAAGATGATTAACAAGCTGCTTTCGTATCGTGTTTTTCCTGATTCAGAAGACAAAATGAACCTCAGTGTTACTGATATTTCGGGCGGCGTCTTGTTGATTTCTCAATTTACCTTGGCTGCAGACACTAAATCTGGAACAAGGCCAGGCTTTTCTACAGCAAAACCACCCGAAGAAGCTGAGCGACTTTATGACTATATGCTCGAGTGTTTTAAAAACAAACACAACGATGTTGCCAGCGGCATGTTTGGTGCCGATATGCAAGTGTCTTTAGTTAATGATGGCCCGGTTACCTTTTTATTGACATGCTAGATTTTGCCTTAGACATCTATAATCAATACGAGGCCTACATTGGCTTTATTGTTACAGTGTCAGCATTGATATTTGTTGCTAGTTTGATTTTGACACCCTTCTTAGTCTCAAAAATACCACAGGACTACTTCACAAACCCAAAATATCAGCGGTTGGATGTTAAGCATTTGGGCCACGTGATTGTTGTTGTTGCGAGAAGTGTTGTTGGTTTTATTTTGGTGCTTCTGGGTTTTGTTATGCTTTTTACCCCAGGCCAAGGTATTCTGGCTATTATTGTTGGTTTATTCTTGTTAGAATTTCCTGGCAAAAAACGCCTTGAGCATAAAATTATTGAAAATGAAGTTACTTTTAAAGCACTTAATTGGATGCGTGGAAAGTTTGGTGAACCACCCCTAGATCGCTAAGTTGGCATGTCTAAGGAATTAATTATTTATGGCATTAAGAATTGCGACACTGTTAAAAAGGCTTGCAAGTATTTAGATGCCCATAATATTAATTATCAGTTTATCGATTATAGACAACAGCCACTGTCATCTGATTTGGTTAACACTTGGGTTGGGGTGCTTGGGTGGGATTTATTGGTTAACAAGCGTTCTACGACTTATCGCGCTCTTACCGAGTCTCAGAAGGGCAACATAACTACTGAGCTCTTAATTGAGCAGCCAACCCTCATTAAGCGACCTGTCCTTGTTAGTGATACTAAAGTTATGGTTGGCTTCAAAGAGGCAGAATACAGCCAGTTCAATAGCTAAGCTTGCTTTTCAAGCTCCTCTCTTACTGCATCCATATCCAGCGCTTTTGTTTTTTCAATTAAGTCTTTGATGTCTGCAAGTGCCAGTGTGCCTGATTGTGAGAAGATGTTAATGCCTTGGCGAAAGATGGCCAATGTTGGTATTGAACGAATAGCAAAACGCGCGGCTAATAGTTGCTCGTCTTCTGTGTTAATTTTGGCAAAAGTTACATCACTAATTTGTTCTGCTGCCTGTTCAAAAGTTGGGGCAAATTGTAAGCAAGGGCCACACCACGGTGCCCAAAAGTCCAAAAAAACGATTTCATTGTTGGCAATGGTTCCGTCAAAATTGTGTTCAGATAAATCAATTACGGCCATGAGTTTCGTATATTAAATATTAAGAAAAAAGATTATAACTGTTAGAATAGCACGCATGAATATACTTGGTGTAGATCCGGGCTCTAGAACAACCGGTTTTGGTCTTATTACAGCGAACAAACTGAAATTCAGCTACATTAATAGTGGTTGCATACGGACCGAAGGTGATCTTAATGCTCGCATTATTACCATTTTTAAGGGCATTAGTGAAATTCTTGAAAAAAACGAAGTGGATATCGTGGTGATTGAACGCGCTTTTATGCGACCAGACCGACCCAATCCAGACGCCGCGATTAAATTAGGCCATGCTCGAGGGGCGATAATTTCAGCAGTGGGTACGCACAACTTGCCGATTGTGGATTACAGTCCAAACCAAATTAAAAAAGCCATTGTTGGCAAAGGACATGCCGCCAAAGATCAAGTTTCATTTATGGTGCAGAGCTTATTAAAGCTTAATAAAGCACCTCAATCAGATGCCGCAGATGCTTTAGCGGGCGCTATTTGTCACGCTTATCACGCGTTGTAATTTTCAACCAAAATAAACTTTAACTTCACCAAAACCTGGCAATTTTCCAACAGTGCTAGATAGCTGATTGTTAATGGTTTCTGCATCCGTAGTTTGTAGACACTCAAGTGACAGGTAGAAGTCCACAAGAATCTTGCCGTCAAGATAATGCAACTGAGTCCGATCAATGGCGTAATCACACTCCTCTAGCTTTAGTGCTTGTTGCAGAATTCTTAGGGCTTGTGCACGCTCTGGTAGGTCAGCGTAAGGCATATTGTCCTCATCGTCATCTTCTGGATCAATGTGTACGGTCACATCGCTAAGTCCTTCAACACATTCTTTGGCAACACGCTCGACAGCAACACTAATAATATGCCCCTCACTCACTGACAAAAATGGGTAGACCTGAACGTGAACATCGGCTGTAATCTTTTGCCCGTTTCTTCTTGTTCGTAAGGAATGGACACTGTTGACACCCTTGATATCCGTCAAAGCTGAGTGTAATTTTTTTATATCATCTGCATCAATGGCGGTGTCAACCAGCTCTTTGGTTGCGCCCATACCCAAATTCCAAGCAATAAAGATGATCATCAAACCAACAATAATTGCAGCCAGACCGTCTAGGAAAAAATAACCATTGACCGCACCAAAAATACCGATTAAAACCACTACAGAGGAAAGGGCGTCGGTGCGGTGGTGCCAAGCATTGGCCATGAGCATGTTTGAATTAACTTGCTTGGCGACAAGTATTGTGTACCAATACAATATCTCTTTACTCGCTATCGAGAGAATTGCAGCGGTAAACAACCAAAACGAATGACTGAGTGGCTCAGGGTTTGATAATCTTTCAATGGCGTCAAATATTATCCCCGCACCAACGATAGCCAAGAAAATACTAAGGCCTAATGTGGCAACCGTTTCAAATCGTTCATGGCCATAAGGGTGTTCTTCATCGGGTGCTTCGCCGGCGTGTTTTGCCGCGTACCAAACCACCCAGTCAGACAATAAGTCCGAGAATGAATGTACGCCATCTGCAATGAGTGCGCCTGAATTACCGACAAAACCCACGATGACTTTGAGTATAGAAAGCAGAAAATCAATGACAGCCCCGATAAGGGTAACTTTTTGACTGGCTTTGCTACGAGTTACTGAATCCATAGTGATATTCTAATGTTTTAGTTATTTTATGTTATCTGCTTAAACGATATGATCAAACTGAGCGAGGAATAGTTGGTGCTGGCTCTGTAGAGATTGCAATGTGTTTTCACATCTTATATAATAATGATAATCATTACCATTTGTATTTAG
>CAZZER010000010.1:6102-47800 GCA_964653365.1 uncultured Candidatus Thioglobus sp.
CAGAATTGTTGCAATTAATTTGTCTTGAGGGGATTGAAAAAAAATATCCACACCAGCTTTCAGGTGGTGAACAACAACGTGTTTGCTTGGCAAGATCTTTAGCAACTTCACCGAAATTGCTATTGTTAGACGAGCCCTTTTCTAGCCTGGACAAGTCACACCGCGACCAATTAGTTCAAGAGGTCAGAGAAATCTTAAAAAAAGAGGGCGTTACCTCAATCCTAGTAACACATGATTATAGTGAAGCTGAAAATTTTGCCGACAAAGTAGGCACAATCGATAAAAAACAGTTGAATATTAATTGATATTGTGTATCATATGCAAATGATATTAATTATCATTTGCAATTAAATCATTTTCTAATTAAAAAAAATGCGAAACATGAAATTTATCGCGTCAACTTTGGCGCTGCTTACCCTATTAATGGGCTCTATAACGACAGTTCAAGCTGTATCAGATGACGCAATCAATGTGTATAGCTCAAGAAAAGAACACCTAATTCAACCTTTGTTTGAACAATTCACTAAAGAAACTGGTATTGAAGTGAATTATTTAACTGGTAAAGGTGGAGACTTAATAGAACGCTTAAAGCTTGAAGGTGAAAACACGCCTGCAGACATGTTTATGACAGTCGATGCTGGTGATCTTTGGTATGCAGGTACCCAAGGGATTTTTCAACCAGTTGTTACAGATGTGATTGTAAGCAATATTCCGTCCCATTTAAGAGATCCGGGAGGCCTGTGGACGGGTCTTTCAGTTCGTGCAAGAACGATTGTTTATAGTACTGAGAGAGTTGATCCGACAGAACTATCTACATATGCTGAATTGGCTGGTGCCAAGTGGCAGGGTAGAATCTGTCTCAGAACTAGTAAAAAGATTTACACCAAGTCACTGGTTGCTTCAATTATCCATAATGAAGGCATGGATGGAGCTGAGGCGATTGTTACTGGCTGGGTTGATAATCTTGCTGCAACTCCAAATGCTAAGGACTCTCATGTAATGGATGCGATTCTTGCTGGACAATGCGACATAGGTCTTGTTAATACTTACTATTTTGGCCGATTAATTGAAGAAACACCAGATGCGCCGCTTAGTCTTTTTTGGGCTAATCAAAATAGTACCGGCGTGCATGTCAATGTATCTGGTGCCGGAATTACGAAGCATGCCTCTAATAAAGAAAGTGCTATTCAATTATTGGAATGGTTGTCTTCAGTTAGAGCTCAAGAGATTTATGCTTCGCTAAATAAGGAATATCCTGCCAATCAAAATGTAACCCCTGATGGTGTTGTGGCCACTTGGGGTAATTTTCAACAAGATGATATGAATCTTGCAATCGCTGGTATCTTGCAAGCAGACGCGGTCGCGTTGATGCAAAGGATTGGTTATAAATAATCAGCCTTTACAATTAATAATAAAATCCAAGGCCCGTATAAGTCTTGGATTTTATAAGTATTCAGTTACTGGCATTTGATAAGCTGAGTATCCATGGATAGACTCTGTTTTAAAACTAATATTTGGATCACTTGTTTGGCGCTGATTGTTTCAATGCCAATTTTTGTTGTTATTTCTGCCTGGTTAGTGCCGGGAGAAGATCTGTGGGCGCATTTTGCCCAAACTCTGTTGCCAAGCCTTGTTTTTTCTACTTTTGTTTTATTATTTGGGGTTGGCATAGGTGTTAGTGTATTAGGTACTGTATTGGCATACTTAGTGGTGATGGTTGAGTTTCCTGGGCGTCGCTGGCTTGAGTGGGCGTTGTTTTTGCCTTTTGCTATTCCGGCCTATGTTCTAGCCTTTGTTTATCTAGGTGTTTTTGATTATTCAGGTTATGCCCAAGTGTGGATGAGGGAGGTTTTGGGATTGCCCGGTTTTGACATTCGCGAAGGTCATTGGGCCATTGTCCTGACCTTTGTTTTGGTTTTCTATCCATATGTGTACATGATGGCACGAGCTTCATTTAGGCGTCAAAAAATCCATATGATTGAGGTCGGTAAAATGCTTGGCGCCAAACCAATGCGTGTTTTTTGGAGTATTTCAGTGCCACTTGCTCGCCCAGCAATTGCTGCTGGGTTATTAGTAACATTAATGGAAACTTTGGCAGATTTTGGTGTTGTGTCACTTTTTAACTATTCTACGTTTACCACCGCTATCTATTCAGCTTGGGGGGATTTCCGCTCAATTGAAGTGGCTGCGCAATTGGCCTCATTGCTAGTGGTTGTTGCCTTCTTTCTAATATATTTTGAAAAGAAGGCGCGTGGTAAGGCTAAATATTATTCAACCGATGTTTTGCATATTAGGCCTTATCAAGCAAAAGGACTAGTGGGTTGGCTATTATTCAGTTTTGTTTTTGGCGTTTTTCTACTCTCATTTGCGATGCCGATGTTGCAAATAATTATATGGAGTGTCGATGTTTTTGCCAAAGAGTGGAGCGGTAAATACACTAGTTTTCTTACTTCAACCACTATTTTTACATTAAGCGCAGCAGCACTAACCGTCACTGTTGCAACCATACTGGCATTACCAAGTCGCTGTAAAAATAACAGTCGGATTCTGCAAATGTTGATTAGCCTTTCCACCTTGGGCTATGCTTTACCGGGTTCGGTGATGGCCGTGGGGCTTATGTATGGCGTGCAAAATATCTCACTCATTAGTGAGTACTTTGGTGGATCGTCCTTTAATCATTTGTTGTTTGGATCTATTGTGTTGTTATTATTTGCATACGTTTCGAGATTTATGGCGGTAGCCTACAACTCGGCTGCTGCTTCTAGTGAGCAAATCAAACCCGTATTCGAGGAAAGTGCGAGACTTTTGGGCGCTTCTCGGTTTCGAATGATTTGGCAAGTATATATCCCAATGATGGCCCCAGGCATTATGGCTGGGGCTTTATTGGTGGCTGTTGATGTTATGAAAGAATTGCCAGCCACTTACTTATTAAGGCCTTTTGGTTGGGATACTTTGGCAATCAGAGTGTACGAACTTAGTGCTGAGGGTTTATTTGATAGAGCAGCGGTGCCCGCACTTATGATGGTTTTGCTTGGTGCGGCTTTGATGCTTGCCTTTAATAAGTTGGATAGCTCCCGATTGTAATAGAGTAGAGGCAATGGCCAAATTGGGTAAAATCCATTTATCCTAATTATTCAAATGTATTTAAATGCGTAGTGATTTACTTCAAGTAGCTGGTGTTAAATGTGCGTCAATTGCCAGTGGCATTAAAGACAATAATGTCTTAGACTTATCCCTTATAACCTTATGTGAAGGCAGTGAAACCGCTGCGGTTTTTACTCGAAACGTTTTTTGCGCTGCACCTGTATTAGTAGCCAAAAATCACTTGAGTAATGACGTTAGGGCGCTACTTATTAACAGTGGTAATGCTAATGCGGGTACGGGTGAAAAAGGATTACAGAGCAGTGTTGGCAGTTGCGAAATTTTTGCTGACGCACTGGGTGTTGAAGCGCAACAAATAATGCCATTTTCAACCGGTGTTATTGGTCAATTATTACCACTCCAACCTTTTCAAAATAATGTCAATACCCTGGTTGAAGGTCTTTCAACAGAAAATATGAACCAAGTTGCAGAGGGGATATTAACCACAGATTTGGTTGATAAGTGTCACTCGGAAACTTTTGAGGTTGATGGAAAAACCATCACGCTAACTGGCATTGCAAAGGGATCGGGCATGATTCGCCCAGACATGGCAACCATGCTAAGCTTTATAGTAAGCGATATAGGCGCCTCAAATCAAGAGCTACAAGACTGTTTAACGCAGGCGGTAGGCCAGTCTTTTAACCGTATTACCGTTGATGGTGATACCTCAACCAATGATGCATGTACTTTGAGCGCAACCAATCAATCGGGTGTGGAGTTAGCCGATTGTCGAGATTCTTTTCAGGTGGCACTTAATAAGCTCACGCAAGTATTGGCACATAAGATTGTTAGAGATGGCGAGGGCGCAACCAAGTTTGTTGAGATTTGTGCGAGTGGTTTGCCAACCAATGAAGACTGTTTAGAGGTGGCTTATACCGTAGCACATTCGCCTTTGGTAAAAACAGCACTTTTTGCTAGTGATGCCAATTGGGGTAGGATTTTAGCAGCTGTTGGCCGAGCAAAGGTTAGTGGACTAGTTATTGAAAATATCAATATTTATTTAAACGATTTAGCCATCATTACTGCGGGCGAACCAGATGGAAATTACACAGAAGAAGCGGGTAGTGCTGAAATGGCGAAAAGTGATATTATTGTCTGTGTCGATATGGGTAGTGCCCTAACTTCCGAGAGTGTTTGGACGACTGATTTTTCTTATGACTACGTAAAAATAAACGCTGAATACCGAAGTTAAGCTTCAGTTTTGTCAATCACAAATTGTTTAAAGCGCCTAGCGATTGGTGAGAGTTCGGCCTCTTTGTGATGAACGATATGCCAATGTCTTGCGATAGGAAAAGGTGACACATCAAGTTGTTTAATCGTATTGTTGTTCAGTTGTAATTTAACCGAATGCTTTGATACAAAGCCAATACCAAGCCCGGCTTGCACGGCCTCAACGATTGCCTCGTTTGAGTTAATCTCAATATTAGAATTGAAATCCAGCCCCGTGAAGCGCTCAATAGTGATGCGAGTGCCCGAGCCTTCTTCACGAGTTAAAAGTGTTTCTTTGGCTAGATCTTTTATTGAAATACTGTCTTTTTTGAGTAATTGATTCTTAGGGTGCGCAATAGCAATCAGAGGGTTATCCATAAAAGCCTTTGAAGTAAGAGGGATATCTCTAGGCGGTTCACCCATGATAACCAAATCTGCATTTTTGTGTTTTAAGTTATTAAGTAAGGAGCGACGGTTGGTTACGTCTAAGTAAAAAGTCATCTTCGGGTGTTGTTTCTTAAACATAGATAGTAAAGAGGACGTGAATGAGTTGGCGGTTGTTGCAACTGCGATTTGCAAATGGCCTGTGTCTGGATTCAGTGCATGCTCAATTTCTAGTTTGTTTGATTCTGCAGTGTTAATAATGTTATTGGCAGCTTGATAAAGCTTTTTACCAATAAAAGTTGGGGTGATTTTCTTGCCATTGATTTCAAGTAGACGTACGCCAATATTATCTTGTAATTGTTGCACCTGCATATAGACAGCTGGCTGGGTAATATTGAGCTCTTTACTGGCAAGCGTGTAACTGGATAGCCTAATCACAGCTTCAAAACTATACAGTTGTTTTAGGGTGTAGTTAATCACTTCTATTTAATAAGGAAAACTTATTATTTATTAAATATTTATTATTTTACATTATTTAATTCTCTTCTATAATGAAGCTTTTTTATACGCAGAGGAAGTCCAAAATGGATCAATCGAATAGATACGCTGATTTGTCTTTAGATGAAGAAACATTAATCGCAGAAGGCAAGCACATTTTGGTTGCATACACAATGACACCGGCTGAGGGTTACGGTTATTTATCGACGGCTGCACACTTCGCGGCAGAATCATCAACTGGTACAAATGTTGAAGTGTCAACGACAGATGACTTCACCAGAGACTTAGATGCAATGGTTTATGAAATTGACGAGGTTGCTGGCACCATGAAAATCGCCTATCCCGTTGACTTGTTTGATCGCAACTTAATAGATGGTCGGGCAATGGTGGTCTCGTTCTTAACACTCGCTATTGGCAACAACCAAGGAATGGGCGATGTCAAGTGCGCACAAATGCAAGATTTCTGGGTGCCAAAAGTAATGCTTGATCTTTTTGATGGTCCTTCAAAAGATATTACCGATCTTTGGAATTTGTTGGGGCGTTCGCGCACAGAGGGTGGTTATATTGCTGGCACAATTATCAAGCCAAAATTAGGCCTTCGTCCCGAACCATTTGCTGAAGCGGCCTACCAGTTTTGGTTGGGTGGTGACTTTATTAAAAATGACGAACCTCAAGGTAACCAAGTTTATGCACGCATGAAAGATGTCACCCCTTTGGTGGCAGACTCGATGAGACGCGCACAAGATGAAACCGGAGAAGCAAAAATATTCTCCGCTAATATTACCGCAGATGATCATCATGAAATGTGCGCTCGTGCAGACTATATCTTGGAAACTTTCGCCGAGAATGCGCACCATGTTGCTTTTTTGGTTGACGGTTATGCCGGTGGCTGTGGCATGGTAACCACTGCTCGTCGAAACTACCCTAACCAATATTTGCATTACCATAGAGCGGGCCACGGTGCGATAACTTCGCCGTCATCTGTTCGAGGGTATACCGCTCTCGTGCTCGCTAAGCTCTCACGTTTAATGGGTGCTTCGGGTATTCATGTTGGCACCATGGGTTACGGCAAAATGGAAGGCGGCGCAGATGATAGAAACATCGCTTATATGATTGAGCGAGATAGTGCTGATGGACCTTTCTTTCACCAAGAATGGTATGGCATGAAGCCAACCACACCCATTATCTCAGGTGGAATGAATGCGTTGCGTCTTCCAGGTTTCTTTGAAAACCTTGGCCATGGTAACGTCATCAACACCTCTGGCGGCGGCTCTTATGGCCATGTTGATTCACCTGCTGCGGGGGCAACCTCTTTGCGCCAAGCCTACGAATGCTGGAAGTTGGGCTCTGACCCTATTGAGTTTGCCAAAGATCATCCCGAGTTTGCTAGAGCTTTTGAATCGTTCCCAGGTGATGCAGATACGCTTTACCCAGGTTGGCGAGAGAAGTTAGGTGTTCATAAGTAGCGTTAAAGTGTTTACTAAGATTTATTAATTTATTAGAGTATAAATCGTAGCCACTAGACCAAATAGCAGTATTTGGTGAACAAGATAGATAATTAAAGCGTGACGACCTAGAGTTTGTATTATTGGTGAGCGGAAAGTAACAATCTTTTTATACCAAGGGTTGTGCCCCATATAAATGCCAATAAAAACAAGGGAGACCCATGGAAAGAGTGGATAAAAATCAACACTTGCTGGTGGTAGAGTTTCTGCCAATGTATGACCTACAAAAGATAAGTCTGGGAGTTCAAAATATCCTAAGGTGAGAATCGCTAAACCAATCATTAGTGAAACATTTGGGGTTTTGACAAAGGGTAGGGCGATTAGGCAAGCAGTCCAAATAAGATGGAGGATGCCGAAATACACCCAAGCATCAGGAAACATAAAATAGGTGCCGATTGATACTGCTGTGGCTGCTAAGCCAAGAAAAACCATTCTTTTGACAAACTTAGTCACGTTGAATTGATCGCCGTATGCCAAAACAAGACTGATGCCGACGGAGGACAGAAATAAAAAAACAATTAAATAGCGCCAATAAGTTGTTGGCCAATAACCTGAAAGGGGAATATTGGTAAAACCAAATTCATTTAGATCATAAATCAAATGGAAAGCAATCATCATAAGGATGGCAATACCCCTAATTAGGTCAAGTGATTGATCTCTATCTTTTTTATAAAGGCTTTTCAAGGTTATTGCTTTGAGCTAAATTCTTTGGCTAGTGGCGCGTTAATTTTCACATTAAAATAGCACCAGTAACTGCATATTAACCAAATAAATCTTGAGGTACATTTGATGGCCAATTTTGACATAAATCAATACAAAATAGAATCAGAGCCTTTTTATCAAGCTCAATCGAACGAAGTAGCACTATTCACTGCAGCGTATCAATCTCGACTGCCGGTTATGGTTAAAGGCCCCACGGGTTGTGGAAAATCACGCTTTATTGAGCATATGGCCCACCATTTAGATAAGCCGTTTATTACGGTTTCGTGCAATGAAGATATTACCGCATCTGACCTTATTGGTCGTTTTCTCTTGGATTCAGAGGGCACTAAGTGGGTTGATGGCCCACTAACACTTGCTGCGCGTCACGGTGCCATTTGTTACTTAGATGAAGTAGTTGAAGCGCGCCAAGACACGATGGTGGTTATCCACTCGCTAACCGATCATAGGCGTGAACTAATGCTAGACAAGAAAGGGGAATTACTCAAAGCGCATCCTGATTTTCAGTTGATTATTTCCTATAATCCTGGCTACCAATCTCTGATGAAAGATTTGAAGCAATCTACCAAACAGCGTTTTGTAGCAATGGACTTTGATTTTGCTGCCGAGGAGTTGGAGGCTGAAATTGTTGCTAAAGAGTCTGGTGTTGGGCACGATATGGCGAAAAAGCTTGTGCAATTCGCGATAACAACTCGCCAGCTGGTCGGTCATGGCTTGGATGAAGGAGCTTCTACAAGGTTGTTAATATATGCAGGTATTTTAATTGTTAGCGGGATTTGCGTGCAAGATGCCTGTGAAATGGCACTGATAAAACCGATTACTGATGACCTTGAGGTGCGTGAGAGTATGTTGACCTCAATTGACGTAATCTTCGGCTAAGAAACGGTTTTTTGGTTATGACAAGACCAGCTGCACCACGAAAATTGCAGTGTGCTTTTGATGGCATTCATACTGAATTCGATAAGCATATTGATACAGCGCGAGAGCAACTTAGCGTAACTCTTCTCGATGAATACTATGATGGTATTGAGTTTTTCTCAAAAATCGGCCAAGGTATTTCAGCCTCCGTCGCTTTTGTGCACGTTATGTACTGGGTGGGCAAGCACTTTGGTGAGGGCTCGATAAAAAAAATTCAAGACTTTTCTTACCAAACCATTGCTAGAAGTCCAAACAAGGATTTTTTACCAGAGTTTTTCTTCAGCTTGATGGAAGTCACAAACCATACAGAGCCCGAAGGGCTGGATGAGTTTCTAGCATTTATCGATTACCATCTGGCAAAAACAACCTATTCTATCCACGGTATTCATGTTACCCATAGCTCTCCCTCGTTTCGTGCCTTGCTTTCTAATATTGGCATGATTCTGGGGCGCTTAGATTATAAAGGGGCTTATGAATGGGTGGACTACGGCTTGCGTTACTTCAAAAGATTGCCTGATGAGCAAGAGGCGTTTTTTTCCTTATCCACATCCGATTCGCGTGCAGTTTTTCAGCGTCAACGTAAAGGTGTGTTGTTTATGGATGTGGAAAGACAACTTAACCTTGTGCAAAAATTGCTGTGGGATGCAGAGTATGTTTTTGCCCCTTATTCACCAGATTTTGAAAGATTGCAGTTTTTTCGCCCTTATATTGAGGACGGCACAATGCGCTTGCCTGATGTCTACACCGAACTCAATGGGGTCGAACCGTTGCAGCGTTATCTAGCCTTATTAGGTCATATGGCATCTCACCAATTGCATACAAAACCGGTGGTTGCTGATAATTTAAGCCCACATCAAAGACTGTTTGCTGAGGTTTTTGAGGATGCACGGGTTGAATATTTAACTGCCCTTCACTACCCAGGCCTTAAGAATATTTGGCTTAAGCTTATACCTGAGCTCGATCAATGTGATTGTGATGAGTCGGTGCAATCTTGTATAAAGCATCGTGCTGCAATGTTGGCCAGAGCACTTATCGATGACAATCATCCCTACACGGATGCTGATATTTTGGACTATGTTGAGAGATTTAAAGATTTGATGAGCAGTCGTGAATACACGAGAACACAAGACAGTGTGGATTTGGGTATTTCGTTTTTGGCGACAAGCAAACGCCCATCTGACAATTTTTCAGATTTATATTTTGACAATACCGAGGCCAGTTATCGCGATGATAATCGTATGATGTGGCGCTTTATTGAGCGAGAAGACGAAGGAGAAAAACTGTTTATCGCCGAGCTTTACAATCAAATGGATCCGATTGATATTGAGGCGATTCCACCGCGTTATTATGATGAGTGGGATTATCTACACAAGACATACAAGCCTGATTGGGTGTCGGTTTATGAGCACCTGCATTCACACTCAAACCCTGGGGAGATTGACGAACTACTTTTAAAACATGCCAATTTAGTCAAGCAACTTAAACGTGTGCTTGATTTACTAAGACCGCAAAACAAAAAAAGAATTCGATACCAGGAGGAGGGCGCTGAGTTGGATCTTGATATTGCTCTTCGTAGTGTTGTTGATATGAAAAACGGCACCCAGCCAGATACTCGTATTAATGTTGATTTCGAGCACGATTCACGCAGTGTTTCTGTGTTGTTATTATTGGATTTATCAGAGTCATTAAACGACGTAGTCAAAGGCACGGATCAAACAATACTTGAGCTTTCAAAAGAAGCAGTGTCTTTGTTGGCTTGGGCAGTTGAGCAGCTGGGCGATAATTTTGCCATTGCGGGCTTTAATTCCGATACCCGGGAGCGTGTTTATTACTATCACATTAAAGGTTATGGGGAGCATTGGGGTGATGCTGTTAAGAGTCGCTTGGCCAATCTTAAAGCGGAATATTCAACACGCATGGGTGCAGCGATTCGAAATGGTGCCCATTATCTACAGAGGCAACAGAGCGATAAAAAATTGATGCTCATTCTAACCGATGGAGAGCCGTCGGATATTGATGTTCGTGATCCCAAAGCCTTGATTAAGGATACTCATAAAGCTGTGCAAGAGTGCCAACAAAAAGGTCTTTATCCATATTGCATCAGTCTAGATAACAAAGCAGACAAATACATTTCCAGTATTTTTGGTTCTCATTATTCGGTCATTGATCGCATCGAATCTTTACCAAGGCAATTACCAAAGCTTTTTCTCTCATTAACAAAATAATGGCCATCCACTCGCTAGTTGCATCGCTTTCTTTTGATTTTCAGGGCAAGAGTTATAACTTACAAAGTGTTGTTGATATTGAGAAAGTTATTACTCACACAGACTTTTATCAGTCAATCTATCAGCAATTAGCTCAAGATAATGATATCGATTTGTATTCTTATCAACTCGAAGTGATGATGGATCAAGAAATTCATTTTTCTAAGCCACAAGGTTGTACCAAGAGCTGCATTAATGACGGCGAGCTTAATTTAGTAAAGTTAAGGAAAAATTTTGAGCAAGTCTCGTTGGACGGGGCAATTCAATCCATTGTCCAGCAACATTTGGATTTGAATGAATGTAGTGATAATGTGAAAAAAGCCTTAATCAAGGCTTATCAAATGGGTAGGGATTCTAGTCGAAATTCTGACTAACAAACGCTCTGTCAATTGTCATCACTGAGCCATCTAGTAACTCCAGGCATTTAGGCACTGCTAAGAAAACCGCGCCCAAACAAACTGCAATCGCAACTGGTTTTCCGGGCAGATTGATGATTAAGCTATCGCCTCTAGTGCCAGCAATTTGGCGGGAAAGAATGGCGGTTGGAACCGTGCGTAGGGAAACAGTCCTCATTTGTTCTGCAAAACCATCGTAGATTCGCTCACAGACAGCCTCAGTTGCCTCAGGGGTGACATCGCGCTTGGTTGGGCCTGTGCCACCGGTAGTCAGGATGACATTACAGGCTAGCTCATCACTAAGCTCAGTCAAGGTTTTTTCTATGAGTGCTTGCTCGTCCTCAATGATTCTTACAACGCTCTCATAGGGGGAAGTTAAGGCACTGGCTATCCAATCTTGCATTGCAGGGCCGCTAATATCTTCGTACTCTCCGCGAGAAGCTCGATCAGAAATGGTGATAAAGCCAATTTTAATTGTGCTGTTCATATTACCCCTTAACCACCGGTTACCGGCGGGAAAAATGCGACTTCATCGCCCTCAGCAACAGTAGTATTGTCATCAACCATTTCGTGATTCACGGCGCAAAGTATGTTGTTGGGAAAGTGCTTGGCTCCATGTTTTTCAATTAATTGATTCTTTACTGAAGCAACGGTTGCGCCAGTCTCTATATCAATTGTTTCAGAGGCCGTGTTTAAGTTATCTTTGAGTGAGGCAAAGTAGAGAATATTCATCCACCCATCTCCACCATTTGGCGATTACTTATGTTATCAATCACCGAACTAAAAACATGCTTTTCAGGTTTGTGAGTAATTGCATTTATGATAAGGCTTTTGACCTCACCATCTGTCATTGGCGAGCGAATCGCATCCCGTAGAGAAACAGAATCTTCTTGTCCAAGACATAAAACCAAATCACCTTTCGCGGTTAAACGAACACGGTTGCAACTACCACAGAAATGATTTGATACCGCAGAAATTGTAGCAACACGGGTGTTAGTGCCCTCAATCAGTTGAGCTTTGGCTGGGCCATCTGTTTGTTTGGCTGTTGTAGCAATTAGCTTATCGCCATAGTGCTTGTTAATTCTAGCTAGAATGCTTGCTTCAGAAAAATGTCTGTCAACCGCCTCAATGCCCGCAAGTCCAATCGGCATGGTCTCAATAAAACGAATATCGATGCTTTTATCAATAGCGAATTCTACCATCGCCTCAATTTCATCTTCATTGATGCCTTTCATTACCACCATGTTGAGCTTGATTGGGCTCATCCCTACTTCAATGGCTTTATCAATCCCATTCATGACTGATGCAAGATCACCACCTCGGGTAATGTCTGTATGGCGCTGTGGATCAAGAGTATCTAGGGAGATATTGAGTCGATTGATGCCATGTTCTTTGAGTTGATGAGCAGTGCCAGACAACAAATGAGCATTGGTTGATAGGGGTATATCGGTTAAACCCGGGATTTTTCCCAACATTTTAGTAAGATCTAAGATGTCCTTTCTAAGAAGAGGCTCACCGCCGGTTAGTCTAACCTTCGTCACGCCAAGCTCAGCAAAAAGACGTACAATTTTGGCGATTTCTTCAAATGATAGCACCTCAGATCGGCGAGTGTGTGTTTGATGGCCCTCATCTCGACAATAATGACAACGGTAGTTACAGTGGTCAGTAACAGAAACCCTTAGGTAACTTATTTGTCGTCCAAAAGGATCAATGAGTTTTTTCATGATTCTAGTTTCCAGTGACCAGATTTTCCGCCTTTTTTCTCAAGGAGTTGCACGTTATCAATGCGCATAAAACGATCAACAGCTTTACACATATCATAAATGGTCAGTGCCGCAACACTGGCAGCAGTTAGTGCTTCCATTTCAACTCCAGTCTTGCCTTCTAGTTTTGCTTTAGCAATAATCTCTATTGTTGAGTTTTCCTTGTTTGGGCTTAGTTCAACAGTAACTTTTGAAAGCATTAATGGGTGGCATAGTGGAATCAACTCCCAGCATTTTTTCGCCGCTTGAATGCCGGCAATACGAGCAACGGCTAGAACATCACCTTTTTTGTGTGAGCCAGAAACAATCAAACCCAAGGTTTCATTTTTCATGTGAACGACAGCTCGTGCACTGGCCTCTCTGACGGTATTACTCTTGTCAGAGACATCAACCATTTGGGCGTGGCCTTTGTCATTAATATGTGTCAATTTACTCATCGTGTCAGTTCGCTAAGCGGGTAGTAATTGAGAAGTTCACCTGCTTCAAACGTGCATTCTTCAGGAATCTCAATGATACCGTCTGCCCACACTATAGAGCTCATAACATCTGAACCTTGTTTTGCAAATAGGTTGGCTTGGGCTCTGCCTGTTGAATAGTCCAGTCGAGCGCGTGCGTATTCACGCCTTGGTCGAGCACGCTTACAGTCAAAATTGGCTTGAACCTTAATAGCTTGGGATTGATATTTGTTATTACCCTGCATTATCTTAATAAATGGCAAAGCAAAGATTGCGAAGGTAACAAAGCTAGAAACTGGGTTACCCGGCAAGCCAATAAAGGCTGTTTTGCCAACTCTGCCAAAAGCCAATGGCTTGCCTGGCTTCATGCGGATTTTCCATAAGTTTAACTCGCCTAAGGATTCAACGGCAGCTTTTACGTGATCTTCTTCACCGACAGAGACGCCACCTGTGGTCATAATGAGATCACATTGACCAGCAAGAGAATCTAAGGCACTAATTGTCGATTGCAACTTGTCTTCGATATTGCCGAGATTAATCACCTCGCAGCCCACTTGTTTTAATAAGGCAACCAAAGCGTAACGATTAGAGTTGTAAATTTTGCCTGCAGTCAAAGGCTTGCCAGGCTCTAACAATTCATCGCCAGTAAAAAAGACACCCACTTTAATTTTTGAAAAAACTCTTAATTCACCAACCCCAACGGAGGCAGTCAGTGAAATGTCTTGAGGTTGTAGTTGTTTTCCAGTATTAAGAATAACACCACCCTCAACAATATCATTGCCTATTGGACGAATGTTTTCACCCAGCTCAATTGCTCGGTTTATGGTGATTTGAGAACCATCTTCTGAAAGCTCACACTCCTCTTGCATAATGACAGTGTTGGCGCCCTTTGGAATGGGTGCGCCAGTAAAGATTCTTGCGGCCGAGCTTTCTTGCAATTCGTTACCCGTGGTGCCAGCGGGAATTCTATCAACAATAGGAAAGCTAAGTCCTGCTTTATTAAGATGTTGTTTGCCTAGTGATATGGTGTAACCATCCATAGCACTATTATCAAAGCCTGGTACATTAATAGTAGAATGTATATCTTCTGCTAATACTCGTCCTAGAGCATCATCCAGCTCCACAACTTCAGTTGTGTTTGTTGTATGGGCGGCATTTAGTAAAAAAATTAGGGCTTTATCGGCATTCATCATCGATTGATTAAATACAGGTGAATCGCAGTTAAGCGCTTGATTTTTCATAAGCTTTGACGGCTCTTGGTTTAATGTGTGTATTATACAATTACAGTGAGTTTTTCTTATGGCAAATAACTTGATAAAAACACGGGTTTTAAGTGAATAAAATCAGCAACAAAGAGATAACGGCAGTTATTCTGGCAGGTGGTCGCTCTTCAAGAATGGGTGGTGACGATAAAGGTTTAATTGAGTTTCGTGGCAAACCAATGATTAGTTATGCTTGCGATGTTATTCAAGGCAGGGTAGCTGGCGTATTGATTAGTGCTAACCGCAACATTGAGACTTACCAAACTTACGGCAAGGTCATTGAAGACAGCTTGGAAGACTTTCAAGGGCCACTGGCCGGTATTTCAGCAGCGCTCTCTCAGTGTTTAACACCTTATTTGCTTGTTGTCCCTTGTGACTCGCCTCTGATTAACGTTGAATTAATCGATGATCTCATTCAAAGTATGGCGGATTCTGATGCCGAGATATGTGTTGCCCATGATGGGCAAATTATGCACGCAACCTTTGCCTTGATTAAGACCCATTTACGCGATAGCCTTAATGATTTTTTGGCAAGTGGGGAGAGAAAAATGGCTTATTGGTACCGACAACAACACTTGGCAAGGGTGAATGTTTCCACCCATCTTGAAGTATTAACCAATATCAATAGAAAGGAAGATTTGGCGCTTTAATGATTCCAACGATTCTTTTGCTTGGCATCACTTTCTCTGGAATTAACCCAGCTTTCTTTATCGTTGATTAGCTCCTTCTTCCAAAACGGCGCATCAGTTTTTAAATAATCCATAATAAAGTGGCAGGCGTCAAAAGCATCCCCACGATGCTTGCTGGCTACGATAACCAGTACGATTTGATCACCCACTTTCAGCTCGCCGAAGCGATGAATAATTGTGATTGCTTGAACATCCCAGCGAGCTCGCGCCTTTGTGGTAATCGTCTTAAGGGCTTTTTCAGTCATTTGCGGATAGTGCTCTAGCGTCATCGATTGCAAGGAGTTGCCTTTGAGGTCGCGTACCGTGCCCACAAAGCTAACAACGGCGCCTGTGTCGCTGTTGTTTTTTCTAGCAAGTGCGACTTCTGTGGACAAATCGAAGTCTTCTTTTTGAACAAGTATTGTATCCATAAGACAATTTTATCGTTTTTATTGGGGTCTTAAATAATTTCGCCAAATATCGATTGGACTATAATGAATAGATTAAAAACCGCAAAAATGTTATGAAAGTTGCAACCATTACACTTAATATTGAGTGGCAGGATATAGAGGCCAATTTGAAGCGAGCAGAAGAGTTTGTCGCCAGAGCTAAGGCGGATGGCTGTGATGTGGTTGTGTTTCCAGAAGTGTTTAATACAGGATTTCTTTCGGACTTGGGCAAGTATTGCGAAGCACCCAATTGTAGAACACATCAGGTACTAAAGCAACTCTCGCTCAATCATTTAATCAATATTGTGGCTGGTATAGCTGAGAAACCCAAAAACAAAAAAGCCAATAATATTGCTGTTGTCTTTGATTGCTACGGTCAAGAGGTGGCTAACTATTCCAAGTTGCATCCCTTTAATTATGCCAATGAAGGTAAGTACTTTGCCTCGGGAGATAAAACTGTTACCTTTGAAATTGCTAATACCAAATGCGCGGTTTTTATTTGTTATGACTTGCGTTTTCCGGAAGTGTTCCGTCAAGTAGCTAAAGATGTTGAGGTAATTTTTGTTGTTGCTAATTGGCCACATACTCGAGAAACACATTGGCAGCAATTGCTGATTGCTAGGGCGATTGAAAACCAGTGTTTTGTTGTTGGCGTCAATCGTACGGGAAGTGATGGTGTTGGCCTTAAGTTCAACGGTTCGTCAATGGTTATTGACCCCTCAGGTGAGGTTTTGTTGCAAACCAGTAAGACCAGCGAATACGATACTTGTGATATAGATATCGCAACAGTTGCTAGAGTTCGTAAGAAGTTTCCATTTTTAAATGATATGAGGTTTGTATAACTCCCTAGAGTATCCAAACAATGGATGCTGAAACACAATCTGTGATTACTTGCCCAAAATGCGGCTTTTCCACCGAAGAGAATATGCCTAGGGATGCTTGCCAGTTTTACTATGAATGCAAAAACTGTAAGACTTTACTAAAACCTCTGCCGGGTGACTGTTGTGTTTATTGCTCTTACGGCTCAGTTCCGTGCCCACCTATTCAAGAGGATAAGCAGTGTTGTTAGATTTTGAATAATTTAATTCAGAGGTTTTGAAAATCTCTTCACTAGCCACAATCCCATTGAGACCGCAGGCCCTACACCGAGAGCAAACAATAAGGTTCCCAAGCCTACGATACCGCCCAGCATCCACCCAATTGCAACAGCGCTGATTTCTATGACGGTGCGGACCCGAGCAACAGGGTAGTTACTAATAGTTTGCAAACCCACCATTAAACCATCTCTGGGGCCAGCACCCAAGTTTGCGATAAGGTATAAGCCACTACCTATGCCCACCAATAAAACCCCGAATACCACTTGTAGGGCTTGTATTAAGTATGTGGATGGTTGGGGTAGGAAAGGTAAAGATAAGTCAATTGTGATAGCGATTATCAGTGCGTTTAAAATTGTGCCTATGCCTGGTTTCTGTTTAAGGGGTATCCATGCTAGCAAAACACAAAAGCTAAGTATGAAGGTTGAAAAACCAATCGACCAATTACTGTGGTTAGACACACCTTGTGCTAGAACAGTCCAGGGGCTAACGCCTGCGCCACTCGCTATGAGGAGTGACTCACCTAAGCCAAACAATAATAAACCAAATACTAATAAAACCAGAGTTATTGATTTTGGTTTGAAATTGAGAGGCTGTTTAGAGCTCCAATGAACAGTTGGAACTTTTCTAATAGAAAATATAAATGAGGCAACTTTCATCTAGAAATTATATCTATTATTTAATTTATACCTCATTAATTGATTATCATTTGCAGATTAAAACACAAGGGATTGTTGTAGGTATATTTAATGAATCCATGTATATCAAATGAAGAAATCAATAATTTTCGCACGGATGGCGTCGTCGTTTTGCGAGGCGTTTTTAAAGACTGGATAGAGTCTTTAAGTAAGGGTGCAAATTTTCATTTTAACCACCCCAGCGATAATGCACTGATTCATAAAGCGGATGGTCACCAAGGCCAATTTTTGGAAGATTTTTGCAATTGGCAACGGATTCCCGAATATCAAGATTTTGTTCTAAATTCTCCATTAGGGTCAGTGGCTGCGCAGTTGATGCAATCTAAGACGGCGCAGTTCTTTCATGACCACTACCTGCACAAGGAAGCAAGCTCTGGTGTGCCTACGCCGTGGCATCAAGATATTCCTTATTATTGTGTGCAAGGTAGTCAAACGGTAAGTTTTTGGTTGCCCCTTGAGGCAAGGGAAGAAAATATTTCACTCAGATGTGCTGCCAAAAGCCATACACTGGAAAAAGAAATAAGGCCGACTAGTTGGTCAAATAACGAAAGTTTTTATGCGGACGATAGCCTGTTTATGGATGTACCAGATATTGAGCAATCGGATTTTGAAATTAAACAGTGGGCTATCGAACCCGGTGATGTTGTTGCTTTTGATTTTCGGATAATCCATGGGGCACTTGCCAATAAGAAAAAATCAGTTAGCAGAACACTTTCCTTTAGGTTAGTGGGTGATGATGTTAGTTACAGACAAAGAACTGGACGCACTTCACCAAATTTTCCAGATATTAATCAGTGTACAGGAGAGCGCCTAAGGGGGGATTGGTTCCCTGTTATTTGGGGCGGGGACTAGAGTCTATGTTTGGCATCCAAGATCTATGGTTATTTGTCATCTCGGGTTTGTTATTAAATATGACACCTGGGGCGGATCTTCTCTATTTGATTGATCGTTCTATCGCTCAAGGTGTGCGCTTTGGTATTGCTGCAGGTATTGGAGCTAGTTTGGGTTGTATTGTCCATATTTTTCTTGCTGTTGTTGGCTTGAGCGCAATATTGCACACCTCTGATCTTGCTTTTACAATTGTGCAATATTTGGGCGCGGCTTATTTGATTTATTTAGGACTCTCAACCTGGAAAAAAACTCATAAAGTAAGTTCTAAAACTGCAATAAGCTCACCAAATTCTGGATTGTATCGAGTGGCAACTAAGGCAATAATGATTAACCTTTTTAACCCAAAAGTTGCCCTCTTTTTTATCGCTTTTTTTCCTCAATTTATAGATATTGATAATGCCAACTCAACACTTGCTTTTGTCTTTCTTGGAGCCATATTTGTCATTAATGCAACTTTGTGGAATGTATTTGTTGCTTGGTCAGCATCGGGGATTTCTAACAAACTGGCTTTGAATTCAAAACTGGGAATATTGTTGCAACGCCTTTGTTCAATTATTTTTATCGGCCTTGGCTTGCGCCTGGGCTTGAGCGAAGTGGGTTAATAGAATGGCAGAATTAGCCAATTATTCTACAGAGATCCTAGGGTTTTTGTTTTTGATCGGTATTTTAGCTGGCTTTGTTGACACACTAGCGGGTGGCGGAGGCCTCCTTTCTTTACCCGCTTTACTGATCAGTGGTGTACCACCCATTTTTGCCTTAGGAACAAATAAGCTCCAAGGCAGTTTTGGAACTTGCGTTGCGACTCTAATATTATTCAAAAAGAAAAAACTCAGATGGAAAGAGATAAAGAAAATAGTGATTGCTTCTTTTGTGGGCTCGGCCCTTGGCTCTATTGTTGTTCAATTTATCAACACTGAAATTCTCTCCATTATTGTGCCTTTTGTCTTGGGGTTTATTGCGCTTTATTTTTTGTTTCCTTCAGAAGTAAAAAATAAAA
This sequence comes from uncultured Candidatus Thioglobus sp., assembly GCA_964653365.1. GTDB lineage: Bacteria > Pseudomonadota > Gammaproteobacteria > PS1 > Pseudothioglobaceae > Pseudothioglobus. The sequence goes on from CAZZER010000010.1 coordinate 25,414, forward strand.
AGCCTTGGGGTTCGTCCCGAAGTTACCAAAATATTGTTGTTCCAAGTATTGGTTGTTATGATGGTATGTTTGGCCCAGGAACGGGTTCGTTTTTTGTGGCAACCAGTGTTTTGTTTAAAGGTCTTGATATAATCAAATCTGCCATACTGGCAAAGCCTCTTAATTTTGCATCTAACATTGGATCTTTGGTTGTATTTATCAGTTTTGGCAAGTTATTTTGGCTCATCGGTTTAATCATGATATGTGGTCAAGTTATAGGTGCATCAATTGGAGCAAACTATCTGGTCAAAGCAAATCCAAGAGTTATAAGGTTACTTATTGTTGCTATGTCATTAGGAATGTTGGCTAGGTACGCCTTCACCAACGGATGGTTTGCTTAAGCTAAAGGTAGCTCTTGGCATGTGTCGTAATGGCGCCATTCATAACGGGCGGGATAGTGTCTACGATAGTACTCAAAATTGGCAATGTCTTTTATTGCTTTATCATCTTCAGCAAATGAATAGATTGAATTTAGCGTTGCCTTCAGGGTGGCATGCTTAATGCCGCTTCTTGCCGGATGAATGAGTTTAGCAATTTCAGTGCTTTCATCAATGTTGCAAAAGTCGCACAAAGCCTGATAGATCATGAAACTACCCATAAACTTAGCATCGATAGAATGTCCGGCAATATGCGGTGTTGCCCAATAAGCACTTTTTTGCAATGATTGATTTATATCTGGTTCGTTTATCCAACAATCAATAACATTGGCTTTTGTTTGGGTTTTTTGCCAAATATTCTCGTCAATAACACCACCGCGAGCTGCATTGATGAGAATTGTGTTTTCACTAATGCAATCAAAATTATGCTCAGCTAATAAATGATGACTTGGAAAATCTCCATCAAAAGTCAGTGGCGTGTGAAAGCTAACAATGTCTGCACCCAATGCTTTATCTAATTGAACAAAATCACCATTTGGCTCTTTAGCTTGACGAGGTGGGTCGTTTAACAATGTTTGGATGCCCAATTGTTTGGCCAATAGGTTTAGTCGGGAGCCTACATGGCCAACACCAACTATACCCAGTGTTGTACTTGCCAAGTCAAAGTTATAATCCACAGCTAAATTCACAATAGCACTAATCACATATTCAGCTACTGCATTGGCATTACAACCCTGGGCAGATGAGAATACAATGTTGTTTCGCTCAAGATAGTTTTGGTCAATATGATCTAAACCTGCTACCGTTGATCCAATAAATTTTATGGACGAATCTTGTAGCAACTCATCATTAACCTGCGTGCGCGATCTAACAATTAGGGCGTCACAGTCTTTTACAGCATCTTGGTCAATATCACGGCCAGGTAGGGCAGTAATCTCACCAAAACTACCGAAGATTTCATCGTAGGCGTAAACTGCATCATCAATCAAGAGTTTCATAATGTCCAGTTTATTGCTTTTTGTTTGGTAGACGAAAAGTATTTGTTTGTTTTTGAAAAGTGTTTACAGCCAAAAAAACCCTTATGTGCAGAAAAAGGGGAGGGGTGAGAGGCTGTCAATATTAAGTGTTTGTTAGCGTCAATAAGTTCTGTTTTTTTTGCTGCATAGGCGCCCCAAAGCAAGAAAACCAAGTGCTCTTTGCGTTCACTGAGTAGGTGGATGACATAATCGGTAAATATCTCCCAACCTTGGTTGGCATGCGATGCGGGTTTATTTTTTTCAACGGTCAAGACACTGTTAAGAAGCAATACACCTTGTTTTGCCCATGTTGCTAAATGCCCGTGACCAGGAATATTAACGTTTAGATCTGAGGACAACTCTTTGTAAATATTTCTCAGCGAAGGTGGTATTTTTGTGTCCACGGGTACAGAAAAACTTAAACCTTCTGCTTGGCCCTCTCCATGGTAAGGGTCTTGGCCAAGGATAACGACTTTGGTGTTAGAAAAACTGGAATATTCAAAAGCCTTGAACCATGATCCCTTCGGTGGATAGATTGTTTTTGAGAGTTGGGATTGATAGTTTAAAAAACTCAATAATTTTTGAAAATACTCCTCATTAGAAATGCCTTTAAGATGGTCTGACCAGTCGCCAATATCACTATTCATCACTCAATTCTAATTAAAATATAAGTCAGTATTTAACTAAGTATTATCTTCATAAAACGCGACTTATTATAACAAGGATTAACAATGACAGATTGGTTGGCACGCTGGGCGAATAATAAAATAGGTTGGCACTCAGAAAGGGTTAATTCTGCGCTTGTTGATTATCTTGAATTGTTAGAGCTAGGAAGTGGCGGTAGTGTTTTTGTGCCACTTTGCGGTAAAAGTTTAGACATGATATATTTGTCTGAAATGGGTTATTCAGTGATTGGTGTCGAGCTGAGTCAACTTGGTGTCGAGCAATTTTTTGATGAGAATAATCGAAAATATACCGTCAGAACTGTGGACAATTTATTAATTTACCAATCTGGTAATATCAGTATTTATTGTGGTGACTACTTTTCTCTAAAGGCCCAGCATTTACAGGGCATTTCTGCAGTATTTGATAGAGCTTCATTGATTGCTTTAGACGGTGATTTAAGAGAAAAATACGCCAAGCATTTAGCTGATATAATACCTATGGGTGTGCGAATACTCTTATTAACACTTGTTTATCCGCAGCACCAAATGAGCGGCCCACCTTTTTCAGTTAGTCATACGGAGGTTGAGTCGCTTTTTAGTACGGCCTTCAAATATCGACAATTACACGCTTTTAATGATATTGTGAATGAGCCTAAATTTCTACGTGCAGGCGTAGATTATGTTGAGAATGTGGCGTATTTGCTGCAAAAAGGAAAAAATTAATGGCAAAAAAAATGACAGGAGTAGTTGTCCAATTTGGCACTAAGGGGTATGGATTTATTACTGGTGATGATGGTGAGAAATATTTTGTACACCAAAAAAATGTATACAACAAATCTCGCCTAACAAACGATACTCGAGTGGAATTCAAAACGGAAACTTCAGACAAAGGCTTGGTTGCGGTAAATGTTAAGCTTGAGAAGGATGCTGAAGATAAGAAGCCTTTATCGGATAATGCGATTAAAACCATGTTCACCTTTTTGTTGGTGATGCAAATTATCACTATTTTTTACCTTTACAATCTTCCATGAAAAAACTGATCGTTTTTGCTTTGGCAATTCTTTTATCGGGCTGTTTTTCGACACCTGCAAGAGAGGTAATCGATATTTGTCAGTTACTGGATGAGAAGGTGAGCTGGTATCAGGCCGCCAAACAAAGTGAGGAGAAGCATCAAGCCCCTATGCATTTGCAGATGGCTATTATCTATCAAGAGTCTCACTTTGCATCTAGAGCCAAACCGCCTAGAAAAACTTATTTAGGGTTTATTCCAGGTGCTAGACCGAGCTCAGCTTTTGGTTTTGCACAAGCCAAAACAGAAACCTGGGAATGGTACCAACTGATGACTGGCAACAAAGATGCTAGCCGCAGTAATTTTGCTGACTCAGTGGATTTTGTCGGTTGGTATGTAACCCAGTCTAAAAAACTATCCAATATATCCAAATCGGATGCTTACAACCAGTATTTGGCCTACCACGAGGGCCATAATGGCTTTAACAAGAAAAATTACGAAAATAAGCCTTGGTTGTTAAAAGTTGCCAAGCAGGTTGAAAAAAAATCTAATGACTTCAAGCGACAACTCTCTAAATGTCGTACACATCTAGACAAAAACAGAGTGTGGTCATTTTTCTAATTAGTAATGATGTGGTTTGAGGCGCTAGCAAAACCACCGAAACCCAATACAATGACTGAGATTTCTGTGGCTGGAAATCAACTTGTCTTGGCTAACTACGAAAACACAATTCGTTGTTTTGAAAACCGTTGCCCCCATGAAGACTTCCAGTTAAGTCTTGGTTGTATCCAACAAGACAAGGTTAAATGTTCTTTGCATGGTTTCTCCTTTGATTTGTCAACTGGCTTGTGTTCAGAAGCGGGTGTTGAGTCGCTAAACTTATTTCAAGTTAAAATAGAAAACGATATTGTTTACGTTGAAATAAATTCTGATTAATGAGCTCACAAACCTTAATTCATTCAATTATTCAAAGGGTTGCTACAGGGCCTGAGCTGAGCAAAAATATCGAACTCGAAGAAGCAAGCGAAGCAATGAGCGCCATTCTCAATGGCGAAATTAACGAAGTTCAAGCAGCTATTTTTTTAATCGCCCTACGGATGAAGCGAGAAACACTTGAGGAGAATTTAGGCATTCTTGATGCACTATTAAAGGCAACAGATTGTCAAAAAGCCAATATTGAGGATGTTATCGATTTGGGTGATCCATATAGCGGCTATAATCGCTCGATTCCAATCTCGGCATTTCTTCCGCCATTACTAGCTGAACTCGGATTGCCTACTGTCATCCATGGTCTTAATGGCATCACGCCGAAATTTGGACTTACCCATAAGCATATTAATCAAGCTTTGGGTAATGACACCGAACTAAGTGTCGCCGAGGCAAAGGCGCGCCTTGAGGATAATAACAAGGGCTGGGCTTATTTGGATCAAAGCCGTTATTGCACTCCTCTGTATAACTTAACCCCACTGCGAAATAAGATCGTTAAAAGAACCGTAATCAATACTGTAGAAAGCCTTATTGGACCTATTAGAGGGCTTAATACGCATTCTATTTTGGGTTTTGTTCATAAGCCTTACCCGCCTATTTATGCTGCTTTAACAGCAAGAGCTGGATTTGATACTAGTCTTGTCATTCGAGGGGTTGAAGGGGGTGTTGTGCCTTCGTTGCGTCAACAAGGTCTGATGATTTCTTATATAGGTGATGAAGAAAAATCGAGAGTGGAAATTGATCCTAAAGCCATGGGTATTGAAAGAGAATTAAGGGCAATTTCATTTCCAAAAAATATGTCTGTCGAGAGAAACAAAATTGCACTTGCAGAGCATACCGTAAACCTTGGTAAAGCAGCGCTTTCAGGAGAGAAGAGTATGTTTTATGATGGTTTGGTTTATAGCGCTAGCCTTATCCTTTGGCATTTAGAAAAAACTAAGGATTTGAAAAATGCTGCAGAATGTGTCAGAGCAGTGTTAGATTCTGGTGCGGCTACCAATAGACTCTAGAGGCTAATCATCTTAGCCAACAATACCAGCGTTAATTAACGCTTCAATTTCGTCGGAATCAAGACCCAAATTGTCCCTAAGTATTTGCTCTCTATGTTGTGATAGGTTGGGTGAAGCGCTAAGGTAGTTTAGGGGGGTTTTAGAAAGGTTGATGGGTGATGCAACAGTTTGAATTAATTGGCCATTTGCATCGGGCACTTCTTTAATAAGTTTGCGGTGTTTAATTTGTTCGTGGTTGAAAACTTGCTCTATAGTATTTATCCGACCACAAGGAATTTTCAGAGATTCAAGGTTATCAATCCAATACTCAGTTGTGTGCTGTGCTATTTGCTCTTGTATTAGGGGGATTAAGGTTGAACGGTTAACAACGCGCTGGTCGTTAGTAGCAAAGTCAGCATCATCAGCAAGGTGGCTGCACCCCGCTAACTCACAATATTTTCGAAATTGACTGTCACTGCCAACAGCTAGTATGATGTCACCATCTTTGGTTTTAAAGGTTTGATAGGGGACTATGTTTGGATGTCCGTTACCTCGTCTTTCTGGATTTTTTCCCGTTGCTAAATAATTCATGCCTTGGTTTGCAAGTGTTGCGGCTTGTACATCTAGTAGCGCAATATCGATATACTGGCCCTCACCCGAATTGTTACGTGCTAGAAGCGCCGCCAAAATAGCGTTACTACAATAGAGTCCTGTCATAATATCAGCAAGAGCAACGCCAACCTTCATTGGATCACCTTCGACTTCACCGGTAATACTCATTAGCCCACCCTCAGCTTGGATCATGGCATCGTAACCCGCACGCTCTGAATCTGGCCCAGTTTGTCCAAAGCCAGTAATAGAACAGTAAACGAGTTTTGGATTAATTTTTTTAAGGGCTGGATAGTCAAGGGCATATTTCACTAAACCACCAACTTTGAAATTTTCTAGAACAACATCTGCATTTTTGACAAGGGAATGTAGAATTTCTTGACCTTTCTTTTGCCTGATATCTATAGCAATCGATTGTTTATTCCTATTGGCACAGTGGAAGTAAGCAGATTGAGAGGGTTGTGAATCATCGCTTGTTTTTACAAATGGCGGCCCCCAACTGCGCGTATCATCTCCTTTGTTCGGTTGTTCAATTTTAATAACTTCTGCACCCATGTCGGCAAGTAGTTGCGATGCCCAAGGTCCTGCTAGGATTCGACTAAGGTCAATAACCTTGATACCCTGAAGTGCACCGTCCATTAGAAGAATGCTTGTAAGCCAGTAATAGCTCTACCCAAAATGAGGGCATGAACATCATGGGTGCCTTCATAAGTATTAACCGCCTCAAGATTCATTACATGGCGAATAACGCCAAACTCATCGTTAATGCCATAACCCCCGTGCATATCTCTTGCATTACGGGCTATATCTAGCGCTTTGCCACAGTTATTGCGCTTCATCATGGAAATAAGCTCGACTGGGCATTCGCCATTATCCATGAGTCGCCCCATTTGTAGGCAACCTTGCAGGCCAATGCTGATTTCAGTTTGCATATCAGCCAGTTTTTTTTGAATGAGTTGATTGGCCGCTAAAGGTCGATCAAACTGCTTTCGTTCAAGTGTGTAGTTTCGAGCTGCTTCAAAGCAAAATTCGGCCGAACCCAGAGATCCCCAAGCGATACCATAACGAGCTTTATTCAAGCAGCCAAACGGTCCGCTTAAGCCTTGTACTTCAGGAAAATGGTTTTCTTCGGGAACAAAGACGTTATTCATCACAATTTCACCGGTAGTTGATGCGCGTAGTGAGAATTTCCCCTCAATTTTTGGTGTTGATAAGCCCGCCATATCCCTTTCAAGGATAAAGCCATGAATAACTCCCTCAAGCTTTGCCCAAACAATAAAGACATCCGCTATTGGTGAATTGGTAATCCACATCTTGGCGCCAGTTAAGCGATAACCACCATCCACCTTTTCTGCACGTGTTGTCATTGAGGCGGGGTCGCTTCCAGAGTTTGGTTCTGTCAATCCGAAGCAGCCTATCCATTCGCCACTCAATAGTTTTGGTAGGTATTTGCGTTTTTGATCTTCACTACCATAGCTATGAATTGGGTGAATCACAAGAGAAGATTGGACACTCATTGCACTTCGGTAACCGCTATCAACTCTTTCAACTTCACGGGCAATTAGCCCGTAGCTAACGTAGTTAACTTCACTACCGCCATATTCTGCGGGTAGGGTGGCGCCCAAAAGGCCAAGCTCGCCTAGTTCGGTCATGATGGATTTATCAAAAGTTTCATGGCGGTTGGCCATCAATACGCGAGGCATTAAGTTTGATTGACAGTAGTCATGGGCTGTATCTCTGATTAGTTTTTCTTCACCCGTTAGCTGACCTTCCAAAAACATGGGGTCCTGCCAATTAAAAGCTGTTAAAGATTTACCCATAGCGTATACCCAGTCTCCATAAAATTTGTGATCACAAACAAATTATAGAGAAATAAATTGACTAGAGTAAACAATAATTAAGAGTCCAGATTAAGACTTTTCAAGGTGTTTATTGATCGGAGAATTGTTGTTGATTCAGTGTAGCGTATTCGCCAGATTTTTTCAGCAGTTCTTCATGGGAGCCTTGCTCAACAATGACACCATCTTTTAAAACAACAATGCGATCGGCGTTTTGAATGGTGCTAAGTCTATGTGCAATAATGATAGTTGTTCTACCTTGTTGCATTTTATCGATTGCCGATTGCACCAATCTCTCGGTCGCTGAATCTAGTGCTGAGGTAGCTTCATCTAGAATAAGAATAGGGCTATCCTTGGCAATCGCTCTGGCAATAGATAACCTTTGACGTTGACCACCCGAGAGGGTAGTCCCATCTTCGCCAATTTCTGTATCAAATTGTTTGTCTAATTTGCTCACAAATTCTACAGAATTGGAAATATCAGCGGCGTGCTCAATCAGCTCAATCGGCATTGTGTCGTTTTGCCCAAAGGCGATATTGTTTTTCACTGTGTCATTAAATAAACGCACATTCTGATCAACAAAAGAAATCTGCGATCTAAGGGCCGTGAGTTCAATATTATTAATATCCTTCCGATCAATCGAAATAGTGCCCGAAGAAGGGTTGTAAAAGCGAGCTATCAGACTAACCAAGGTTGTTTTACCACTACCCGTACTGCCAACAAGAGCCACGGTTTCACCCTGTTTGATTTCTAAATTGACATTGTTTAGCGAGGCTCTCTCGCCATCATAACTAAAGCTAACGTCTTTAAAGCTAATGTCACCTTTGATGCTCTCAAGTGTTTGCCTGCCCTGATTTGGCTCTGGCTTTTCGTCAATCAAATTGAAAACACTTTGCGAAGCAACAATGGCTTGCTGCAAAGGCTTATTAATATTGACAAGGTTTTTGGCGGGCTTAACTAGCATGCCCATTGCGGTAAAGAAAGCTAGAAAATCACCAGCTGTCATTGTTAGGTGAGCAGAGGACACATAAACCACACAGGCCAATGACAAGCCAATAAGAGAGTTAACGATTGCGGTATTTAGTCCACCGGCAATATCCACTTTAAAGCGCTGTTGACGAATAATATTGATGAGAGAATGAAATTTTCCGCTTTCACTTTTTTGAGCTTGATAAATTTTAACCAAATCATTGCCTGAAATATTTTCATCAAGAAGGTGAGTCATCCTACCCATAGAATCTTGCACTTTCTTAGAGGCATTTCTCATTCTAGAACTGGACAACTTAACAGCCAAATACACCAAGGGTAGAAGCACTAGAAGCGTCAGACTTAAAAGGTAATTCTTGTAAAACAAATAACCAACTAGCAAGATAACTGTCAGTGAAGATTTGATAAAATTCAGCCAAATAGTAGAGGCGGCAGAAGAAATTTGCTCGACATCAAAAGTTAGTTTAGAAAGGGTTGAGCCGGTTGTATTGGAATCAAAATAGGCTTTGGGTAGTTTTAAGAGTTTGGCAAACATGTCAACTCTTAAATCCATGATGACCTTGTTCGAAATCCAAGAACTGGCGCTAACAGAAGTGAGAGCAAATAAAGAGCTTAGTGCAATCACTGTAAACAACGCTAATGCGTAAAATATTGCACTTTCTTTGGTGCGATTCTCGGTAAAGAGGGTATCAACTATTTGTCCCGTTATTTCGGGAATAGATGCTTCAAATACGGTGGCAAACACCATCATCAAAGAAGTCAGTGCAAGCTTGCCCATATGAGCCTTCATATAGGGGTAAAGTCGCTTGATAAATTGTCTATAACCCATGGTGATTACTTTGATTTGATGTGTCCATATTCTACACAAATTTGTGTATCATAACTGTTTCAAACTTGTTAGTTTTTCATGACAAAATACATCTTTATCACCGGCGGTGTGGTCTCCTCTTTGGGTAAGGGAATAGCTTCTGCTTCCTTAGCTTCTATTCTTGAAACACGCGGGCTAAACATAACATTACTAAAGTTAGATCCCTACATTAATGTTGACCCTGGGACAATGAGCCCCTTCCAGCATGGAGAGGTATTTGTCACTAACGATGGCGCAGAAACAGACCTAGATCTGGGACACTACGAAAGATTTGTTCGTATTCAGTTGAGCAAGAAAAATAACTTTACTGCTGGTCGAGTTTATGAAAATGTCATCGAGCGCGAGCGTCGAGGCGATTATCTTGGTGCCACGGTACAAATCATCCCCCACATTACTGATGAAATTAAACGACTAGCTAAAGCGGGTGCAGAGGGCGCAGATATTGCTTTGGTTGAGATTGGTGGTACAGCAGGTGATATTGAGTCGCTACCTTTTATGGAGGCGATTCGACAAATGAGTCTTGAGTTGGGTCGTGAAAATACCCTATTTATCCACTTAACTCTTTTGCCTTATATCAGTGTTGCCGGCGAGTTAAAAACTAAACCAACACAGCACTCTGTGAAGGAATTAAGGGGTATTGGTATTCAGCCAGATATTTTAATTTGTCGCTCAGAACACCCTTTACCGGATTCAGAGCGAAAGAAAATTGCTTTGTTTACCAATGTGCCTGAGAATGCCGTTTTCACCTCCTTGGATGTGGATACCATTTACAAGGTGCCACAAAGCCTACATGAACAAGGCCTGGATGACATTGTGGTATCAAAATTGGGGCTTGCTTGTAAAGCAACAGATCTTAGCGAATGGGATACCGTCATTTCCAAACTTGAGCGACCGAACCACAGTGTTGATATCGCCATGGTTGGTAAATATATGGACTTAACAGAATCCTACAAGTCCTTATCCGAAGCTTTGATTCATGCAGGTTTAAACACCCAAACCAAGGTTAATATTCATTATTTCGATTCTGAAGAGATCGAGAAAAATGGCACGGATTCTCTTAATGAGATGAGCGCTATTTTGGTGCCCGGTGGTTTTGGGCTTCGTGGTATTGAAGGAAAGATTGAGGCGGTTCGTTATGCACGTGAAAATAATGTGCCGTACTTGGGTATATGTCTTGGTATGCAAGTTGCAGTGATTGAATGCGCCCGCCATATGGCAGGGATGGAAAATGCCAACAGCACAGAGTTTGATGCTGGAACGCCTTACCCAGTTATTGGTTTGATTACCGAATGGGAAGACGAAGATGGTAGCGTGCAAACGCGTGATGCAGCATCAGATCTGGGCGGCACAATGCGACTTGGCGGCCAAGAATGTGTGCTCACAAAAAATTCTAAGTCTCAATCCATTTATGGCGCTGATACAGTGACAGAGCGCCATCGTCATCGTTATGAGGTAAACAATCAGCTCATTGGTCAAGTGGAAGCTGCAGGCTTGAGTATTTCTGGAAGGTCGCAGGATGGAACACTGGTTGAAATGGTAGAGATTAAAGATCACCCGTGGTTCGTGGCTTGTCAATTCCACCCAGAATTTACCTCGACACCGAGAGATGGTCACCCTTTGTTTGAGAGCTTTGTCAGCGCCGCAAAAGAGGCGCACAACCTTATCTTAAGTTAAGAAAACTATTTTCTTTTTTTGGTGAATTTCATCAACCGCCTTCTTTTTTGAATTTGGCGGTCAGTGAGTTTGTTCTTTTTGTCCTTAAAAGGGTTTTCACCACTCTTATATTCAAAATTGATTGGCGTGTTGGACAAGCCTAGCGCTTCAGTGAAAAAGTTTTTTAGATATCGGGCATAAGCATTTGGAATACTTTGAAGATGGTTGCCATGCACAGTGAATGTCGGTGGAAAGACACCTGATTGATGGATATATTTCAATTTTAAGCGCCTGCCAGCAACAGGTGGGGGTTGATGCCCCTCATTCGCCTTGGCTAGTATTTCGTTAAGCATTGGTGTGGCAAACTTAGAGCCAGCATTTTTATATGCCTTATTGATCGGCTCAAAAAGTTTCCCAACGCCTGAGCCATGAAGCGCGGAGATAAAGTGGATTGAGGCGTAGTTAACAAAAGACAATTTCACTTCTAACTTTCTTTTTACTTCGTTTTTTTGATAGTCGTCCAGGCCGTCCCATTTATTATTAACAATTAATAGTGCTCGACCTTTGTCGGCAATCATGCCAAGTAGTGTTGCATCCTGCTCAGTTACCCCTTCACTAGCATCCAAAACCAAAATCACAACGTGGCAACTTTCAAGTGCCTCTATCGCTTTGAGAATACTAAATTTTTCAATTTTTTCACCAACACTTCGTTTGCGACGAATGCCGGCCGTATCAATCAATGTGTAGCGCTGTTCGTTGCGCTCAAAAGGGATAAAAATACTATCCCGTGTCGTGCCTGGCAGATCAATAGCTAATACACGTTCCTCGCCTAAGATGCGATTGATTAAAGTCGATTTTCCAACATTGGGTCGTCCAAGCACGGCAACGGCAATGCCATCAATCTCACTTTCTTCTTCTGGACTTGATTCAGGCAAGAGCGGCAATGTCATCTCAATTAGTTCTTCAATACCTTGACCATGTTCTGCAGCAATAGGGATTGGCGCACCAAGACCGAGTTCGTAGAACTCAGAAAAAACTGCGTCACTCAGACCCTCGGCTTTATTGCACACTAAAATTAAGTTAAGTTTTAATCTGCGTAATTGTTTAGCAATTTCATGGTCAAGTGCGGTAACGCCATCACGCGCACTAACAATAAAGTACACAACATCCGATTCATCCAGCGCACTAGAAACTTGGCCGTGAATGCCAGAGTCAACAATATTGTCTTCATTAGTGAGACCCCCTGTATCGATAATGGAGCACTGAGTATCATCATCTAGGTCAATGGTTGCATATTGCCTGTCCCGTGTTAGACCTTCAAAGTCGGAGACAAGAGCTTGGCGAGATTTACTCAGGCGATTGAACAGGGTGGACTTGCCCACATTTGGGCGTCCAACAAGTGAGATAACTGGCAGACTCACGATAAAAACCGGTTATTGATTGGTAATTGTTAATTAAGGTCGTCTAACTTGATCTGAATCAACTGCTTAAGGTTTGAATTTTCAGTGAGACCATCAATCGCTAAACGATAATATTCTTGCGCCTTTGAGTTGTTACTCAAATCAAGATAAATATCACCCATTAAACTCTGTGCAAGTCCCAAATAGTTGGCATCAGATAATGATTCAAGCATAGACAGCGCACTCTGGTGTTCACCTAGTTGAAAGTAAACTGTTGCAGTGCGTAGGGTTGCTATCGAGCTAATGGCGCTGTTATTGCTTTCTGTTAGAGGTTCGATTAAGCTAAGAGTTGATTGATAATTGCCTGCATCGAAGTACTGCTTAGCCATAAGAAGTGTTGCTTGATCAGCGTACGAACTAGAACCGTACTCAGCAAGCAATTGATCATAGGCGCCAGAGTCACTCGGGTTACTTGCGTAAGTTAAGTAAAGAGCTCTAGCGTTTTGTGATTGTTGTTCCTGATAATCACCATAAAAGCCCCAGCCCCAAATGGCAAACAAACCAATTGCCACGCCAATGACAATTTGTGAGCCATTAGTTTTTAGCCATTTTTTAATTTGATCGACTTGCTCTTCTTCTGTGCCGCCGATGTTAATAAAGTTTTTCATAAAATCTCCTGAAGATGGGCAATGATACCCTCTAGTGATATTAATTGTTGCTCACCTTGGCCTTTCAAAGGTTTAATACTAATTTGATTGTTATTGATTTCTTCTTCGCCCAAGATTAAAGCGAAGTCCGAGCCAGATTTGTCAGCTTTTTTCATTTGCGATTTAAGGCTGCCCATAGAGATGTCATTGACAACGATCACTTCAGGCAAGGCATGATGTATGTCGTTGCAAATTCTCATTGAGGCCTTTTGTGCAGCCTCACCAAGTACCACAAAATACAAGCTGGTTTGTTGTTGTATGAGTGAATCAGACCGCTCACTGATTAGCAACATTAAGCGCTCTAGTCCCATCGCAAAACCAACGCCAGGTGTGGGCTTGCCACCCATTTGCTCTACCAAGCCATCATAGCGACCACCAGCACAAATCGTGCCCTGTGCACCAAGGTCGTTTGAAATCCACTCAAAAACGGTGCGGTTGTAGTAATCTAGCCCTCTAACCAATCTTGGATTAATGGTATAGCTTATATTTAAACAGTCAAGAAACCCTGTGAATTCTGCAAAGTGTTTTTCGGATGCTTCATCTAAATGCTCAATCATTTTTGGCGCATTAGCAATCAAGACTGCCATGTCACTATTTTTTGAGTCCAGAATTCGCAATGGGTTGGTTTCTAATCGACGCAAGCTGTCTTCATCAAGTTCATTTTTACGCGCTGAAAAATAGGCATATAGCAGTTCTCTATATGCCACCCTTGTTTCATTTGACCCTAGTGAGTTAATTTCAAGGGTAACGTTCTTTAGGCCAAGTCTTTCCCATAACTGTGCTGTCATGGCAATCAGCTCTGCATCGATTTTGGCCCCTGTTGCGCCAAAAATCTCTACACCCACTTGGTGAAATTGGCGATAACGTCCTTTTTGTGGGCGTTCGTGCCTGAACATTGGTCCTTGGTAGAAAACTTTTTGAATGCCTTCTCTGGGCAAATTGTGTTCAATCATCATGCGCACACAGCCTGCTGTACCCTCGGGGCGCAAAGTCAGTGAATCACCACCCAAGTCCTGCCAAGTATACATTTCCTTTTCGACAATATCAGTCACCGCACCAATAGCACGGCAGAAAGTTTCTGTTTTTTCAACAATAGGCGTACGAATTTGCTTGTATCCGTAGGAGGTTAACAGCTTGTTAATAACTTCTTCCATGCTCCCCCATAGGTGAGAGTCTTTCGGTAGAAGATCGTTCATACCCCGTATTGCTTGTATTTTCTTGCTCATGTTGCGCTTTGTTTTTCTATCAGGCGTATTTTACCTTTGAAATGTCCCTTCTTGTTCGAGCAATAATCTCTAGAAATCTTTGCTCCGATATTCAGGCAAATGCTGTGAATTATGTATTTTTGATGCCGCTGGGAACGTGGCCTGTGGAAACATATTGGGAGGCTGAATGACAGTGTTGATGCTGATCGTCAAAAAAGATGTCGGCTGCAAATTCTTTTAAAAACGCACCTTTGTCGAGCCCGCCCAAAAAAAATGCTTCATCAATGCGAATACCCCATTCCCGCATCGTATGAATAACCCGCTTGTGTGATGGTGCTGAGCGAGCGGTTACCAAGGCAGTGCGTATGGGGTTGTTTTCCTCGGCAAAAGTCGATTGAATTTTTTGTAATGAGAGCAAAAAAGATTTGAAAGGGCCGGCTTTCAACTCGATATTGGCAGATTGCTTTTCATTCTCTTCAAAAGCTTCAAGGCCTTTTTCTTGAAAGATTTTTTCGGACTCGTCCGAAAAAATAACCGCATCCCCATCAAAAGCAATCCTTAGCTGAGAAGGGTGAACATTATCCGAGTTTGATTCAACAATAGAGGCGGCTGCAAAGCCAGATTCAAGGGCTTTTTGCACATCATTGTAATTGCCTGAAAGGAATAAATCAGCCGCAAAAGCGCCAACAAATGGGTGAGTGCTTTCACCTCGGGTAAATGCTGCCCGAGAAATGTTTAGCTCATAGTGCTCGATCGAATTAAATACCCTGAGTCCTGTGTCAGCACTATTTCTGGAGAGCAGAATCACATCAATTGGGGTTTTTTCACTGTTTAGAGCAAGTAATTTTTTTACCAAAGTAAAACCTACGCCGGGCTCAAGAACAACGTCCTCATTCTCTTGCTGATGTTTGGCATAGGCCTCAACGCCTTGGTCTTTATATATCTGGTGGGACTCATCAAGGTTGAATAACGCCCTTGATGAAATAGCAATCACCAATTTATTATCTTCGTTTGTTATTTGCTTTTCTGCCATGCTGCGCCATTGTACCTATCAATACAGTAGTCGAGCCATCTTAGCATGAAGTGGTTTAACTCCCATTGTAGGGTTAAATCCGAACAGTTGCTTTTGTTGGGGTGGTTGCTATTAATTTTGTCTTCATCGCAAATTGCAATTACTTCTAGCAATTGTGCATCAAAATACAATTTAAATCGAATGTCGGGTCTTTGGACAAAGTTACCTCCTAGTTTGTGTTTGTGGGTGAGTGTATAGGTGCCAGTATAGGGTGATTTTTCATGGCAAATCAAATACAGGTTGTTAAGATTATTTTGCGTTGCTACATGATCACTGCTAATACCGGGGAGTAGGGGCACTAAGCAGCATATTTTCTTAAAGTTGGCCTCAAACAGCTGACAAATATTCGAATAATTAACCGTTTTCTCGGCATCGTAAATGGCTTTTGTTATGTCTTCATCAAGCATTAGAGCCACTCAGTTTTGCATTCAATTGAGCCATTATCGTGCAAAGTGTAATGGTTGTAGCCGATTTTGTCAGGGCCGTTGAATTGCAAAGCTGTTGAAGGACAAGAAAACAGCTTGACATTGTTGTAATCAAAAACTTTGCTTTCATGGGCGTGCCCCCACAACACCGCTTTAACATGAGGGTGTTTGTCAATAATTGCAAATAAATCCTCGGGATTATCAAGCGATAACTCATCATCCCAGTTGCTCTGCATCGGCACTATCGGGTGGTGTAGACACACAATTGTATGCCTCCCATTACAGTCATTAAGAGCTTCCGTGAGAAAGTGACATTGCTTATTATTTAGCAATCCACTGACTTTGTTTTCTTGTACTGAGTCAAGGGTAATAATATTCCATTCGCCCAGCTGAAAGCCTTTCTGCAAGTCGCTGTTAAAAGCATTTGAGAGGTTAGTTTTATTATCATGATTCCCTGGCATAACATAAACCTCAGCATTGATTGATCCTAGGGATTTTTGCAATGTTTTGTAAGAGCTTGGGGTGCCGTTATGAGTAAGGTCGCCACTAATCAATAATGCATCAAACGGCTTAGCATTAATATGCTCCAGTACTTTGTCGAGATTGGATTTTGAGTCAACACCCATTACCAGTGTTTCGTCATCAATATGACAATCACTGATTTGAATAAAAGAAACACTCATGAAGATTGTTGAAGAGGGTTTAGCTTAGAAAGGTTCTTGGTCAAAGTGTGTCATATTGTTGAGATAAGCGGCATCCATTTGATCATCATTAATGTTTTGGAATTGATCTTCAAAAGCCAAGTCTTCAAATCTTGCATATTGACCAATGAAAGCCAATTTAATATTGCCGGTTGGGCCATTACGATGTTTCGAAATTTTGAGATCAGCTTTACCAATTTCCTCGGGGTTGGAATAACTATCATCGTGATATTGCTCATCGCGATAGATAAAGCCAATAATATCGGCATCTTGCTCAATCGAGCCCGATTCTCTAAGGTCCGCCATTTGTGGCATTCTACCTTTACCTGTCTTGGGGCGAGATTCAACGCCACGATTAAGCTGTGACAAGGCAATAACTGGCACACCAATTTCCTTAGCGAGAGCTTTTAGCGAGCGTGAAATTTCAGAAATTTCTTGCACTCGATTCTCGGATTTGCCGTGCACGGTCATCAATTGCAGATAGTCCACCATAATCAGACCAAGTTCTGGATATTGACGCTTTAAGCGGCGACATTTAGCACGAATTTCCGTTGGTGTAATGGAAGGAGTTTCGTCGATCAAAATGGTGTTTTCCTCAAAAGCACGAACCGCGTGATTAAAGCTATTCCAGTCGACATCAGTCATTTCACCATCGCGTAATTTTCCAGCGTCAATTCGTCCAAATGACGAAATCATTCTAAGTACCAATTGTTCTGTGGGCATTTCTAAACTAAAGACAGCAACGGGGACTGAGTTGTGAATAGCAACATGCTCAACAATATTCATCGAAATTGCCGTTTTACCCATACTTGGGCGTCCAGCAATAATCACAAGATCTCCGTTTTGGAATCCTGAGGTTAGCTTGTCGAGCTCGCTAAAGCCTGTTTCAAGCCCCTTAACACCGGTGGTTTCTTGCATTTCGTGGACACGGTTAACAACATCTTTAATTATGTCTTTAACATTGACAACATCTTGTTTGTTACGAGAAACCTGTTCAGAAATTTCAAAAATCTTTTTCTCAGAAAGGTCTAGTAATTCATTTACCTCAATGTCTTTAGGTTGATACGCAGTGTCGGCAATTTCTCTACCGGCAGCAATCAGTTGTCTATAAACAGAAAGCTCTCTTACGTGTTTTGCGTAGGCTTCAATATTGGATACACTCGGGGTATTATCGGCAATTTGTGCGAGGTAAGAAAAACCACCAATAGATTCCTCATCTTTAGTTTTGATGACTTGTTCTTTAACGGTAAGAATATCAGCCGGTTTGTCATGCTCCAATAAGCGCACGATTGCATCATAAATGATACGGTGAGAGGCATGATAAAAATCCCCCGTGGCAAGGATGTCGGCAACCCTATCCCAAGCTTCATTATGCAGCATAATGCCGCCCAGTACCGATTGTTCTGAGTCGATTGAATGGGGCGGTAATTTGCTATTTTCGATATCCATTTGTTTTGAGAGAAACAATAAAAAACCCTCAAGCGAGGGTTTTTTATTTTAACGCAATTTGTTAATTTTTTTTGCTTATTCGCTCTCGCTAGCTGCCTCAACAACCACCTTAACGTTAACAGCCATATCTGTGTACAAAGACACAGATACTTCGTATTCACCAACGTGGCGAATAGACTCAGGTAAGTGGATGTCACGCTTTTCAACTTCAAAGCCTTGCGTTTGCAAGTTCTCAACAATGTCAGCAGGGCCAACAGAGCCGAATAGTTTGCCTTCGTCACTAGCATTAGCTTGAATCGTGCAAGTTACATCATGCATTGCTGCCTCTTTGGCTTGAGCCTCAGCAAGTGTTGCTGCTTCTTTTGCCAATAAATCAGCTTTGATAACTTCAAATTCAGCCAGGTTTGATTTGGTAGCTGGTTTAGCTTTACCTTGTGGGATCAAAAAATTACGTGCATAGCCTGACTTAACATTTGCCAAGTCACCGATGCCGCCTAATTTTTGAATTCTTTCTAATAAAATTACTTGCATGCTAACTCCTATTTCTTGTGTTTATCAGTGTAAGGAATCAACGCTAAGAATCGTGCTCTTTTAATAGCTGTTGTCAGTTGACGCTGGAATTTAGCAGATGTACCTGTCATTCTTGATGGTGTAATCTTGCCACTTTCGTCAATGTTCTTTAAAAGCGTGTCGACATCTTTGTAATCGATTTCTTTAACGCCTGCTTTAGTAAAGCGGCAAAAACGATTAATGGGAACCTGATGTCTGCGTTTTCTCTTTTTTACTTGCTTTGCCATATCAATCTCCTATTTTTCTTCTGTTGTGGCCATCATGATAGATGGTTCAGTAATAGCTTCCGTCTTAGAAATAATTAAGTTTCTAAGAACAGCGTCGTTAAAACGGAAGTTATAGTTAAGCTTATCAAGAGTTTCTTGATCACACTCAATGTTCATCATTAAGTAATGCGCTTTGTAGATTTTGTTGATTGGATAGGCTAGGTGCTTACGACCCCAGTCTTCTTCGCGGTGAACGCTACCACCACCTGTTGTGATGATTTCTTTATATTTGTCCATCATTGTCGTTACCTGGGCACTCTGGTCCGGGTGAACAATGAGAGTCACTTCGTAATGTCTCATTAACATCTCCTTATGGTTTAAAAAAAGCTTGCCAGCTGCGCTGATCAAGCAAGGAAGTGCGTATTTTATACTAGTTGCACTCTGATCACAATCATTTGTGGGGTTTTGTTTTTATGAGTATTTCATTAAGTAAATAAACTTGTCGAAAATTTAACAAATTTTCGTTATAGTCTTTAAAACAATGTCGAAAAAAGGTCATGTATTATCATTTTGGTTAGAAAATGGTATTTAACGACCAAAAAGAGGTCTTTTGGAGTGGTTTAGACAATCTTTTTTTAAGAAGAGTGGACTTTAAGTTCTGTTGTAGAAAAATTTTGGAATTATTGAAAATGGAGTGAAAGGACGACTAAATACAACAAAGTTTCGTGTTGTAACAGTGGTATTATCATAATTCATATCAATTAAGAAATGAGAGAGTGTTGTGACGATAAAAACCGCGGGAGATTTGATTACCCAGGCGCAAGCCGAGATTGATTGCGTTGATGTCATGGCTGCGAAAGAACTCTATGACAGCTCAGAAAATTGTGTAATTATTGATGTCAGAGAGGCGGAAAGCGCGGCAAAATCTAAGCTTAAAGATTCGGTCAATATTTCACGCGGATTGGTGGAAATGAAAGTACCGAAGCTTTGCCCCGATGCTGATACTTTGATACTCACGCATTGTGCTGGGGGAGGGCGCGCCTCACTGGCGGCGAACTCGTTACAACAAATGGGTTATACCAATGTTCATGCAATCACCGCTACGTTTGACGATATTAAGGCGGTTTTTGGTTAAACCAAATTAATACAATATATATAAGTATGAATAAACCCAACATCCCTTTTGCTGAAGCGCAGTTTTCTATTGGTGATTTAATTCATCATAAGCTATTCGATTATCGAGGCGTGATTGTTGATATAGATCCCTGCTTTCAATTGACTGATGAGTGGTACGAAACCGTTGCTCGATCCCAACCTCCGAAAAATAAACCGTGGTATCACGTTTTGGTGCATGACAGTGTAGACTCAACTTATGTGGCCGAACAAAACTTAGAGGGTGATTCTAGCCCAGATGCAATCAATCATCCGATGATTGATTTGTTTTTTTCTGAATTACGTGACGGCCACTACGTCCACAACGAGAAGGTCAACTAGGCTTAATCCCTTAGTTAATCGAAATGTAATGAGCAAAATCTTGAAGCGATTGTTGATATTAGGCTTAGTGGTCTTTGTTGGCTACTTGGTCTATCTCAATCATCAGGTAAGAAACACCTTCTCCAAAGAATTTGTAAGTGAAGGTAATGTTGTACAAATTAACCACGCTATTGATGATTACCCAGGGGATTTGGTTAATATGTTATTGTTGGTTGAAGATCAATCTTTCTTTAATCATTGGGGTGTGGATTTTAAAGAAATTGCGCGAGTTATCTCAGCCTACCTGTTGGACGATGCACCGATTCGAGGTGCGAGCACCATCACCCAGCAATTAGTAAAAAACACACTGTTATCAAATGAACAGACGCTACGACGTAAAATTGATGAGGCATTGATTGCCTTATTGATGGAATTGTCTTTTGACAAGAATTTCATTCTTGAGCGATATATGAATACGGTATATTTGGCGCAAGATGGTGCACAGGCTATCCATGGCTTTGCCAGTGCCAGTGAGTATTATTTTGATCGGCCTATTGGGCAACTTAGTTTGGATGAGATGGCAACATTGGTGGCTTTATTAAAAGGGCCTTCTTACTACCACCCTAAAAGAAATGTAGAGCGACTTGAAAAACGTAAAAACTTGATACTTTCTATGCATCATAAATATAAACGAATTGTCAAATAGTAATGAAGTTATGAATATTCTTGCCATCGACACATGTACTGAAATTACCTCTGTCACGCTCTGTGTGAATGGAGAAAAATACACCCGCATGATGCGTGATGTGGCAAAAAGTTCGGGACACGTCCTATCGCTTTGTGATGCTATTTTTTCTGAAGCAAACTTTGATATTAGTGAGTTGGATGTGATTGCATACACCAAAGGACCGGGAGCTTTTACTGGAGTGAGAATGTGTGTTGGCGTTGTGCAAGGTTTGTCGCTTGCTGCTAGCATTCCAAGTATCGGTTTTTCCACTCTTGAATTATTAGGCTATAGAGCCGTAAAGAACTTAAATCAACCATCCATTGCCATAGCACTAGATGCCAGAATGGGCGAAGTATACTGGGGTATTTATGAGAGTGGCACTCTCAGGGATGAGAAGGTATGCGAACCCTCAGCAGTCGGTGCACTGGATGCAAGCTATATAGGTGTTGGCACAGGTTGGGCGGCCTATGGGGATGAGTTAAAAGCAACAAGTGGTGTTGATAGAATAGATGCTGAGATTTTTCCCAAATCAACCAGCTTGGTTGATTTGGCAATTGAAACGCTATCAAATGGTAAAGAGGCAAGTCTTGAGTTGGCCCAACCCACCTATCTAAGAAATAACGTCGCCCAAAAATCACAAAAAGCGTCCCTATAAGGGCTGCGAATTTAAAGCACTTTTTGCAGAGGTCTCAAGTAAAATAAACGCCTTTCTAAGTACGCTATTCCTTTATGTGGAAATGGATTCAAAGGCAAGCCTCTCCTAAGATTTTTTATCAAACTTGCTCTAACTTAACACCTTGGTTTTTGATACCATTTGGGGTGTTGATGGTGATTGGACTTTATTGGTCGCTTGTTGTCGCACCCGCTGATTACCAACAGGGAGACGGCTACCGAATAATTTTTATCCATGTGCCAAGTGCGATATTGTCGATGTCGGTTTATGCCATTATGGCAATCGCTGGCGGTATAGGTCTTATTTGGCAAATTAAAATGGCCGAAGTTGTGGCTAAAGTTTCTGCACCGATTGGCGCTGCTTTTACTATTATTGCATTGGCTACAGGTGCAATTTGGGGCAAGCCGATGTGGGGTACTTGGTGGGTTTGGGATGCAAGGCTTACTTCTGAGTTGATTTTGTTGTTCCTTTATCTGGCTTATATGTCTCTTAATAATGCTTTTGATAACCCACGCACCGCGGCCAAAGCAAGCTCTATTTTGGCAATTGTTGGTTTGGTTAATTTGCCCATTATTCATTACTCGGTTAAATGGTGGAATACTTTGCATCAAGGCTACACAGTAGGAACTGGCGGGTTGAAAGATAGTGATATGGGTATAGCTCTAGCAATGATGTTTGCAGCCTTTGTATTGCTTTATGCCTCTCTGGTTGTCATTAAAGCAAAAACTGAAGTGCTTGTGAG
>CAZZER010000010.1:47900-49343 GCA_964653365.1 uncultured Candidatus Thioglobus sp.
ATGGCATTGGTCGCAATGCTGGTGTTTGGAATTTCTTTGGCTGGCTATCTTGCGCTAAAAGCCTTTAACGATAATTTACTATATTTCTATACCCCCACAGATGTTGTTGAGGGTAAAGCACCAATTGGTAAAAGTTTTAGGATGGGAGGCTTGGTAGAGGATGGCAGCGTTGTGCGCGATGGCATGAAAGTAAGCTTTGTATTAACCGATACCGCCAATACGATGGCGGTTGACTATGTTGGTATATTGCCCGATTTATTTCGAGAAGGGCAGGGTATAGTTGCTACGGGTTCACTCAAAAATAATGCTTTTGTAGCCAGCGAAGTGTTAGCAAAACACGATGAAAACTATATGCCGCCAGAGGTTGCTGATGCTCTTCAGGCGGCTGCCGAATCAAAATGAAACGGCTGATTCCCCTAATTATTTTTGTAGTTTTGGCTGGTTTTTTGTATGTCAGCTTAGGTTCAGACCCTAGGCAATTACCCTCACCCCTATTGGGAAAAACTTTTCCAAAAGCAGTAGGAACAGATCTATTTAGCGGTGAGGCGATTGATTTATCAAATGAGTTTTCTAAAGGAATATCTCTAGTTAATGTTTGGGCTTCTTGGTGCACTACTTGTCGTAAAGAGCATCAAATGTTATTAAACATTTCCCAAAATGAAAACATACAACTTATTGGTATTGCTTATAAAGACACAAAAGCTGATGCCCAAAAATACCTAAAAGCAGCCGGCAATCCTTTTGACCTTGTTGTATTTGATCCTGATGGCAACATTGGGCTTGATTTGGGGGTGTATGCAACACCCGAAACCTTCTTGGTAGACAAGCAAGGTTTGATACTTTACAAACACGTCGGTGAAATTAATTCCAGAGCTTGGAAAGAGGATTTCGAGCCTATTTTGGTGAAAAAAGAATAATAAACAAGTATTAATTTATTATTTAGAAAATAAACTACATTTATTTGCTGAAAGTCGCTTGACAGAAGACCTTAATAATGGATAATCAATTTGAGGGTTAGAGGTAGCCCACGCATTTTGTAATAAATACTTTAATAAAAGGAGAAAAAAGGTATGAACAAATCAGACTTAGTCGCGGCAATTGCCGATGGTTCAGGGTTAACGAAAGCGGACGCAGCTCGCGCATTGTCTGCAACAACAGACGCTATTTCAGGTGCACTAGCAAGTGGTGATTCTGTTGCAATCACAGGTTTCGGTAGTTTTTTAGTTAGAGAGCGTGCAGCACGCACAGGTCGTAACCCACAAACAGGTGCTACGATCCAAATTGCAGCTTCAAAAGTGCCAGCATTTAAAGCAGGAAAATTATTAAAAGAATCTGTAAATTAAGCAGATTTTTTTCAGTATAATAACGCCCGGTTCTTGCTTTAGAGCCGGGCATTTTTTTTTGGGCGCTTAGCTCAGTTGGGAGAGCATCGCCCTTACAAGG
>CAZZER010000011.1:0-45313 GCA_964653365.1 uncultured Candidatus Thioglobus sp.
CTAGTTCAGATCTTTTAACGCTCTTCTAAGTACTTTTCCAACATTGGTTTTAGGTAGTTCAGCAATAAACTCAACCAATTTCGGCACTTTATAAGCTGTAAGCTTCTCACGGCAATAGTCGATTAGCTCTTCTGCTGTAATGCTTTGACCTTCATGCAATACCGCAAATACTTTGACAGTTTCAAGAGATTGCTCATCTTGCACTCCTACACAACCACACTCCAAAACTGCGGGATGTTCAGACACCACTGCTTCAACTTCATTTGGGTAAACATTAAACCCAGAAACAATAATCATGTCTTTTTTGCGATCTACGATATAAATATTACCCTCTTCATCCATGGTGGCAATATCGCCGGTTTGAAACCAACCATCTTTATCCAACCCTGAATCATCTTTTTTCCAGTAGCCTTGCATCACTTGAGGGCCACGCACACACAACTCTCCAGGTTCGCCTAATTCAGTAATAACTTGGTTGTCACTGCCTCTAAGTTGTACTTCGGTAAAAGGCGCTGCCTTGCCAATACTGCCCGTAAACTCCTCCTCCTGATACCCAACTGAGCTCACCAAAGGTGAGGTTTCTGTTAAGCCGTAGGCTTGAGTAATGATTGAATTCGTAACGTTTTTCCATTTTTCGGCAGTGGATGGCAACGCCGCCATCCCACCAGCAAGCGCGGTGATGATGTTGCTAAAGTCCAGCTTGTGAAAATCTTTGTTATTAAGCAAGGCTTCGAAAAGTGTATTAACCCCTGAAATCATATGAAATGGATTTTTCTTCAAAATCGAAACAAAAGTGGGTAAATCTCTTGGATTGGTGATTAAGACATTTTTTGCGCCGAAATAGAACAAATAGAAGTTATGAGCAGTTAAAGCAAAGATATGATAGAGCGGCAAAGGGCAAATAGCTGTAATTGGCGACTTAACAAGAACCGGATCAAAAGTGTACCTCGCTTGGGCAATATTTGCCAAAATATTGCGATGCGTTAATATAGCACCTTTAGATACACCTGTTGTGCCGCCCGTGTATTGTAAAAAAGCCATATGTTCTGAGTCAATATCAGTTTTTGAAAAGCTTTGCTTAGAGCCTTGACTGAGCGTCTCGGTAAAGCTGATAGCACCATCGATACTAAAATGTGGTACTAGTTTTTTAATTTTTCTAGCTACAAAATTGATGATCTTCCCTTTGAATCCTAATAAATCTCCAATAGTGGTAAGTACAACTTGATTAACGTCAGCAATATCAGATTTTTGCACCACACTGGCTGCACCCTCCCAACAAAGCAAAATTTTAGCTTCCGAATCCCTTAATACATGCTCTAACTCTCTTTGTGTGTAAAGCGGGTTAATATTAACCACCGTCATTCCTGCTTTAAGCGCACCATAAATAATAATTGGATAAGCCATCATATTGGGCATCATGACCGCGACTTTATCTCCAGGGTTTGAATTTTGACTTAACCAGGAAGCAAAGTGATTAACGTGCCCCGATATATCTGCAAAACTCATGCCAACATCATAGCTCTCGAAAGCAATTTGGTCCTTATGACGCTGACAAGCGTTGTCAAAAAAATCAGCTAGATTACTATTGTCTTGAAATATTTCGGATTGTTCTATACTGCTCGGTACGTTTTCACTCATATATCCTCCGTAGGTTAAATGATTATTGGTTGGCGTCTAATTTATTCTTAAACAACTCCTTGTAGTGATTGTACACCTCTCCATCTTCTCGATAGGCATAACATGAATTAACAAACTTTTCTTTGATATAGTTCAAATTCTCAAGAGTGATTTCCTTGTCCTCTAGTGAATCATCGTGATTAATCGTTTGGAAAGAAAGCGTTGCTGCATAAGCAAGCATATCCGAAATATGGCGACAACCTTTTCCACCGCCAAGTAATTTTACAACGCGCTTGTTAAAACCAGGTTTGATAAACTCACCCTTTAACAAATGGCAATTATCAACTGCTGCAGGACAGACGTTGTATGGTGATTGATTAATAAGGGCTTCTATATCAATTATTTCAAACTTGCTGGTCAAGGTAAGGCGGACAGCCATCTCATGCAATGGTTCGCCTGCAGCAATATAACCTCTATCACGATTATTGAAGGTATAAGATTTCTTGTCCGTTAAAAAAACCTCAATATCCCAAAGCCCATCCTCTCTTTTATAGCCATTACCAATCAATCTTCTTCGGTGCCTTAAATCTCTTTTAGCGGGCTTGCTTAGCATATATTCCTCCTAATTCAGCAGATGATATTATTTATAAAAGTCGACTTTTTGCTTGAGTGTATTCTCTCTCCAACTGCTCAACAAGGATTTCTGTGCTCGGCAAGTTATCAATAGAGCCAACTCCCTGTCCAGCTGAAAAAATATCACGCCATCTTTTGGCACTCGATTTTGCAATATCAAAGTCCACTTTTAGGGTTCGTTTCATTAGTTTATATATAAGCTTCTGCATCCGACCCACAAACCCATTAGATCGCCCTTTAACAGGGTCAATGCCAGCTTCTGACAATGACTTAGAGAGCCAATTGGCGTTGATACCAGTTACTTGATTGGATTTACTAATGTCACTAGCAGACGCTTCTACAATCATTTGCTTAAATTTATCGCTAGCATTACTTTCTACTGTCGCATTAAAACGTGTTCCCATATAAGCCAAATCTGCGCCCATTGCCTGAACGGCAAGAACAGATTCACCTCTACTTATACTGCCGCCAACAATGATAATGCCATCAAATCGTTGCTTGATTTCTGAAACAAAAGCAAAAGGAGATAATTCTCCCGTATGACCTCCAGCGCCATTGCACACCAATATTAAACCATCGACCCCTGCATCGATACATTTTTGTGCATGGTAAAAATTGATTACGTCTGAAAATACCAAACCACCATAAGCGTGAACTTTTTCAATGGCTTTTTTTGGACTTCCCAAAGAGGTAATTACAATAGGGGGTTGGTACTTTAAAATTAACTCTAAGTCATCATCCCTACGGGCAAACATGTCGTTAACAATCAGGTTAACACCCCAAATTGGTGCACCCTCACCTTTTCCAAGGGCGTCTGTAATTTGTAAAAGAGTTTGATCTAGCTCTTGCAGCGTTCTGCAATTGGCAGATGGAAAAGTACCAACAACGCCCGCCTCAGAAGACGCAATTACCGTTTGCGCAGTCGAGACAATAAACATCGGCGCCTGAATAACTGGCAACCTTAGATTATCAATAAAGTCTCTGTTGGTCATTGATTATTGATATTTTTAAATATGCCAGCAGCGCCCATGCCCGTGCCGATACACATCGTAATCATGCCATACTCAACGTTATTTCTCTGCATAGCAGAGACCAGTGTAGCTGTTCGAATAGCGCCCGTTGCACCCAAGGGATGGCCAAGGGCAATCGCACCGCCTTGCGGATTAACCCTATCTTTATCAAGATTTAATTCATTAATAACAGCTAATGATTGGGCAGCAAAGGCTTCGTTCAATTCAATCCAACCAATATCACCAATTGACAATCCAGCTTTTTCTAATGCTTTGGGAATCGCCTTAACCGGCCCAATACCCATAATTTCAGCTGGTACACCAGCAACAGCATAAGCAACAAATTCTGCTTTTGGATTTAAATTGTATTTCTTGACGGCTTCTTCACTGGCAATCAACACTGCTGCTGCACCATCTGACATCTGAGAACTACTACCTGCTGTTACCGAACCCTTTTCTGCAAAGACAGTTCTTAATTTCGACAAAGCTTCAAGATTACTATCCTCTCTGGGTCCTTCATCCTCTGAAACAACCTGAGTTTTGGCGCTGTACTCTTTCGTTTCTAACGAGTAAACCGATTCAAAAGTTGTTATTGGTGCAATTTCGTCTTCAAACAAACCCGCTTTGTTAGCTGCCAGTGCTCTTTGATGACTCTCAAGGGCAAAAGCATCTTGAGATTCTCTGCTGATATTGTATTTCTCCGCTACTTTTTCGGCCGTTAAACCCATGCCATAGGCTATAGCAATATTATCATCGTTCACTACTTTTGGATTAACTGAGGGCTTAAAGCCCATCATAGGCACAGAGCTCATACTTTCAACACCTGCAGCAATCACCAAATCTGCAGACCCAGATTTGACCATCTCGGCACCATTGGCTACAGCTTGTAATCCAGAGGCGCAAAAGCGATTCAATGTGTAGGCGGGTGTTGAGTCCGGCAAACCCGCTAAAAGCGTTGCGATTCGTGCAATATTGAGCCCTTGCTCACCTTCTGGCATCGCACAGCCCACAATCACATCATCGATATGTTTTTTTACCTCGGCGCTATTATTCACCGTTGATAAAACACTTTTAATCGAGTGTACCAACAAATCATCTGCTCTGGTTTTAGATAAGCTGCCACGCGCCTTGCCAACAGGGGTTCTTTTTGCATCTACAATATAAGCTTTTGCCATCGTATTCTCCAATTAATTGCGCAGTGGCTTGTTATTTCTCAACATAAATTCTATTCGATCTTGAGTTTTCTCTGTAGCTAGAAGGTCAATAAAAGCATCGCGCTCCAAATTGATTATCATCTCTGAGTTAACAAGGGCACTCTCCTCGACTTCTGAACCACTCATCACTTTTGCAACTTGCGTGACGCAGTGCTTATCGTGATCAGAAATAAAGCCGCCTTCGTGCAAGTTCGCGACCTGAGCCATAACATTAGCATAGCCCGCCTTACCCACGACCTTAAAGGTTTTATCTTGGGGCATCTTGTAACCAGATTCAAGCATCGCAATGGCTTGTTGTTTGGCCACAAAAAGCAACTCATTTGGATTGGCAATAATGACGTCATCCGTTCTTAAGTAGCCCATTTCCTTGGCCTCTAGAGCACTTGCCGAAACTTTCGCCATAGCTATTTGCTCAAAATATTTGGCAAACAGTGGAAAAATATCATCGCCCTCTTTTTGGCTATAAGCCCTTAAGGCCATTTCTTTAGAACCACAGCCCGCTGGCAATACACCAACACCCACTTCTACTAAACCGATATAAGAATTCATCGAGGCAACTAAGCGGTTACAATGTAAGGCGAGCTCACAACCACCTCCAAGCGCTAGACCGTCGATAGCACCGATAGTTAGAATTTTTCCATGCTTGAGACGCATCATCATTGCTTGCAACATAGCAACAGTGCGTCGCACTGAAGCCAGCTCACCCAATTTTGGTAGATTTGGATTCATTACTTCAAAGGCCTTTTTCTTAGCCTTTGCTGCTACTCCAGGTTCTTTTTCAAGTAAACCCAGTTTAACAGCTGAAATAATTTCATAAAGATTTGCGCCAGCACAAAAATGCTCTTTTTCCTGCTTGAATATCAACGCATGAAAGCCCTCATCTTCAAGAAAATCCAATGACTTGTTAATATCTTGGATAACACCCATACTAATAACATTCATCTTTGTTTTGAACGATAAACTAGCAATTCCATCACCTAAATCAATCAACTTAGTCATCTCACAATCAAGAAGAATTTGCTGTTCATACGATTTTTCCCCGGCTAGCAATGGCTTGTAGAGTTGCCTGTCATAAACAGGGTGGTTTGATCTTGGCACGTACTTGCCTAACTTAGGACTATAAGCGCCCTCATTTGAATAAACAAAAGAATGTTCAAAAGCCCATTCTGGCATAGCAACATTTGCTAGGGTTTTGTCAATGGAGATTTCACTTAATAGCTTTCCACACATAGCTTCCCAATCCACCATTTGTGCTTGTTCAAAAATACCTCGACTCCAGGCAAAACCCGATCTCAATGCCATATCTACACATCTAACGGTATCGGCAATATGCTCTAGTTGATAACAAGCATAATGGAAAACATCTCGGTGTACAGACCACAAAAATTGCGCTTGCGGATCATCGCATTCTGATAATTCCAACAGGGCGTTTTCAATAGTGCCATTGTCTTTAATAAGTTTTTTAACTACTGGGCTGATGGTTTTATCTGAAAGACGATAATCCCCAAGCCCTGTGTCAAAGACATAAATATCCTTGCCTCGCTTCTCGTAAATCCCTTTTCTGGTTTTACTGCCCAAAGCACCTTGCTCTATCAAACCTTCAACCCAATCTGGCAACTCAAATAAATCCAACCAAGGATCGTCTTTAGCATTATCAAAAATGTTTTTTACAACATTTTTCATCACATCAAGTCCAACCACATCTAAAGTTCTGAATGAGGCACTGGGGGGCCTGCCGATTCTCTTGCCAGTCAGCGCATCTACCGTGTCGGGAGCAATGCCAAAATTCTCAGCGTGCTTAAGAACGGCCATAAAGGAAAAAACACCAATTCTATTGGCAATAAATGCTGGGTTATCGTTGGCATAAACCACCTCTTTGCCCAATGCTGAGGTAATAAAACCCTCTGCTTTATGGAGTAAAGCTTCATCGCTGTATTGGGTGCGAATAATTTCCACCAAAGGTAGGTATCTTGGTGGATTGAAAAAATGAACACCAAAAATGCGGCTTCTTAAACCCTCTGGTGCATGCTCTGCTATGGTATTAATTGAAAGACCCGAGGTGTTGGTAACAACAATCGCATCCTCATTAACGTAAGGCGCTATCTTGGCGAATAATTGTTTTTTAATGTCTAGGTTTTCAACGACCGATTCCAAAATAAAATCGCATTCAGAGAGAAGATCTAACGACTCATAAGTTGCTGTTTGGATAGAATCAAGAATACTTGGAATTGCCAAGGGCGTAGGTTTAAGTTTTTTCATTGTTTGTAAAGAAGCATTAAGCGCATCTTCGGACATATCAAACATCACAACCTCGATACCCAAATTGGCAAAGTGTGCGGCAATTTGTCCACCCATTGTGCCCGACCCAAGCACCGCTACTTTACTGAAAGCTTTATCAAAATATTGTTTCATAATAGTCATATTGTTAAATGTTGTTTTTTATTTCAAAGTCATCTACTTTGAGGGATTCTAGCACATCGCCGTGCCATAAAAGCCAATTGTCTTTTTCTTGTGTAGTGAGCTCTTTTTCAGCAACAAGTCCCACCAACCACTCCTCTAAAGACTGACTGGGTTGATATTTATAGCCCGCTTTTTTTATTCGACTCTTTAATGGTTTTAGCAAGCTTGCCGCTTTATATCCTTTAAACAGTATTTCAAACTGATGCCCAGACTTGTCTTTTAGTTCACTACAAATACAAGTAGTAAAATCACTCAACAGCCAGTCAACGTCTGCCACTGATTTAGCCGTTTTAATAACCAAGCGATCATCTACAATGGGTGCAGTATTGGTAAATGGGAATAACAAAATAGCCAACAGTTTTTTTACCAACCAGTTAACGGGTAGATTATCTAAATTTGCACGAAGAGCAGCATCAGCTTCTGCAGACAACTCAAGAATAGACAGGCGCAAAACAGAGTCAGCTTTGTCATTATTTTGAAATTTTTCTTCATACAATTTCAGGCAAGCGCTCATTTCGTACAGTGCAGAAATCGCATCCGCAAATCGCCCAGAAATCATTTCCTTACGCTTTAAAGAGCCCGCTAGAGTGAACAAAGCTATATCACTCATGGTGGCAAATTTTGCTGACAATACGGCTAAATGTCGATAGTAAGATTTGCTGGCACTATCACCATAAGATTTGGCAAAACGACCACCCGTCCAAGCAAATAAAATGGCTCGGGCAAAATTACGGACAAAGTAAGCGATGTGTTTTGTTAACGCCGTATCAAAGTTTTCAATAGCGCCTTTGCTTTGATCGTGCAGTGCACCAAGCTCATCGAGCATCGTCAAATGACAGCGCACAAGACCTTGACCAAAAACCATTAAACTTCTGGTGAGAATATTTGCACCTTCAACCGTTATTCCTACCGGTGCTGAAGCATAAACATTGGCAACATAGTTTCGCCTCCCCTGCA
Organism: uncultured Candidatus Thioglobus sp.; assembly: GCA_964653365.1. Taxonomy (GTDB): domain Bacteria; phylum Pseudomonadota; class Gammaproteobacteria; order PS1; family Pseudothioglobaceae; genus Pseudothioglobus. The sequence goes on from CAZZER010000011.1 coordinate 7,892, forward strand.
TCACCGCGCGCCCACCATGAACATCCATCGCATCAATGGCTGATTGCTGCATAACTGTCGTGTTTCGATACTTTACAATGGCAGAAATAATTGACGGCTTGTGGCCAGCATCCAACGCCCAAGTAGATAAATTAATGTTTGCCGTTGCCCTGTAGGCGTTCATTGCCAAGGTTGCGAGCTTTTCTTGGATACCTTCTAGCTTAGCAATGGGAAGGCCAAACTGTTCTCGTGTTTGAGTATAAGCACTGGTGGTCAACAGCATTGCTTGCGAAGCAGCAGCACCAGTAACAGGTAATGAAATCCCTCGACCAACGCTTAAGCACTCCATCAACATACGCCAGCCGTGGCCAATCATTTGTTCACCGCCAATAATCCAATCCATTGGAATAAATACATCTGTGCCGAATATTGGGCCGTTTTGAAAAGGCTCACCTATCGGCTTGTGTCGAGTACCAATGCTCACACCCTGAGTGCCTCTAGGAATCAATGCGCAGGTAATACCGAGTTCTATTTGGCCATGTAGTGGGTGATCTTTTGGCAATAAATTGTCAGGATCAAAAGCTTTAAACGCCAAGCCAATGACTGTTGCAACAGGCGCAAGGGTAATGTAGCGTTTTTCCCAATTGAGTCGCAGACCCAGCACTTCTTTGCCTTCAAATTCACCATAACAAACAACCCCGTTGTCAACCAATGAGCCCGCGTCCGAGCCCGCGACTGTTGAAGTCAGCGCAAAGCAAGGAATCTCTTTACCTGCAGCAAGGCGGGGTAAGTAATGTTGTTTTTGTTTGTCGGTACCGTAATTTTGCAACAACTCGCCCGGCCCCAAAGAATTGGGAACCATAACCGATATACCAAGTACTGAAGCAGCTGAGGTCACTTTACCAACAATAATCGCATGGGCATAATGAGAAAAACCCTTGCCACCAAATTCTTTAGGAATATTAATCGCCCAAAATCCATTATCGGCAATATATTCCCAAACCTCCTTGGGCAGATCGTTTTCTGAAATCAGTTCATACGAATTTACCATTGAGCACAAGGTTGTCACCTCATTGTCAACAAAGCTTTGCTCTTCTACTGTTAGTTCGACGGCTTCTAAGCTGGATAGTTCCTTCCAATTTGGATTGCCTTGGAATAGCTCTGCATCCCACCAAACATCACCGGCTTCAAGGGCTATGCGCTCAGTTTCCCCAATCGGTGGTAAGGTTTTGCGCATAGCGTGATAAAGCGGCTTAGTAAATAATATTTTACGAATACTGGGGATAATCAAAACACCCAAAAACAGCAAAATCCCCAGCAATATTTGAATTACCAAAGAATCTGCATTAATTACTAAAAGACTGACAAGTGCAGTACTTAAAAACCAAAGCTGTGAAAGCTTTATTTCGGTTTTGGCTAATAACAACACCGCCAATACCAAAAGACCGATCAATGTGAGCGTGGGGTACTGAATGAAAGTGTCAATCATTGGTGGCTACCTTTTTGTTCGTGTGGATTAAATTATAGTCACTCAGGAGTTAGATATAATTAACACAATATTACAAAAAGTTAACACTTTATTATATGAATATTCACAGCGCTGTTTGGAGATCTATTTCACGATTGCAGTACCTTTACCCAGATGAAGTGAATGAAATATGCCATAAAATTGGTATTTCTCAAGCCCTTTTGGCTAATCATAACCTTACATTACCGGTTGCTTTATTCCTCAATTTCTTTATCGAGGCCGAAAAAGCTTTCCCCCACGAGCTAGTCTCGATTAATTACGCACGGATGGCGCAAATTCGTCCAAATTATTCTGAAATCTTGGGCATGATATTTTTGTATTCCCCTAATTTAAAAGAAAGTTTTGAATTAGTGCAGTCTTACATTAGCCTCGAGTTAGAGGGCATTAATCTCAAATTAGTAGAAAAAAGCGAAACCATAGAAATTCACTTTAATGCCGATACAAGCATTAGTCACCCGGACCTGTATGAAAACCTGTGTTTATCCATTTTTGCCACCTTTATTCAGTCGATGCACCACCCAATAAAAAGTATTAACACAAAAATAATAAAAGACCAAAAGACCGGTAACGCTCGATCATTATTTCAATGTCCTATTCATTTTAAGGCCGAAAATACTGCTCTTGTGCTCACTCGCGAGGTCTTTTTAAAGCAAAGTGCCAGCGCCAATCCAAAACTGGTGAGTTTGCTGGCCATTATGGCCAAAGAAAAAATCGCCGTACAAGTTAGTGAAGGTAATATTATTAATAGACTTGAAGATATTTTCAATAGCTTTGAGAGTCACTACAACAGCGTTAATATGAATGAAGTGTCCAATCTGCTGGGTATCAGTATTAATTCGTTAAGAAGAAAACTAAGCAAGCATCAAACCACTTTCCGCCAAAGCTTGAATGACCATAAACTTAAAAAAGCCAAATCGATGCTGGATCATCATTACTCAACAAAAAGAGCTGCTTACGCCTTAGGTTACACCGAGCCATCGGCATTTATAAGATGGTTTATCAATCAAACTCAGCATAGTCCAAAAACTTATAAAAAACTAAAATCTGCCTCGTTATCTAAGTAACAGTGCAGTATTGAAAGAACTTTGGTTTGATAATACCTCCAAATCTACACCATCAAGTAATCTATTGAGAGAAATTTCGGAAAAAATAGAAAACTACAAAGAAAAATTTATATTCTGAGGAGAATTTAGAAAAAATTGACTGTTTTTTTATTGGATTTTAAAACGCTTCATCCCAATCAACCGTAATCAATCTCTCATCGCGATTGACGGAGATTAAGAAAGGCTCGATATACGGCAGCCAATGTTCTTTTTCACCCTTGACTACCAATACATCGTTGGCGCCTGTTTGCACAAGATGGTCAACAATACCCAACTCAACATTGTCTAGATTAACCACTCGCATACCGGTGAGTTCGTGCCAATACAGTTCTTCGTTATCGAGTTTGGGTAATTGTGATTTGTTGATATATATATCAAGACCCAGGAGGTGTTGTGCTTTTTCTCGATTATCAATCGCTTTAACGTGCGCCACAATGGTTTTGGATTGCTCTCTGCCATTAGTGATTTCAATCGTTTTCCACTCGCCTTTGTCGAGATACCACCAAGGCTTGTAGTTAAGGATGTTGTCTCTAGGCTCTGTATGAGAAAATACTTTTACCCAGCCCCGAATACCAAAAAAGCCGTTGATCTTACCGACCAACAGCTTTTCATCGTTTTGTTCTGAGGGTTGAAACAGGGAATTACTCAGCAGCTTTTTCTTCTTCTGCTGGTGCTTCTTCGCTTGCTTCTTCTGCAGGAGTCTCTTCTGCAGATGCTTCCGCTTCAGCTTCGGCCGCTGCTGCGGCTTCTGCCTCAGCTGCTGCTTTTGCTTCAGCCTCTTCAGCCGCTTTTGCTTCGGCTGCTTCTTTCGCTGCTGCGTCTGCTGCCGCTTTTTCAGCCGCTGCAACTTTTGCTGCCTCTGCTGCTGCTTTCGCCTCAACGGCGGCTACACGCTTTTCACGAATAGAAGGGTCTTTGTGCTCTTTGGCGAGTTGCTTGACGCGGTCAGAAACCTGTGCACCTTGTGAAATCCAAAATGCCAGTCTGTCTTCTTCTAGTTGAAGCCTAACTTCTTGTCCGCGAGCAACTGGATTAAAGTATCCAATACGCTCAATGTAACCACTGTCTCTACGCTTTCTAGAGTCCGTTGCTACAATCGAATAAAAAGGTTTTTTCTTGGCTCCACCTCGGGCTAGTCTAATCTTAACCATGGGTTTTTTGCTCCTTTTTGATTGTTGGTTTGTATAAGGCGGGAGATTATATCAGTTTTAGCTGTTGCCTTATATGTTTTTTGCCAGCTTAATAGCATCACCAATGTAGTTCATTGGGGTGAGTTGTGCTAACTCTTTTTTGGCTTCTTCTGGTATATCCAAAGTCTTGACAAAATCCTGCAAAATTTCGGCGTTAATTGAGCGACCTCGAGTCAATTCTTTAAGTTTTTCGTAAGGGTTTTTAACACCGTAACGGCGCATAACCGTTTGGATTGGTTCTGCAAGAACCTCCCAAGCATTGTCGAGATCTTCGAGCAATCTTGCTTCGTTTGTTTCAAGCTTGGAAATACCCTTGGAAATTGAAGCAAAAGCAATCAAAGAATGCGCACAGCTAACGCCTAAGTTTCTCAAAACAGTCGAGTCAGACAAATCCCTTTGCCAACGAGAAATCGGCAGTTTGTTGGCTAAGTGCTCGCCAATAGCGTTGGCAAGACCCAAGTTACCTTCGCCGTTTTCAAAATCAATCGGGTTAACTTTGTGTGGCATGGTTGAAGATCCAACTTCGCCGGCAATGGTTTTTTGCTTAAAGTAGCCAAGGGAAATATAACCCCAAACATCACGGCAAAAGTCAATCAAAATTGTATTAAAGCGATTCATTGCGTGGTAGTACTCAGCAATATAGTCGTGCGGTTCGATTTGTGCAGTATAGGCAGCATAATTCACACCCAAACTCTCGATAAAGTTTTGTGACACCTCTGGCCAATCGATATCGGGATAGGCGCTGATATGGGCATTGAAATTTCCCACCGCACCGTTAAATTTACCCATAATGCTGACCTGTTCAAACTGCTCGATTTGGCGATTTAATCGAGCGCCAAAGTTCGCCATTTCTTTACCCAATGTCGTTGGCGAGGCTGTTTGACCGTGGGTTCTCGAAAGCATTGGAATGTCTGCATTATCTTTTGCTAGGCCTGCGATTAAATCCGCAAGTTGTTGCATTTGTTGGCGCAATACTTTGCGACCATCATTAAGCATTAAAGCGTGTGAGAGGTTGTTAATATCTTCAGACGTGCAGGCAAAATGGATGAACTCACTCACTTGTTCAAGCGCAGCGTTACCAAGGATTTTGTCTTTTAGAAAATACTCTACCGCTTTGACATCGTGATTAGTTGTACGCTCAATCGTTTTAACTGCCTCGGCATCTTCCAGTGAAAAACCGTTAACAATAGCATCTAGAGTATTATTGGTTGCTGTATCAAATTCCCTTACTTCAGATATTTGCGCGTTTGCTGACATCGCTTGCAGCCAACGAACCTCAACCAAAACTCTGTACTTGATTAGACCAAATTCGCTGAAAATTTCTTTAAGATCGCTGGTTTTATCGGCGTAACGACCATCAATAGGTGAGATAGATGTAAGTGTATTAAATTTCATAATTTGAACGTTTGAGTCAATAGAATTGGGGCTTGACTGCAAAAATGGTAAAATTATACGCTGTTATTGAATCATTTACATGTCGAGAATACCCCAATGAAAAAATCTTACCTAGAGCACTGCGAAGAAAGACAAGCGCAAAACATTCCTCCTTTACCACTAGACGCCACGCAAACTCAATCGGTGGTTGAGCACTTAATTAACGGCACTGAGAACGATTTTTACTTAGATCTTTTGACAAATCGTGTTCCGCCGGGTGTTGACGAGGCGGCCTATGTTAAAGCGGGTTTTTTGGCTGGAGTTGCCAAAGGTGAGCAACAATGTGGCGCGATAGATAAAGCCAGCGCCTTAAAGTTACTGGCGACTATGGTGGGTGGTTACAACATTGCTCCAATGATTGATTTGTTGGATGATGCAGAATTAGCACCAATTGCTGCAGAAGGCTTATCTCAAACTATTTTAATGTTTGATGCTTTTTATGATGTTGAAGAAAAAGCACAAACGGGCAATGCATATGCTCAACAAGTTCTCGAATCTTGGGCAAACGCTGAGTGGTTTACCAGCAAGGATGCCCTGGCTGAGAAAATCACAGTGACCGTCTTTAAGGTGACTGGCGAGACAAATACAGACGATTTATCACCAGCACCAAACGCTTGGTCGCGTCCAGATATTCCTTTGCACGCCCTAGCGATGTTAAAAATGGAGCGTCCAGGAATCAACCCTGATGACGCCGGTGAAATCGGCCCAATAAAACAAATTGAATCTCTACAAGAAAAAGGTTTTCCATTGGCCTACGTCGGAGATGTTGTCGGTACAGGTTCGTCGCGCAAATCAGCCACTAATTCCGTTTTGTGGTTTATGGGTGATGCCATTCCTTATGTGCCAAATAAACACACGGGTGGTGTTTGCCTAGGTGGCAAAATTGCACCAATTTTTTACAACACCATGGAAGATTCAGGCGCACTGCCAATCGAGCTTGATGTCAGCAAATTAGAGATGGGTGATGTAATTGATATTTTCCCATTTGAAGGGATGGTAAAAAAACACGGCACTGACGAAGTCGTTTCTACATTCGAGCTAAAATCTGAAGTGATTATCGACGAGGTGCAAGCTGGTGGTCGTATTCCACTGATTATTGGTAGAGGACTTACTACCAAAGCACGCAAGTCACTTAACTTAGAGCCTTCTACTTTATTTCGCGCACCTGCCGAAGTTAAAGATACGGGCAAAGGCTACACGCTCGCACAAAAAATGGTTGGTAAGGCTTGTGGTGTCGAAGGTGTTCGCGCTGGTAGCTATTGCGAGCCGCACATGACAACCGTAGGATCGCAAGACACAACAGGTCCAATGACTAGAGACGAGCTCAAAGATTTGGCTTGCTTGGGCTTCTCAGCAGACTTAACAATGCAGTCATTCTGCCATACAGCCGCCTATCCTAAGCCAGTGGATGTAACTACGCACAATACTCTGCCAGATTTTATTATGAATCGCGGTGGTGTTTCATTGCGCCCGGGTGACGGTGTTATTCACTCTTGGCTAAACCGTATGCTATTACCAGATACTGTCGGCACTGGCGGTGACTCACATACGCGTTTCCCTGTGGGTGTTTCGTTCCCAGCGGGTTCCGGCTTGGTGGCTTTTGCAGCTGCAACTGGCGTGATGCCACTAGATATGCCAGAATCTGTTTTGGTTAGATTTAGCGGTGAAATGCAACCTGGTATTACGCTCCGTGACTTGGTTAATGCTATCCCTTATGCAGCCATCCAGAGAGGCTTATTGACGGTTGAAAAATCAGGCAAAAAGAATGTTTACTCGGGTAGAGTTCTTGAGATTGAGGGCCTACCAGATCTTAAAGTTGAGCAAGCTTTTGAATTATCCGATGCTGCAGCAGAACGTTCAGCTGCCGCTTGCACGATTCACCTCGACAAAGCGCCAGTCATTGAATATATGAACTCTAACATCACTCTACTTAAGTGGATGATTGCTCAAGGCTACGGCGACAAACGAACCATTGCACGACGCATTATCAGTATGGAGAAATGGCTAGAAAACCCAGAGTTAATGAAGGCTGATGCTGATGCTGAATATGCAGAAGTTATTGAAATCAATATGTCAGAAATTAAAGAGCCACTGTTAGCTTGCCCAAATGACCCTGATGACGTAAAAACATTATCTGATGTTGCAAACACTAAAATCGACGAAGTCTTTATTGGCTCGTGCATGACCAACATTGGTCACTTTAGAGCTGCAGCACAACTATTAAAAGACAAAAGCGATTTAGCGACAGAACTTTGGATTGCGCCTCCTACTAAAATGGATGAAAAGCAACTCAAAGAAGAGGGTGTTTACGATACTTTTACAGCGATTACTGATCATACTGAAATGCCCGGCTGTTCACTATGTATGGGCAACCAAGCACGTGTCAATGAAGGTTCTACCGTGGTTTCAACTTCGACGCGTAACTTCCCTAACCGCTTGGGTGATAACACCGATGTTTATCTATCTTCAGCAGAAGTGGCTGCAATCTCTGCACAATTGGGACGCATCCCAACGGCTGAGGAGTACCTTGTACAAATGCGAGGCATTGAACCACTTGCTGGTGAAATCTACCAATACCTCAACTTTGACCAAATTGGTGAATACACCGATCTTGCAGCAAAGGTGCCGTTAGAGAATATTTCGGCTTAAGCTTTAAGCATCAATTAAAAAGCCCGCGCTTGTTGCGGGCTTTTTATTAGGCATAAAAAAAACCGCGAAGATCGCGGTTTTTTTAAGAAAGAAAAGATTTACTTGATCTTTGCTTCTTTATACATAACGTGTTTTCTTACAACAGGATCAAACTTTTTAACTTCAACTTTCTCAGGATGAAGACGTTTGTTCTTAGTTGTTGTATAGTAGTGACCTGTGTCAGCTGAAGATACCAATTTAATTTTATCTCTCATAATATCTCCTTAAACCTTTTCACCGCGAGTGCGGATTTCTGACAAAACGGCTTCAATGCCTTTTTTATCGATAATACGCAAACCCTTTGCAGATAGCTTTAATTTAACAAAACGGTTCTCAGCCTCAACCCAAAAACGATGCGTGTGTAAATTTGGGTAAAAACGACGACGTGTTTTGTTATGCGCATGTGAGACGTTATTACCACTCACAGGGCGCTTTCCAGTAACTTGACAGACTTTTGCCATGACGACTACCTACAGAATTTCCAAAAAGGGTAGATTATACGCAAAAATTTGTCTTTTTTTAATTAAATTTCCATTCACCAACAGCATAAAAACTGTATCATTGCTTCCTGCTGGAGGGATGGCAGAGCGGCTGAATGCACCGGTCTTGAAAACCGGCAAGGGCTAATACCCTTCCAGGGTTCAAATCCCTGTCCCTCCACCACATATAGCTCTCACAACATCTCACTAATATTCATTATAACATCGGCAAATCAAGTTGATATTTGTGAGCACAAGACCTAGCAATATCATAACCAGCGTCTGCGTGACGCATTACTCCAGTTGCTGGATCGTTCCAAAGAGTGCGACTAAGAATGTCTTTGGCCCTTAAGGTTCCGTCTGCCAATACGGCAATTCCTGCATGCTGGGAGTATCCCATGCCCATTCCGCCACCATGGTGAAAGGACACCCAGGTTGCTCCATTTGCACTATTAAGTAAAGCGTTAAGTATAGGCCAATCAGACACGGCATCGGAACCATCTATCATACCTTCTGTTTCACGATTAGGGCTTGCTACTGACCCTCCATCCATATGGTCTCGCCCAATTACTATGGGTGCTTCTAGCTCACCTTTTGCGACCATTTCATTAAATGCCAAACCCACACGATCGCGATCACCCAAGCCAATCCAACAAATACGAGCCGGCAAGCCTTGAAACTTAACGTGTTTTCTTGCCTTGTCAAGCCATTTGTGTAGCTGAATATCATGAGGAATTAGCTCTTTGACTTTAGCATCTGTTTTGTAAATATCTTCTGGATTTCCGGATAAAGCAACCCATCGAAAAGGCCCTTTGCCCTCGCAAAAAAGTGGTCTCACATATGCTTCAACAAAACCCGGAAAGTCAAAAGCATTAATCACGCCTCCCAATTTAGCCATTTCTCTTAGGTTGTTACCATACTCAAACACCACTGCACCTTGATCTTTATATTCAAGTAATAGTTGAACATGAGTAGCCATGGATTTGATTGCTGCTTCAGTAACTTGGGTTGGATTAGTTTTTTTTAATGCCTCCCACTTAGAAATATTCCAGCCTTGCGGGAGATATCCATTTACCGGATCGTGTGCCGAAGTCTGGTCAGAAACCACTGCCGGTATAACGCCAAGTTGCTTCATTTCATGAAGAATATCTATGACATTTCCTACTAATCCAACAGAGCGAGTTTGCCCTTGTTGTTGAGCAACCTCAATTAAAGCTAGAGCTTCAGTTAAACTTTCAGCTCGAGTATCAAGGTAACCAGTACGAATACGGAAGTCAATCTTGTCTGACTGACACTCTACCACTAGTGCGTTAAATCCAGCCATTGTGGCTGCTAAAGGTTGGGCGCCACCCATGCCACCAAGACCTGAAGTGAATAGCAGTCTGCCTTTGGGTTTTCCGTTAAAGCTACGTTGAGCAATTTCCGAAAATGTTTCATAAGTTCCCTGGACTATTCCTTGACTGCCAATATAAATCCAGGAACCTGCAGTCATTTGGCCGAACATCATTAAACCTAGCTTATCTAGATGGTTAAAATGCTCCCAATTTGCCCAATGAGGAACCAAATTACCATTAGCGATAAGCACTCTTGGCGCAAGTGAGTGGGTGTTAAAGATTCCTACAGGTTTGCCAGATTGTATTAATAAAGTTTGGTCTTCTCGAAGCTTTTTTAGTGACTCAATGATGGCATCAAAACAATCCCAATTCCGAGCTGCACGACCAATGCCGCCATAAACAATGAGTTTGTCAGGACATTCTGCTACGTCAGGATCAAGATTATTCATTAACAAACGAAGAGCTGCCTCTGTTTGCCAGTTTTGGGTTGATATTTGACTGCCGGTTGGCGATCTAACAACACGGTTTTTAACAGATAAATTCATAATTTATGTCCTATAAATTAAATAATTTTGTCGCGACTTAATTGCTCGATATCTTCATTATTTAAAGCAACTAATTCACTAAGCACCTCCCGAGTATGTTCACCTAAAGTTGGGCTACTCGATAAAGACGGTTCTGGAGTGTTAGAAAATTTTACGGGCTGTGGCACCAATGGTATTTCACCTAAAACAGCATGATTGCCAGTCACTACCAATCCTCGAGTTTTTACATGGGGGGAGTTAACTAATTGATGCAAATTCCACACTGGTGCAGCTGGCACACCTGCCTCAAGAAGCAATTTAATAGCTTGCTCTTGATCAAGTTTCAGACTCCAAGCTGTAATGATTTTGCGCAACTCCTCCTCGTTTTGATTACGATCATGATTAGTTACAAAGCGAGGATCTTTTGCCAACTCTTTATTATTCATAAGACTACACAGAGATAGAAAGGCCTTTTCAGAAAAGCATACCATCACAAAATCACCATTTTTGGAAGGAAAAGTATCCACAGGGTAGGTGACCGGATGACGATTCCCAGCAGGCTTGGGAGTGTCATTCATGTATAACTGTCGAGCAAGACCCGTTAGCTGCATGGAGAACATTGAATCTAGCATTGCGACATCAAGATGGCGACCTATCCCTGTTCTTTGTCGATCAAAGAGGGCTGCAACTGTTCCAAATGCAGCAAACATGCCAGTACATACGTCGGCTAATGACTCCCCTACCGCAGTTTCTGGACCATTTTTAGGGCCAGTTAGGCTCATCAAGCCACTCATGGCTTGAATTATTAAGTCAAACGCAGGCCAGTCTTTCATTGGGCTATTCTGACCGAACCCAGAAATACTTGTATATATGATTTGCGGATTAAGCTTTCGAATGCTTGGCTCATCGAGACCTAAACGAGACATCACTCCAGGTCTAAAGTTTTCAATAATTACATCACACTGTGGTATTAAAGAATCGATTAATGCTCTACCTTGTTGGGTTTTCATATCTACAGTTACACTTTTCTTGCAGCGGTTAAGTAACATAAAATAAGCGCTTTCTTGATTTTTATAGGGGCCAAAAAATCGACTATCGTCACCCGTTTCAGGCATCTCTATTTTGATGATTTCAGCTCCTAAGTCTGCAAGCATGGATGTGCAAAAAGGCCCTGACATAACTCGAGTTAAATCTAGTACACGAATGCCAGATAAAATATTATTATTTTTTGAGTCCATAATTAGTCCTACCTAAGAATTTTCTAGTTTCAATATTAATTTTCCATTGACCCGTCGTTGCTCTAAATCATGTAAAGCGCTAGGTAAACTCTCTAAGCCTTGACGTATATCGAATCTTGGCTGCAAAGCTTCTGCCTCTAAGTAATTCATTATCTGACTATTAACTCGATTTAGCATTTCAGAATCAGTATTATGATTCCAATAAACACCTTTTGCTGCAGCCCGTTTAAGTAAAAGTCGATGTGGTGCCAACTTAGGCATAGAACCTGAGGAGAACCCAACGATAAGTAAGGTGCCATCCTGTGCAATACAGCGAAGACTATTTTCGCCAATTTCTCCCCCTACCGAATCGAAAATTAAATTTGCTCCCTTGTTTTGAGTGATATCTTTAACTTTTTGATGCCAATCCGGCTCTAGATAATTAATACAGTGATGAGCCCCACGTTCCTTGACCCTTTGCAGTCGCTCTAATGAAGACCCAGTAGCAATGACTCTGCAACCCGCAAGTAAGGCTATCTCAACTGCGGCAAACCCAACTGCTCCTGCTGCTGCATGTATCAATATGGTCTGTTCAGAATTAATCTTTACACACTGATGAAGGGCCACTGAGGCAGTTACATAGCTAATAGGTATAGTAGTTGCTATATCTAGATTTACTTTGTGAGGTATCAACATAGCCATATTTTCGTTCACACAAGCATATTCAGCAAAACCGCCCCAATAAACTTTGCTTACCAATCTATCACCAATATTAAAACGACTACTGGATGGGGCCTGTACCACAATACCTCCGACCTCTTGACCTGGTATAAAAGGTAGCTCTGGCTGAACCTGGTACTGTCCTTTTAACATTAACAAATCAGAAAAATTAATTGCGGCAAAATGAACTTTGATCAATATTTGATCATCAGTAGGCTTTGGTTTAGGCATCTGCTGCAATTTAAGGCTTTCAATGCCTGAAGTATGATTTGATTGCCAAGCAAACATCATGTAGTTGAATCTTTTGTTATCGGGGCATTTATGTCAAGTAAGCGGCTAATCTCTTGTGCTGCGTTTAACACTATCTGGCCATAATTTAATAAAGTTTCTTCAGAAGCTCTCTGGGTAGGTATGCCAATGGCAATACTACCAAAAGGAGCGCCATTATGCCAAAAATAAGGAGCTGCAATACCCGCCACACCTAATTGAGACTCTTCTTTGGAAATAGAGAATCCGCGTATCTTAGTCTCATGTAAATCCTGGGATAAGAGATTTGGATCAGTAATTGTTGATGGTAATATTTTCTCTAGATTAGTAGTCAAAAATTGGTCTATCTCTGCAGGATTGAGAAATGCTAATACGGCTTTAGCTGCCGCTCCTCCATGTAATGGAAATATGCTACCTATTTGATTAAATACTCGTAAACCCGTCCGAGTGCTTTCAATTTGATCTACGCACCTAACTGCAGTGCAAGAGCTTTCCAATGCAGTAAGAATTACTGTTTCACCGGTCTTATTTGAAATATTCAGTAATACTGATCGACACAATTCACGTAGATTGAATGATCCAATAGCTCTCCGTCCCAATTCAATTGAGGCAGGCCCTAGGCTATATCGACTACCGCTTACACTTGAAAGATATCCCTCGTCCACAAGAAATCTAACTATTCGATGTACTGTAGATTTTTTAATGCCTGTAGCCTTTGCAAGCTCGCTTTGTGACCAATAAGGAGAATCAAATTGAAACAGATCTAATAGTTCCAAAGTTTTTGCAATCAGACCAACTCCTACATTACTTGATTTGTTGATATTATTTTTCATTGTTCCATTATATGTAAAAAATACTTTTATTTATCCCAAAAATTGGATTTATATAAGTTTTATTTTCATATTGTGGTATAACAGATTTGTAAGATTACTATTTACTAACCAAAAAAAAGGAAGTTTTAAAAAAATATGCAATAAAAAAGGAGAAATATCTATGAAATTTACTAATACTATAGTTACAACAGTTTTCGCGATAGCAATAAATGCAGGCTTGATTACATCAAGTTTTGCAGAAACGAAAGTTCTTAAACTTGCTAGCTTTGTACCTCCAGTCTATATTCTGCACAAACCAATCTTTGAAAAACTAGCTGACGATTTAGATAAAGCAACAGATGGTTCGGTCAAAATAGAAATTTACCCATCAGGTGAGCTTGGAAAAGGGCCAGTTGAACAGTATAAGCGTGCTGTCACCAGAATTGCTGAAATAAGTTACGGCTTACCTGGATATACCTCCCCAGTATTCCCTAAAACATTATTAATTGAATTGCCTGGCATGAGTAAAGGACACGCCGATGCAACCTCAAAATTATGGAAGGTTATGGATGAGCATCTAAGGGCAGAATTTCAGAAAACCGTACCGCTCGCCCTTTTCGTTACCCCACCTTCAGTACTTATGATGAGCAATACCCCGGTTCGCAGAATGTCTGATTTGGAGGGTCTGAAGATTCGTGTAGCGTCATCTTCTGCAGCTAAAGTTGTTGAGGCTTGGGGAGCTACAGCTGTACCAATGCCTGCCAATAAGGTATATACCTCAATGAGCACAGGAGTGGTGGATGGAGCTTTAATGGGATCTGATTCTTTGTTAATTTTTAAGCTAATTGAAACCACTAAATATGTCACTACTAATCTACCAGAAATGCCTACAGCTATATTTTTGGTTGCTAACGAGGAGGCATATAATGAACTTTCCAGTGATGAAAGATCCGCTCTTGATGCTTTAACTGGCGAAGGAATTTCTCAACGTTCAGCTGAGGGTCTTGCCAAGTTTGGTGGTATTGCCATGTCAAAATTTGGGGCCATTGAAGGCAATGAAACCATTACTCTAAGCGATGATCAGCGCGCAATTATGGAATCTGCTGCAAGTTCAGCCGTCAGTGAATTGTTGTCAGAATTAGATGATAAGGGCATGAATGCAAGCGGCGTAGTATCATCAATGAAAAAATAAGCTTATTAACAAAAAGTATAATGCAAGTCTATAACCCATGATGAGATTGCTTGATAATCTTTTCTTGGGTTTGACTTGGGTCGCTGGACTGAGCCTGATTGGCGTAGTTTTAATTACATTCCTAGACGTAATATTGCGCTACTTTTTTGCTAGCCCAATTAGTGGTCGTCAAGATCTGGTAGAGATGGGGATGGTAGTGACTGTAATGTGTGCTGCCCCATATGCTTGGCGCCGCGGAGCACATATTGTTGTTGATGTTTTCCCACATTTTTCCTGGGCTCCTGCCGAGTTAGTACGTGAATATAGTGTAAGATTTATTGTGACAATATTGTTTATTGCTTTATCTTGGCACGCATACCAAGATGCTGAGAACGCAATACTATTTAATGAAGCCACCAACATGATTGGCATTCCACATCGACCCTTTATGTTACTAATTTCTATTATTAGCGCCTTCCATGCACTGCTTATAGTTATAGAAAGTTTTACAACCCAACCTCGGCCTTTTAAAACATGACATCAATCCATATTGGATTGTTAGGTTTATCTATACTTTTGATGCTAATGGCATTAAGGTTGCCAGTCGCCTTTGCAATGATTGTCACTGGCTTAGCTGGTATTTGGACTCTCAATTCGTTTCCTGCAGCTCTAGCAACTTTATCAACTGAAACCTGGGGTACCTTGACGTATGTTGAGCTAACTGTTGTTCCATTGTTTGTGCTCATGGGCAATATTGCTGGCGTTTCAGGAATGAGTCGTGATCTCTATAATGCGGCTTATTGTTGGATTGGGCGCTTCCGAGGTGGTTTGGCACACGCAACAATTTTAGGATGCACGGGATTCGCTGCATTGTCTGGCTCGTCAATCGCTTCAGCACTTACCTTAGGTAGAGTGGCTTTGCCAGAAATGAAGAGGTTTAATTACAACCCTAGGTTTGCCGCTGGCGCAGTAGCCGCAGGCGGCACTCTAGGGATATTGATTCCACCATCAACGGGGTTTGTGATTTATGCCATTTTGACAGAGGAGTCCATTGGGCGTTTATTTTTAGCTGGTGTAGTGCCTGGTATTATTCTATCTGGCTGTTTTATGTTGACTGTTGGTTTTTTGACGATACTAGACCCAAAATTAGGCCCCAAGGGCGAACGCTTTGAGATGCGTGATAAAATCAAATATCTCTTTAAAAGTCTTTCAATTCTTTCTATTATTACTATATCAATCGGCGGTATTTACGGTGGCATATTTACCCCTATTGAGGCAGCTTCAGTCGGAGCAACTTTAGCCTTTATCTTTGCTATTCCCCGAAAAGATTTTAGTATTGCTGGTTTTTTAGAGGCTCTGCAAAAAACAGTTTTTACAACTGTTATGATATATTTTATAATTATTGGAGCTAGTGTTTTTTCGTCTTTTCTTGCACTAACCCATATACCTGCTGAACTGGCCAATCAATTAACTCTCATGGGGTTACACCCACTTGTTTTGTTAGTGCTTGTTCTTTTGGTTTTTATATTGTTGGGAACTTTTTTAGATGGCTTTGCAATGATGGTGCTAGCAGTGCCAATTGTCTTGCCTATTATTATTGATTCTGGTATTGGAGATTACCTAGGAATAGCCAACATTTCCAATTTAACTATTTGGTTTGGTGTGGTAATGGTTATTATCTTGGAAATGGCACTAATCAGCCCACCAGTGGGAATGAATGTTTTTGTAATCAAAAGTGTAACTGATATACCTATAAAAGACATTTACCGTGGCATTCTTCCATTTTGGATAGCAATGATTCTATGTCTAGCAGTAATAGTAATGCTGCCACAGCTGTCATTGTATCTTCCGGAAAGTATGAAAACTTGAATTAAATCCCAACCGAAGCTTCGTGTTATGTGTGCGGGAGGTTACTTTAATACATTGCGAACAGCAATTGTTTTCTGCTACAAGCTAAACCTCAAACAAATATATAATCACAACCATGGAATTACTATTCGGCAACATTAGCGACTGGCATTGGCTTATCTTGGGGCTTTTGCTAATTATTGTGGAGTTATTTATTTGGTCAGTTTATTGTCTTTGGCTAGGTGTTTCAGCCGTAACCATTGCGATACTTATTAACCTGTATCCAAACTTATCACTTATTGATCAAGTGTTCGGTTTTGTCGGCCTTTCTGCTGTTACTATTTTCGTTGCCAAAAAAATTCTGCCAGTTAAAACAATTGATGACAAATTGCAAAATAACGCCAAAAAACACATTGGCAAGATGGCAGAGGTGATTTCTATTGAGGATGGTCTTGCAAAAATCAAAGTGGGTAATTCAGTATGGCAAGCAGAAGGTTGTGAGATGTCCATCGGCCAAAGCGTTAGAGTGATTAACGCTAAAGCTTTAACCCTAATTGTTGAAGACGAAAGTTAATCCACGAAAGGACCATACTGACGGATAGATTCATTGTGTGGTTTGCCATGGAGAACCATTAGATGACAGTCGCTCTGTGCCTTTAATACAAGCGTTTTATTCAAATCATCAAACAATAACGACTGTCTTTGATCTATGAATTCTTGGTTACAACCTAGTGCGCCTTTAACAACATACACAATGCCCTGTTGCCCCTCAACGTTGAGCTTGTATTCAGAACCTTGTGTCATCTGTACAGATTGATAACAAATCTGGTTTTGAAGTTTAACCGCTGACGTTCTACCTGCAATGGTTGTTGTTGTGACTCCATTTGAAGTAACAATCGGTAAGTCGATAGCATCCACAGATTGATAACTTGGATCGATGTGTTTTAAAACTTTGGGTAGATTAATCCACAATTGTATGCCACTGGTGGTGCCATTATCCTCGGGCATTTCAGAGTGTTCAATCCCTCGCCCAGCACAAAATATTTGCGCTCCGCCCTGCGTAATTACAGAGTCATTGCCGAGATTATCCTTGTGGCGCATAGCGCCAGAAAACAAATAAGTGATCGCTTCAAAACCTCTATGAGGATGGGTGGAGAATCCTTTCCCTGCAGGTATCTCAAAATGATCAAATAGAACAAAAGGGTCGTGATTCATTCGCTCACCACTGATAGGAAAAAGGCGATTAACACTCACGCCTTGCCCTTCTGACATTCTTTTGGCTGGAATAACTTCAAGCATAAGAATGCGTTAGGGAGCTAGATACCGTATTGTTCTCGATAGGCCTCAATTTTGTTGATAAGGGCTGCGTCATTTTGCCCTTTAAGATAAGTAATCAAATGCGACAAATCAATAATACTAGCAACAGAAACTCCAAAGTTTTGCTCTACCTCTTGGATGGCTGAAAGCTCACCTTTGCCTTTTTCTTGACGATCCAAAGCAACAATTACGCCTTTTGTTGATGCACCATTTGCCGTGATAATATCGCGCGCCTCTCGAATGGCTGTACCAGCAGTAATGACATCATCAATAATCAAAATATCGCCCTCGAGTGGATGGCCAACAATATTTCCACCCTCACCATGATCTTTAGCCTCTTTTCGGTTAAAGCTGTACGGCACACTTTTGTTAAAACCATCATTTAGTGCCATTGCCGCTGCTGTAGCAAGCGGGATACCTTTATAGGCTGGACCAAAGAGCACATCAAACTCAATACCACTGGCTTCAATCGCCTGAGCATAAAACTTGCCCAATTGTGATAAATGCTTGCCTTGATTAAACAAGCCAGCATTAAAAAAATAAGGGCTGATGCGTCCAGATTTCAGCGTAAATTCACCGAACTTGAGAGCGCCGGTCTCCAGCATAAAATCGACAAAATCCTTTTGATACTGTTGCATTGAATATTCCTAAACTATTAAAATGTTTTCGATGAGAATTATAACCATTAATGTTAACGGAATTCGTGCCGCTGAGCGAAAAGGCTTTTTTTCTTGGCTCAAAAAGCAGAATGCTGATGTGGTGTGCTTGCAAGAGATTAAGGCACAAGAAGATCAACTGGATGAGCGCTTCTATCCTGATGACATGCATATCTACTACCATCCCGCTGAACGCAAGGGCTATAGTGGTACTGCCTTGTACTGCAAAAACAAGCCAGACCGAGTTCATTATAGCGATTGGGATGACATTAATTTTGAAGGTCGCCTTATTCAAGCCGATTTTGGCAACCTCACCGTGGCCTCAATCTACTTACCTTCGGGCTCGAGTAAAGAAGAGCGTCAAGCTTTTAAAATGGAGTTTATTTGCGATCGATTTCTTCCTTATTTATCTAAGCTTCAAAAGGATGGCAGGAAATACGTTTTCTGTGGCGACTGGAATATCGCGCACAAGAAGATTGACCTAAAAAATTGGCGCGGCAACCAAAAAAATTCTGGATTTCTGCCAGAAGAGCGTGCTTGGCTCGATACACTTTATAATGAAGTAGGTTATATCGATGCCTTTAGAGAAATTAATACCGAAGAATTTCAATACACTTGGTGGTCAAATAGAGGTCAGGCATGGCTCAATAACACCGGTTGGCGCTTGGATTATCATGTGGTTAGCGCAAACCTTGCAGGCACTGCAACATATGCTGAAATCTACAAAGAAGAACGTTTTTCTGACCACGCACCATTGATTATGGATTTTTCGATATGAGTGAAAACAAACCGTTGCGCAAAATTCAAAGCTTTGTTAGGCGCTCGGGAAGGCTGTCAAAAGCACAGTCTATTGGGTTAAACGAACTTTGGCCAAACTATGGCGTTGATTTGATCGAAGGGAAGTCACTAAACTTTGATGAACTTTTTGAAAAAACCCAGGATGTGGTGCTTGAAGTGGGTTTTGGTAACGGCGACAGCCTGCTCGAAATGGCTACCAAACAAACCGATAAGAATTTTTTAGGGATCGAGGTTTACGAAGCCGGCGTCGGCAGACTAATTAACGAAGCCAGTAAGCACAAACTTAGCAATCTAAGAATTATCAAAGATGATGCGGTTGACATATTAAATCATCACATTGAAGACGACAGTCTCTCGACGTTCCAGCTATTTTTCCCCGACCCTTGGCACAAGAAAAAACACCACAAAAGACGAATCCTCCAAACAAGTTTGCTTGATACGCTTGCCAACAAGTTAACCAAGGGCGGTGCAATCCACATTGCCACCGACTGGGAAAACTACGCTGAACACATCATGGAAACTCTTGAGGCCCACCCTCACTTTAAAAACAGCATTGACGCCCATATATATTCCCCAAGACCCGCGCACAGGCCATTAACAAAATTTGAAAATCGCGGACAGCGACTTGGCCATAGTGTTTGGGATATACTTTTTACCAACACAAAAGGAGTTTAGATGTTATTTCCTTTATTTGTAATAATGACACTGTTGGAAATATACGTGCTGGTTACGGTTGGCGATGCCATTGGTGGTCTATCCACCGTATTGCTTGTGGTAATCACAGCACTTATTGGCTCATCCCTTCTTAAACACCAGGGCTGGTCAACGATGGCTAAAGCACAACAAAGTATGGCACAAGGCAAAACACCAGCCTTTGAGATGATGGAAGGTGTCGTAATTTTGATCTCTGGCGTGCTGTTGTTGACCCCAGGTTTTATCACCGACACCATTGGTTTATTAGGCCTAATTCCGTGGTCAAGAATGTATTTCATCAATCACATCCTTGAAAAAAACGCAGCTAGGGTTTTTAGTCAAAGAAATTCTGTATTTATCCACAAATCTCAGCCTCACCAAACCAAGGAAAATCGAGACAAAAAAGACGATGCAATCGAAGGTGAGTTTTGGGAAGATTAAGCACGTTAGACGACTGGCTTGAATGGCAGGAAAGCCTACACGCGAGTGTCATCGACCTAAGTTTAGAGCGCATTAAGATTGTCTACGACAAGCTTTTTCCAAATGGCGTACCCTTTCAAGTTATTACTGTTGGTGGCACTAATGGTAAAGGCTCTACCATAGCTTTTATCGACAGTGTTTATTGTAAATCAGAACACAAAGTTGGACGCTTTACATCGCCACACCTGATTGACTACAACGAGCGTTTTGCCATTAACGGCAGCTTGGTATCTGATGCCGTGATTATTGACGCCTTCGAGGCAATCGAAACAATACGAGGTGACACTTCTCTCACTTATTTTGAATTCTCAACTTTGGCTGCTTTACAAATTTTTGCCAACGCCAATATTGACATTGCTATTCTCGAAGTGGGACTTGGGGGACGTCTAGATTCTGTTAATGTCGTCGATAATGATATTTGCATTATTACTAATATCGCAATTGATCATACCGATTACCTTGGGGACACCAGGGAGCTAATTGGCGCTGAGAAAGCTGGCATTATGCGGGCAAACAAAATATGCATTTGTGGCGATGAAAACCCGCCGAGCACACTAGTGAGTCACGGCAATAGAATCAACGCTTTGCTTGAATTTGTCGACACGCCGTATACTGGAAAAGTTGGTTTGGAAGGTAAGCATCAAAGGCACAATGCAGCTGTAGCACTCAGAGCGCTTGAGATTCTCCAACCCCAGTTTCCTGTGTCAAGTGATTTGATCGAATCTGGCATAGCACAAGCCAATGTTGTTGCTAGGTTTCAAAAAATAGACGCTGGAAACAAACAAATTATTCTTGATGTTGCCCATAACTCTGCAGCTGTTGAAAAACTCGTCAACACACTCAAGGATTCAAATGCCAAAACCGTTGCCATATTCTCGGCTTTGGCTGACAAAAATATCGATGATATGATTGCATTGGCAAAAGATACCTTCTGCCATTGGTTTTTGGTGCCCCTTACTGTAGAGCGCGCCATACAAGTCGAATTGCTACACGCAAAATTTGATGCGTCACAAACAACAACCGTTTGTGAAGATATGACCACTGCTATTGCCAAAGCTTCAGCACTGGCAGAAATCCAAAGGATTGTAATCTTTGGCTCCTTCCATACCATTAGCGATGCAACACTGATACTTAAAGAAAACCATGCGGTTTTTCATTGAGTGAGATAGCGCCTTATCCCCAGAATCTATTGTAAAATTGGCGCTATCAAAGCGGGAGATCATGGGCGATTTTTTTGACAATTTGTATAGTGCAATCAGTCTTTTAGTCTGGTCAGATTGGCTCACACTTTTTATTCTCATTTGTTTTATTGTCAGAGGTTATGCTCAAGGGCTTGCCAAAGAGCTTATCAGTCTTTTTTTTCTCATTATTGCCATTCTGCTGGCTTGGTTTTTTTACGAAGGACTTACCGATTCGATATTACCTTCTGCCAATGATGCCGATATCAAACCTATTTATGGCCTTACATTTGGCGCAATTGTTTTAGGCTTTTGGCTGACAAAAAAAGCCCTTTATAAGCTCACCGAAACATCTTCCAATATTGGCAACCCTTGTGAACTCAATAAGTTTGTCTCAATAGCGCTTTTTCTTTCAATCCTTGCTGTTGCTTCGTGGAACTATGTCGATGCATTGGCCAACTTGGAATCCATAAGAGATATTATTGACAACGCTGTAGCTCGAACATGGATCTCTTTTGCTGTTATTTATATTGCTTTTTTTATCGCTGCAAGAGTTCTTTTGAAGCTACTCAATATCACAGTTGGCACAGAGCAATCGTGTGCATTGAAAACATTGTATGAAAAAATCCTCAATATACTAAGCGGGATTGATAACTTACTGAATGCACGCAATATTGTTGGGGTTAAAAACAATATCTTTGGTGGCTGTGTTGGCCTCCTTAAGGGCGCCTTAGCAATGCTTGTTATCGTCTTAATACTCCAAAGCTTTAACTGGGTAAGCCAACAATATTACTGGATTGAGACCCAGGGAACGCTCAGAATAATTCAAGACTGGAGTGTCGATATAAAGCCATATTTATCAGAGCATTTGCTTTTTGTTGAACTTGAACCTGGTGATGAGAAGATTGCCGAAGAATCACTAAAATAAAGGAATAATTTATGTGCGGTATTGTTGGAATACTTTCTACCACTAAAAAAGATGTTGGGGTTTATATCTATGATGCGCTAACCATCATCCAGCACCGAGGGCAAGATGCCGCCGGTATTACTACAGCTGACAAGGGTCGATTCTTTATGCGCAAGAGTAATGGCTTGGTTCGTAATGTTTTTAGAACTCGTCACATGTCGCTACTTAAAGGCGATATGGGTATTGGTCATGTGCGCTACCCCACAGCAGGCACCTCCTCTGGAGCTGAAGCGCAGCCATTCTATGTCAATTCTCCTTATGGTATTGCATTTGCCCATAACGGCAATCTGACCAACACTAAAGTCTTAGCAAAAGAATTGTTCGAACAGGATAGAAGACACACCAACACCAATTCCGACTCTGAAATATTACTTAATGTTCTTGCTAGTGAAATTGACAAACAAGGAAAAAGGCGAGTTGATGAAAAAGATATTTTTAAAGCGGTTGGTAAACTCCACCAGAGAGTAAAAGGCGCTTATGCAGCAATTGGCATGATTCCCGGCTATGGTATTTTTGGCTTTAGAGATCCAAAGGGAATTCGTCCACTCATTCTTGGACAAAGAGAAACTCACGGCGGCACAAAATATATGCTTGCTTCTGAAAGTGTTGCCTTAACAGCGCTGGGATATAAAATCACCCGAGATGTCGAACCTGGAGAAGCAGTCGTAATCGATAGACAGGGCAATGTCCACACCCAGCAATGCGCTGAGAGCCCAGAACTCACGCCTTGTATTTTTGAATTTGTTTACTTTGCAAGACCGGATTCCATTATTGACAAAATTTCGGTTTATAAGTCTCGCTTAAGAATGGGGGAGCGCCTTGCTGACAAAATTAAATCCGATTGGGCTGATGAGAAAATTGATGTTGTAATCCCCATTCCAGACACCTCTAGAACCTCATCATTACAACTCGCTTACGAGCTAGGTGTCAAATACCGCGAGGGATTTATCAAAAATCGCTATATTGCCAGAACTTTTATCATGCCAGGGCAAAAACAGCGCAAGAAATCAGTCAGACAAAAACTAAGTGCAATTGAATTAGAGTTTAAGGGCAAAAATGTTTTACTGGTTGATGACTCTATTGTGCGAGG
Source organism: uncultured Candidatus Thioglobus sp. (assembly GCA_964653365.1). Taxonomy (GTDB): domain Bacteria; phylum Pseudomonadota; class Gammaproteobacteria; order PS1; family Pseudothioglobaceae; genus Pseudothioglobus. The sequence continues at coordinate 31,365 of CAZZER010000011.1, forward strand.
AACGACCAGTAAAGAAATTGTACAAATGGCTAGAAATGCTGGTGCAGCTAAGGTTTTCTTCGCATCCGCTGCACCTGCAGTGCGCTTCCCTAATGTCTATGGCATCGACATGGCCAGCAAGAATGAATTTGTTGCCCACAACAGAACCACCAAAGAAGTCTGTGATGCAATTGGCGCTGACCGACTCATTTATCAAGATTTAGACGACCTAATATGGTCGGTACAACACGGTAATCCAGATATCAAATCATTTGATTGCTCATGCTTTGACGGCAACTATGTTACCAAAGATATTGATAGTGCTTATTTGGATAATATTGAGGCGTTACGTAATGATGATGCCAAACAGCAGAACACTACTAACGAAAGCTCTGAAATGATCTGCAATGATGTAGAATAAACGCCATAATCCATAGAAATCATGACAGAAAAAAAATTCGACACTCTTGCAATAAGAGAGGGCCATCAAAGAACCGCTGAACAAGAGCACTCACCAGCGATTTTTCTCACCTCAAGCTTTACCTTTGAAAGCGCTGAGCAAGCAGCTAAACGCTTTGCCAAAGAAGAGCCAGGTAATATTTATGCCAGATTTACCAACCCTTCGGTCGACGCATTCCAAACTCGTTTAGCAGCCCTTGAAGGCGCCGAAACGTGCATAGCAACATCAAGTGGCATGTCAGCTATCTTTGCGGTGTTAATGGCACTTCTCAAATCGGGCGACCATATCGTTGCTTCGCGATCAATGTTTGGCACAACCATTGTATTGCTTAACGACATCATCTCGAAATTTGATATTCAGGTGACTTTTGTTGACATAGCTAATATTGACGACTGGCAACAAGCCATCCAAGAAAATACCAAAATCCTGCTATTGGAAACACCCTCCAACCCTTTAGGAGAGGCGGTAGACTTAAGAGCGCTATCTGCTATTTGCAAGAAACACAATGTTTTGCTGGCGGTTGATAACGTTGTAATGACCCCGGCTTTGCAGAAACCATTAACCCTTGGCGCTGACCTGGTTATTCATTCGGCAACCAAATACATTGACGGTCAGGGTCGATGTCTAGCCGGCGCTATTGCAGGTAGTAACGAATTGCTTGAAGAAATCGGTAGCTTCATAAGAACAACGGGGCCAAGCCTCAGTGCCTTTAATGCTTGGGTAATGTTCAAAGGCCTTGAAACCCTTTCTCTAAGAATGAAGGCGCACTGCGAAAACGCTCAACAACTTGCAAACTGGCTAATCGAACAAGAATTTGTAGAAAAAGTTCATTATTTGGGTTTAGAATCCCACCCACACCACGAAACTGCCAAGTCTCAACAATCTGGCTTTGGTGGCATTGTGTCATTTGAAGTTAAAGGCGGCAAGGAAGGTGCATTTCGTCTAATCAATAATACCAAGATGATTTCTATTACCGCCAACCTTGGCGATACCAAAACCACAATTACTCACCCCGCAACAACAACTCATGGTCGCCTAAGCGATGAAGAAAAAGCTAAAAGTGGTATAACTGATGCCTTGATTCGTATATCGGCAGGACTTGAAAGCATTGATGATATCATCTCAGATTTGAAGCCATAACTTGAATTTAACCATTCGGTCAATTATGATAAAATCGCCTCACAATCGCAACCACAATACTTATGAAGCAAAGTAGTTATTCTTATGAAGATTTAATCAGTTGCGGTAACGGTGAGTTATTTGGCCCTGGCAATGCTCAACTTCCACAACCACCAATGCTGATGTTTGATCGCATTACTGAAATCTCGGAAGATGGAGGAGAGTACGGCAAAGGCACTATTACCGCCGAATTGGACATTAACCCAGACTTGTGGTTTTTTGACTGCCATTTTAATGCCGATCCTGTGATGCCAGGCTGCCTAGGCGTTGACGCTATGTGGCAATTGGTCGGCTTTTACTTGGGCTGGCTGGGAGGTCCTGGGCGCGGTCGGGCTCTAGGTGCAGGGCAAATTAAGTTCACAGGACAGGTGCTACCCACTAATAAAAAGGTGGCCTATAATATCAACTTATCTAGAGTCATTGCACGAAAACTCTATATGGGAATAGCCGACGCCACAATGGAGGTTGACGGCAAAATAATTTACGAAGCCACCAACCTTAAAGTTGGTTTATTCACCGACACCTCTGCATTCTGATGAAACGAGTTGTTATTACAGGTATGGGCATTGTCTGCAGCCTTGGAAAAAACAAGGCAGAGGTTCTTGACTCTCTTAAAAAGGCAAAATCTGGGATCAAATACAGTGAAGTTTACGCCGAAATGGGCTTACGATCTCACGTCCAAGGTGAAATCCCTGAAGTAGACCCTAAAGAGGTCATTGACCGAAAAATGTTGCGCTTTATGGGGGATGCTTCAATCTACAACGCCCTTGCACTGGACGAAGCCATCAAACAATCTGGACTTAGTGACGAGCAAGTGTCAAATGAGCGAACCGGCTTGATTACTGGCTCTGGTGGTGCATCAAACCAAGACATTGTTGAAGCAGCTGACATCTTAAGAGAAAAAGGTATTAAGCGTGTTGGGCCTTATCGAGTTCCGCCCACTATGGGCTCCACAACTTCGGCTTGTCTCTCGACTTTATTTAAAATTAAAGGCATTAATTATTCAATCACCTCTGCTTGTTCAACAAGTGCACACTGCATTGGCAACGCCATGGAACAAATCCAGCTTGGAAAACAAGATGTGGTTTTTGCCGGCGGCGGTGAAGAGCTGGACTGGTCACTTACAATGCTATTTGATGCTATGGGTGCCCTATCATCTAAGTACAATGACACACCTGATAAGGCCTCACGCGCCTACGATGCCGATCGTGACGGCTTTGTTATTTCTGGTGGTGGTGGTGCACTGGTTCTAGAATCCCTAGAGCACGCTCAAGGGCGAGGGGCAACTATTATTGCTGAAATCACGGGTTATGGCGCAACATCTGATGGCTACGACATGGTCGCACCATCAGGAGAGGGAGCCAAACGCTGTATGCAGTTAGCGATTAGCACAGTAAATGGACCAATTGATTATATCAACGCTCACGGCACCTCAACACCCGTGGGTGATATGCGAGAATTAGAAGCGATTAAAAAAGTATTTGGCGATGACATCCCTATGGTTGGCTCAACCAAATCGCTTTCTGGTCACGCCCTAGGCGCAGCAGGAGTGAATGAATCTATCTACTCATTGTTGATGCTTTCCAACGGATTTGTAACTGAATCTGTCAACATTGAAAACTTGGACGAGGAAGCTGAAGGAATGCCAATTGTAAGAGAAACAAAAGATGCTGATCTCAATCGGGTGATGTCAAACAGCTTTGGCTTTGGTGGCACAAATGCCTGCTTGGTTTTTGAAAAGTTTAACCCTTAACTCCTAAGGCCTAGCGTCAATTTCCTTTGCTTCTTTTTCGGAAGGCAACATATCTGCTTTAGAGATACCTAGCGCTATAATCATTGAGCTGGCAACATAAATAGACGAGTAAGTACCAATAATAACGCCCACCAATAAAGCGCCTGCAAAGCTGTGAATCACCTCACCGCCCAAGTAAAACAACGCCAACAATACCAGTAAAGTTGTTAATGACGTCATAATTGTGCGCGCTAAAGTTTGATTGAGGGCGCCATTAATAATTGATTTTGGTTCATCAAGTCGAGTCTTAAGAAAGTTTTCTCGGATGCGGTCAAAAACAACGATTGTGTCATTGAGTGAGTAGCCAATAACAGCCAAAATAGCAGCCAATACGGTCAAATCAAACTCAACCTGAAGTAGTGAAAAAACACCCAATACAATAATAACATCATGCACCAATGCCGCGATTGAGCCCAGTGCAAATCTGTATTCGAATCTGAAGGCAACGTATATCAAAATACCTATCAAGGCGTACAACATCGCCAAACCGCCATCATTCGTTAACTCTTCGCCAACTTTTGGCCCTACAAATTCCACTCTGCGGACATCAATATCTTCGCCCAACATGTGAATAATCGAGGAACTCAATTTCGCAGAAGATACTTTTTGCGGCTCAAGCTGGATTAACACTTCTGTATCTGAGCCAAAATATTGCACATTAGTGCCTTCATAGTTTGCCTCATCCAGCTTTGTACGAATGCTGTCAAGATCAGCAGTTTGCTGATAACCCACTTCTATCAAGGTGCCGCCAGTAAAGTCAATGCCAAACTTAAGACCTTGGACTGAAAGTGAAACGATAGACACAATGATCAAGAAGGCAGAAAAAATCATCGCCAAGTGGCGTCTATTGACAAAGTCAATCGTTGGAATATTAAGTGACTTTAAACTCATATCGCCAACTCCTTGTCTTTTTTACCGCCATAAATAAGGTTAATCAATGCTCTAGAAGCCACAATTGCTGTGAACATCGAGGTGACAATTCCAATCGATAAGGTAACTGCAAAGCCTTTAATCGCGCCTGTGCCAAAGCTAAACAAAACAATGGAGGCAATCAATGTCGTAATGTTGGCATCTGCAATAGTGAGTAGGGCTTTTTCGTAACCTGCAGAAATGGCTTTTTGGATATTATTGGTTGTTTTCAATTCTTCTTTGATGCGCTCAAAAATCAATACGTTGGCATCAACCGCCATACCAACGGTAAGCACAATGCCAGCGATTCCTGGCAGTGTCAGTGTTGCCTGAATAATTGATAACACGGCCACGATTGTAACCAGATTAAGTGTTAACGCGACATTGGCAACTAAGCCAAAAACGCGATAGCGCCAAGCCATAAACACCAGCACCAAAGCAAAACCAACTAAGACAGATAATAGGCCTTTGGCAATATTATCAGCTCCTAAACTTGGGCCGATTGTCCTCTCTTCAATAATTTCAATCGGTGCAGAAAGCGAGCCCGCTCTTAACAATAAGGCAAGATTTCTTGCGGCTCTTGCACTCTCCATGCCAGTCACCTGAAAGCGATTGGAGAAAGTGCCCTGAATCGTGGCAGCATTGATGATGTCTTGTGTCTTCGTGCGAACCTTGACCATTTCGCCATTTTCAAGAACAGTTTCTACTTTGTTTTCAATATAAACCACCGCCATACGATGGTGTAAAAACTCTTTGGTTGTCTCAAGCATAGAGCGCCCGCCAGCATTATCTAGCTGAATGTTGACCATTGGCGCGTTGTTCTGATCAATACCAGATGAGGCCCCGGTTATATTTTCACCCGTTGCAATAACAGAGTTCTTGAGCAACAATGGTCTGCCATCTTTAAAATGATAAAGCTTTGAACCAACGGGCACTTTGCCCGAGCTGATCGCTGTTTGAAGGTCGTTCTTTTCGTCCACCAACCTAAATTCAATGGTAGCAACAGCGCCCAAAATCTCTTTTGCTCTAGCGGTGTCCTGAACTCCTGGCAACTGCACAACAATACGTTCTGAGCCTTGTTGTTGAATAATTGGCTCAGCAACACCCAACTCATTTACACGATTACGAAGCGTAGTAATGTTTTGCTTTAAAGCGCCTGATTTAGAGGTTTTTATGGCGCTGGGTGTTATTTCAAAACTAACTTGCAAATCAGACTCACTGCCTTGGACAATTTGCAAGTCACGCAGTTCATCTTTAATCAGATTTTTACCTTGCTGTTTTGACGCTTCGCTCTTAAAGGTAACGCGCAGACTGTTATCTTCTTTGCGAATACTCTTATACAAACGATCCTGTCGAAGCAACGATCTAAGCTCGTTGTAATAGCGGTCTATCGATGTCGCCACAACAGCTTCCATGTCAACCTCAAGAAGGAAATGCACGCCCCCCCTTAAATCCAAGCCTAATGACATTGCTCGGCCACCCAGATCCGACAACCAGTTTGGCACCGAAGGTGCAAGGTTTAGTGCAACAACATAATTACGGCCGAGTGAGTCTTTAAGCAAGGCTTTGGTTGAAAGTTGCGCTTGAGAATCTTCAAAACGAATCAAAATACTCTCATCACTCAACTCAATCGATTTGTAATTAACCGAATTGGCTGACAGTGTGTTTCCAACCTTTGATAAATCCTGCTCGCCAATACTCTCATCTCCGGCGCTGGAGATTTGAACAGCCAAATCAGAGCCGTAAATATTAGGCAGGGCGTATAAAGCTGATAACAAAAGGAAAAAAGCAATTAATGCATTTTTCCAGCCAGAGTAGTGATTCATCGCGGGTGTTTTATTGTCTTAAAGATCAACTGTGCCTTTAGGCATCTTGTTGTTGACGCCTTGTTTTTGCACCTTAACAATCACCCCTTTAGCAACTTCAATATCAGCAAAATTTTCATCAACAGCAGTGATTTTTCCAACAACACCACCATTAGTGACTACCTCATCGCCTTTTTTAAGTTCGGCTTGTAATTTCTTATGGTCTTTAGCACGTTTTTGTTGTGGTCTAATAAGTAAAAAATACATCAACACAAACATAAGCACCAAGAATGGCAGACCACCTAAAGCGCCTGCACCAGTGGTTTCGCCTTCGGCGTAAACCGGACTTACGCCAAACGTTAGCAACAAAGCAAAAAAGTATTTATTTATAAAATTTATCATGTTTCTCTCCAAAAATTAAAATCCGTTATTTTATAGCAGTTAGACCACCCATGTAGCTCTGCAATACCTCTGGAATTGCAATGCTACCATCTGCTTGTTGGTAGTTTTCAATTACGGCCACCAGTGTCCGTCCAACCGCAAGACCTGAACCATTAAGCGTGTGCAACAGTTCGGTGGCATTTGTCTGCGGATTTTTCCATCTTAACTGCATTCGTCTGGCTTGAAAATCCTCAAAACACGAGCACGAAGAAATTTCTCGATAGGCTGATTGACCAGGCAACCACACTTCAAGATCATAAGTTTTTGCTGAGGAGAACCCCAAGTCACCAGTACATAAAATCACTTTACGGTAAGGCAGCTCCAAGGCTTGTAATATGCCTTCTGCATCAGCAGTAAGTTGCTCCAATACTTCGTAAGAAGATTCTGGTTTTGAAATTTGTACCAATTCTACTTTTTCAAACTGATGTTGACGAATTAAACCCCTAGTGTCACGACCATAAGCGCCCGCTTCAGAGCGGAAACACGGCGTGTGAGCAACAAACTTTACTGGCAAATCAGATTCTTTAACGATGGAATCTCGCAGTAAATTGGTAACTGGCACTTCCGCTGTAGGTATTAGGTAGAGCGATTTGGCCTCGCCTTCTTCGCCCTTGAGGCTTGTTTTAAACAAGTCCGCCTCAAATTTTGGCAGTTGTCCTGTTCCCGTCATTGAGTCAGCATTGACCAAGTACGGTGCGTAAGTTTCCTTATAGCCATTAACTTCAGTATGCCTGTCCAACATAAACTGTGTCAATGCACGTTGTAACTTAGCTAGCTTGCCCGTAATTACAGCAAATCGTGCGCCTGATATTTTGGCAGCGGCTGCAAAGTCAAGGCCATGCATCTCGCCCAAATCAACATGATCCTTTACCTCAAAATCAAAGTCAGCAGGCTCACCCCATTTCAACACTTCAACATTGTCATCCTCACTGTTACCTTGTGGTACCGAAGGATGGGGAATATTAGGCATTGACATAGCAATGTCGTCAATTTGGTTTTGTATTTGTTGCAACTCAGCCTTGCCATCTTCAAGCTGGGTTCCAAGATCAGAAACTTCCTCCAATAGGGGTTGTATATCCTCACCCGCTGCCTTTGCCTTGCCGATTGCCTTTGAGCGAGTGTTGCGTAAATTTTGTAACTCTTGCGTCTTAACCTGCACAATTTTTCGTTGCGCTTCAAGCGCCTGAAAGGCCTCTACATCGAAGCTGTAATCTCTTCTTTTGAGTTGATCTACAACATAATCAAGATTCTCTCTTAATTGCTTGCTTGCTAACATATCTAAATTTACTATTGGCTGTCTTAATCAAAGGAAGGATTATACGCTTTCCGCTGTAAAAACAGGAGGATATACAAGGAAGGAGACACCCAAAATGCAAACCTTAGAATTGATAAGATACTTCCATTTGCACGCGTTGATATCCATCAAGCAACGCAAAAGCACGATTCAACTTAGCGTCAGCATTTGTTGCTTTCACGGAAGCGCGCCACTCATCATTAATATCCCAATCCAAGCCTAGCGTCAACATTGATAAATCGCCATCAGCAGCAACTAAACCTAAGGCATTCCAGCTGACGTCAGAATCCTCAAACTCATCACTGACACTGGCAATATAGCTCAAATTGTTTCTACGGGTGCTGACATTAGCCAATAAGCCTGGCGTTAAATAGTCGTTTGCAAAATCTAGATAATATTGCGAACTGATTGCCAACAACCATTGGCGATCACCTTCGCCAACATCCAGTGCAATATCCCAATCCAGTCGATTAACTTTGAGCAATTGGCTAGCATTGTTTTGTTCCAGATTATGCTTATAGGCAATATCAAATTTGAGCAAATGATTACCCAGTACTTTGTTCATACTAAAACCCAACAACTGGTAGGGGCTAGCATAGCTAACACTATTGGCAATATCTTTCACTGCTCCATTGGGAATCAGACGCCCAGCATAAAAAGCCATATCACCACCCTCACGATTAATACCGTAACGAAGGCCAATTTCTCGATGAGAGTCATCAATAAGCGCAACACCTGTCACTTTGGCAATCTCCGGATTGGGGTTATAAAAGATACTCAACTCTCTATCCGCCCAATATCGCGTAGCACTGGCAAACCATTGCGAAGTTTGTGCTGGGTCTGTCACACCACCAGTTGGGTTCAAAATATCCAGCGCACCACCTTCTAGCTCACCCCAGCCAATGGTGTATTTGCCAAACTTGGTACTCCAATCGCTCAGGCTATACTGCAAAAAACCCCGTTCAAGCTCTACATCACTCACCTTTGTAGAGTGTAAGCTATCATCACCCCAATAATAAGTACCCTTGAGTTCAACCTCGGCAAAACTGGATTGCCCTATCGAGCCACTCCCGCCAACTGTAAGCTCACTTCTTTGAAGCGTTGTAGCCCAATCATTGGCTGGATTAACGCCCCATTTTTGCGTTTGTTCAATACTTAGCCAAGGATAGGCAGCTTCACTTTCTTCATCTTCAAGCTCGAAATTGTCAGTATCATCACTCCATTCGTCGAAAGATTGCTCAAAATCGTCACCAAACAAATCCTCATCCAGAAGTGATTCATCTGCAAAAAGTGGTGAGGCACTTAGAGCAAAGGAAATACTCAATATTCTCAAATACTTAACCATACAACAAAGGCTTTATTTAGCCTGTTGGCGTAGATTTTTCAAATGCTTTTCACGGAAAGCCTGGTCTGTTAACGCTCTTTGCGATAAAAACGCCTCATCAATGTCCATATCAAAACTGATTGCTTCCAGCTTCATATTGGTGAGCCTTTGATTTACCGAATTCATAAAGGTTAAACTCCGACCCATCCATATGCCATTGATTTTTTTAATCTTACCAACCTCGATACGCTTGATAGGATTATCGTGTTTATCAAACATTTGCGCCTTCAAGATAATAAAGCGTTCGATATCAATCCAGCTCCGAGTCTTTCCATAACTGCTCTTGTTGATTCTATGTGCTTTTGGCGTCGACTCAATCACTGCAACTTGGCGGCCACGATATTCGCCCTTCTCAAGCATTTCATAAGTGTAATCATCGAGCTTGCCCGTCTCTCTATCCTCGGTGGTGATTTCAGTGCCAAATAAACTGGTGGATTCAGTTTCTTCATCATCACTATTACGAACACTAATGCGCTTGACTTTGCCCAAGGCAGATAAATACAGCCAAGTTTCGTTGTCCCTCTCACTGTCATCATAGGTGTAGGAAAGCATACCAATACCACGCTCACTAGCTGGCTCGAGCAATATAGCAACAGACTTGGTGTCTTTATCATCAACGCCGGTGTTTATTTGTGCACTTTCCACCAATTTTATGCGGGCTTTTTCGGCACATTTAACCTTGCCATTTTTGATGCCAAACTTACAACTGGTCAGCTTCATTCGAGTAAATGCTGAGTCAGTGGTTTTACGTTGATTATCATCCACCTTCTCTACAATCTCTCTGGCACTTAAATCGGTCTGGGCTATAACGTTTACACTGATGAAGCTTAGTGTTATTGCCAAGATAAAAGAGAGTGCCGTTTTATTTGAAAAATGGGGTGTCATGATTGAGCCTCGTTAAAAATTAAATTATCGTCAACATTTTTCTCGCCAAACCTGGGTTTGAAAATCATAATTAAGGCGGGGAAAAATAACAAGTCACACAGCAGAGCAACAAAAATCGCCAGTGAGCCAAAAGTACCAATTTTTACCAAACCTAAATGGTCACTAAAGCTTAACATTAAGAAGCCACAAGCTAGAATTAATGTCGTAAATGTCACCGCCTGACCAACCTCTTTAATAGCGTCGACCAGTGCAATCTTCATACTATTAGTAGCTACAAGTGCCATACGGTAATGGCTAATAAAATGAATGGTATCGTCCACCGCAATACCAATAATAAGCGGAGCAATAATCAGGGTATCAGTATCCAATGGCACATCCAAAAGCCCCATCAAGCCAAAGGCCAATGTCGCCGGAATTAAATTCGGAATAATCGACATCACTCCCGCTTGCAATGAGCCCAGCGTAATCATCAGTAGCGCACTAATAACTACAGCCGCAATCGCCAAACTCTTAAATTGATTTTGACTGAGATCATCGGCCAGTCGCATCATCATTGCCGAGGTGCCAGTAATTTGCACCTGCAACTCGGGGTAGCGATCCTTAAGCTGTGCAAAGGCGTGGTTAATATCCCGCTGGATGTCATCAAAAAATAAAGCATACTCTCTTGAGCCAGCATTTTTCAGCTGCACGCTGATATTACTTGTAGAGTAGTCATCACTTACCAAGGTTCGCCGGTCTTCGGGATTGGCGTTATTAAATAAATACAATAGTTGCGAAACCATTAAGCTACTATCAGGAATCGTTCGATATTTTTCATCATCCTGCATAATTGCATAAGTTTCTTTTACCAAGTCCGCCAATGAATTTGAGCGAATAATGTAGTCGCCATAGTTTTGTTTAAGCGTTAGTTGTAAGTCATCGATTGCGTTTAATACCTCAGGGTCTTTCAAGGCGTCAGCCTCGGCCATTTTCATCATAATCAAAATATTGCCCGAGCCCATCATATGTCCATCAACAATATCATAAGCGGCACGAATAGGCACATCTTCGGAGAATATTTCAACAAAATTGGTATCGATTTTTACTTGTGATGCGCCATAAACACAAGCACCGAAAATGCCCACAAAAACAATGGCAATTATGTGTCTACGTTGCTCAACAAATGCCGGTATTTTGTCCAGTAGTGGTTGTAACCATTCTGCCCCAAACAACCATGTCAATCCTAACTTTCTCGAAAGCCTTTGCAGGGGCTTTACCACTATGCACAATAAATATTGGATTTTGCCCTTGATTAACTTTAACAGGCCCCACAAGCCGATAGATTGCTGTTTATTTTTATCTTTAACGGCCATTGGATGCCAGTAGTCCAACAGAACAGGCAACAAATAAATGGTATAGAGAAACGCCATCAAAACCCCAGCAGCCGAGGACAGGCCGAAGTTACCAAATTGCGACATGCCCGTTACCGCTAAGGATGACATGCCTGCCATTGTGGTAACCGTTGTTAATAAAATCGGCACACCGGTTTTCCCATAAGCCTTGGCTAACGCCGCTTCATGGCCCATGTCTTCTCGCCTAAAAAACATGTAGCTACTCATCACGTGCACGCAGTCCGCTATACCCACAGCAACTACCAACATTCCCGTCAAAGCAATAAGCGATGATGAGTTGATGTTTAGCCAGCCTAAACCACCAAGTACAAACAAAAAACTAAGGCCAATCGCCAATTGTGGCAATACTACAGCAGATGTTGATTTGAACAAGGTCCACAGTAAGATATTAATCACCACCACCATGCCTATCAGCAAGAGCCCCGCATGAATCATCGTATCCCAAGCCAACTCGGTCATCGAAGCATTGCCAATGGGATAAAAATCAAATTGCTCAAGAAAATAATCCTGCTTATAGATATTAGCAACAGCGGGCATAAAAGTTAGGTAAACACTAGGATCTAACTCTTTAAATTTAACTTTCTCAACAACTACAGACTCATCAAAAGAAGCGTCAAATTCATCAAAACCACTCTCGAAATCATCCTCTGCCAACAGCGAATCACTGCTGTTATCTTTTTCGATGATTGGTATAGTGCCAAAATCGGTGGTGAGTGACAGCGCCCCAAAACGATGGTCCTTTGAAAACATGAATAGGGGCAGCATGTGTTGTGCATCGGCCAGTGCTTTAATTTCATTAAGACTTTGTTGGTCTCTAGGGATAGCTTTGGGCACCAATAGCGGCGCGCTCAGTGTATCACCCTCGCTTTGTTGAATGCGGATATTGCTAAGAGATTGCACGCGCTTGATGCGCCCGAGCACCTCGGTTTGCTCAAGCGTCAAACCATAATTATCCAGTAACGCTTGGGGATCATTTTCAGCAGCATTTTCAAGTGCGTCGGTCAACTGGGAGATTAGCTTTAAAGATTGATACGAAAAAACATCGCCGTCTTTAGCCTCGTAAACAATAAAAAGACCATCGTCACTACCGAACTGTTGGCGATATTCATCAAGCGCAGCAAGGGCAGGGTCGCCTTTTTCAAACCACGACTCGATGGCAAAATCCATACTAAAGCGACTGGCGCCAAAACCCATGAAAACGGTGGAAATCAACGCCAATATCAATACAATTATGCGGTAAGGCCTGAGTTGCCCCGGCACTTTTGCAAAATAGTGATTAAGCGATAAAAGCAGGTTTTTCATTAGTTATTGTTTGACAATGCAACGACATTAGTACACAAAGTAGAGGTCTATTATAACTATAGACCGCAGTAGTGCTATTTGGAAAATTTCGGAAAAAATGACTTTAAACGAATTTTCGGCTCTTTTGCCGAGAATAAGCGAAGAAAATAGACTAATAAATGGCAAAAAACGACTATTTTCACTGATAAATAGGTGTTTTTAGTGATTTAGGACGTCATTTGAAAAAAATTTCGGATTTTTTGCAAATGAGGAGCTTTATTGATAAAAAACAAACCCTTGAGGCGTTGCGCTTAAAAATATTTATAAAAATAGTAAACAGTTAAAAGGCAACCGACAGTAATAACGATTCTTTTCAAGAATTTTGCCGACAATCTCTTTGTCAATCGCGCTCCTAACAAACCACCTAACACCGCGCCTGCAAAGGCAATCATCGTATAGGGCCAATGCACAATGTCAGAGAAGGCAAAGATAATAAACGCAGCCAATGAAACAACGGCACCCAAAAGATTTTTCAGTGCATTATTTAAATGGATATCATTAAAACCAGTCAGTTGTAAACTCGCCATTAACATAATGCCCATGCCAGCGCCAAAAAAGCCCCCATACAAGCCAACAAAAAATTCAAATATCCGTGTTAAAACGGATGATTTTCCTTGTACAACACCTTCGACAGGGTTAAACCATTTTCTTATTTTTCCACCAAAGATAAACAACACGGTTGCCAGCAAAATCAGGAACGGAATCATTTTTTCAAAATTAGCATTGCCAGTGTAGAAAAGCAGAATCGCACCTAAAACGCCTGCAACAAATGAAACAATAATCGTGGTTTTAATTTCCATGGCATGCGCCATCAACTCCCGGCGATAACTGATTACCGCCATGATATTGCCCGGCCACACCGCAATCGAATTAGAAGCATTGGCAACGATAGGCGGAATACCTGTTGCCAAAAAAACGGGAAAGCTAAAAAATGTACCACCGCCTGCCACGGCATTACACATGCCAGCCGTTATGCCAGCTACAAATAATAACGCCAAAGGTAAGATTTCAGCTAAAGCCATCACTCAAAAATTGTTCAAAGATTTGTAGGGGCACACTATACCGCAAACAGCAAATGAATGAAAACAA
>CAZZER010000012.1:0-19031 GCA_964653365.1 uncultured Candidatus Thioglobus sp.
AATTTCGAGTTCAGCTTGCCAACAATGAGCGAGCCAAACTAGGCATTTTTCACTAAAAAATCCTATATGTGAAGGATCGTTCTTGTAATACCAATCTGTAAAATTTATCTCGTCACTTAACAATTCGCTCATCAATACCAAAAGGCCACCTGATTTCAATAGGCTGTATAAGCGATCCAGCTCATATTTTGCTTTAGGTAAATGTTCCAACACCTCTGTCGCAGTGATAAAGTCATATTTTTGATTAAAGACAGATAAATTTTGTGCATAGAACTTATCAAACAAATCAACCTTGTGTCCATGTTCTTCAAGCATAATCGATAATGTCGGGCCTGGGCCACAGCCAAAATCAAGGCCTTTTGCCTGAGCTGGCAATCTTGTCAAAAGTGGCTTGAGAGCCTGAGACAAAAACGCACGATAAGCCGAGTCGTTTGAATAATTTTCGTGAAGGTCATAACGTGCTTTTTCTTCCCTGGAGGAAAGGTGAAAAGCCTCAGGAACAAAAACGTAATCACAAAAGTGGCATTTGTGATATTCACGCAAATCGTCAGCGTGATAAAGTTGGGTTTTTTTGGATTGGCATAAAGGGCAATTATGGTGCTTCATAATGCCCTTTACAATAAGATGGTTTTAGTGGACGTGGCCGTGGGCGATTTCTTCTTCTTGCGCTTCACGAATAGATTCAATACTCACTGAAAAATGCAAAGTTTCGCCAGCAAGAGGATGGTTGGCGTCAACCGTAATGGTTTCTCCTTCAATTTTTGTCACAGTAACGATAAAAGGATTACCCTGCTCGTCCTGAGACTGTAGCTGCATACCAAGTGTCAAATTATCAACACCTTTTAGTGCTGAATTTGGGATCTCTTGAATTGCCTCTTGCATTCTAAGACCGTAAGCTTCTTCAGGTTCAACAGTAACGTCAAGCTTATCGCCAACAGTACAACCTTCCAAGGCGCTCTCTAGGCCAGGAATGATGTTGCCATGACCTTGCAAAAATGGCATAGGTTCTTTACCTTCAGACGAATCAACAATGTCACCAGCATCATTTTTTAGTGTGTAGTGCATTGTTACTACTTTGCCATTTTCAACTTTCATGCTTTACTCCTTGGATTGAATATAAAAAAAGGCTCTACATCTCTGCAAAGCCTTTTGAAAATATGGTGGGTCGTGAGCGACTTGAACGCTCGACCATCGGATTAAAAGTCCGGTGCTCTACCAACTGAGCTAACGACCCAAAAAAGCTTAACTCAAGCCCTACAATATAGAGCTTATGTGCTTTGTCAAAAACGAGAAATTATACTCAACAAGTGATTAATAATCAATCACAAATCAGTCTTTATTTACCGCTTCTCTAAGCTGTTTTCCTGGCTTAAAAAATGGCACATGCTTCTCACCAACCTGAGTTTTTTCACTGGTTTTCGGATTAATACCAACCCTACTTTTTCGGTGCTTTTTTGAAAAGCCACCGAATCCGCGCACCTCAACTCCTTTGCCCGAAACAATCGCCGAACTTAATTCGTCAACAATCACCTCAACAGAGCGTTTAGCCTCTGCATGAGAAAGATTGCAAGCGTTTGAAATTGACTCAATAAGGTCTGTCTTTTTCACAAGTATCTCAATAAACAGCCGCTGCACTATGTACAACGGCTATGGTATCAACTAATTAATTGTCTTTTGCCTCTTTAAGCAAATCACCAAGTGTCGAGCTACTAGATTCTGACGATTGGGCGTTGTAATCATCCATCGCAGCTTTTTCTTCTACAGAATCTTTGGCCTTGATACTTAGGGCAATTTTTCTCGTTCTTCTATCGATTTGAGTAATAACAACTTCCAATTCTGCGTCTTGCTTAATCACCGTTGAAGCGTCTTCAATACGGTCTTGTGAAATTTCAGAAACACGTAGGTAACCTGTAATGCCCTCAGCAAGCTCTAGAACAGCACCTCTGGCGTCAACCTCCACAGCCTTACCTTTGACGATAGAACCTTTGCCATTGGCGTTTGCGTATTGAGAGAAATCATCCTCAGTTAATTGTTTAATGCCTAAAGAAATGCGCTCTTTTTCAGCATCAATATTAAGAATGACTACATCAAGCTCTTGGCCTTTTGAGTAACTAGAGACGATCTGATCAGCCGATTGTTTTTCCCAAGAAATATCTGCCAAGTGAACAAGGCCATCGATGCCGCCTGGAAGGCCAACAAACAAACCAAAGTCAGTTATTGAC
This sequence comes from uncultured Candidatus Thioglobus sp., assembly GCA_964653365.1. Classification (GTDB taxonomy): domain Bacteria; phylum Pseudomonadota; class Gammaproteobacteria; order PS1; family Pseudothioglobaceae; genus Pseudothioglobus. The sequence continues at coordinate 2,223 of CAZZER010000012.1, forward strand.
TTGATCGTTACATTAATTTTATCGCCTTTTGTGAAGTTGCCTTCAAAAGCTTCCCAAGGGTTTTCCTGAGCTTGCTTCATACTTAGAGAGATACGATGCTTAGATTCTTGAACATCAAGTACCACCACGTCAACTTCTTGACCCAACTTAACAAATTTAGATGGTCTCGCATTAGCATTTGTCCAGTCCATTTCACTGACGTGAACAAGGCCTTCAACGCCCTCTTCAATGCGAACAAATGCACCATAATCAGTAAGATTAGACACTTCACCAGTTACTTTCTTACCAATTGGGAAGCGCTCTGAAATGCTATCCCACGGGCTAGGCGTTAACTGCTTCAAGCCAAGAGAAACACGCATCTTCTCTTTATCGTAATTAAGTACCTTGACAGTAATCTTGTCACCGATTGTCAGTTTTTCTGATGGATGGTTAACACGCTGCCACGAAATATCTGTGATATGAAGTAGTCCGTCGATACCGCCTAAATCAACAAAGGCACCATAATCTGCAAGGTTCTTAACAATGCCTTCGATTTCTTTACCTTCTTCAAGCGTTTCAAGAAGTGCTTCTCTATCTGCAGAGTTAACCTCTTGCATTACTGCTTTTCTTGAGATAACAATATTGTTTCTCACTTCATCCATCTTAATAACGATGGCTTCAATTTCTTGACCTTGTAGATAGTCAAAATCCTTAACAGGTCTAACATCTACTAATGAGCCTGGTAGAAATGCTTTAATAACACCAATATCAACAGTTAGGCCGCCTTTAACAACGCCTGTGACAACACCAGTAACCACTTCCTTAGAATTCATTGCAGTTTCAAGCTCTTGCCACATCTTAATGCGCTTTGCTTTCTCACGAGAAAGTAGCGTATGACCAAGACCATCATCGATGGACTCAAGAGCAACTTCAACGACGTCACCTTCAGTGATTTCAATTTCACCGTGTACGTCCTTAAACTGACTTAGGGAGATAAAGCCTTCAGATTTAAGGCCAACATTGATAACCGCTTTTTCACGGTTCATGCTGACAACTGTGCCCATTAATAAGGCGCCGACTTTTACGTTTTGTTGTGATTCGCTATTTTCAAATAGCTCGGAAAATGTTTCTGACATAGTATTTATATGATATTGACCGGTAATTATTAAGCTTTTACGGTTAACGCTTAACGCTTATCGGGTTAGTTAATAAAGAAGTTTGACCGCTCAAACTTCAATCAACGCCATAACTTTCGTAATGACTTCATCGATCGTTAGACAGGTTGTGTCAATGATCAATGCATCTTTAGCAGGCATTAAAGGCGAGTGTTTGCGATTAGCATCGCGCTCATCTCTTTTTTTAACCTCTGCCAAAATCTGAGAAATTTTACCAGTATTGGCACTGCCTTGCAACTGTTTTAGACGCCTTTGGGCGCGCTCTTCGGCGCTTGCTGTCAAATAAACCTTATACCTAGCATTGGGGAAAACCACCGTGCCCATATCCCTGCCATCAGCTACTAGACCTGGGGGATGTTCAAACTGCTGTTGTTTTTTTAATAGTGCTACTCTAAGTGGTGCTATAACAGCCAATTGAGAAGCTAATTCAGCCGTTTCTTGCGTACGAAGTTCAGCCGAAACCTCTAGGCCATCTACATAAACATTTAACAACTCTTGTCCTTCAACAGCTTCAAATCGTAAATCTAGCACCTGTGCGAGTTCAACGAGCGCTGTTTCGTTGTCTAAATCGATATTTCTGTTTTTAGCTGATAGCGCAAAACCACGATAAATTGCGCCAGAATCAAGTAGATGCCAAGCTTTTCTCTCAGCAATAATACGCGCCACACTACCCTTACCTACCCCACTTGGGCCGTCAATCGTCAATACAGGAATATCTTGCAAATTATTCAGACCTCATGTGCGGAAATAAAAGCACATCACGGATAGACGGTGAATCGGTAAACAACATCACTAGGCGATCGATGCCAATCCCCTCACCTGCCGTTGGTGGCATACCGTATTCTAATGCACGGATGTAGTCAGCATCGTAGTGCATGGCCTCGTCATCGCCTGCGTCTTTTTCATCTACTTGGTCTTGAAAACGTTGCGCTTGATCCTCGGCATCATTAAGCTCTGAAAAACCGTTGGCAATTTCTCGTCCACCGATGAACAACTCGAACCTATCAGTAATAAACGGATTGTCGTCATTCCTTCTAGCCAGTGGGGAGACCTCTGTTGGATATTCAGTAATAAAAGTCGGCTGCATGAGTTTTTCTTCGACAGTGGCTTCAAAAATTTCGATCTGAATTTTTCCCAAACCCCAACTATCTTTAATATGAATACCCAATTTCTCAGCAGTTTTCTTAGCGGTATTTTCTTGCAAGCCTTCTACAGTTAATGTTGGATTGTATTGCAAAATAGCATCAAGCACACTGAGACGCTCAAATGATTTTGAGAAGTCAAAGTCATCACCTTGATAGTGTATAACCTCCCTGCCACAAACATCCATTGCAATGCCTCTAAACAAGGTCTCTGTCAAATCCATCAAATCATGATAAGTAGCATAAGCCTGATAGAATTCAATCATCGTGAATTCAGGGTTATGACGAGTAGACAATCCCTCGTTTCTAAAATTTCGATTAATCTCAAAGACTCTATCCATGCCACCAACAACTAGGCGCTTAAGATAAAGCTCGGGCGCAATACGAAGGAACAAATTCATATCCAGTGCGTTATGATGAGTCACAAAAGGCTTGGCCGTAGCCCCGCCTGGGATGACTTGCATCATCGGTGTTTCGACCTCTAAATAATCGTTCTTTATAAAAAAGTTGCGAATATAGGAAACAATCTCACTACGACGCCTAAAGACATCGCGCGATGACTCGTTCATTATCAAATCAACATAGCGTTGGCGATAAATGGTTTCTTGATCAGAAAGACCGTGGAATTTTTCTGGCAATGGTCGCAAAGATTTAGTCAAAAGACGAATTTCGTTAACCCGAATGGAAAGCTCGCCCGTTTGCGTCTTAAACAAAGTGCCACTGGCGCCAACAATATCACCGATATCCCATTTTTTAAACTGCTCGTTATAAAAACCCTCGGGGAGTTCGTCACGAGTGACAAATAATTGAATTCTACCGGTAGCGTCCTGCACTTGTGCAAAGCTGGCTTTCCCCATCACTCGTTTGAGCATAATACGCCCAGCAATTGTTACCAACTGTGATTTTTCATCCAGAACCTCTTTACTCAAAGAGTCGAATTTCTCCAAAAGGTTTTTGGCAAAGTCTGCCGGCTTGAAATCATTTACGAATGGGTTGCCGTGCTCACGCATTGCAGCCAATTTAGATTTTCTTTCAGCAATTAATTTATTGTCGTCTTCCACTTATTCTCACTATTTTTCTTTTTGCTCTAAATCTACTTGTGCCAATTTTTTTGCTTTGGCTAAATCCTGTTGTGCTAAATCTTCTTGACCTAGTCTTTGACGCACTGTTCCTCGATTGTAATACGCCTGATAAAAATTATTGTCCAGTTCAATCGCTTTGCTCAAATCTTTAATCGCTAATTTCTCTTTTGCTATTTTAATGTAAGCATTACCGCGATTATAGTAAGCTGCAATGTATTTGTTATCAATGACTAGCGCTTGGGAGTAATTTTCAATTGCTTTGTCATTTTTATTCAGACGGTCATAGCAATTACCCAGATTATTGTACGCGCCTGCATCATTTGTATTTAAATTCAGCGCGCTTTCAAAATAATCAATTGCTACTTCAAAGTCCTCTTTTTCTTGTGCCATATATGCCAAGCAAAAAAAAGCTTCGGCACTGTTGGGGTTGGCCTGAATGGCGTTTGCCATACTTTCGTGTGCTAAGTCGTTGTTACCCTGCTGTTGATGAAGATGGCCAAGATTAAGATGGGCGTTTGCGCGCAGCTCGTTATCACTTGCGTCATGGTTGGCAAGTGCGTGCCAAGCTTGAATAGCTAAGGAAAGTTTGCCATTCTTTTGCTGAGTGTAAGCCTCAACCATTAAATCACTAAGTTCTTGATCTGTATTCATTTTTTATACTCAGCAAGCACTTAATTCATTGCTGATGCAGGTCAATTGTAAAGAGCATATATTTTAGCCTCTAGGGCATGGGGACGGTTTATTTTAATAAGTTTTTTGCCCTGTTCAATTCATCGGCTTCTGGACTGGCTTTTTCCACTCTAGATTTGGTGGCTCTATACAGTATGATCAAACAAACAAACAATAAGACAAAAGGGGCAAGCCACAGAATATAAGTTGTTTTCTTAACTGGCGGTTTAAAGACAACAAAATCCCCATATCGCTCAACCATATAGGCATGAATTTCATTATCTGTTTTACCGCTCACAATCAATTGTTCTACTTTTTTTCGCAGATCAAGCGCCAAAGATGCATTTGAGCCTGCAATACTTTGCCCCTGACACACAGGACAACGAATCTCATCGATTAAAGTTTGATAGCGCTGCTCTTGATCTTTACTAGAAAATTTTTTCGCATCAATGCTCTGAGCTGAGACACCCTGAATAAGCAAAAAAAGTAGAGTAAATTGAATAAAATAACGCATGCAAGTAGTTAGCCAGATAACAACCAAATCAGATAGTAATAATTTTAACGTATGCCACTAATCACCCTTGACAATATTTCCCTTCGTTTTGCAGAGAAACCTATCCTGTGCGAAGTTAATGCCACAATTCATAGGGGTGACAAAATTGCCTTAATTGGGCGCAATGGCGAAGGCAAATCAAGCTTTATGAAAGTCCTTGCAGGCATTATTCAAGCCGATGATGGCAATCTAAAAATAAAAAATGGCACAATAATTAGCTATCTAGAACAATCTCCACCCGACGATAACGACCTAACTTTGTTTGAAATCGTAGCCCAAGGATTAGGTGATCTTGGTGAACTGTTAGCCAAATATCAGGGTTGTTTAAACAACGGAAAATTAGATGAAAGCGCCCTTTATCAAGATGAAATAGAGCGTAAAGATGCATGGCATTACTTAAACAAAATTGAGACGATTCTCAACCGTTTTACTTTGGATCCTAGTGCCACGTTGGCAACTCTTTCTGGCGGGTGGCGGCGTCGAGTAATGCTTGCTAAAGCACTCATTCAAGAGCCCGACCTACTCCTGCTCGATGAGCCTACCAACCATATGGATATCACCGCCATTTTGGATTTGGAAAAAATGCTTAAAGACTTTCATGGCACCTTAATGTTGATTAGCCATGACCGTTCATTTGTACAAGGCATTGCTAACAAAGTTTTTGACCTAGACCGTGGCAATCTCGCCATTTTTGAATGTGGCTATCTCGATTATATAAAACGCAAAGACAACCTCCTTAATGCAGAAGAACTAGCTAATGCACGGTTCGATAAAAAGCTAGCACAGGAAGAAGCCTGGATTCGTCAAGGAATTAAGGCCAGAAGAACAAGAAATGAGGGGCGAGTTAGGGCGCTTCAAGCAATGCGTCAAACATATGTAAACCGACGCAAACAGCAAGGTAAGGCCAAAATCCATACACTTGAAGACGAGCAACGCGTTTCTAAAATTGTTTTTGAAGTCAAAAAAATTAGTTACCAAATTGCCCAATTAAAACTCGTTCAAGATTTTTCAACGCTGATACTAAAGGGCGAAAAAATTGGCATTATTGGTGGCAATGGCTCGGGAAAATCTACCCTTATTCGCCTATTGCTAGGCGAACTAACACCCGATAAAGGTAATATTCGGCGCTCAAAAACCATCGAGCTAGCCTACTTTGACCAATTGCGGGAGATGCTTGACCCTAATATGAAAGCAATGGATTTTGTTTCTGGCGGTCGCGACTACATAAACATCAATGGCAAAGATAAACATGTTATCGGCTATTTGCGCCAATTCTTGTTTACTGGCAAGCAAGCCATGGCGCCTATTAGAATGTTCTCCGGTGGGGAAAAGAATCGCCTGATGCTAGCCAAGATCTTATCTCAGCCTGCCAATCTATTGGTACTTGACGAACCCACAAACGATCTCGATGTGGAAACCTTAGAGTTGCTTGAAGAGATGTTGGTAGATTATGCTGGCACGGTTATTCTTATTTCTCATGATCGAACTTTCTTAAACAATATTGTCAGCTCCACCATTGTGATGGAGGGTAACGCCGTTATTGAGCAATATATTGGTGGTTATGACGACTATTTACAACAACGCTCTGAACAACAGGCGCAAAAAAATAAATCAAAGACAAGCGCAGCAAGTAACAAACCAATTAAACCAAAAACCAAACTGTCATACCACGAACAACGCGAACTGAATAAATTGCCAGAAAAAATCGAAAGCCTTGAAAACAGCATTTCAATTGTTCAATCACAACTCGCTGACCCGGCGTTTTATCAAAATCCAGATGCGCAAAATCTAAGTATTGAATTGAGTAAAATGGAGCTCGAACTGGAGCAACTGTACGACAAATGGGGTGAGTTAGACAATGGATAAAAACAGGGTACCTTTAATTGTTGACCTAGACCACACCCTTATTGACACCGACCTTTTGGTGGAATCATCCAAAGGCGTGCTTGGACAATCTCCATGGCTAATATTTCATTATTTTTACTGGCTTTCAAAAGGCAAAGGCTACTTAAAAGATCAACTTGTCAAACGCTTTGAAATCAACATTGAAGAGCTACCCTATAACGACACTGTTATTACCTACATTCAAAAACGAAAAAAACTCGGAGATTCTGTCATATTAGCGACTGCTTCGCACAAAAACTATGCCTATGCTGTTGCCAAGCATTTGAGAATTTTTGACGATGTAATGGCAAGCAATAAGGACTTTAATCTTTCAAGCCACAATAAAGCGACAAAGCTTATCCAGCGCTTTGGTGATGGTCAGTTTGACTATATGGGCGATCATATGCGCGACATACCAGTATGGGAGGCATCAAACCTTGGGATTATTGTCAACGCCACTAAACGGATTATCAATAATACCGGTCACGTAAAAACCTTAGTCCTTTCAAAAAAAGGCGTGCCGGCAATAAAACACAAGGCTCACAAAGAAGCGACAACCAGCTCTAAAGAGTAAAGCACTACAAACACACCAAAGGCAGCGAGAAGCCCGAACAGCATTAGCTTATTAAAGGAAATGTTCTTACCAAGAAATCGCTTGTCAACAAACCATATAACGTAGCTGACAACAAATGCCACAAGCAGTAGTTTTAAAATGGGTGCCATAGTGTGAATATCCTTTGATTAATTATTTGAGTGCCTCTAATATTTTATGCGCCAATTTCTCATTGATGCCACTAACTTTGGTCAATTCCCCAAGACTGGCTTTTTGAATTTCTTGCAAGCCACCAAAATGGTTAAGAAGTGCTGTTCGTTTATTGGTGCCAATGCCTTTAATAGATTCCAGTGGTGATGTGGTTCGTTTTTTTGCTCTTTTCTTGCGATGATTTTTAATGGCAAAGCGATGCGATTCATCGCGTATTTGGTTAATCAAAAGCAGTGCCGGATCATGAGGTGGCAAATTGATTCGACGAACTTTTTCATCTTCGACAACAATAAGAGTTTCTAAGCCAGCCTTTCTGCCCTCTCCTTTAGCAATACCCACAAGTCGGATCGAATCAACTCCAATAGAATCCATCACCATAATTGCCTGATTCAATTGCCCCAAACCGCCATCTATAAACACCAGATTTGGCAAAGGCTTGTCGGCCTGAATGAGGCGAGAATAACGACGAAATACAACTTGATTCATTGCGCCATAATCATCGCCCGGGGCAATGCCTTCAATATTAAATTGGCGATATTTGGCTTTTTTTGGCAACCCTTTTTCGAACACAACACAAGAAGCCGTTGTGGCTTCGCCCATTGTATGGCTAATATCAAAACACTCCATCCATTCGGGAAGTTCGCTAAGAGCTAGGGTTTTCTGCAGAGATTCAAGTTGACTTTTCTTGGTAAATCCAGAAATTAACCTTTGTTTCAGCGACTCTTTTGCATTAAGCACTGCTATGTCTAAAAAGTGTTTTTTTTCAGCGCCGGGTGATTGTATTAGCTGGGTCGATAAACCGTCGGCAACCAAAGCCTTATTCTCAAATGGATGGCTGATGAGGATTTGCTTGGGTGTGTTCTTACCAAGATAATACAAAGGCAAAAAAGCACTGAGAACATCACCACATTCTTTTCCAGCTGTGTGTTTAGGAAAAAAACTTTCTGAGCCAATTTGCTTCCCAGCACGTACATACAATACTTCCACACAATGAATATTAGATTTTTCAACAACACAAACTACATCCATATCTGAAGAAAAATTAGACCCATGTTGCTCTTGTATGGTGCGTAAACCAATCAACTGGTCACGATAATGGGCTGCTAACTCAAAATCTAGATCCTTTGAAGCTTGTGTCATTTTCTCAGAAACACTACTGAGAAGCTTGGCTCCCTTGCCGCTCAAAAAAAGACCCACCATATCAATATCTTGTTGATATTTTTCATCGGACACTTTTGCAACACAGGGGGCGCTACAAAGCCCTATTTGATACTCCAAACAAGGTCTAGATCTAGCACGATAAAAACTATTGGTACATTGCCTTACTTTGAAAATCTTCTTAAGAAGTGCCAAGGCATCTCTAGCAACATAGGCCGATGGATAAGGGCCAAAATATTGATGGCCTGGTAGTTTTTTTCCCCGATGTAAGCCGAGCCTAGGGTGTTTATCATCACTAATAAAAATATAAGGATAACTCTTTGAATCCTTAAGAAGAATGTTATATCTCGGCTTATACTGTTTAATTAAATCGTTTTCTAATAGTAGAGCCTCTGTTTCTGTTTTCGTAATAATAACTTCAAAAGTGTCTATTTGTTTTTTTAGAACACTGGTTTTATCGCGCAGTTTTGACTCGACAAAATATTGCGAAACGCGTTTTTTTAAATTTTTCGCCTTACCAACGTAAATAATTTTTTGACCACGGTCGAGCATCTTATACACCCCGGGGGAGGCACTTAAATGCTTAAGTTTGTCCTTTGTTTTTTGACTCGTCATTTCAGTTTGAAATCATTCAAAAGATAGTAAAATGTTCCCTAATGTATTTATCACGCTTTATGAAAACAATCAGCAACATTTTAAAGCTAATCTTTTTGCAGGTGATGTTTATCGGCGCTGCACACTCTGCTACCTCCTGCCCTGCTATATCTATTGAGAAAAATTACAACTCCCCTGCCAACCAAGCTGAGGCAATCATTGGCAACACCATTTGTGCGTTAATCGAGCTTAAACAACAAGCTAATTACGAACACGACAATGTCCTTAACCTAGTTAAGAAGAGGGTTCTGCCATTTATTAATGTTGAGTACACCACACAACAGGTGCTTAATGATCATTGGCAAGGATTAACGCCAGATCAAAAACAAACTTTTGTAGACAATCTAACCAAATCACTCGAAGATTATGTTGGTACATTGGTCAACTACGATGAATTCGAAGACATATATTTTGAAGTCGATAAAAACAACATTATCTTCAAAGGCAATAAATCTGAAGTTGTCATTTATACCTCACCAGGCGAAAACAGAAAAAAGACAGCTATCACTTTAAAATTAATTCACACTGATCCGCGTTGGCAGATTTATGACCTTGTCTACCAAGGTATTAGCATCTTATATATTGAGCGAATGAGCTATAACTCAAAAATCCAACGTTATGGTTTAGACGGCCTACTTCAAAAAATTCAATAATGTACAAACTGGTTATTCAAGGTGGAACACCTCTTAAGGGGGATATTAAGGCGTCTGGCTCAAAAAATGCCGCACTACCTATCTTTTTCTCCTCGATTCTTGCAGACGAACCTCTACAGCTTTCCAATACGCCACAATTGAGTGATGTTTCTACAACACTTCGGTTGTTGATGGACATGGGCGCTCACTTCATTTTGGAGGCGGATGGTTCAATTTTTATTGACGCCTCTAAACTAACGAACTTGGTTGCAGATTATGCACTCGTTAAAACAATGCGTGCCTCAATCCTATCCCTAGGGCCTATGTTAGCCAAGTACAACAAAGCAGTGATTTCACTTCCAGGTGGTTGTGCCATTGGTACTCGACCTGTCAATCTGCACTTAAAAGCTTTGGAGCAGATGGGCGCCACTATCGAGGTAAAGAATGGCTACATCTACGCCAAAACAAACCAACTAGTTGGCTGTCAAATTAACTTTGACCTGGTATCTGTCACGGCAACTGAAAATGTTCTAATGGCCGCCACGCTAGCCAAAGGTGTAACAACAATTAACAATGCCGCACAAGAACCAGAAGTTACTGACTTGATTTATTGCTTGCGCAAAATGGGTGCAAAAATATCGGGAGAAAATACATCAACCCTCATAATTGAAGGTGTTGATAGACTAAGTGGTACTCAGTACAGTATCTGCCCAGACAGAATAGAGGCAGGAACCTATCTAGTAGCTGCCGCTATTACGGGTGGCTGTATTACTGTTAAAAACATTCAACCAGATGCGATGCGTGCCACCATTGGCAAACTCATTGAAACAGGCGCTGATATTCAAACCAATGAAAACTCTGTCAAACTTGATATGAAGGGAAGACGACCCAGGGCGGTCAATGTTAGAACAAGCCCGCACCCCCATTTTCCAACGGATATGCAGGCACAATTTGTTGCCCTTAATTCAATTGCTGATGGTAGTTGTACAGTCACCGAAACCATTTTTGAAAACCGCTTTATGCATGTACCAGAGCTATGTCGAATGGGTGCAAACCTTAAGCTAGAAGGCAACACGGTTGTTTGCAAAGGGGTAAAATCCCTTTCTGGTGCAAATTTGATGGCAACTGACCTAAGAGCATCTGCCAGCCTAGTATTGGCAGGTGTCGCTGCACAAGATGAGACCACTATTGAGCGCGTTTACCACCTTGATCGTGGTTATGAGTCCATTGAAGAAAAATTTAAAATGTTAGGCGCAAACATCGAACGCGTTCAACATTAACTTTAACAGCAAGTATTATGTTAACAATCGCCCTATCAAAAGGCAGAATATTAGATCAAACCCTCCCTCTTCTTGAAAGAGCAGGTCTTGTTGTCTCTGAGGAGGAGCTGAAAAGCAGAAAACTCATTCTTGACACCAACCTAGAGGATCTCAAAATCATCATCATTAGGGCAAGCGATGTCCCTGTTTTTGTTCAGCATGGTGCTGCTGATATTGGCATCGCAGGCAAGGATGTTTTGCTTGAGCATGGCGCCACGGGCCTTTATGAATTGCTAGACCTTGGCATTGCAAAATGTCGCCTAATGGTGGCCGCAGAACCAAGCCAAAACCTAAAACAAAGCACCCTTAAAATTGCTACTAAATACGTCAACTCGACCAAAGCCTATTTTCAATCACAAGGTCAGCAAGTTGAGGTGATTAAACTTTCTGGCGCGATGGAGCTTGCGCCCATCGTTGGTCTTGCTCATTGCATAGTTGACCTGGTTGATACTGGCAACACGCTCAAAGCCAACGGCTTAGTGCCACTCGATCACATTCGAGACATTAGCTCACGCCTTGTCGTTAATTCCGCCTCATTTAACACAAAAAATGACGAAATAAATGCTTGGGTAAACCGTATCAATGAGCAATTATGATTACTAAACTTTCGTCCGCACAATCGGATTTTGACGCTCAATTATCAGCCCTACTTGCTTGGGAAAGCGTTTCTAATAAAGACGTCGCCCAAACTGTAGACGACATTATTGCCACGATTCGCTCACAGGGTGATGTTGCGCTCATTGATTATTCAATTAAATTTGACGGTGTTTCTGCCAAATCAATGGCTGATCTTACGCTCAAACAAGAAGAGCTAAAAAATGCTTACGAAACTCTGGGGGACGATGCAAAAAACGCCCTGACAATTGCTGCTGAGCGAGTACGCCAATACCACCAAAAACAAAATCAACAAACTTGGACTTATACTGAAGACGATGGCACAATGCTGGGTCAGAAGATTACCCCACTCGACAGGGTGGGTTTGTACGTTCCCGGTGGCAAAGCTGCATACCCTTCTTCGGTATTAATGAACGCCCTGCCGGCCAAAGTTGCCGGTGTTGAAGAACTTATTATGGTGGTGCCGACACCAGGGGGACAAGTAAACCAACTGGTTCTAGCTGCAGCCTATATCTCCGGCGTAGACCAAGTTTATACCGTAGGTGGCGCTCAAGCGGTTGCTGCCTTAGCTTATGGCACTGAAACTATCCCTCAAGTCGATAAAATTGTTGGCCCGGGCAATATATATGTGGCCACTGCCAAGCGTGCTGTGTTTGGCCAAGTGGGTATTGATATGATTGCTGGCCCGTCAGAAATCCTAGTGATTTGCGATGGCAAAACTGATCCGGATTGGGTAGCTATGGATTTATTTTCTCAAGCTGAACACGATGAAGATGCGCAGTCCATTCTACTTTGTCCAGACCAAGACTTTATTAATCAGGTTGAAAAGAGTATTGAAAAACTCTTACCAACAATGGACAGGCAAGATATTATCCGCACAGCGCTTAAAGATAGAGGCGCACTGATTCACACCAAAGATTTAGCAGATGCGGTAACAATCTCCAATACCATAGCCCCAGAACATCTTGAATTGTCGGTTGAAGATCCTGAATCTCTGATTGATGACATCAAACACGCGGGTGCTATTTTTATGGGCAAATTCACCTGTGAATCTTTAGGGGATTATTGTGCCGGACCAAACCATGTTCTTCCTACTTCAGGTACTGCTAGATTCTCCTCACCGTTAGGGGTGTACGATTTCCAAAAGAAATCTAGTCTAATTATGGTTTCTAGTGAAGGTGCCAATACTCTTGGAAAAGTTGCTGCTGCCCTTGCCGATGGCGAAGGCCTGCAAGCGCACGCCCAATCTGCACGTTATCGACTCGATAATTAGCAATTTCCAAAAAATTCAAAATTTTTGCCAGCAAAGGGATTTGGGGTATAAAAACAGCCAAAAAACCTCTAAAAGTGCCCTTTAACGCCTATTAACAGCTCTTTTTTGGTGTTTTTTCCTCTTCACATGTGCCATATTGAAAATTTTCAAAATTTAAACCAAGGTACAGCCAAACTCGACTTAGTTCATTTAATTAATAGTACTTTGTAAGTTAAGGGTTAAATCTCTGTTGCAGCTTTTAAGCCATCCAAAACAGCTTCTTCCACCGAGCGCGGTTGCAGACAATCGCCAATCCTTATAATCTTTGCATCAGAATCGATTGAATCAACAAGCTCTGAATTACTGTTATAACCATGTGCAATAACCAAAGTGCCTACATCTTCAAAGACGATGGGTTCGTGACTGGTGGTATGTTGAAAAAATACAGAATGATCAACACTACCAAACAAACGCGCAAAAGGGATTATTTCCACGCCTAAGTGGTTAAGTTTTGCAATCCAAGCGTCTCTAACAATGGATTGGATTTGCTCACCTGCAACAAAACCATTCACCGCCAAACGTACTCGACAGCCTTCAAGTGCTAATTTCTCGGCAACACCAAGACCGATCCAATCGCAGCGCCAGTCTGCGATGACCACCGAATTGGCTGTTTTTTCCTTATTTTCAAGTACGTCGTGGGCATAAATGATGTCGGTTTTATTATCCAGTTCAAGCTCGGCTTTTCGTGGTACAGAACCGCTCGCAACAATAACAACATCAGCAGCAAATGCATTGATCGATTGCGCAGTGACCTCTTGGTTTAAATGGATTGTGGCCGTTGTGTTTTGCAACTCATGCACTAAATTGGTTGCCACACCTCCAAATTCTGCCCGTCCGGGTAATTGTTGAGCCAATAAAACTTGACCTCCTAATTGTACATTTTTTTCAAAAATTTCGACCTTATGCCCCCGATTTGCAGCAACAATTGCTGCTTTCATACCTGCTGGACCACCACCAACAACCAACACTTTTTTGATTGTTTGAGCAGGCGCCAATTCACTATAAATTGTCTCTCGACCACTTTCAGGATGCTGAATGCAAGAGATTGGGAAATGCGCCAATCTGTGGCCAACACAGGCTTGATTACATGCAACACAGGCGCGAATATCATCGCTGTGACCACGTTCGGCTTTGAGGGCAAACTTAGGGTCGGCAATAAAAGGTCGAACCATTGCACAAAAGTCAGCAATTCCCTCTGAAATCATTTTTTCAGCTTCTTGGGGCTGATTAATCCGCCCACCGAGAATTACTGGTTTGCTAACACTCTGTTTGATTTGTTTAGCAAAAGGCGCTGCATACAGTGGTTCAACTTCCATGGGTGGGAAAACTCGAATCCAGCCAAAAGGTGTTGCTGAAGAACTGGCAATCACATTAAAATAATCCACCAGTTGTTTGTCATCTATCGCCTTGCAAATCTTTAACATCGCATCAGCATCTAAACCCAAGCCGTCTAATTCGTCACCCGATACGCGAATACCGATCACAAAATCATCCCCCACTTTGGCTCGAATACTGGTTAAGATTGTCGATAAAAATCGTAGTCGATTTTCAAAGCTACCACCAAACTCGTCCTCACGCTGGTTGGTTGTTGGATTCATAAATTGTGAAACCAAATAGCCCATGCCTGCCAAAACCTCAACACCGTCACAACCCGCCTTTTGTAAACGCAGCGCGGCTTGTGCATAAGCCTCAATCACTTCATAAACCAAAGTTGTTGACATAACTCTTGGAACAATGCGGTAGCGTTCATCGGGGATCGCAGAAGACGACCAAGCAACCGATTGAGCACCATCGGTTGAAATTCTAACTGCCCTTCCAGCATGGAACAATTGTCCAAATACTTTACAATCGTGCTGATGACAGGTTTTAACGAGTTTGGATATTCCTGGAATACACTCATCTGAGCCTAGATAAATAAATTGTTTGGGATAGGCGTAAGTGTGATGAACCGTGGCACTTTCCAAAATGGTTAGGGCTGCCCCACCACGAGCCCTTGCTTCATGATAAGCAATTAACTCATCTGTGACCTTGCCATCGTGCCCAAGTGTTGTACCGTGAGGTCCAAAAATAACCCGATTCTTTAGCTTGGCCTTGCCCAAGCTTGCTACTGAGAATAAGTTCGGAAAATGCTTCATATTACATAGACAATCTTACTAAAGCGTATTGAAATTATTAATACTGAGTTTACATCTACTGTCCTATAATTTGCACATATTTCATTGTCTTTGAAAAAAACCTAGATGAGTATTGAACATAACCCTAATAAGACTTGGTTGAGTGAAGAATGGCTGAAGAGGAGCAATCAAAGTGTTGAGCGCTCCACCGGACTGCCAAATGGGCTTTATACTGACCCTGATTTCCTACAATTCGAAAACGAAAAACTATTACCCAGTGCTTGGATTCTTGCTGGTTTTGTTCATCAAATACCTAAAAAGGGTGATGTAGTACCAATCACCGTAACTGAAAAACCTCTCATACTCATTCACGATGATGATAGCAATATCCAAGTTTTTCATAATGCTTGCCCACATCGTGGCGCAAAACTAGTAGAAAACGCTTGCACAGAAGCAAAATCTCTAGTCTGCCCAAACCACTTTTGGACCTATGGTCTTGATGGAAAAATTAAAGCACGACCGCATTATTTTGGCGGCGAGAAGCACGATATTCACCCACAAGGAGAAGGCCCACAAGGCCTGAAACTAGTTCATAGCTCAGTCTGGCATGACTTGATTTTTATAAACCTTGACGGCAATGCAGGCTCTTTTGAGCAATTTATCAAACCTATGGCTGATCGCCTCCAAGATTACGATTTGGATAGCTTACAACACGCAGGGATTCTTGAATGGGAACTCAATTGCAACTGGAAACTTGTACATGAAAATTTCATCGAGCCGTATCATGTCTTTGCTGTACATCCTGGACTTTTAGAGTTTGGGCCGATGGATAAGCGCCGCGCTTCTGAACACGAAAAGCATTGTTTCTTTAATGATTATCAATTTCCGATAGCAGATGAAAATAGAGGTGATGGCCTACCACACTTTCCAAGTCCAACAGAAATCATGGAAAAGCAAGTGCTTTGGTTTCATTTGTTTCCCACACTTTCATTAGAGATATTTCCTAACCAAATGGCGGTTTGGGAGTTGATACCCATCTCGCCCGAGAAAACACTTGAGAGAATTCACGTTTATTTAATAGGCGACGCGGCTAACTCTGCTGATTTTGCCGAAGGTCGGCAAAGGGTTTTTGATACCTGGCGTGGTCTTAACGAAGAAGATATTGGTGTTATTGAGCGTATGCAACAAGGTCGCCATTCACCAGGCTTTGATGGTGGAACTCTTTCGCCGTTTTGGGATAGTGCTATTCAGCACTACGCAAGGCTAATGGCGTCTGCAATTCAATCAAACAAAGAGAACTAAAAGACCCTACATTTTCTCGATAGCGCTTTTCATGCGCTGCAGTGCAATATTTATGTTGTCAATCGAATTAGCATAGGATAGACGCAAAAAACCTTCGCCGTATTTACCGAAGGCACTGCCAGATAATAACGCTACGCCCGCTTCATGCAAAAAATAGTTTTCTAGCTCATCTGAAGTCTTGCCCAATTCAGCCACATTTGGAAAAACATAAAAAGCACCTTTTGGCATAACACAACTAACCCCGGGCAATTGATTAAGACCATCAACAATAACATCACGACGCTTTTTGAAAGTCTCAACCATGGCGTCTGCTTCTGCCATCGATCCTTTTAGGGCGGCAACGCCAGCGTACTGAGTAAAAGTAGCCGTACAGGAATTACTATTGACCATAAGCCGCTCAACTTTACTTGCCAATTCTTCTGGCATAACTCCATAACCTAAGCGCCAGCCGGTCAT
>CAZZER010000012.1:19131-44910 GCA_964653365.1 uncultured Candidatus Thioglobus sp.
CTTTACTTGCCAATTCTTCTGGCATAACTCCATAACCTAAGCGCCAGCCGGTCATTGCATAGGTTTTGGAAAAGCCATCCAAAAGAATGGTTCGCTCTTTCATATCGGGCAGAGAATAGGTACTGTGGTGCTCACAACCATCAAAAAGAATATTTTTATAAACCTCATCACTGAGCACCATGATGTTGTTTTCCTTAGCAATTTTTGCCACCAATTCAATATCGCTTTTGGTCAAAACACCGCCCGTTGGGTTGTGAGGAGAGTTGATAATAATCAGACGTGTTTTATTATTTATTAGTGAGCAAAATTCATTTGCGTCAAAGCGAAATTCGTTTTCCTCACGCAGTGGCAAGGGCACTGCTTTTCCACCAGTGAAATTGATCATTGACTCGTAAATTGGAAAACTGGGGTCGGGATAGATAACTTCATCTCCGTCGTCAATCAAAGCCATTATCACAAAAAAGAGAATGGGTTTGGCACCCGGTGTAACAACAACATCATTAACCCCTGGCTCAACCCCGCGACGAAAAGTAACCTCTTTAATAATTGCCTCTTTTAAGGGTGTAATACCGCTAGAGGATGAATAATGTGTCTGCCCATCACGCAGTGCCGATACGCCTGCTTCAATAATGTGGCTGGGTGTGTTGAAATCGGGCTCGCCGATTTGCAAATAAATCATGTCTTTGCCTTGCGCTTCTAGAGCTTTTGCACGCGCCATTACCTCAAAGGCGGTTTCGGTACCCAGCAGATCCATTCTTTTGGCAAACTTCATTTTATTGCCCATGATTAATAAGTGTTAATCGTAAGATTGGATATTACGATTTATTCTTGCGGTGATAGGCCAACAGATTTGAAATTTCAAAAACGGTTGTTGCTGCTGACAATGAAGTCAACTCTGCATGATCATAAGCCGGTGAAACTTCTACAACGTCAGCTGAAATAATATTGAGACCAGCTAAACCGCGCAAAACGCCAACCAATTCTCGAGATGACATGCCAGCGATTTCTGGCGTACCCGTACCGGGTGCATGCGCAGGATCTAGCACATCAATATCTATCGACAAATACATCGGATGATTGCCCACCCGATCCCTAATACGCTTCACCACATGGTCAACACCTTTTTCTTGAAATTCATCACAATGAACAACTTTAAAGCCCAATTCTTCATCATTGGTTAAATCATCGCGTGAATATAAAGGGCCTCTTATACCAACATGCATTGAGGCTTCATCCAAAAATAGCTTTTCTTCTGCAGCTCTTCTAAACGGCGTGCCGTGGGTATATGGTGCACCATAATAAGTATCCCAAGTGTCTAAATGGGCATCAAAGTGAACAAGGGCCACAGGGCCATGGTAATGATTAACTGCGCGAAGCAAAGGCAGCGCAATCGTGTGATCTCCACCAAGACTAATAATAGTGCCAACTTTTGACAACAAATCTGTTGCTGCCGCTTGAATTTCACCGACTGCTTCTTCAATATTGTAAGGATTGCAAGCAATATCACCAGCGTCGGCAACCTGTTGCTCAGCAAAGGGCTCAGTGTCATAGGCAGGGTGATACTGAGTGCGCAGATGCCTGGAGGCTTGACGGATTGCCTGTGGCCCAAATCTAGCACCAGGGCGGTAGCTGGTTCCCGAGTCAAACGGAATGCCTACAATGGCAACATCACAATAAGGGACATCGCGCAGTTCGGGTAGTCGAGCAAAAGTATTTGGACCAGCAAAGCGTGGAATTACAGTGCCACTAACGGGTTGAATTGGCGGACTGTCTGAATTACTCATACCATCTCCTTGATTTATTAATTACTTGGTATTGCTTGAAAATAACCATTTTCTTCAATGATTTTAATTGGCATATCAAACAGGCAGGATATTTTTTTGCTCGTTAACAGGGTTCTTTTATTTTCATCTGCAACAACTTTACCATTTTTTATAAAAATTACACGCTCAACTTCAGGTGGAATTTCATGAATATGATGTGTCACTAAAATGAGCTTCTTTCCCATATTCATCAGATTACTAATTGTTTGCAGGTAATGAGAACAAGCCTTGATATCCAACCCGCTTGTTGGCTCGTCAAGCACCAAAACCTCTGGCTCATGAATTAAGGCGCGACCAAGCAGAAACCGCCTTTGCTCCCCGGTTGACATCGTAGAAAACGCTCTTTGTTGCAGATGCTCAATACCTAATGATTCTGCAACGGAGTGGGTACGCTCAATTTTTTCTTGATCAAATCTTTGGTGTTGCCATATACCATCACTTGCATAATAACCTGACAAAAGCACATAGAGCCCAATAGCATCAGCAGAATAATTTTTTTGCAAAGTGTGAGAAACAACCCCTAGCTTGGTACGCAATTCATCTACGTTCCATCGCTCTTTACCGAATAGCTTAACAAAACTGCCCTCAATTGCAATCGGATAATAATCACGGTTTATTAATTTTAGTAGTGTGGATTTACCCGCACCGTTTGGGCCCAGTATCACCGTATTTGAATCACTAGTAATATCGAGATTTAGATCCTCAAAAACCTTTGTTCTGCCCTGAAAAAGCGTTGTGTTTTTGATTTCAATAATGTTGTACATAAATTTATGACATTAATGGCTAATCCAACAAAATTGTTAGAATTTCGTTCAAAGTTTTTTTTCGTTTCGCGGCAGCGGGCACTGTTGCATCTTTCGCTGGGTGACCAACTGCAAGAATCATTACCGCACGGTTTGACTCAGGTCTATCGCAGATCTTATTCAGAAAACGCATAGGGTTTGGTGTGTGGGTCAAAGAGACAAGGCCTGCTTGGTGAAGTGCAGTAATAAGAATGCCAACTGCTATACCAACGCTCTCTGTTACATAATAGTGTTTGTATTTTTTACCGTTATCATCTACGCCAAAACGCTCGGCAAAAACAACAATAAGCCAAGGTGCTTTTTCTAAATGCTCTTTTGTAGCGTCTGTGCCAATCGGTTCTAGGGCGCTAATCCATTCATCACCTCCCTTTCCTGCGTAAAAATTTCTTTCTTCTTTTTCGGCTGCTTGTCGAATTTTTTGCTTAATCTTTTTGTTGGCTATTGCCACAAAATGCCAAGGTTGTTGGTTGGCACCACTGGGTGAAAAACCTGCGGCACGAATACAAGTCTCAATCAATTGACGATCAACTAATCGATCAGAATAATGACGAACGGTATGTCGTTTCGCCATCAGTTGAGAAAATGAATTTGCTGACTCAATTGCAGCCTTATCGTTCAACTTAATGCGATCTGGCAAAGGTATGGGCTGGTAGGTTTTCGACACAAAGAGCTCCTTTAAAACGAATGCTACTTAGTATAGCCTTAAATTCCAACTCAAGCACTAAAGCCTTGATAGATCAATAGATTAAGATTTAATGAGATTAAAACTGAGCTTAGGCATTAACTGAGATAATAACATCCCCGCCAACATTAGGCCACAACCAATAAGCCCTCTTGCAGGAAGATGTTCATCCAATAACAACCACCCACCCAACAGCGCAAAAGCACCTTCCAGACTTAAAATGATGGCCGCATGAGAAGAATGCGCGTGCTGCTGTGCTACCACCTGCAAGGTATAAGCTACGCCTGTTGACATCACACCTGCATAGAGCAAAGGCACTGCCGTAGCCACGATCATCTCCCATGTAATAAGCTCGGCAAAAAGAGCGACAAACAAACTCAATAGACCGGCAACAAAAAACTGTACAAAAGAGAGTTTGACGGAATCAATTTTTTTGGCCAAATAGCCGATAATTAAAACGTGTCCCGCAAAGAAAATGGCGCAGACTAATTCCAGAAGATCGCCTTTTAATTCGATAGAATCATTAAAGTTAAGACTAAAGCCGTCGGCAAAGCTAAGGAGGTAGAGACCGGCAAGTGCTAAAGTAGCACCTAGCCACGTTCCCGAACCCGTTTTTTGTGCAAAAAATAAGCCAATTAATGGCACAAAGAAAATATAGAGGCCAGTAATAAAGCCCGCTTTTCCAGCTGTTGTATACTGCAACCCCACTTGCTGAAAAGCCGCGCCACCAAATAAAAATAGCCCTGCAACGGTACCAGCGATTAATAGCTTCTTTTTAGAGACAGCAGTCTTATCCGTTTTTTTGGGTTTTTTTGAAAAAAACCAAACCACCGGCATAAGTGCAAAAGCACCAATAAAGAATCGAATGGCATTAAAAAAATGCGGACCCATCGTCTCCATGCCGACACGCTGGGCGACAAAAGCAAAGCCCCAGATTGCAGCGGCAACAAGCATTAAGACATCGGCTTTAATTGCTTGTGATTTCATAAAAAGAGGTGGTTATTTTGAGTATAAATCGGCATTATACTCGTCAAATCTAATAATAAAATAAGCAATAAATAGAGCTGTAAAACAAAAAAACCCCGTTCAATGACGGGGCTTTTTAACTTGATGGAAGTGCCTTAATTAAGCTTCATCAGCGCCACGCTGGCCTACAAAGTATGCCAAGCCGAAGTCTTGTGTTTTAAAAGTGATCACACTGCCTTTTGGAAAGTAAAAAAGATCTCCCGCAGTTGCCGTCACTTCTTCGCCAGATCCATCAGAAATAATAAACTCACCCTCAAGAATGATTTTCATTTCTTCATAAGTGTACTCATAAGTAATTGGCTCACCCTTTTCTAATCTGAATAAACCTGCAGACATCGGTGCATTCTCGTCTTTTGATAAAGCAAAGTCAGTTAAAAAAGCATTATCACCCTCAAATAATGGAAGCTCTTTTTCAGTAATTTTTCCTTTAAAGTCCATTTTAATCATGGTTGTTTTCTCCAAAAAATATAATAAAAATTATTATACAGCCCTCCCCCTTAATACGAAAGGGGCGAGCAATTTACATAGTGAAAATATTATGCATGCGTGTTTGACTTGCTTGGATCGTAAAACGGTACTGCCGAAATCTCACCAGCACATTCCATGTCTTCTCCAGAAACAAGCACCTTAACACCCGGCTTTGAAAAAGCTTTTTCAATATGCACCAAGGCTAAAGACT
Organism: uncultured Candidatus Thioglobus sp.; assembly: GCA_964653365.1. Taxonomy (GTDB): domain Bacteria; phylum Pseudomonadota; class Gammaproteobacteria; order PS1; family Pseudothioglobaceae; genus Pseudothioglobus. Next base: position 24,145 of record CAZZER010000012.1, read on the forward strand.
TTTGCATGCGCTCAGACCAAACGGGGCTATTAACAACACCGACATTCTGGCCATCAACCGATAAGGTTTCACCACCAACAAGGCCTTCACCAAGATCTGCCACAAGGCCAGCCATGACAAAGCGCTCATTACCTTCACGAGCAAATACTGCTTCTTTACCTCGGAAATCCCCCTTTGTGCGACAAACCGACCAGCCTAAACCCACCTCCCAAGGAGAATGCTCTGCTGTCATATCGTAGCCGAAGAACAATAATGCCGCTTCAACGCGAACCTTATCCAAGGCGTCGAATGAACAAGGCGTTACCCCCTCGCCAACCAAGTTATCCCAAACGTCACAAACACTATCGGCACCTACAAAAATTTCATAGCCACGCTCGCCAGTATAGCCAGTACGAGAGATTGTGCACGGGTGACCGAATAGCTCAGTTCTTTGTTGGTGAAAGTACTCAAGTGATGGCAGGTCTATTGGTGTATGTGCGTTAAGAAGTTCGACTGCTTTGGGGCCTTGCACAGAAATATCGTGCATATCATCGTCAAACTCAATATCAACATTCTTACCACTTGCTGAGTCTTGGAGCATTTCCATACTTTCACCAGTGCCGTGTACCAACAAGTACTCATCACCATTGTTAGCAATAATCGCATCATCACAAACACCACCATCTTCGTTCAAGATAGCGCCGTAAGCCGATTTACCGGTGTAGATTTTCTCCATCTTACGAGTAATTAAATGATCAACAACAGATGCTGAATCCGCACCACGAATGTGCACTTTCTTAAGGGGAGACATATCGAACATGCCGACATTTTCACGAATCGCATTGTGCTCATCGTTTGCATCAGTATTGTATGACCAAGCCGTACCCATCCCGTTCCAGTCCTCCAAACCCGAACCAAGCGCTGTGTGTCGGCTTGATAATTTTGACTGACGTGATAATTCCTCACTCATAACTCTCTCCTAATATGAAGTTAAAAAAATAAATTTTATCTAATCTGTGATTATAGGTAACAAAAAAATTAAATAGCTGTTATCGAATTATTGACTAAATTTGCAAGTGCTGATTACGGGGATATTAACTCAGCGTCTCTTTGCCAATCTTGTGCTGTACCATGCGTGATAAAAAAGAGTAGCAATAACAATTGAGCCGCCAATCAAGGCACTATCTGAAGGAATTTCATTAATAGCAATCCAAGCAATTAATGTGCCTAGTACCGTTTCAAGCGGCATAATCATGCCCACCTCTGCGGCTGGAATGTAGCGGGGCGCAATCACTATCAAACTAAAAGAAATTGACAAAATAATCCCTGTTGCAACAATATAAATCATTGCATCTGAGGATAATACCAACGTATCCGCAAACATAAGTGCAATGATAGACGCTACCAAGCCACCAACAATATTTGTTGGCACCATATCCAAGTCTTTATATTTACGAGTAAGTGTAAAAGTGACGCCCATAATAACTGCAGTTATCAGCGCATAAATATCACCTTTAAGATTTGAGCCGCCAAAGTTCTCACTCATAACAATGTAAATACCGATAAACACAATCAGCATCGATATAAAGGTAACCAAGCTGATTTTTTCTTTGAGCATAATCCAAGCGACAATGGCGATCATGACGGGTGAAGTGCTAATAATAACGAGGGTGTTGGCAATCGACGTGTATTCAATTGCAAATAAAAAAGTGCCAGCTGCTATACCTGCTAAAAAACCGATTAATAAACCACCTTTTCCAATTTGTCGACAGACATGTAACGCTTGAGAGCCGTTTGTTATCCAAACAATTAGGCTAACGCCAAGAGCATACGAAATGCCTCGCCAAAATAAAAGCGACCAACCATCAGAGTCTGCCAAACGTATTAAAACCGCGTCTGGGCTTAAAATGATAACCCCCAAAACGGTAATCAATATTCCTTTTAAATGTTGTGACATTGAGCCTTGTTAAAGAAAAAAGAACAGCATAACTGATGTGATGAAAATACTGCCTATATTACCCATCATCACAATAGATACAAGCGTTTTTGGTTGCTATTGGTATCTTTTTCAGCCATCCTTTGATTAAGTAGTGTAGGTGGCAAGATGCTTAATAATAAAAGCTGCTGATAAAGCAAACCCTCGGACCGAGTAGCACGAGGGGCTGGAAATTCAGTTTAAGTTTGTGTGTTTTTAATTGGCGCTGTATAGGACATTGTTCTTTTCAGTCAAAACTTGTAAATTAGAAAAGTTACGCACTGCGAAGTAGGCACCAAAAATAACGCCAGACCACATCAAATCACCGGCAATGGTATTTTGAAAAAATGGAATTGCCATCGTATAGCAAAGCATGAGTCCCGACCAAGTCTTTTCTCCAGCAAGATCATACATTGGTGAAAAAGCCCAAACAGCGAAGTTTGTTGCCAAGAAAAATACCGTAGAACTTGCCAGAGCTGCACCTGCAATTCTAAGAACACCGAGCTTCTTTTGCAAGAAGCTTCTAAAAACGATAGGAAACAACAAAGCCAAATAAACCACCCACATTGACTTAGAAGCGAACCAATCTGGTGAAAGAAAACCGAAAGCAAAGTAATCGGTTAATAGCATTACTGAAACAACTGCGATTACCGACATATACCTTTTCACAAAGATAAAGCCAGCGAAAAGCGCAATTGCAGCCATCGGCGTAAAGTTTGGCGGATGTGGTAACAACCGACCCGCAACACCCAGGGCAACCAATACTGCCAAAATAACTAAATATGTAAAGCCTGAATTAAGCTTGAACTCTTGTGTACTCATAACAACCCCTAGTTTTGATAAAATTATATTACTCTAAAATGTTTCAATGTTCAAGAGAACAACTGTGTTGGTGTGAAGAATAATGTCTGTTGCACCAACCATTGACATCTTGCCATCAACATACAACGCCCAGTAGTTGTTTGCCTCAACCTCAATACCTGCAAGCGCCATAATTTGTGGGCCCCAAGAGGTATCTTTTGTTTTCATAGTGACCATCCCTGCAATTGCATCAAAAGCACTTATACCTTTTTTTACTTGTTTCACTGCAGTTATATTTACCTGATCAGTTGCACTAATCACCAAAGTTAGTTGCACTGTTTCACTTGTTACTTCTTCATCGGCAAACGCAGTGATTGGTGTTGCAAATGAAACAAAGCCAATCAATAAAAATACAGTTAATCGTTTTAGTATTTGCATGGCTTTTTTTATTATGAATTTGCTGTGGTAGTAAATTGGTGAATTTTATCTAATAAATTAATGAAATTTGTCGAATTCAATGAGGATTATCAATTCTTAATATTAATTTTCTTGTTGCTAAACATCCTAGAATGGAAATTTCTTTCCACCTAGCCCTGGTAATCCGCCACCCATTTTTGAAAAATCTGGCATACCACCCTCACCTTGCATTTGGTTCATTTGCTCCATCATTTTCTTCATTTTTCCGCCACCCATTTTCTTCATGCCTTTCTGCATTTTTTCAAACTGCTTAAGGAGTTTATTGACTTGTTGAACACTGGTGCCAGACCCTTTAGCAATTCGCTGCCTTCTAGAACCTTTAATTAAATTGATATGAGTGCGCTCTTTAGGTGTCATCGAATTAATAATGGCAATCATGTGTGCGCTCTCGCTATCACCAATCACTTGATTTTTAACACTTTGAGGCAAATTACCCATCCCAGGCAGTTTATCCATCAGGGCGCCCATACCGCCCATTTGCTGCATTTGCTGAAGTTGATCGCGCATATCAGATAAATCAAAACGGCCTTTGACCATTTTTTTGGCGCTTTTCATTGCTTTTTTCTGGTCAACTTTGCGGGAAATCTCCTCGACAAGAGAAAGCACGTCACCCATACCAAGTAAGCGCGATACTATACGATCAGGGTGGAATGGCTCTAATGCGTCTGTCTTTTCACCAACACCGAGGAACTTAATCGGCTTGCCAGTAATATGCCTAACCGAAAGTGCCGCACCACCACGTGCATCACCATCCGTTTTTGTTAATACAACACCGGTTAAAGGCAGCGCATCAGCAAAAGCTTTGGCAGTATGTGCCGCATCTTGACCCGTCATTGAGTCAACAACAAACAAGGTTTCGATTGGATTAACTCTTTGTTGTAGCGTTTGAATTTCGCTCATCATTTGCTCATCTATATGCAAACGACCCGCAGTATCAACCAAGACCACATCGTGGAATTGTTTCTGTGCGTGTTTTTTAGCATCAGCAACAATTTGCTCTGGTTTATCACTAATACTAGATGGGAAAAAGTCTACCTCAACTTGTTCGGCAAGTATTTTTAATTGTTCAATTGCTGCAGGACGATAAACGTCAGCACTAACCAGTAGAACTTTTTTCTTTTCACGCTCCTTGAGGAATCTAGCTAATTTAGCAATTGAGGTTGTTTTACCAGCACCCTGAAGTCCGGCAACCATCACAACAGCAGGTGGTTGGGTGGCTAGATTGAGTGATTCATTCTTTCCGCCAATAATTGCAGTAAGCTCACTCTCAACCAATTTGATAAAAGCTTGCGATGGTGTTAAGCCTTCTGCTACTTTTAAACCCAGCGCCTTTAATTGCACTTGATCAATAAAAGACTTGATAACCTCAAGGGCAACGTCGGCTTCTAAGAGAGAGCGGCGCACTTCCCGAATTGCCTCTTTAATATTGGCTTCAGATAGCTTGTTTTTGCCTTGTAATGCCTTAAAACTTTTAGAGAGACGGTCGCTTAAATTGTCAAACATTATTATCTTAATAGGGAAAATATCGTATTATATAGCTTTTGCAATATTGATAGGTATTGATGCTTCTTATCACTATAATCCCATTTGCTGCGTACCTTATTGTAGCGCTTATTTTGACTCGTTACTTCACTCAGGACTCTGAGACACATCAGCATAAAACCCTGATCAATATTTTGCTTTTATTGGCTTGCGCATCACATGCTTATGTATTGACTAACCTGTGGCAAGAAAATGGTGTTTTCTTTGGGCTCGCAAGTAGTGTCACTTTTGTGTCTTGGGTCGTTGCCACCCTGTTGTTTATTACCTCTTTAAGTAAACCCATTCACGCTCTAGGAATTATTGTTTACCCTTTAACTGCTATTGCTTTATTGTTTTCACTGGCATTTCCTGATGAGCACAATAAACTGATTGAAGTCTCGATTGCGGCCCACGTCTTTCTCTCGATTGGCGCATATGCACTATTGGCTATCGCTGTTTGTCAATCAGTGCTATTAAATATTCAAGAAAAATTACTTCATGAACATCAAATAAATACCTTTATTATTAAATTACCACCACTACAAACAATGGAAGATTTTCTCTTCCAAACCTTAAGAATGGGCTGCCTTTTGTTATCCCTTTCTTTGGTGTCAGGTTTTATTTTTATCGATGATTTCTTTACCCAACAACTAACAGCTAAAACACTTTTATCGATAATTGCTTGGGCTGTTTTTGTAGGTTTAGTCATAGGACATAAAATATTCGGCTGGCGTGGAAGACATGCCACTCTCGCCACGCAAATTGGCTTTGCAGTGCTAGTTATCGCCTACTTCGGGACTAAGTTTGTATTAGAAAGATTACTTACCTAAACTGATTTCAACGAACAAGAGGATGTACGTCATGAATAACAAAACCTTAAACGGTGAATGCTTATGTGGTGAGGTTTCTTGGGAAATGATAGGCCCATTTGACTTTTTCGGCATGTGCCAATGTTCACGATGTCGCAAGGTAACAGGAGCTGCCTTTGCCACAAACCTTTTTGTAAAACCTGATCAATTTAACTGGCACTCCGGCGAGAACAATCGAAACGAATATCTTTTGCCAGAGCCCAACACATTTGGCAACGCTTGCTGTAAAACTTGTGGTTCCAGAGTTCCAAGGAAGACTGCTCGGGGCTTAATAATGATTCCTTTGGGTAGCACAATGGAGCTTCCTAATATTGAACCTACTCTAGTCTGCCCTGAAGATCATCCAGCATGGTTTAATGGGCTCGAGTCGTTAATTAATAATTAATCGATATGTAAAACTGCAAGAAAGGCCTCCTGAGGAATGTCTACTCGCCCAATTGAGCGCATCCTTTTTTTACCTTTCTTTTGTTTTTCAAGTAGCTTACGTTTTCGAGAAACATCGCCACCATAACATTTGGCTGTAACGTTTTTTCTAAGCGCCTTAACATTCGTTCTTGAAATAATTTTTGCCCCAATACACGCCTGAATAGCAACATCAAACATTTGCCTAGGAATCAACTCTTTCATCTTAACAGCGATTTCTCGACCCTTGTACACTGAGTTTTCACGGTGGATAATAAGTGCAAGTGCATCAACGGTTTCACCGTTAATCATAATATCCAAACGAATAAGATCTGAAGCCTGATAACGCTCAAATTGATAATCCATTGAAGCAAAGCCACGAGAAACGGACTTTAGCCGATCAAAGAAATCTAAAACTACTTCGTTGAGTGGTAATTCGTAGGTGATAGCGACCTGGCGACCCATGTATTGAATATTTTTTTGCATACCGCGTTTTTCAACACAAAGACTAATCACCGGGCCAACGTATTCATTAGTCACCAAGATGTTGGCGGTAATGATTGGCTCTCTGAACTCCGCAATGCCTTGAATTGACGGCAATTTTGACGGACTGTCTACTTTGTGGATATTACCCCTCGTGTCAACAATCTCATAGACCACAGTTGGCGCTGTTGTAATAAGATCTAAATCATACTCACGTTCCAGCCTCTCCTGCACAATCTCCATATGAAGCAAGCCTAAAAAGCCAATGCGGAACCCAAACCCAAGGGCATCGGAATTTTCTGGTTCGTATTGAAGTGCCGCATCATTCAGCCGTAACTTGGCAAGCGCATCTCTAAATTTTTCGTAGTCTTCACCGGAAGTTGGGAATAGCCCCGCAAATACCCTTGGCTGCACAGGTTTAAAACCTTCTAGTGGCTCCATAATCGGGTTCTTACTTCCAGTAATGGTGTCACCCACAGGAGCACCGTCAATGTTTTTAATGCTGGCAATTAGGTACCCCACTTCACCCGCTTTTAAACTCTCAGTCTTGGTACGTTTCGGTGTAAAAACACCAACTTCATCAACCAAATGCTCTTCACCGTTTGAAAATATTTTAATCTTTGTTTTGGCGCGGATTTCTCCATCAATGACACGAATCAGTGACACAACTCCTAAATAGTTATCAAACCAAGAATCGATAATCAAGGCCTTAATTGGGGCATCAACAATGCCCTCAGGCGCAGGAATCTTTTCAACAATCTGCTCCAGAATATCCTCAATACCAATACCAGATTTCGCACTAGCGTGAACAGCATCATGTGCTTCAACACCAACTACATCTTCAATCTCATCCACCACCCTTTCAGGTTCGGCGGCGGGCAGATCAATCTTATTGAGAACCGCAACAACTTCAAGACCTTGATCAATCGCTGTATAACAGTTGGCTACCGTTTGCGCCTCAACACCCTGAGAAGCGTCAACAATTAAAAGAGCGCCTTCACAGGCAGATAGAGAGCGTGACACTTCATAAGAAAAGTCAACATGCCCAGGCGTGTCAATAAAGTTTAATTGGTAAGTTTCGCCATCTTTGGCTTGATAGTCCAGCGTCACACTCTGTGACTTAATAGTAATACCTCGCTCTTTTTCGATATCCATCGAATCCAATACCTGAGATGACATCTCACGATCGCTAAGACCACCGCAATGCTGAATAAAGCGATCGGCAATGGTCGATTTACCGTGGTCAATGTGGGCAATAATGGAAAAATTGCGGATGTTGTTCATCGGGGTTAAAATAGGATTTTTCAATCAATTCATTATACAGTCAATGACAAAAATTAATCCTATTACCTGTGTTGCTACAAGCGATCTTGAAGTGCAATTGCCCGACGACCAGGGTCGTTACATCGTGCTTTATTTTTACCCAAAAGACGATACCCCGGGCTGCACCATAGAAGGCCAAGACTTTACTCGGCTCAATCAACAATTTATTGATAATAATGCCGTTGTTTATGGCGTCTCCAGAGAGTCCATAGCATCCCACAACAAGTTTATCTGCAAATATGATTTTAATTTTGATCTGATTTCTGATCCTGACGAAGTTCTTTGTAAAGAGTTTGGCGTTATTCAGTTAAAAAAACTTTACGGCAAAGAGTATATGGGTATTGTGCGCTCAACGTTCATTATTGACCCTAAAGGCGATATTCTCAAACAATGGGATAATGTTAAAGTTAAAGGTCACGCTGATGAGGTACTTGAGACAGTTAAATCGTTATGAGTAATGTCGATTATGACGAAGTAGAAAAATTTGCGTCGCTTGCTTCTCGCTGGTGGGACAAAAACTCTGAGTTTAAACCCCTTCACGAAATTAACCCACTTCGACTCAACTACATTAAAGAGCATTGTGGTGGCTCACTACAAGGTAAGCGTATTCTTGATGTTGGCTGTGGGGGCGGTATTCTCGCCGAAGCTTTAGCGCTTGAAGGTGCTCAAGTTGTTGGCATTGACCTAGCCGAGGCAAGCCTTGAGGTGGCAAAACTGCACTTACTAGAGTCGGGTCTAGATGTAAGATATGAAATGATTGCCGCTGAAGAATTGGCAGAAAAAGAAGGTGAATCATTTGATGTAGTTACCTGCTTGGAAATGCTGGAGCACGTCCCCGACCCAAGCTCGATTGTTAGCGCTTGCTCAACCCTAGTGAAACCACACGGAAAGGTATTCTTCTCAACTATCAATCGCAATCCCAAATCTTACTTCTTTGCTATTGTTGGTGCTGAGTATATTTTAAATCTTCTCCCCAAGGGCACCCATGATTACGAGAAGTTTATCAAACCGAGCGAGATAGACGAATGGTCAAGAAACTGCGATTTGTTTATTCAATCGATGATTGGCATGACTTACAATCCACTTACTAAAGTTTACAAGCTTGAAGACGATGTTAGTGTTAATTATCTGAGTCACTACCAAAAGAAGTAAATAATTCTTTACCCCTATCATTTTCAAATTGATAGGCGTCCACAAACAAAAAGCCCCGGACAATACCGGGGCTTTTTGTTGTATTAAGCTGAGCTTTATAATACGTTATCAACCGATACTTCAATCGCGTGCAACATAGAGCGCCCAAAAGAACGCATAGTTAATAGCACGTATGAATCATCGCCATCTCTGTAGATGATTGTACCGATGTGCTCCATAATCGTTCTAGATACACTGCCAACTGTAAAGACACTAGGTTCTAAGTCAATTGGACAAATACGCTCAAGTACTTCACGACTGCGCTCGCCGCTAACACGAATCATAGCCCAAGTATCAGACTGGTCTGTGTAGTAAGCAGAAGGTGCATTAAAACGCTCAGCAATGTTAGCTTCTGCATCATCCCCATCATAGGCATAATAAGCCAATACCTGGCTCTTTTGCAAACGCCAAAGCGTCACTTGAGAATCCGAAGATTGAGTGGATTGCTGCATCTCTGGAAGTGACAAGCCACAAGACTTGTTCATTGCTGCTTCGATTTCATCTGCTTTGCCATTTGGCATTGCAACCATAACCAGCGATTGATCAACTACCTCAGAGACAGTTACACCATCGTATTCGTGCTCTACGCCACCTAGAGGTGACTCTTTTACCATTGTATAATCAGACACAGGCTTCTCCTGAATTTTTGTCAAAGGAAATATTATTAAACACGTAAACACTCCCCTTCTGGGTCATACATATGCGGGCTTACAATTTCAACCTCGATATCTTGACCTCTAACTAAATCAACCGCACGGACAGTCTCACCTTTGCGACTATGTCCACCTTTGATATATCCTAGACCAATAAAGTGACCAAATATTGGTGAATAGATAGATGATGAAATCCAACCTTGATCTGTAAACGTATTTGGCTTATCGCGCAGGTTAACCAAATGCGCGCCAGCCATTGAAGGCCCAGAGCGCTCTTGATTTTCTTTAAGAACTGGCTTAAAGCCAACCATTTGCATGCGATTACTATCAAGAAGTGCTTCTCTTTGACCCAACTTATAGCCGATGAAGTCTTTCTTATGAGAAATCATACCGCCCATACCTAAGTCATGCGCACTTGTCTGACCATTAAGCTCAGGACCAGCCGCGTGACCTTTCTCGATACGCATTGCGCCAAGCGCCTCCGTACCATAAGGAATTGCGTTAAATTCTTCACCCGCTTCCATCAGGATACGAATTAGTGAATCACCATAACGCGTCGGCACTGCGATTTCATAAGCAAGCTCACCCGAGAATGAGATTCTGAATAATCTTGCAGGAATGCCACCACAAACTGAGATTTCACCTGCACCCATATATGGGAATGCTTCGTTGGAAATATCATGCTCAGGATCGACAATCTTCTGCAAAAGCTTGCGCGAGTTTGGACCAGCAACTGCGTACTGTGCATACTGCTCAGTTACAGAAATCATGTGGACATCCAAATCAGGCCATAAGCACTGATGACAGAATTGCATATGACGGTAAACACTGACCGCATTGGCTGTTGTCGTTGTCATTACAAAATGATTTTCAGACAATCTTGCTGTTGTGCCGTCATCCATAGCCATACCATCTTCACGAAGCATTAGACCATAACGAGTTTTACCTACTGGCACTTTTGCAAAAGCATTAACGTAAAGTCTATTTAAGAATTCAGAAACATCTTCGCCCTTAATATCGATCTTACCCAATGTTGTTACATCACAAATTCCTACGGATTCACGTGTTTGTCTTACCTCACGGTCAACAGATTCGTGCCAAGCAGTTTCACCAGGCTGAGGAAACCACTGAGAGCGATACCACATACCTACTTCAACAAAAACAGCATTCTGCTCTGCAGACCAATTGTGGGAAGGCGTATAACGCGTAGGATAAAACTCCATACCACGTCTTCTACCAGCAAAAGCACCCATAGAAACTGGATTGTAAGGCGGACGGAAAATTGTTGTACCCGTATCTTCCATGGTTTGATTCATGTTATCAGCCATGATACCAATCGCAAGAACGTTAGCCGTCTTGCCTTGGTCTGTCGCCATACCAAGCGTTGTGTAACGCTTAACGTGCTCAACAGATTTAAATCCTTCTTGGTTAGCCAATTTCAGATCTTTAGCTGTTACGTCGTTTTGATAGTCAACCCATGCACGGTTTTTACCGCTTGGAACGCCCCATCTCGCTGTCACGTTATAAGCAACAGAAGGAGTTGTAGCTGGCTTAGAACTACCAGTTTTAAAGCCTAAATCTGACGCAACAGAAGCGCCCTCATTATGACCTTCAACGATTGCATCAGCAAGAACCATTGTGCCTTTAGCACGACCAGCAACAGACATGCCAACCGGAACAGAGCCATCTGGAACAAATGTTGCCAACTCTTCATTCCATGTAGGAATGCCACGGTGGTGGCAAGTTAGGTGAAGATTTGGATTCCAGCCACCAGATACAGCAAGTGTATCTGTATTGATTGTCTTACCGTTTGAAAGTGTAATTGACTTTATAGCTCGGCGACCCTTTGTATCGGTTACATCCGTACCCATAAAGATCTCAGCACCAGGAATTGACATAAGAGGTTCAATAGAACGAGAGTCAACCACCGCGACAACATTCACACCTTTGTCGCTTAAGTCTTTGGCTGTTTGCCAACCATCATCATTATTTGTGTAAACACTAACTCTCTGGCCAGTTGCAACAGCATATCTGTTCAGATAAGTTCTGACAGCACTTGCCATCATTATGCCCGGACGATCGTTATTACCAAAAGCAATTGCTCTTTCTGTTGCACCTGCGCACAAAATTGTACGTTTTGCATAAATACGCCAGTTTATTTGACGAGGTTTTTTACTATCAGCTCTGGCTTCAGTGTCTCTATTTTCAATCGCACCATAAATGCCGTGATCGTATGCACCAAAGACTGTCGTATCAGCCATAAGCGTAACATTGTCCATTGCAGAGAGTTTAGCAACTGTTTGCTTGGCCCACTCAGTACCTGACATACCATCGATTTCGTTAGTTTCTGAGTTTAGTCGCCCACCCATAATGAAATCTTCGTCAGCAACAATCACTCTAGCACCAGATTCAGCCGCAGTTAAAGCTGCAGAAAGTCCTGTTGCCCCTGCACCGATAATCAGGATATCGCAGTAGCGGAAACCTTTATCGTAAGTATCTGGATCCGATTCAATTGATAGCGTGCCCAGACCAGCAGAGTGACGAATTGCCGGCTCGTAAATTTTTTCCCAAAAAGCTTTTGGCCACATGAAGGTCTTATAATAAAAACCCGCACTTAAAAATGGTGAGAAGAAATCGGTAATCGCCATAAAGTCGAAACCTAGAGGACCTCTATGGTTTTGACTTTTTGCTTCTAAACCGTTATAAAGTTTTGTAATTGTGGCACGGGTGTTAGGCTCTTGGTAAGCGCCGTGTCCAATTTCCATGATGGCATTTGGTTCCTGTGAGCCCGCCGTTACGATACCACGTGGACGGTGGTATTTAAACGATCGACCTACTAAATGCTTGTTATTTGCAAGCAATGCAGAAGCAAGCGTATCACCTTCATAGCCTTTTAATATTTGACCATTGAAAGTAAAGCTTACAGGTTTTGTTTGGTCTACTAGACCGCCATCGATTCTATTAATCTGACTCATTTTGATCGACCCTGTGCTCTTGAGACGTCTTGAGCAAGCTCAACACTTTTAATCTCGTGTGTTAAAGTACAGCGAGTAACAACAAGCCAAGACTGGTCGCCTTGTTCGTGATACCAAAGCTCACGGTTGTCACCTGCAATATTTTCTCTAATATATAGGTACTGGTAAAAATCTTCAGCAGAAGCCTCATCTTCCCAGTTTGTTGGTCTATTAATCAGATCGGCGGATCCTAAATAAACAAACTCCTCTGAATCACGAGGACCTAATAACGGATGGTTTATTATCATTGTCTTGTCCTCTAATGTAGATTTGGTTGTGCACCAACGCCCTTCTCATCAATCATTGCGCCACGTCTGAAACGATCTAGACGGAACTCAGTTGCAACTTCGTGAGAATGACCCGTAGCCAACAAGTGAGCATAACAGTCGCCACTCGCAGGTGTCGCTTTAAAGCCACCGTAACACCAGCCACCGTTAAAGTACAACTCATCAATTTCAGTCTTGTCAATAAACGGAGAACCGTCCATTGACATATCCATAATACCGCCCCACATACGTAACAATCTCGCACGTCCAACGCATGGCATAATTGCCATACCGCCAGAGCAAACATCCTCAACAACTGGCAAGTTTCCGCGCTGAGCATAAGTATTGTAAGCATCAATATCACCGCCAAAGACGAGACCGCCTTTGTCAGATTGTGAACAATAGAAGTGACCCGCACCAAAAGTAATAACGTTATCCATGTGTGGCTTAAGACCTTCAGAAACGAATGCCTGAAGTACATGCGACTCAATTGGCAAATTAATACCTGCTGCAGCCATCACACGACTTGAAGAGCCAGCAACACAAACACCGACTCGTCCAGCTTTAATCTCACCTTTTGATGTTTTAACACCTAGGCATTTACCGTTCTCAATATTAAAACCAGTAACTTCGCAGTTTTGAATAATATCAACACCAAGGTCACTCGCACCGCGAGCATAACCCCAAGCAACAGCATCATGACGTACTGTACCGCCACGTGGTTGTGCCAAGGCTCCCTGAATTGGGAAGCGAGCATTATCCATATCTAGAAACGGGTATCTTTCCTTAACTTCTTTTTTGTTGAGGTATTCACAACCAGCATCGGCAAATAACATTGCATTACCACGACGGATGAAAGCATCACGCTGTGCATCAGAGTGGATGAGGTTCATAATACCACGTTGAGATACCATCGCATTGTAGTTAAGATCTTGCTCAAGATTCTCCCACAACTGCATAGAGTGCTCATAGAAAGGCTCATTACCAGGCAGAAGATAGTTTGAGCGAATAATGGTGGTATTTCTACCAACGTTACCGCCACCAATCCAGCCTTTTTCAAGAACTGCTACATTGGTAATTCCATGTTTTTTTGCGAGATAATAAGCGGTGGCCAAACCATGGCCACCACCACCTACAATAATAACATCATAGCCGTCAGCTTTTGGCTCGGCATCGCGCCAAGCTGGCTCCCAGCCTTTATGTCCTGTCAAAGCCTCTTTAAAGACTTTAAAGGCAGAATACTTTGTTCGACTCACAGTTTTAGCTCCAAGGATAAGGACTGTTAGATACTGGGTGTAATTTACCCTCTTTAAAGCGAGAGAATCTAAATGGCTCAAGAAGCTCTTGTTGCTCGCCCAATAATTCTTCAGCAACTAAACAACCAACACCTAACATTTTGTAGCCATGGTTAGAGTCAGCAATAATTGTCACGTTACCGTTAAATTTATCAATAACTGGGAAGCTGTCAGCAGTCATACAACCAATACCACCAGAAGGCTCTTTGTGGTAATTGTCCATAAGGCCTTCAAAGCGTTTGTGACAATGCGCTAGTGCAGATACCCACATTTCTGGGAACTCTTTACTGGCAACGAATTCAGTGCTTGCAGGACCGTAAGGGTCGATAGCAACTTCATCAACAGGTGTAGGCACCTGCCAAGGAGCAGCGCCACCCTGGATACCACCAAAGTTCCAATCCGGCTTGTAGTAAATGCCCCATAGCTCGTCTGTAATCAAAGAGCCGTCAACTGTTGAGTATAAAGGTGCATCTGTATCTACATGCAATACTGGTGGAATCTTTCCATCGTTTGTAACCAACATTTCAGGGTCAACTTCAAGAACGCCTTCTTCAAGCTGCCAGAAACGCCACATATCGATACCTTCGTGTACGTTGCCTTCTAAATCTTTCATTTCGATTTGAGAAGGAAGCCCTAACATTGACCAGAAGTCACGAACCCATGGGCCTGTTCCAATCACTAAGTTATCACAAGCAATTGAACCGTTTGAAGTCTCAACAGCCGTTACTGGCTCGCCCTGACCCGCAGTAGTAAAGCCTGTAACTTCAGTATTAAGAACAATTTGAACACCCAAATCAAGGACTTTCTTGGAAAGGCCTTCCATCGCTTTAACGTTGTTTGCATAACCACCTGGCTTCTCATGAAGAACAGAGGTGATTCCTTGCGCTTGCCAGTCATCAAAAAGATTCAACATGTATTCGCGTGACTCTTCTTCACCTTCGATGAAAACACTTTCGTAGCCAATCGCTTTCTGCTGTTCATAAATACTTCTTACGTCGTCACGCATACTTTCACATGAAATTTGCATGTATCCGTTTGCATGATAGCTAAACGCTTCTGGATCACTTTCCCAAATGCTAACTGAGTGTGCCATTAACTTACGCATTGCTGGCTGGAAGTAATTGTTACGAACAACACCACATGCAATACCTGTTGCACCTGCAGCAATTGTGTCTGCCTTATCAATAATAACAATACGGCCTTCGATGCTTTCGCCTCTTGCTGTTAAATTTTCGGCTAAACGCCATGCTGTTGATAAACCGTGGATACCGGCACCGATAATAACGTACTCGGCTTGACTTGGTAATGACATACTATTTCTCCTGTTGGATTAGTTAGTTAAAAAAATAAAAATTTCGTGACTTAATAAAACCTTACTAAATCTTCTTGCTTAAACTTATGGAAATTTAATAGCAACATTATCTTTTAAATTAAAGTGATTAATTATAAAAATATTCACACTCAGATGAAATCATTAGCAATAAATCCACAATTTTTTTTGCTGCAAAGCTCCCTATACTGTTATCTTAAAATCGTAGATTATTGCTATATAGAGCCAGATACACGATAATAACCGTACTTAAATACAAAAACAAGTATAACTAGCACCTATAATATAAGTCACAATAAAAAACAAAAGCAAGTATAATTATATTCAACATTTAGGTAGAGATTATGTCACGCAGATACTATAAATTACCACCGTTAACTTCCCTGGCAACTTTTGAAACTGCAGCTCGACACCGAAGCTTCAAGGGCGCAGCCGAAGAGCTTGGAGTTACTCCAGGCGCTGTTAGCCATCAAATAAAATTCCTCGAAACTGAATTAAACCTCTCATTATTTGACAGAAAACACCATGGCAATAACTTAACCGACCACGGCGAATCTTTATTTGCTGTACTACAGTCGAGCTTTTCAGCGGTTTCCTCAACACTAGCAAATCTCAGAAAATCTGCTAGTGACCAAGAAGTTACCATCAGTGCAACAACTGCGGTATCTGGCCTATGGTTAACCCCACGATTGTCGCAATTTTGGCGACAACATCCCGAAATACCTGTTAACCAACATGTAACTGACAACCCAAACTCTCAAGGTGTGGCTGTTGATTTGAAAATTTGCTATGGTTTTGTTGAGAACGAATCCAACCAAAAACAAACCCTTTTCCACGACGAATTAGTGCCCGTTTGCAGCCCTAAATTTGCTCAAGAACACCAAAATCCTAACGTTGAAGAGTTAGCACAGCTGCCTCTTATTCACCTAAGAGCTAAAGATAAAAACTGGTCAAACTGGTTTTCTTGGTTTAATGCACTAGGCTACAAAGGTAAAATTTCTCAGGGCACGCATGTGAATAACTATATGATCGCCCTACAAGCAGCCAGTGACGGCACGGGTATTGTACTTGGCTGGAAGCACTTGGTTAAACCCAAGATTGACAGTGGCGAACTGGTTGTCCTTGGAGAAACCTCTATTCCAGCACCTTCCGCTATTTATATCATGAGTGAAAAAGAAGAAATGATGCCAAAAAATGTTAAGGCGCTTCGAGATTTTCTCATTCAAAAACCATAAAGTAGCACTCATCTCATTTTTATTGAATTAATTTCAATTGATTAACAGAAATTAATTGGCAACGATTGTTGCGTCTTAATTGTATCATTTCGTCTTTTAACTAGTCAACTGTATTATGAGCTCAATACCTTTAACAAATGTTGATCGCGTATTAAATCCAATCGAGTCTGCGAGAGGTTTGCCAAATGAGCATTACATCAACGATGCCGTCTTTGAGGAAGAAAAACAAGCAATACTCTTTAACAACTGGTCTGCTATTGGGTGCGGCAAAGATATCCCTGAGCCGGGTGACGCCAAACCCATTAATTTTGTTGGTATACCCTTGCTAATGGTAAGAGACTCTGAAGGCAATATTAACGTCTTTCAAAATACCTGTCGACACCGCGGCATGATTTTAGTCGATGAGCCCACCAAAATCATTGGTGCGATTCGTTGCCCCTATCACTCATGGTGCTACAAGCTAAATGGGGATATCTTAGCCACACCTATGGTCGGAGGTGTCGAGTCAAATACGCATGAGGCTGTTGATCACTCCGAACTTGGCCTAAATGTTATTCGCTCCTACGTATGGCAAGATATGGTATTTGTTAACATTAACGACAATGCAGTAGAATTTACTACCTACGCAGCCAAGGTTATTGAGCGATGGAAGGAGTTTGAAAAACCTATTTACCATGGTGGGCACAATGCCTATTTCAAGCTTGAGGTGGATACCAACTGGAAACTGGCGGTTGAGAATTATGCTGAAAGTTATCACCTGCCATTTGTCCATCCAGAGCTAAACGTTACTTCAAAAATTGAAGACCATTATCACATAGAAGAACCGGGTCATTTTTCTGGTCAAGGGTCTTTGGTTTACTCACAACTAAAGGGTGAAAATGGTGAGGTTTTTCCTGATTTTGAGGGGCTTAGTGACAAATGGGATACTGGCAGTGAATACATTTGCCTATACCCCAATGTACTACTAGGCGTGCATCGCGACCATGTGTTTAATATTATTCTTGAACCACTTAACACAAACAAAACTATTGAACACGTTTCTCTTTATTACACCAAGCCTCAGGAAGAAATGCAACATCTAGGCGCCCTAATGGACTCTAACGCACGCTTTTGGAAAGCTGTTTTTCTGGAAGATGTGGGGGTGGTACAAGGTATGCAGAAGGGTCGTTTTGGAACAAAATTTGATGGCGGTAAATTCTCACCTGTTATGGATGGTCCAACCCATTGTTTTCATCAATGGATTGCACAAAATATTAAGGATTATCGAGGTAACGTATGAACTTAAAATTCATTGAAAACGGTGTTGTGCTTAATTATGTTGCTGGCGAATGGCGTGATGGTGACGAGGGCAAGCGTATTGCAGTAGAAGACCCTGCTACAGGTGAACTGGTTGCCAACTGCGCACTGGCCTCAGACGAAAGTCTAGCAATTGCTTTAAATGGCGCTCGACAAAGTTTTATTCAAGGAGATATTAGGCACTTAAGACCCATGGATAAAGCCCTTCTTATGCGCAGAATAGCCGCTGAAATTCGAAATATTGTGGATGAAGGTGGTGAGCTGTTGTGTCGTGAAAGTGGCAAAACCCTAGACGACGCTCGTGGTGAATTTTCTGAGGCAGCAAATTACTTTGACTATTACAGCGGTATGGCCGACAAACTTGAAGGCAAATCAATACCGATTGGTGAGGGTTATTTGGATTACACAATCCACGAACCCTACGGTATTTCAGCCCAAATTGTTCCTTGGAATTTTCCTGTTTCACTAACTGCGCGAGGTTTGGCACCAGCGCTTGCTGCGGGTAACTCGGTGATTATCAAATCACCAGAACTAGATCCACTAGGTGTTGCTATGCTTGGGCTAGCTCTTGAGCGTGCCGGTGTGCCGAGGGGCTCTGTTTCAATCCTAAATGGACTAGGCTCAGATTTAGGTGAAAAATTAGTTACCTCCAAGGACATTGATCAAATTGTTTTTACTGGCTCAGTGCCAACAGGTCAAACCATTCTCAAATCTGCCGCAAATGAGGTTGTACCAACCTTGATGGAGCTCGGTGGGAAATCTGCTGGAATTTTCTTCGACGACGGTGATATTGACGAGCTCACCGAAAGCGTGCGTTGGGGAATCTTCTTTAACGCAGGACAGGTGTGCTCTGCCATGTCGCGACTACTGGTTTGTCGCTCAAGATATGATGAAGTCCTTAAACGCTGTGTAGAGCTGGCCGAGAGCCTCACAGTTGGGCATGGGTTGGATAACTCTGGATTAACGCCAGTTATCTCTGAAAATCAACTAACTGGCATCCTATCCAAGCTAGACAATGCAAAAGCTAACGGCGTTAAAGTGGCAACGGGTGGCAAACAAATTGATAGAGAGGGTTATTTTCTGGAGCCCACAATTCTTGCAGATGTTGACCCATGTAGTTCGATTGCCCAAGAAGAGATCTTTGGTCCCGTCCTTTGTATAACACCTTTTGATAGCGCTGAAGAAGCCATCAGTATTGCCAATGGCACAGAGTTTGGCTTAGTGGCTGGCATCTTTACAAAAGATTTAAATATTGCGCACGATACTGCAAACAAGTTGGTTGCTGGACAAGTTTTCGTCAACGAGTGGTTTGCCGGTGGAATGGCTGCACCTTTTGGGGGTATTGGAAAATCTGGGTTCGGTCGCGAAAAAGGCGTTGAGGCGATTTACAACTATGTTCGCACAAAAAATGTTGCTATAAAACTTTAAACAAAAGCCCAATAAAAAAGCGAGACAAATGTCTCGCTTTTTTAATTCTTAGTAAAACTTTCTATTCAATACCCAAATCTTCTTTTCTTTTTTGCGCCCAAGTATTAATTAAATGATCCACTGCAAGACCGATAAACGCCACGCATAAACCAAGCATTAGACCACTTCCAATATTGCCTCCAGAAAAAAGTTGTTGCATTATTTCTTGGCCTAAATCTTCAGTACCAATAAACGCACCTATAATAACCATAAACAATGCAAAAACAACGCACTGATTGACGCCCAGCATAATATGTGGGAAAGCTAACGGGAACTCGATTTTAAACATACGCTGAAGTTTTGTTACGCCCGACATATCCGCCGCATCAAGCAAAGATTCTGGTACATTTCTCAGGCCTTCTACGGTGTAGCGAGTAGGCGGAATAACAGCGTAGACAATGACCGCAATTAACACTGAAGTGTCAGTCACACCAAAGAGCATAATCACCGGAATAAGATAAATGAACGACGGAAAAGTTTGAAAAGTGTCACAAACCAAAAGAATGAATTTGGTTGCCGTCTTATTTTGCACACAGATTGCACCAACAATCGTACCAATAAAAACAGAAACAGTGACTGCAAACGTCAGCATATACATAGTTATCAAGGCTCTTTCCCACCAGGGTGTTAGAGCAATAAACAACATAAACAACCCAATAATAATCGCAGAACGAATGCCACCGATAATGTAACCAACACCCATTGTTAGAACAAAAGTTGCTATTGCTGGCATGGCCAGAAAAGACGCTTTCATTGGCATCAACACTTCCACCAGTAACCACGCGTTAAATGCTTTAATAGCCATTCTCCAATTTGAAACCATGTAGTCAACGCCTGCCTGCCAAAATGGCTCAGTGGTAATACCTTTGTTGTGGGGTATCGTGTGAAAATAGTTAATACCTTTTGCAGTATCAGCAAACACCCAATTACCAAACCAAGCAAACAAAAGAGCGGCAAAGAAAACTGCAACAAACAAAAGAGCTGTTTTATTTCTCTCAACAAAAGAAAGGTCGGCAAAGTAGTCGGTTTGCTTATTGGCCCAAGCTAAAGATAATTTATCTAACACTACAGCAATCAGGACAATACATATTCCTAATTCTAGCGCTTGACCTACCCTTAGTTGGTTTAGAGCGAGTAATAAGTTAAAACCCAGGCCCATAGCTCCAATAAAAGAAGCAATCACTGCCAT